>DATGFP010000079.1:0-3847 GCA_035309005.1 Allostellaceae bacterium | reverse complement strand
CCTCGTCGTCTGGGACGTCGACGAGGATACCGGCTCGCGCTCGATCCGCGACATCAAGGAGCAGGACGTCTATATGGGCGACATGCCGCTGATGACGCGCAACGGCACGTTCATCATCAACGGCACCGAGCGGGTCATCGTTTCCCAGATGCACCGCAGCCCCGGCGTCTTCTTCGACCACGACAAGGGCAAGACGCATTCCTCGGGCAAGTACCTCTTCGCCGCGCGGGTCATTCCCTATCGCGGCTCGTGGCTGGACTTTGAATTCGACGCCAAGGACCACGTCTATGTCCGCATCGACCGCCGCCGCAAATTGCCGGCGACGACGCTGCTGCTGGCGCTCGACGACGCCAAGACCGAAGAGAAGCGCGCCCAGCGCTTGGCCGAAACCAAGCCGCTGCAGCCGGGCGAAACGATCGGCATGTCGAAGGAGGAGATCCTCGCGGCGTTCTACGCCACGGTCGTCTACCGGCGCGGCCCCAACGGCTGGATGACGCCGTTCGAGCCGGAGCAGTTCAAGGGCAAGATGACGGTCGACCTGATCGACGCCGACACCGGCGAGGTCCGGGTTCCGGCCGGCGAACGGATGACGCCGCGCCTCGCGCGCCGGCTGGTGGAGGCCGGGCTCGTCCATGTGCTGGCGCCGCCGGAAGAACTGGTCGGCCGCTATTTCGCGCAGGATCTGATCAACGAGGAGACCGGCGAAGTTTATTTCGAGGCCGGCGACGAGATCACCGAGGCGGCGCTGGCGCAGCTCGAAGACGCCGGGATCAGCGAACTGCCGATGCTCGACATCGACCTCGTCAGCCGCGGCGCCGATTCGAAAGGCCCCTATATCCGTTCGACGCTCGCGATCGACAAGAACGCGACGCGCGAAGATGCGCTGATCGACATCTACCGCGTCATGCGCCCCGGCGAGCCGCCGACGCTGGAGACCGCCGAGACGCTGTTCAACAGCCTGTTCTTCGACGGCGAGCGTTACGATTTGTCGGCGGTCGGCCGGGTCAAGATGAATTCGCGCCTCAACCTCGACACCGCCGATACCGTGCGGGTGCTGCGCAAGCAGGACATCCTGGCGATCCTCAAGGTGCTGGTCGATTTGAAGGACGGCCGCGGCGAAATCGACGACATCGACCATCTCGGCAACCGCCGGGTGCGCTCGGTCGGCGAGTTGATGGAAAACCAGTACCGCGTCGGCCTCCTGCGCATGGAGCGCGCGATCAGGGAGCGCATGAGCTCGGTTGAGATCGACACCGTGATGCCGCACGATCTGATCAACGCGAAGCCCGCGGCCGCCGCGGTGCGCGAGTTTTTCGGCTCGTCGCAACTCTCGCAGTTCATGGACCAGACCAACCCGCTTAGCGAGATCACCCACAAGCGGCGGCTCTCGGCGCTCGGGCCCGGGGGGCTCACGCGCGAGCGCGCCGGCTTCGAGGTGCGCGACGTGCACCCGACGCATTACGGCCGGATCTGCCCGATCGAAACCCCGGAAGGCCCGAATATCGGGCTGATCAACTCGCTGGCGACCTACGCGCGGGTCAACCAGTACGGCTTTATCGAGAGCCCCTACCGCAAGGTGAAGGACGGCGCCGTCACCGACGAAGTCATCTATCTCTCGGCGATGGACGAGGGCAAATACTCGATCGGCCAGGCCGATATCGAGCTCGGCGCCGGCAACCGCATCGTCGCCGACCTGACCAATTGCCGCAAAAACGGTGACTTCATCCTGTGCCGGCCCGAGGATGTCGATCTGATCGACGTGTCGCCGAAGCAGCTGGTTTCGGTCGCCGCCGCCCTCATTCCATTCCTCGAAAACGACGACGCCAACCGGGCGCTGATGGGTTCCAACATGCAGCGCCAGGCGGTGCCGCTGATCCGCGCCGAGGCGCCCTTGGTCGGCACCGGCATGGAGGAGACCGTCGCGCGCGACAGCGGCGTCACGATCATCGCGCGGCGCTCCGGCATCGTCGACCAGGTCGACGCGACCCGCATCGTGATCCGCGCCACCGAGGAAACCTCGGCCGCGGCCTCCGGCGTCGACATCTTCAACCTGTTGAAGTTCCAGCGTTCCAACCAGAACACCTGCATCAACCAGCGGCCGCTCGTCAAAGTCGGCGATCTGGTGCGGGCCGGCGAGATCATCGCCGACGGCCCCTCGACCGAGCAGGGCGAGCTGGCGCTGGGGCGCAACGTGCTCTGCGCGTTCATGCCGTGGAACGGCTATAATTTCGAGGATTCGATCCTGATTTCCGAGCGCATCGTCTCGGACGACGTCTTCACCTCGATCCACATCGAGGAATTCGAGGCGAGCGCCCGCGACACCAAGCTCGGCCAGGAGGAAATCACCCGCGACATCCCGAACGTCGGCGAGGAGGCGCTGAAAAACCTCGACGAAGCCGGCATCGTCTATATCGGCGCCGAGGTGAAGCCCGGCGATATTCTGGTCGGCAAGGTGACGCCCAAGGGCGAGTCGCCGATGACCCCGGAAGAAAAGCTCTTGCGCGCGATCTTCGGCGAGAAAGCTTCCGACGTGCGCGACACCTCGCTGCGCCTGCCGCCCGGGGTCTCCGGCACGATCGTCGAGGTGCGGGTCTTCTCGCGCCGCGGCGTCGACAAGGACGAGCGCGCGCTGGCAATCGAGCGGGCCGAGATCGAGCGCCTGGCGAAGGACCGCGACGACGAGCGCGCGATCCTGGAACGCAGCTTCTCGGCGCGTCTGCGGGAATTGCTGCTCGGGCAGATCACGGTCGCCGGCCCGAAAAACCTGAAATCGGGCAGCGAGGTCACCGACGCGCTGCTCGCCGAGTTCACCCCCGGCCAGTGGCGCCAGCTAACGGTGCGCGACGACGGGCGGATGCTCGACATCGAGGCCCTGAAGAAGCAGATGGACGACGCGCTGCACGAATTGGAGGCGCGCTTCGAGAGCAAGGTCGAGAAGCTGCAGCGCGGCGACGAATTGCCGCCTGGCGTGATGAAGATGGTCAAGGTTTTTGTCGCGGTGAAGCGCAAGCTGCAGCCGGGCGACAAGATGGCCGGAAGGCATGGCAACAAGGGCGTCATCTCGCGCATCATGCCGTGCGAGGACATGCCCTATCTCGACGACGGCACGCCCGTTGACATCGTGCTCAATCCGTTGGGCGTGCCGAGCCGGATGAATGTCGGCCAGATCCTCGAAACCCATCTCGGCTGGGCCTCCCATGGCCTCGGCCTGCGCATCGGCGAGGTGCTCGAGGCGGTGCGCCGCAATAACAAGGGCGAGGGCAAAGGCAATGGCAAAATTGCCGCCAAGGGCGCCGCCAAGGCCGACGGCGATCTGCGCCGCCTGCTGGGCGACATCTACGACGGGGCGGACCGCAGCCGGATCGAGGCCTTGCCCGAGGCCGAGCTGATCGAGATGGCCGGCGAACTGACCCACGGCGTGCCGATGGCCAGCCCGGTGTTCGACGGCGCGCGCGAAGACGACATCGTCGCGATGCTGGAACGCGCGGGGCTTGCGTCGTCCGGCCAGGTGACGCTGGTCGACGGGCGCACCGGGGAGGCTTTCGACCGCAAGGTCACGGTCGGCTACATCTACATGCTGAAGCTGCACCATCTGGTCGACGACAAGATCCACGCCCGCTCGATCGGGCCTTACAGCCTCGTCACCCAGCAGCCGCTGGGCGGCAAGGCGCAGTTCGGCGGCCAGCGCTTCGGCGAGATGGAGGTCTGGGCGCTGGAAGCCTACGGCGCGGCCTATACCTTGCAGGAGATGCTGACGGTGAAATCCGACGACGTCTCCGGCCGCACCAAGGTCTACGAGGCGATCGTCCGCGGCGACGACAATTTCGAGGCGGGCATCCCCGAATCC
>DATGFP010000078.1:0-59937 GCA_035309005.1 Allostellaceae bacterium | reverse complement strand
ATCGCCATTGGCGGAAATCGTGCCGACCTGGGCGATCTCGTCGTTGGTCGACACCTTTTTCGCCCGCTTCTTGACGTCGGCGACGACCGCCTCGACCGCGATGTCGATGCCGCGCTTGAGATCCATCGGGTTCATCCCGGCCGCGACCGCGCGGATCCCCTCGCGCACCATCGCGTGCGCCAGGATCGTCGCCGTGGTGGTGCCGTCGCCCGCTTCGGTGCTGGTCTTGGAGGCAACCTCCTTGACCATCTGGGCGCCCATGTTCTCGAACTTGTCGGAAAGTTCGATCTCCTTGGCGACGGTGACGCCGTCCTTGGTGATGCGCGGCGCGCCGAACGATTTTTCGAGCACGACGTTGCGGCCCTTTGGCCCCAGCGTCACGCGGACCGCTTCCGCCAGAATGTCGATGCCGCGCAGCATCCGCTCGCGCGCGTCGCTACTGTGCCGAATGTCTTTGGCAGCCATGATTGCTTCTCTCCTCAGGCGGTGTCAGGCGGTAATGACGCCCATGATGTCGGATTCTTTCATGATGATCAGGTCGTCGCCGTCGAGCTTTACTTCGGTGCCCGACCACTTGCCGAACAGCACCCGGTCGCCGGCCTTGACGTCCAACGGCTGAACCTTGCCGTCTTCGCCGCGCGCGCCCGGGCCGACCGCGACGATCTCGCCTTCGGACGGCTTTTCCTGGGCGGTGTCTGGGATGATGATGCCGCCGCGCGTTTTCTCTTCCTGGCCGACGCGGCGGATCACCACGCGGTCGTGCAGTGGGCGAAAGCCCATGCGGCCCTCCTGTCATAGACGCATTGAAGGCCGCACCATTAGCACTCTTCGCAATCGAGTGCTAACAAAAAAATTAGGTGCGATGGATGCCGCGGACCGCTTATCGGGACGCCGCCAGGCTGCCTACGCCGGCTCCGGCTGGGCCACCCGGGGCGCCGCGCGAACCCGGCGTCGCGCCGGCTTCACCGCACTGGCTGCGGCGGCCGCCGCGAGCGCGGCCGCCTCCTTGTCGGCGGCTTCCTTCGCCAGGCGCAGGGCGCGCAGGCGGCTGGTTTTCGCGGCTTCCGCCTGGCGCGGATCGTCACCGGCCGGGGTGGGCTTGGCCTTGGTTTTCATCGTGCTGTCCTCCGCGGGCGCCGTCCATTATCCGATGGAAGCGGCCGCCGCGCTATGCGCGGTGGTCTTGGGTGGTCTTGTCGACAATGCCGTAGGTCTTGCAGCCGAGCGATCGCGCCAATGCTTTCGCTTTCTGTTTTGCTTCTTCCTTATCGCCGACGATCGCGACCAGCGGCGTTCCACTTATCTTCTTCTTCGCGTCGTCAAGTTGCGAGATGGTCGCCAGCAACCCGTCAAGCGTGTCTTCGAGCTTCAATCTGACGAACATTTCAGTTTCCTTCGCCGCAGTAGGGTCATCATCGGCCGATCGCGCCGCGACCTCACAAGGGCGCCTGGAGCTGCCGCCGGGCGCGCAACAGCCAGGGTTCGCGGACGATCGGCGCGCGCCGGGCCCAGCCGATGCCGGCCGGCTCCTGCGCCTCGTAGAGCGCCTGCGCGAGGTTTTCGACCGCGCGGCGCTCTTCGTTCTCCCGTTCACCTGGCGTCATCGCTGTCCATCACGAAAACCATTTGGCGATTTGCGTTATGTAAGTAGATGGGTAAAATTTCGCCGTTTCCAAGCGGCATCGATGCGCATACCAAAAATTGCGCGGGCTCGCGCTACCGAATTTTTGCGGAGAATATTTGCTCAACTTCTTTGCTCGCCCGCCGATTTCTGGCGAATTTCGCGGTGCCCGACACCCGCCGATGGCGACACTTGACCGCAACGGGATGAGGCCACATATAGAGAAGGCAGCGTTCGGGCTCGTATCGAGCTACGTGATCGGGCTGCGTGAGCGTGCCCGCCGAATGGCGGGAGCTGGGTCCGATCTTTATCCACTGCCCATCCTGACAGCCCTGATCACGCGGGTCGTCTCCCGACCGGAGCGGGCCCGCGGCAATTGCATTGGCGTGCCTTCCCGGGACCCCTGGCCCTGAGGAATTTTTGCACTTGTCCAGTTTTTCCGATTTCGGACTTCTTCCGTCCATTCTCGATGCCCTTGCCATCGAGGGTTACGCGACCCCGACCCCGATCCAGTCACAGGCACTGCCATTCGTTCTCGCCGGCCGCGATCTGTGCGGCATCGCGCAGACCGGCACCGGCAAGACCGCGGCCTTCGCGCTGCCGATCCTGCACCGCCTTTCCGGCCGGACCGGAGCGCCGCCGCGCGGCGCCTGCCGCGTCCTGGTGCTCAGCCCAACCCGCGAACTGGCGAGCCAGATCGCCGACAGCTTTCGGCGCTACGGCGGCCGGCTGCCGCTGTCGACCGCGGTCGTTTTCGGCGGCGTGCCGCTCGGCGCGCAGCAGCGCCGCCTGGCGTCCGGCGTCGACATCCTGGTCGCCACCCCGGGGCGGCTCCTCGACCTGATCGACCGCCGCGCGCTGGTCTTGTCGAGCGTTGAGATCCTCGTCCTCGACGAAGCGGACCGCATGCTCGATCTCGGCTTTATCCACGCCCTGCGGCGGATCGTGAAGCTGCTGCCGCGGCGCCGCCAGACCTTGCTGTTTTCGGCGACGATGCCGAGCGCGATCGCCGCCCTGGCCGAGGACTACCTCGACGACCCGGTCAAGGTTTCGGTCACGCCGGCGGCGACCACGGTCGAGCGCGTCGAGCAGCGGGTCATTTTCGTCGCCAGCGAGCGCAAGCACGACCTGCTGGCGGTTCTGCTGCGCGACCCGAACTTCGAGCGCGTACTGGTGTTTACCCGCACCAAGCACGGCGCCGATCGCGTCGTGCGCCATCTCGTCGGCGCCGGCATCGAGGCCGCGGCGATCCACGGCAACAAATCGCAGCCGCAGCGCGAGCGCGCGCTGGCCGGCTTTCGCAGCGGCGGCGACCGGGTGCTGGTCGCCACCGACATCGCGGCGCGCGGCATCGATGTCGATGGCGTGTCGCATGTCATCAATTTCGACCTGCCGAACGTGCCGGAGGATTATGTCCACCGCATCGGCCGGACCGCGCGCGCCGGCGCCGGCGGCACCGCGATCGCCTTTTGCAGCGACGAGGAGCGGCCTTTTCTGCGCGGCATCGAAAAGCTGACGCGGGTGGCGGTCCCGGCGATCCCGATGCCTGCGGGCGTGCCGCCGGGGATGTCTCAGGGCGTGGCGCAGGCGCGCGATGGCGCGAGCGACCGGCGCAGCGCCACCCGGCCGCAACGCAGCGCCCCTCGCAACCCCCATCGCAACGCCGGAGCCAACCCGCCAGCGGGGCACGGCGGAGGTCCTGCCAGGCATCCGACACAGCATCCCAAGCCGCCGTCGGGAAACCCGGATCGCCATACCGCAACGACCGAGCCGTCGTCGCTGCCGGCGTTCCTGCGGCGCGCGCCATCGCCATCGCCATCGGGTAAAAGCGCGCCCCCGGAAACTCGGCAGGCCAGGCGGGCGTTCGCCACACGTTGATCCGAGCGAGTTGATCCGAGCAGGCTGATCCGAGATTGCGCCGCCGGCGGGTTCGCGGAGGGCAAGAGTGACCCAGGTTTTCCCCGCACTGACCTCGTTCGAGACTCCGAGCCTCGCCCGCAGCTGTGTGCAGATCGCAACCTCGTTCGGCGGGTTTCTGGCGACCTGCGCCGCAATGTATTTGTGTCTGAGGCTTTCCGTCTGGGTCGCCCTGCCGCTGTCGCTGCTCGCCGCCGGCTTTCTCGTCCGCATCTTCATCATCCAGCATGATTGCGGGCACGGCTCGTTCTTCCGCTCGCGCCGCGCCAACAACCTCCTCGGCAGCCTGTGCAGCCTGATGACGCTGACGCCCTATGCCTTCTGGCGCCGCCAGCATGCGCGGCACCACGGGTCGTGGAACAATCTCGACCGGCGCGCCGCAAGCGGGCTCGACATCTATTCATCGTGCCTGACCGTCGCCGAGTATCGCCTGCTCGGCCCCTGGCGCCGGCGGCTCTACCGCCTCGCCAATCACCCGGCGGTGTCCTACCTGGTGCTGCCGCCGCTGGTGTTCCTCCTGCTCTATCGGGTGCCGTTCGACGCTGCGAAGGGATGGCGCCGCGAACGCCGCGCGGTCTACCTGACCAACGCGGTCTTGGCGGGCGTGATCGGCGGCCTGGGGCTGGCGATCGGGTTTGGCCGGATCGCCGAGGTGCAGCTGCCGATCATGGTGGTGGCGGCGATCATCGGGGTCTGGCTGTTCTCGATCCAGCACCGTTTCGAGCACACATTGTGGGTGAGCGAGGCCGAATGGCGCTTTGAGGACGCCGCGCTGCGCGGTTCCTCGCACCTCCATCTGCCGCGCATCCTGCAATGGTTTACCGGCAATATCGGGTTCCACCACGTGCACCATCTGAACCCGCGCATCCCGAACTACCGGCTGGAGCAATGCCACAACGCGGTGCCCGACCTGCAAGCGGCGCCGACTCTCACGCTGTGGAGCGCGATCGCGACCCTGCGCCGGCCATTGTGGGACCGCGAACAGGCGTGCATGGTAAAGTTTCCCCGCGCCGCCCCGACCGGCGGCGCAACTCCTCCGCAGGAGCGATCGACATGAGACGCGGCCTCTACCGGGTTCACGGCGTCGGCGGTCGGCCTGACGACGTACGGGTCGAAGACGACGGCATCGAACTGCCGCTGGAGGAAAGCCTCTATCGCACCCGCGGCTATCAGCCGGAGGTCGACGACCTGCCGTGGCAGGAGGAGTACGTCACCGGGAAAGCGGCGGCGCCGAGCGACAAATCCGCCGCCGAACGCGCCCGCGAAGAAGCCCGCCGGGAGTTTCGCGCCCGCTACCACAAGGGCTGAGGCAGCCCGATCCGGCGCGGCCGTTCGCTCAGCGCTTCCCGAACGTATCGTCGAGCGCAGCCGCCCGGTCGGATGGAACCGAACGCGTAGCCGTCGTTAGTCTATAGATATCCCTGTGGGGAGGGAACGCTGTGACGACGATGCGCCCAAAGGACGCCGTGCGCTACCACGAGTTGCGTGCAGTCCACCTTCGCGAGTTGGCCGAGCAGGCGACAACCGCGACGATTAAAGGATGGCTTCTCGACGCGGCCGAGAAGGAGGAGCAGCTTGCCGCCGACGCCGAATTAACGCTCGCCACGGGCGAGGATTAACGCAGCGGCCCGCTCGTCATCATGATCGCCCGTCTTGATCCGTTCACTACCTTGTTACGATCCTGGTATCGGGCGAACAGGTAGAGTGCCACACTTATTCAGGTGTGGCGGAGGGCGAGCGGATGAAGCATCTCTTGTTAGGCGTCGCGGCCGCCATGACGATAGGCGTCATCACCCCGGTTTGGGCGCAGTGGCCGGCGACTTACCCGGACCCCTATCGCTACCGTTTGGTGGCGCCGACCCCGGAGGATGCTTACAGGGACGGTCTTATAAACCGCTGGGAGCTTGAACAGATCCAAGGGCCGACGCCCCAGGCGTTGCAAGGGCCGAGCCCGAACGGGGACAAAGGGGAAGGTTTTAAATAGCCCGCCTGTCTCAGGAAACTGTGGCGTATCGTATGGGGTAAAATCGCGGAATATCCCCTAACGCACTGATAACCCAGGAGTAGTGGCGGAGGGAGCGGGATTCGAACCCGCGATGGAGTTGCCCCCATACACGCTCTCCAGGCGTGCGCCTTCAACCGCTCGGCCACCCCTCCGCGCCGCCGCTGCAACCCCGACAGCCGCGACAGCAACAGATAGCGAAGCGGCGTCGGCCGCGCAACGCAACCGGCGGCGCCGCCGCGCTGGCGTCGCGCCCGGCAGCGGCCTAGACTTAACCTAGATCAATTAGGCGGGCCGGGAGATGGTCGCGCGCGTGCGCACCGTGGCGTTCCACGGGGTCGAGGTCGTCGACGTCGAGACCCAGGTGACGATCGCCTCGGGGCTGCCGGCGTTCACCGTCGTCGGCCTGCCGGACAAGGCGGTCGCCGAATCGCGCGAGCGGGTGCGCGCGGCGCTCTCCGCGCTGGGTCTCGCGCTACCGTCGCGCCGTATCACGGTCAACCTGGCGCCGGCCGACGTCTTGAAGGAAGGCAGCCATTTCGACCTGCCGATCGCCTTGGGGCTGCTTGGCGAGATGGAGGTTTTGCCGCAGGACGAGCTGGCCGGCTATACCGCGCTCGGCGAAGTGGCGCTCGACGGCTCGCTGACCGCGGTCGCCGGCGTCCTCCTCGCCGCGCTCGCCGCCGCTTCGCGCGACAGCGGCATCATCTGCCCCCTGGCGTGCGGCGCCGAAGCGGCCTGGGCGGGCGACGTCGAGATCATCGCGGCGCCCAACCTCCTCGCCATCGTCAACCATTTCAAGGGGACCCAGCTATTGCCGCCGCCCGAGGCGAGGCTCGCGCCGTCGCGCGCCGCCGGGCTCGATTTGCAGGACGTCAAGGGCCAGGAAAGCGCCAAGCGGGCGCTGGAGATCGCCGCGGCCGGCGGCCACAACCTCCTGATGGTCGGGCCGCCCGGCTCGGGCAAGTCGATGCTGGCGGCGCGGCTGCCCGGCATCCTACCGCCGCTCGAACCGGCCGAAGCCTTGGAGCTCGGCATGATCCAGTCGGTCGCGGGCGGCCTGCGCGGCGGCGGCCTTCTGCGCGAGCGGCCGTTTCGCGACCCGCATCATTCGGCGTCCCTCCCGGCCTTGGTCGGCGGCGGGCTGCGCACCCGGCCCGGCGAGATCAGCCTGGCGCATCACGGCGTCCTCTTTCTCGATGAACTGCCCGAGTTCAACCGCGCCGCCCTCGAAGCCCTGCGCCAGCCGCTCGAAACCGGCCGGGTCAGCGTCGCGCGCGCCAACAGCCATGTGACCTACCCGGCGCGGGTCCAACTCGTCGCGGCGATGAACCCCTGCCGCTGCGGTTTTCTGGCGGAGCCCGGGCGCGCCTGCGGCCGGGCGCCGCGCTGCGCCCAGGATTACCAGTCGCGCATCTCCGGGCCGCTGCTCGACCGCATCGACCTCCACATCGACGTGCCGGCGGTCTCGCCCGCCGACCTCGCGCTGCCGCCGCCGGCCGAATCCAGCGCAGAAGTGGCCCGCCGCATCGCCGCGGCGCGTGCCCGGCAGAGCCGGCGCTACGCAGACTTGCCGGCCGACCGCCGCATCCGCACCAACGCCGAAGCCGACGGCGCGCTGCTCGACGCGGTCGCCACCCCGGAGCCCTCCGGCCGCGCCCTGCTGACGCGCGCCGCCGAGCGGCTGCGGCTCACCGCGCGCGGCTACCACCGGGTGCTGAAGGTGGCGCGCACGCTCGCCGACCTCGACGGCGCCGCGGACGTAGGCCGCCAGCACATCGCCGAAGCCCTCTCCTACCGCCTGCCGCTCGCCGCATCGGAGGGCGCCGGCAGCGGGTGAGGGGGTCGTCGCGGCGGTTTTTGCCCCCGCCGGCCGACGCCGCGTCGCCGCCGCTAAAATCGCCATAATCCTACCGTACTGTTGCGGTCGTCGAGGCAGCCGCGCGCAGCGGCGGCGGGCACTGCTTCTCCTGATGTTAGCCTGTGCAAAACAGGTGGAACAGGTGGCGGCGTCGGGATGCGCGGCCCATTGCAACGGGGCCGGCGGCGCTGCAATCTCTAACCCTCGGCATGCGGAGGGTTTTGCCATGGCTGCGGACGCTCACCATACCCACGCTCACGCGCCCGGATCGGGCCATGGCCCGGAGCACGGCTCGGAACTCTCCGAAATGCAGCTGCGGGTGCGGGCGCTCGAAAGCATCCTGACCGAGAAGGGCTATGTCGATCCCGCCGCGCTCGACGGCATCGTCGAAGCGTGTGAGACCAAGATCGGTCCGCATAACGGCGCCCGCATCGTCGCGCGCGCCTGGGCCGATCCCGACTTCAAGCGCCGGCTGCTGGAGGACGCCACCGCGGCGGCCAACGCGCTGGGCTTCGTCAGCCCGGTCGGGGCGCATCTGACCGCGGTCGAGAACACGCCGCAGACGCATCACATGGTCGTCTGCACGCTGTGCTCGTGCTACCCGTGGGAGGTCCTGGGACTGCCGCCGGTGTGGTACAAATCGGCGCCCTACCGCTCGCGCGCGGTCATCGATCCCAAAGGCGTGCTGGCTGAGTTCGGCGTTAGGCTGCCGCCCGAGACCGCGATCCGGGTCTGGGATTCGACCGCCGAGACGCGCTTTCTCGTCGTGCCGATGCGCCCCTCCGGCACCGACGGCTGGAGCGAAGAACAGCTCGCCCGCCTCGTCACCCGCGACAGCATGGTCGGCACCGGCCTCGCGAAATCGCCGGCCGAAATCAGGCCCGAGGCGCGACGATGAGCAACACGGTCCACGACATGGGCGGCATGCACGGCTTCGGCCCGGTCGTCGCCGAGGCGCACGAGCCGCCGTTTCACGAGGCCTGGGAAGGCCGCGTGCTGGCGATGCAGCGGGCGATGGGTTACACGCGGCTGTGGACGATCGACGGCGGCCGCGCCTCGATCGAATCGCTGCCCCCGGTGACTTATCTCGCGGCGTCGTATTACGAAAAGTGGTTCCTCGGGCTGGAGAAGCGGTGCGTCGCGCATGGCCTTGTCGGGGAGGACGAGATCGCCGCCGGCCGCGCGCTGCGCCCCGGCGTGCGCCTCAACCGCAAGCTGACGGCCGAGGATGTGCCGCTGACGACGATGCGCGACGATTTCGCGCGGCCGGCGGTGGCGCCCGCCAGGTTCAGGCCGGGCGACCAGGTTCGCACCCGCAACCTCAACCCGCTGACGCACACCCGGCTGCCGCGCTATGCTCGTGACAAACGCGGCGTCGTCGAAGCGGTGCGCGGCTGCCATGTGTTTCCCGACAGCGCCGCGACCGGTGCCGGCGACGATCCGCAATGGCTCTACACGGTGGTGTTTTCGGCGCGCGAATTGTGGGGCGAGGCGGCCGACCCGACGCTCAAGGTGTCGATCGAGGCCTTCGAGCCCTATTTGACCGCGGCATGAGCGAGGCCGACCTCGCCGCCGCGGTCGCCGCGTTGCCGAGCCTGCCGCGCGACCAGGGCGGGCCGCTGTTCCGCGAGCCGTGGGAGGCGCAGGCCTTCGCGATGACGCTCGCGCTCTACCGCAAGGGGCTGTTCAGCTGGCCGGAATGGGCCGCGGCGCTGGCCGCCGAGATCGAGCGCGCGCAGCGGGCGGGCGACCCCGATGCCGGCGACACCTATTACCGCCATTGGCTCGCCGCGCTCGAACGCCTCGTCGTCGCGAAGGGCATCGCCGATCGCACCGGCCTGGCGCGCTATCGCGACGCCTGGGACCGCGCCGCCGAGCGCACCCCGCACGGCACCGCGATCGAATTGCATCCGGAAGATTTCGCGCGCTGACCCCGCGTTCAGGCGCCCCAGCCCTCGGCCACGCGCAGCAGCGGCCGTTGGCCGCCGCTGACCGCCGCCGCGCCGCTGGCGCGCTGTTCGACCGCCGCAAGACGGGCATCGAGGTCGATATCGAGGCTCGAGGTGATCTCGAGCCGCGCATCCTCGAGGACATTGCTGCGCCACCGCCAGCGCCGCTCGAGGATCGCCCGGTCGCGGCCGCGCAGCAGCGCCGCGATCTCCGGCTCGAACAGGCGGACGAGCGCCCGCAGCCAGCGGTTCAGCAGCGCCGAGGGACAATCGCCGCCGACCGAAAACCGGTCGAGCATTCCGATGACATCCTCGGCTCGATACCAGGTCTCTCCGGTGACCCAGCGGTTGGTCGTAAAAAGGCGGATCGGCTCGCCGCGTGCGTCGACCGCGAGCGCGACGAGGTGACAGACCTCGTCGCGGCTGCCGCGCCGCAGCGGCGCGGATTGCCGCGGCGGTGGCGCATTCGCCACGGCGGCTTCCGGGAGCAGCAGCGGGGTGATCCCCGCGGGCATCCCCTCGCCGCGCAGGAAGAGATGGAAATGGCCGTGTTCGCTCGGCTCCTCGCGGCGCAGCCCGACCGGCCCCGGGTGGCGGTGGTAGAAATATTGCGCGTGGCTCGCCGGGTCGTAGACCTCGCCTGCCGGATAATGCTGCCACAGGGCCACATCGGCCGGATCGCCACCGACCGCCTCGGCGATGATCGAGCGACCGCCTGCGGCGAGCGCCTGTCGGCACTCGCGCAGCACGGCGGCGGCCTCACTCTCGCGCTGCTGATCCACCCGCTGCGGCCCCGCCCAGTGCATGAACAAAACGTGTCCGAGATTTTAGCGATCCGCGCCGCTCCGACAAGCCCGGAGTGGCCAGGCCCGGATTTGTGAGGGTCCAGGTCACCAAATCCTGCACGGTGCCGCCGAGCGCCGCATCGAAGGCGCGAACAATGTCGGGCATCGCATTGGCCGCGGCCCGCTGCTCGCGGTGCACGCTGGTCTGCGCGACGATGCTGCGCGCCGGCATGCGGACGAGCCGCGCGCTGAGCCTGACCGTGACGAGCGGCGCCCCGGTCGGCGAATCGTAGACGGCCGTGAAGTCGCGGATGCCGGTTTCGAGCACGAAATCGGCGCGCAGATCGTTGCTGTCGGTCGCTACCCCGGATAGCGCAGCACTTTTCTCGAAGCCCTCAACGAGCGCGGATTGGATGAGGAACGGGGCGCGGTCGGTCCATTCCGCGTCGGCGAAATAATCGAGCGAGACCGGCGAGCGGCTCAAGGCGACCCGGGCCGTGTCGATCCCGGCCGGCGCGGTCGGCAGCGCGACGAGGAGCTGGGCCTTCACATGCGGCAGGCCGGCGGGAAAGGCCAATGACGGATCGGTCCGGTAAAGCTGCCGCTCCGGCGGCCCCGACAACAGCCCGCCGCATCCAGTCAGCAAAGGCAGCACCAGGGCGAGGGCGAGGAGGCCGCGTCGGCGAAGGTTCATCCGGCGAAGGTTCACTAGGAGGCAGGTCATCGCGGGCGATATCCTTCGCGTCGGTCACCGTATAAGACGAGGCTCGGATTGCGCGAAATCTGCCCGGTCAAGCGGTTGAGGCTGGCGATCAGCTGACGGCCGTCGGCGATCAGGGAAGCGACATCGCCGAGCGTTTGCTGGCTGAAGTTGCGTACCCCCGGCCGCACGTCCTGCACCATCAGCTGAAGCTGCCGATTGGTGTCGTTGAGGTTCTTGGCGACGCGGTCGAAATCGGCGAGTGCGGTCGCCGCGCGGTTGCCGATCCCGTCCGGCCCGGAATAGCTCCGGTCGACATTGCCGACGAACTCGGCGAGGCCGGCCGCGGCTTGCTTGGCGTTGGCGGTGAACTCGGCAATGTCCTTGTTGCGCTCGGCCAGTCCGCCGGTAAAGGTGCGGATGTTGTCGAGGCTGGCGCTAAAGGCTTGGCGGTTCTTCTCATTCAGCAACTGGTTCGCGCTGTCCAGCGCCTGGTCGATCTTTTCGATCAGCTCCGGAGCGCGCGCGACGACGCCGGCGAGGCGCGAGCGATGCGCCTTGATCACCGGGTAGCGCTCTCCCGCTTTGGCGGACAGCACCGGTGCATTCTGGGTGCCGCCGACGATCTGAATATAGGAAACGCCGCTCAGGATGTTGGTTTCGACGCTGGCCCGCGCGTCGTCCTTGATCACGATGTTATTGTCGATCTCGACCGTGACCCGGATCTGTTCGACATTGTCCGGGTCGATCCGCACGTCGATGACCTTGCCGGCCGGGACACCGCTATATTCGACCAGCCCGCCGTTTCTCAGCCCGGTCACCGGGCCTCTGAAATAGATGTCGTAGCGGCCGTATTGCGTCGTGAGCTCGGCGCGCGCCAGCCACAACACCGCGGCGAAGGCGAGGACGATCATCGTCAGCACAAAGGCGCCGACCGCAACATAGTGAGCGCGTGTTTCCATCGAGCCTCGCCTAGTGTTCGCGTTCGGGGTTCGCCGCTCGCCCGCGTGGACCATGAAAATAGGCGTGGATCCAGGGATGGTTGTCCGCGAGATGCTGCGCCAGAGTGCCGATGCGGATCTTCTGGTCGACCAGCACCGCGACGCGGTCGCAGATCGCGAACAGCGTATCGAGGTCGTGCGTCACCAGAAACACGGTGAGATCGAGGCTGGCCTTCAGATCGCGGATCAGCTGGTCGAAATCGGCGGCGGCGATCGGATCAAGCCCGGCGGTCGGCTCGTCGAGAAACAGGATCTCCGGATCGAGCGCAAGGGCGCGCGCCAGCCCGGCGCGCTTGCGCATGCCGCCCGAGAGCTGCGAGGGAAACTTGTCGGCGGCCGCCTCGGGAAGGCCGACAATGGCGATCTTGCACGCCGCGATCTCGTCCATCAGCGGCTCCGGCATTGGAATGTGCTCGCGCAGCGGCACCTCGATGTTTTGCGCCACGGTCAGCGAACTGAACAGCGCCCCATCCTGGAAGAGGACCCCCCAGCGCTGCTCCAACGCCCGCGCCTCAGCCTCGCTGGCGCCCAGTACATCGCAGCCCAATACGCCAATGCTGCCCGCCTGGGGCCGCCGCAGCCCGACGATCGTGCGCAGCAACACCGACTTGCCGCTGCCCGAGCCGCCGACCACCCCCAGCACCTCGCCGCGCCGGACATCGAGGTCGATCCCGTCATGCACGGTCTGCTCGCCGAACCGGTTGACCAGCCCGCGCACGCTGATCACGATGTCGTCGTCTGCGGCGGCCATGGCTCAGATTTTCAAGACCGAGAACAGGATCGAGAACGCCGCGTCGGCGACGATGACGAGGAAGATCGATTCGACGACCGACTGCGTCGTCAACCGTCCGACGCTCTCGGCGCTGCCGGTAACGTTGAACCCCTCGTAGCACCCGACCATCGAAATGATCGCGGCGAAGAACGGCGCCTTGATGATGCCCACCCAAAGCGTCCATTCGGTGATGGCGCCGCGCAGCTGGTCGAGAAACGCCGGGATCGGAACGCCGAGCGCCGCCCAAGTCATCAATGCGCCCCCCAGCATGCCCATCGCATCGGCATAGAACACCAACAACGGCAGCGTCAGCACCAGGCCGAAGACCCGCGGCAGGACGAGCACCTCAACCGGGTCGAGGCCGAGCGTGTTGAGGGCGTCGATCTCCTGGTTGACCTGCATCGTCCCGATCTGGGCGGTAAAGGCGCTGCCCGAGCGCCCGGCGATGATGATCGCTGTGAGCAGCACGCCGAGTTCGCGCAGGATCGAGACGCCGAGCAGGTTGACGGCGTAGATCTCCGCCCCGAACCGCCGCAGCTGATCGGCCCCCTGATAGGCGACGACGACGCCGATCAGGAACGACAGCAGCCCGACGATCGGCATCGCGTCGACCCCGGTCCGCTCCATTTGCACCAAGGTCGCGATGCCGCGCAGCCGGCCGGGGCGCAGGATGAGCTCGGCCATCTTGGTTGAGACCAGACCGCCGAAGCCGAGCATCAAATAGGCGCGGCGCAGCACGTTGATGGTGATCTCGCCGATCCGCGCGACAAAGCCCAAGAGCGTGTGATGCGGCGGCACCGGGTGCGGCACCGGTTCGCCGGCGCCGCGCGCCCGCAGCTGCGCGAGGAGCGGCGCGAAGCTGTTGCGCACGTTGGTCAGCGCGACCTCGTTGCCGCGAGCTTCGAGCGCATGCTCGGTGCGCAGCAGCAGCCAGGCGCCGGCGGTGTCGAGCCGTTCGATCGCGGCGAGGTCGACGGCCACCCGCCGGCCGCTCGGCAGCTCGAGCGCGCGCAGCCGGCGATCGAGTTCGGCGGCGGTGGCGACCAGCCAGTCGCCGGCCGGCCGCAGCGTCATTTCACCCGCCTCCTCCGAGGCGACGATGGTAGCGGGCGGCGCCATGGTGCGTCGGCGGGCTGTTGGCAAGTTTCGCGGTGGTGGCTCGGCTCTTTCCAACTACGCGAAAAGCCGGTATCCCGCAACGGCGACGCAGTTGACCGACGGCGAGGGAGACGGTGGACCTTAAATCGCACATCCGGGCGATCCCGGATTTTCCAAAGCCGGGCATCCTTTTCTACGACATCTCGACGCTGCTCGCCCACCCGGCGGCGTGGCGCGCGACGGTCGAAGCGCTCGCCGCCGCGGTGCGTCCGCACCGGCCCGACCTCCTCGTCGGCATCGAATCGCGCGGCTTCCTCGTCGCCGCGCCGCTCGCCTACGAGCTTGGCAGCGGCTTCGCGATGGTGCGCAAAAAGGGCAAGCTGCCGGGGCCCACCGTGCGCCATTCCTATGATCTGGAATACGGCAGCGACACGATCGAGGTCCAGGCGGACGCGATCCTGCCCGGCCAGCGCGTCGTCATCGTCGACGATCTGGTCGCGACCGGCGGCACGCTGCGGGCGACGATCGATCTGGTGGAGCGCCAGGGCGGCATCGTCGTCGCCGCCGCCTGCATCATCGAGCTGGCGTTTCTCGATGGCCGCAGCCGGCTCAGCGTGCCGCTCGCCGCAATGGTGACATACGACAGCTGAAGTGCGCGGATTAAGGTTTTCCCAACCATTTAACCTTACCTTGCGATGCTTGTCCGCGGCGCTGGACCACGGGGGCGGAGCATGGTTAACGACGAGAGCGATCGGGGATTGTCCGGCCAGCCGGCGCCGGCCGGGCGAAAATGCGTCCTCGTCGTCGAGGACAATCCGCTCAACATGAAGCTCTTCGCGGCGATGGTCGCGGCGCAGGGCTACCTTGTGCTGCAGGCGACCGACGGCCCCCTCGGCCTCGACCTGGCGCGCCGGCAGCATCCCGACCTCATCGTCATGGACGTCCAGCTGCCGGGCCTCTCCGGGCTGGAGGTGATGCGCAGCCTGAAGGCGGACGAGGGCACCAGCGACATCCCGATCATCGCGACCTCGGCCTATACCCAGCAGGACGATGTCGAACGGCTCCGCGCCAGCGGCTGCGACGGCTTCATGGCGAAACCGATCGCCATCGCCGAGTTCCTCGCGATGATTGAAGCCTGCATCGCCGAGCGGCGCGCCGCAACTTGGTAGCCCCAACTTGAACATCCGCGCCGGCCGGGCCATGTGCCGGAACGACGCCGGCCCGATTCTACGCAACCGCGTGAATACGACAATAGGACAAGCCTTTATCTCCCCGATTGCTTGAGCGGCCGGCTTGCTCGGGCGGCCCCGATCCTGGTAAAATAAACCAAACCGTGAGCAACCGCGGCGGGCGGGCGGGCTGAGTTTTTCGGCCGCGCTCCGGCCGAGCGACATCCCGGAGCCTCGAATTTAACTAAATCGCAACCCTTCGCCGCCACGATCCCCCGCAACCCCTATCGCTGAGATCAGCACATGCTCCCCAACCCCTTTCGGCGCCTGACCAAAGACCGCCGCGGCAGCGTCGCCATGATGATCGCGATCATGGGCGCCATGCTGATCGCCTTCGCCGGGCTTGCGGTCGAGGTCAGCAACGCGCTCTCGACCCAGCGCAAGATGCAGGCCGCCGCCGACAGCGCCGCCATCTCCGCCGCGAACGCGCAGTCGATCGGCTTCCCATCGCCGTATACCCAAGAGGGCTTCGCGATCGCCGCGGCCGACAACTTTACCTCCGGCCAAACCCTTGGATGTCCGGCGACGACGGCGACGCAAGTCGTCTACGTCGGCATTCCCTGCGACGGCCCTAACGCCCTCCAGCCTGGCTACGTCGAGGCGCTGATCAAGGTGCCGTTTACACTGCAACTGGCGCATGTTGTGTTCCCCGGCAACTTTGTCTTGCACGGGCGGGCGGTGGCGAAGGCCCCCACCCAGACCGGCGGTTCCTGCACGCTGGCGTTGCAGGGAACCGGCACGACGATCACCGCGAGCGGCAACGGAACGATCACCTACGGCGGCTGCTCGATCGCTGCGAACTCGACAAGCGCGAACGCGATTAATACGAACGGCACCAATTCCCTGATCGTTGGCACCGGCGTCTTCACCGGCGGCGCCGAGAGCTGGGGCTCGATGAATATCGATATATCGGGTAGCCCCAATGTACCGTGCAGCAGCTCGAACCCCAGTTGCGTCGGCCCCGCCGCCCCGCGGATCAACCCGTATGCGGATCTGACGGCACCGACATGCGGTAGCTACCAAAACACCCCTAACAGTGGGACGATCGGGACGGTCGGCGCCACGGTGAATTGCTACACGAGCATCACATTAAACAACAGCAAATCTATCGATCTCGTTCCCGGCACGTATGTCATCAACGGCACGGTCAAGATGACTGGGGGATCGCTGACCTGTTCGACATGCGTTGCTGGTACGAGCGGCGTCACCATCTTTCTGGTGGGCAACAATGCTACGGTCGACATCCAGGGCGGTACCACGAGCCTCGTCGCGCAGCCGACGGGACCCGCGCCAGGCGTTCTGTTTTACACGGCTGGGACCTGCAGCGGCAGCTGCGCCAACCTCACCGGAGGGCCCACGATGACCCTGCAGGGCGCGATCGTCTTGCCGAACCAGGACCTCAAGTTCGCTGGCAACACCAGCACGTCTCCAAGCAGCATCTGCGCCGTGCTGGTCGCCAACACCATGACGTTCACCGGGACATCGAACGTCGGCAGCAGCAACTGCAGCACCTTCAACACGAAGCCGATCCTGAACCCCGGTACGTTGGTCGAGTAATGTGACCAATATACGGGCACTATTACCGCTGGGAATGTTAGGTGCTTTGCTGCGCGCCGCGCCGCGCGGTTTGGCGGCGGTCGAGTTTGGCCTCGCTGCGCCTATCTTAATTCTGTTGCTGGTCGGGTTGGTCGACTTTGGATTGGGGTTCTACGCGTCGCTGCAAGTGCAGGGCGCCGCGTCCGCTGGCGCGGAATATGCCTCGGTGCACGGAATGGACACGGTCGGGATCACGAGTGCGGTTCAGCAGAACACCATTTTGAACCGCTCGATCACCATGTCCGCGGGGTCGCCGTCTGAGGTCTGCGGCTGCACCAACACCGGCACGATGGTAGAGGAGGGGACTTTTAACGGCAGTTGCAGTGGCTACACGACCTGTACCGGAGGCGGTGGGGCTTATGCCAAAGTCCAAGTGCAGTACAGCTACTCACCGATGCTGCCCTATCCATGGGTGAGGGTGCCCGTGACACTAAGCGGCCTCGCTTACCGCCGGCTCCAGTGAGACACATGATGCGCTTGCGCCGTGTTGCCCGATCGCTCGACCAGCGCGGCGCCGCCGCGATCGAGTTCGCCGTCGTGCTGCCGCTGCTAATGCTGTTCGCCTTCGGCCTGATCGATCTCGGCCGGGCGGTATGGATCCAGTCGACGCTCAACTACGCCGCGCAGGCGGCCGCGCGCTGCACCGCGATCAATGCTGCCACCTGTCCCGCGCTCGCCAGCTATGCCTATGGGCTTTCCGGGGTGACGACCGCTATCGCGACTTGCACCATCACCACCTCCACGGGCACCTCCTCAGGCGTGCAGGCGTCCGCGAGTGTGCCCTTTCGCTATTTCTTTCCGCTGTTCGCGCACTATTCGCCCGTCTCCGGGTCGTTGACCGCGACCGCGTGCTATCCGAAGTGAGCCGCAATCAAATGTCGCGCTGGTTTCATAAGAGGGGCAAAACCGCTATAAGCGGTGGGGGCGCGGCGCCCGTCGATCTCTTCGGGCGGCGGAACTGGGGGACGTTGACCCATGCAATTTAGACATATCCTGTTGGCGCTCGGCGTCATCGCGCTGGTCGCCGGCATCGGGCTCTCGATCGTCTCGCTCCGGGCGCCGCGGCAAACCCCCGGGGAGGCCCGGCAGGCGGTGCCGCAGCAATCGGTCATGGTCGCCGCCCGCGACCTGCCGGTCGCGACCCTGTTGCGCAGCGACGATCTGAAACTGGTGCAGATGCCGGCCGACCGGGTGCCGCCGGGCGCGATCCAGCAGGGCACGCAGCCGGGTTCGACCGTGCTCGGCGCCGCGACCGAGCACGCCTTCAAGACCGGCGAGGCGATCACCGAAGATTCGATCATCCGGTCGACCGACGCGCGCTTTCTGCGGGCGGTGCTGGCGCCCGGCTTCCGCGCCCTCTCGGTCAGCTTCAGCGAGCCGCAGATCGGGGCCGGGCTGATCCAGCCGGGCGACCACGTCGATGTGCTCTTGACGCAGAACCTGACCGAGGACAACGCCGCCTACAAATCGGTCGGCGAGACGATCATGAGCAATCTGCGGGTCATCGCCGCCGACCGCATCCATCTGCAGCAGCCGGCCGAGACCGCGCAGCACGTTCAGGCGCCGGTCAACCAGCCGATCCCGCGGACCGTGACGCTCGAAGTCACGCCGCAGCAGGCCGAGGGGCTGATGGTGGCGGAGCGCCTCGGCACCCTGCAGTTGACGCTCCGCGGTCTCGTCGACAAGGGCGATGTCGCCAGCGCGACGCCGACGCCGCCGACCTGGGCCAGCGAAGTCTCGCCGGCGCTGCGCTATCTGCACGGCGTGCAGGGCCCGGACACGGTGACCGCGGGGGCGGCGACCGCGTCGCCGGGGACGGGCGCGGCGGCGCCTGCGGCCGGGCCGGTCGCGATCGATATCTTCCGCGGCACCAAGGCCGAGCAACGCTGCTACTCGGACGGCAATTCCGTGCCCTGCAAGCCGGGGATGTCCGCTCCGGCCAGCACCGGCGCGCCGCCCGCGAGCGGGGCTCCGGCATCCGGCGCGGCGGCGCCGGCGAAGGCAAGCGCGTTGCCCCGAACAGCTGCCGCGCACCGTGCGTAACAAGGAATTCTGACACATGCCGCAAAGCGCCGCCCCTGCTGGGCAGCCCATGCCGACTGCGATGGCCTATCTGCTCGACGCCGATTCGGAGGGCGTGGTGCGCCGCTCCTTCGCCGATCTCGGTTTTGTCGACGCGCACGTCCAGCGCGGCAGTATCGATGCGGCAATCGACGAATTGAGCCGGCGCGGTTCGCCGCGTTATCTGATCCTCGACATCAGCGGCATCGGCGAGCCGCTGCCTCGCATCGGGCGGCTCGCCGAAGTCTGCGATCCGGGGACCGAGGTCATCGTCGTCGGCGAGCGCAACGACATCGTGCTGTATCGCGATCTGAAATCGGTCGGGGTCGCCGAGTATTTCTACAAGCCGCTGATCGGCAATGTGCTCTGCCGCTCGCTCGTCGACATCAGCAGCGGGACGCGAACCCAGCACCCCTCGCGCAGCGGCAAGTTGGTGATTGTTCTGGGCGTGCGCGGCGGCGTCGGCGCCACGACGATCGCGACGAACCTCGCCTGGTATATCGCCGAAATCCGCCAGAGCGGCGTCCTGCTCCTCGATCTCGACCTGCACGCCGGCGACGCCGCGCTGCAGCTCCATGCGCAGCCGAGCCACGCACTGCGCGAGGCGCTCGACGATCCGCAGCGCATCGACGAGCTGTTTCTCGAGCGCGGCGTCGTGACGGTCGGCGGCCGACTCGGCCTTCTGGCCGGGCTGGAGCCGCTCTCCGACCGGTTGGCGCCCAGCGAGGAAACCGTGCTGCCGCTGCTGCAGAAGCTCCTCACCCATTATCGCTACGTGCTGGTCGACCTGCCGCCCGAGACCGCGCTGTCGCTTCCCTCGCTGTTGCACATGCCGGCCACCGTGCTGGTGGTTGGCGACGGCAGCCTGGCCGGGATCCGAGACGTCGGGCGCTGGCGAGAATTTCTCGGCCCCAATTCGCCGGAACGCACGGTGCTGCATGTGTTGAACAAGAAAAACACCGAGGGCGCACTGCCGGAGGAGGAGATGCTGCGGGTGATCGCGCCGCCTGATGTGTCTATTCGCTGGGACCGCAAGATCCTGGGCGCCGCCGTCCTGGGCACGAAATCGGTCCAGGAGCGCAGCGCGATTCGCGAGGGCATGGCGGCACTGGCGCTGCGACTTTCCGGCACCGCCGTCGAGGCGGAGCGGCCGCTCTGGAAAAGGATCTTCGGGTAATGCCTCTGGTACCGACGCGCCGCGAATCGACGGGCGCTGCAGTCAACGGGATGCCAATGGTGCCTGCCACCCGTGCGGTGTTGGCCGGCACGGCGCGCAGCCAATCGAAGCCGACCGACATAATTTACGATCAGATCCTGGCTCAGATCGAGCCGGCACTGGCGGTGCGCCTCACCCGGCCGGAATTGACCGACCGGGTGGAGCGGCTGGTCGGCGAGGTCGCCAGCGAGCGCCGGCTGCTATTGAACCAGCAGGAGCAGCAGAGCTTCGCGGCGTCGATGGTAGACGACATGATCGGGCTCGGCCCGCTCGAAAATCTGCTACGCGACGATACCGTGTCCGACATTCTGGTCAATGGGCCGCGCCAGATCTACGTCGAGCGGCGCGGTCGGCTGGAATTGACCGAATTGCAGTTTCGCAACGATCTCCATGTCCTCTACGTCGCCCAGCGCATCGCCTCGTCGGTCGGCCGCCGGGTCGACGAATCGAGCCCGATGCTCGATGCCCGCCTCGCGGACGGCAGCCGGGTCAACGTCGTCATCCCGCCGCTCTGCTTGCGCGGGCCGAGTATATCGATCCGCAAATTCACCCGCACCTTCCTCGATTTTGCGCGGATGATCGGGTTGAAAAGCATGTCGCCGCCACTCGCGCGGGCGCTGGAAATCATCGCATATTCCCGCCTCAACATTCTGATTTCCGGGGGCACCGGCTCGGGTAAGACGACGCTGCTCAATGCCATGTCCGGCCTGATCGACCCGGGTGAGCGGGTGGTCACGATCGAGGATACGGCTGAGCTGCAACTTCAGCAGCCGCATGTCGTGCCGCTTGAAACCAGGCCGCCAAACGTTGAGGGCAAAGGCGAAGTCGCACAGCGAGATCTCGTGCGCAACGCGCTGCGGATGCGCCCGGACCGGATCATTGTCGGCGAGGTGCGTGGCCCCGAGGCCTTCGACATGATGCAGGCGATGAATACCGGTCACAACGGTTCGATGTCGACAATTCATGCCAACTCGGCCCGCGATGCACTGGCTCGGGTCGAGAACATGGTGATGATGGCCAGCGTTAACTTGCCGAGCCGCGCCATTCGCGGTCAGATTGTCAGCGCCCTCGATGTCATCGTGCAGGTCGAGCGCATGCGCGACGGTACTCGCCGTGTCACCGAAGTCAGCGAAGTTGTCGGGATGGAAGAAGACGTCATCACGCTGTCCAACCTATTCACCTTCCAATACGAGGGTGAGAACCGTGATGGGACCCTGAAGGGGACGTTTTCTGGCAGTGGTGTGCAGCCGCGCTTTTTGAAGCGGCTGGAATATTTCGGGCTGTCCAGCGAATTCATGAAGACGATCGCAGCCGCCGGGGAGGGAAAATGAGATGATGTCCTCTTTTGGCATCCTGTTCATCCTTGTTGGCGGTCTGGCGATGCTCGGCGTTGTGCTGGCCAGTCAGGCGAGCGAGCGTACTCTGGCCGGCCGAGTCGAGCTTGCGAGGGGAGGGCCGGCTCAGAAAGCGGAGGCGGCCGACCCCGAGGCACGCCCCAGCGCCCTCGAACGCGGGCTCGCCGCGGTGCAGTCAATGTTCATGTTTCGCATGCGGCGGCAATGGGGTGTCGCGACGCGTCCATTGTTTCTGTTAGTGGTGGGCTTCGGCGCGGCGATCATCGTTTGGGTGTTGCTGTCGTTTGCGACTCACGCCGCCAGCTATGTTGCATTACTCTCTGCGATTGCTGCGTTCTTTCTCGTTCCGCGGCTGATCATCATGCGGGAGCAACGCCGCGCCGATCGTCTATTCAGCGAGCTGCTGCCGGACGGGATTGACATGGTGGTGCGCATCGTGCGGGCGGGCATGCCGGTTGGCGCGGCGGTCAGGGCCGTCGGGCAGGAGGGCAATCCGCCGCTCAGCACCACCTTCTCCCAGGTCGCAGACCAAGCCTCGATCGGGGTGCCGTTCGATGAGGCGCTGTCGCGGATCGCGGCCGCAATCGGCAACGTCGATTTCCGGTTCTTCGCCGTCGCGGTCGCGCTGCAGCAGATGACCGGCGGCAATCTTGCGGCGACGCTGGAGACGCTGAGCACAATTATTCGCCGGCGCCGGGCGGTGCTGCTGAAGGCCCATGCGGCAAGCGCCGAGGTGCGGATGTCCGCGACCGTCCTGGGCGCCATTCCGATCGTTGTGATGGGCGCCCTGTTACTGGTGGCGCCGGGCTATCTGCAACCGCTGTTCAGCGACTGGCGTGGCAACGTCATCCTGGGCATCGCCGCGTTTCTGCTGGTGTCGGCGATCATCACGATGCGCACGATGATCCGCAACGCCCTCGCGACCTGAGCTTCTGGGACGATATCATGCTGGCTCTTCCGTCGTCGTACCCGATCCTCGCCGCCGCGCTCACTCTTGCCGTCGCCGGCGCATGTCTCGTCGCCTACAATATCTCGGCGACCCGCGAGCAGTTGCGCAGCCGCGTCGAGTTACTCGATGCCGGACGGCGCGCCGCAAATAGGCCTATCCCCAGGCCGCGACCTGCCGATGATTTGGGTCTGCTCAATACCGCAGGTCTGCACGGCGACGAGCTTGAATTTGCGCGCTGGTTACATCGCTTTCGTATCCGGGCGATGTTCGCAGCACGATTGTTTCTCGCCCTACGGTTAGTGTTGAGCGTACTGCTGACTATCGTTTTTGTGCTGCTCGTCTATTACTATCTTGAGGTTCGCGCGATGCCGACCCTCGTCGGGGTCGGCTTTATCGGCTTCGTCATCGGGTGGTGGCTGCCGCATAACGCGGTGGGGCGGGCGGCGGCGAACCGCAGGCGCGCGATCTCGCGCGGCTTGCCCGATGCTGTCGAACTGCTGGTTATCGCCGTCGAAGCCGGGTTGTCGCTGGAAGATGCGATGAACCGGATCGTCGTCGAGTTGCAGCCGTCCCAGCCCGCGGTATCCGAAGAGCTTGCGATAACCAGCGCGGATCTCAAGATCCTGCCCAATCGCGATGACGCGTTGAGGCGGCTGGCCGAACGGGCCGACATGCCGAGTGTCAATTCGATTGTCACCACCTTGTCGCAAACCTTGAAATACGGCACGCCGCTCGCACAGGCGCTGCGGGTTGCCGCCGCGGAACTGCGCAACGACGCCCTGTTGCGCATCGAGGAGCAGGCCAACCGGATGCCGGTGCTGCTTACCGTTCCAATGATCGTGCTGATCCTGCCAAGCCTGTTTCTGGTCATCGGCGGCCCCGCTTTTTTAATCGTGCTGGACGTATTCTGGAACTTTAACCGCTGAGCGGATCCGGGCGTGCTAGGGATCGAATACACATCTCAAGTTCGTCAGCGTCATCTCGCGGCCGCGAGCACAAGATCGCCTCGCAACGGATTGCTCTGATCGCTGTCTAGCTCACCGAATCCCAGCGGTTTGGACCTCCCGCGGCTTGTCGTCGCCGCGCGACAATCTTCGCGGGGGGCCTGTGCTTTGTGGTATGATCGGCTTGTTAGCAGCAAACCGGCCCCCTCCAGCCCATGAATAGCACCGTGCTATCGGTGAATATCGACGTGCTGATAGGCATTGCAGCTTACGTTGTCGGGACGTGTGCGCTGCGATGGATAGCGGGCAAGGTACGCAATACGGTCTTGGGCTCGGGTTTGGCCTTGATCGTCTGTTGCGTAGGTGCCTATTCCTTCGCCATTGCTCTGCATGCGGGGGTGATGCAAGTCATCGGGCTACTACAGTTTCAACCGTGGTGGCTGTTCCAATGGACGGTCCTGGGAGTGACGGGTTTTGCCATTGCCGAAGCGGCAAAACCGAGCGGATGGCTGGCGATGATTCCGTGTTGCCTCGTTGGCGCGGTATTGATGATGCGCGGGCCGCTGACGGGGGACCCGTTGTTCGACATTCGCCTCGGCTCGAAAGCGGCGATGCAATACTCGGCGGTCGAGATCAACGCCAGTTTCGCGGTCGGAATGGTCATGATCTTTCTCAGCGTCATCGCCGGCATGGTCGTGGGCGCCGCCCGCGACCCCGCCGGCGGGGTCCCCGCGCCGAGCGCCATATAGCGCTTCCGAATAGCGGATCTTCCGAAGCCTGACCGGCCGGTCCGCCGATGATCGCCGCCGGGGTTGCCACGCGCCGGGCTGAGTCTGAGTAGTTTCCGATTCTGTCGTCGGCCGCTGTTCGGTGGCACTAGGGTCTGGTGCCAACGGCCGCCGCGAATCCCATCATCTGTGGAGCAAACATGGACCAGCCACGCGAAATCCGATCGGCGGAGCCGTCGCGCCGCTCGGTGCTGCGGAACCTTGCATTAACCGCCGGCGGTGCCGCGGTGCTGGCCGCTACCGCGGGCGGAACCCGCCAGGCGGAAGCTCAAACCAAAATGGCGCCGCAGTCGGTCGGCTATCAGAGCACGCCCAAGGGGGCGGAGCGCTGCGACAATTGCCTGCAGTTCACGGCGCCCGCTTCGTGCAAGGTTGTCTCGGGCGCAATCGCCCCGGCCGGCTGGTGTAAGATCTACGCGAAGAGGTCCGCTTAAGCGGGTGAAGCTGGCTCGGGATTGGTGTGCTCCCGCGGCGTGGCGCCGCGAGCGGCCGGCAAAATGAGGCCACGATGTACACCAACATCCTGATACCGACCGACGGATCGGAGCTTGCCGGAAAGGCCGTCCGGCATGGCATCGCCTTGGCCGCTCGGCTCCAGGCTAAAACCACCGCCCTGACCGTCTCGCTGCCGTTTCATATGTTCACGACCGATACCCAGATGATCGAGGACACGCCGGCGCGGTATCAGGCGCGGATGCAGGTGAATGCCGCGAAAATTCTGGCCGAGGCGGCCGCCGCGGCCGGGGCTGCCGGCATCGCTTGCGAGGAAGTCCATGTCGAGCATGAGCATCCCTACCAGGCCATCATCGATACCGCGAGCGTGAAAGGGTGCGACCTGATCGTCATGGCCTCGCACGGCCGCCATGGCATGGTTGCGATCGTTCTCGGCAGCGAGACGGTGAAAGTGCTCACGCACTGCAAGATCCCGGTCCTGGTGCATCGCTGAGCCCGTCGGCTGCCCGACGCGGTGCCTGCACGGCGGTTGCTCGCTGGGCGACGGCGCCGCTGTCAGAGATTTGTCACAAGGGCATGCGACAAATAGAGAAAAAACGCGCCGCCGAGCAGGATCAATAGGGCGGCAAGCGCGACATCGATGCCCGATCCCGTGCCGGCGACCTGCTCTTCTCGGTCGATATTTCTGGCGGTAACCAAAAAGCGCAGCGCTGCAACCGCGACCATCGCCGTGCCAAGGACAATCAGTGCCAATCCGGCGATGTTGCCGAATTTTTGTCCCGGCAGCGACAGCGTGCGGCCGACCAGGGAGGGAGCCGCCACTTCCAGGAACAGGTCGAACTTTTCGACGAGGAAGCCGAACGCCATGACCGCAATGGCGGTGCGCACCCAGGCGAGGAAGGTCCGCTCATTCGCTGAATGGTCGCCGAAATTTTTGATCATTTGTCTCTACGATGGCGGTTGTGGCTAAGCTCCAGGCATGGCGCGCGATCTGCTCGTCTTCTTGCGAAGGGAGAACCTGCACGAGGCAGCGCGACCCGGCAGCGCTGATCGGATCGGCTGCGGCCCGGTTGCGCGCGTCGTCGAGGCTGATGCCGGCCCAAAACAAACCGGCGCAGATCGCGGCGCGGGCCGCCGCATCGTTTTCGCCGATCCCGCCGGTGAAGACGATCAGGTCGGCGCCATCGAGCGCGGCGATCATCGCGGCCACCGCTTTGCGCACCGAGTAGCCGAACATTTCGATCGCGAGCCGGGCATCGGCGTTGGCCGACGCGGTTGCATGGAGCCGTCGCATGTCGCTGCTGATCCCGGAAATCCCCAGAAGACCTGAACGGCGATCGACCAGTTCTTCGATCCCCGCCGCGTCGAGCTTCTTCTCGCGCATCAGATAAACGAGGATGCCCGGGTCGAGATCGCCGCTGCGCGTGCCCATGATCACCCCGCCGGTCGGGGTCAGCCCCATGCTGGTGTCGATCGATTTGCCACCCTTGACCGCAGTGACGCTGGCACCATTGCCGAGATGCGCGATGACCAGGCGATCCGGCAAATCAGCGCCAAGCTGCCGCACGATCGATTCGCACGAAAGGCCGTGGAACCCGTAGCGCTCGATGCCCTCCCTTTGCAGTTCTTTGGGAATGGGAAGGACCCGCGCGACGTCGGGAAGGCTGGCGTGAAAGGTGGTGTCGAAACACGCGACCTGCGGCAGCCCGGAAAAATGCGCCCGCGCAAAGCGGATGACCGACAGCGCCGACGGCATATGCAAGGGCGCGAAGGGGGTTGCCGCCTCGAGCTGCCGCATGACCAAATCGTCGATCAGGCAATGCGTTCGCAGTTTCGGGCCGCCGTGCACGATGCGGTGCCCGACCGCGAGCGGCGCCGGTGTTTTGGCATCGGCCAGCAATCTCCCGACGCGGGCGATCGCTTCGCGTTGGCCCGGAATGGCTCCGGTCTCCGACAGCAACGAACTGCCGTGGGAATCGCGGGCGTGGAATTTACCGTCCGGGGCGCCAATCGCCTCGGCCTCGCCGGACAGCAGCATTTCGGTCCGTGACGCGCTGACGCGGTACAATCCGAATTTGAGCGAGGACGATCCGCTGTTCAGCGCGAGAACAGGCAATCCTGGCGCGGCCTGCGGCATCCTCATAAATTCCAATGCCAGTCGCGCACCTCGGGCATGTCGTCGCCATGCTCGCTGATATAAAGTTTGTGACGCTCCATCGTGGTCCAGTAGCGCGCGGTCGCCTGCTCCACCTGGTTGGCGAGGCGGGGAATTCGCCGGATCGCATCGAGCGCGAGCTGGTAGCGGTCGAGGTTGTTCAGCACCACCATGTCGAAGGGGGTTGTGGTAGTACCCTCCTCCTTGTAGCCGCGGACGTGGATATTGTCGTGATTGCGCCGCCGGTATGTCAGCTTGTGAATGATCGCGGGATAGCCGTGGAAGGCGAACACCACCGGCTTGTCGGTGGTAAACAATTCGTCGAAATCCTGGTCTTCCAGCCCGTGCGGGTGCTCCGACTGCGGCTGCAGCGCCATCAGATCGACGACATTGACGACGCGGATACGGATGTCGGGAACATAACTGCGCAACAGGGTCACCGCGGCGAGCGTCTCCAGCGTCGGCACATCGCCGGCGCAGGCCATGACGACGTCGGGATCGCCGCCATCGTCATTGCTCGCCCAGCGCCAGATCCCCGCGCCGGCGGTGCAGTGGCGCACTGCCGCATCGACGTCGAGCCACTGCCACTCCGGCTGTTTGCCGGCGACGATCAGGTTGATGTAGTTGCGGCTGCGCAGGCAATGATCGGCAACCGACAACAGGCAGTTGGCGTCGGGCGGCAGATAGATGCGCACGACATCGGCTTTCTTGTTCGCGACGTGATCGATAAACCCGGGATCCTGATGCGAAAAGCCGTTGTGATCCTGGCGCCAGACATGCGAGGTCAAGAGATAATTCAGCGAGGCGATCGGCTGGCGCCACGGGATTTTCCGGGTGACCTTGAGCCATTTCGCGTGCTGATTGAACATCGAATCGACGATGTGGATGAAGGCTTCGTAGCACGAGAAGAAGCCGTGACGGCCGGTCAGCAGATAGCCTTCGAGCCAGCCTTCGCACAGGTGCTCGCTCAGGACCTCCATGACCCGGCCATTGACGCCGAGATCGATGTCGACCGCTGCGATCGCGGCCATCCATTCTTTGCCGGAAACTTCGTAGATCGCCTCCAGCCGGTTCGACGCGGTCTCGTCCGGGCCGAACACCCGGAAATTGCTTTTGCCGAGGTTGAGTTTCATCACATCGCGCAGGTACTTCCCCAGGTTGCGCGTCGCCTCGGCCCGGACGGTTCCCGGGGCAGGGACCGCGATCGCGTGGTCGCGGAAGTGCGGCATCGCCAGCGGCACCAGCAATTCGCCGCCATTGGCGTGCGGGTTTGAGCCCATGCGGCGATGACCGGTCGGCGCGAGTTCGGCGAACTCCTCGCGGAATTTGCCGCTTTCGTCAAATAATTCCTCCGGCCGGTAGCTTTTCATCCACTTTTCGAGTTGCCGCAGGTGTTCGAGGTTCGTGAAATCGGCGATCGGCACCTGGTGGGCACGCCAGGTCCCCTCGACCGGCTTGCCGTCGACGAATTTCGGTCCGGTCCACCCCTTGGGCGTGCGGAACACGATCATCGGCCAGCGCGGTCGCTCCGGGTCTCCGGTCTCGCCAGCGGACCGCGCCTGGCTCTGGACTTGGCGGATCTGGGCGAGGATCGCATCGAGCGTTGCGGCGAGGGTTTGATGCATAACCGCCGGGTCGTCGCCCTCGACGAAATGCGGATCGTAGCCGTAGCCGCGCAACAGCTCCGTCAGCTCTTCGCGGCTGATGCGGGCCAACACGGTGGGATTGGCGATCTTGAAGCCGTTGAGATGGAGGATCGGCAGCACCGCGCCGTCGCGCACGGGGTTGAGGAACTTGTTGGAGTGCCAGCTGGCGGCCAACGCGCCGGTTTCCGCTTCGCCGTCGCCGATGATGCAGCTGACGATCAGATCGGGATTGTCGAACGCGGCGCCGTACGCGTGCAGCAGCGAATACCCCAGTTCGCCGCCCTCGTGGATCGAGCCCGGCGTCTCCGGCGATACGTGGCTGGGAATTCCATAAGGCCAGGAGAACTGGCGAAACAGCCGGTGAAGCCCGTTGCGGCTGCGCTCGATCGCCGGATAGCGCTCGGTGTAGGACCCTTCCAGATAGGTGTGCGCCACGATGCCGGGGCCGCCGTGACCGGGACCGATAACGTAGATCATGTTGAGATCGTTGTGCTTGATCAGCCGGTTGAGGTGAACATACAGAAAATTCAATCCCGGCGTCGTGCCCCAATGCCCCAAAAGACGCGGCTTGATATTTTCGAGCGTCAGCGGCGCTTCCAGCAGCGGATTTTCTTTCAAGTAAATCTGCCCGACCGAGAGGTAATTCGCCGCCCGCCAATAGGCGTGCATTTTCTCGAGGAGGTCGGCCGACAGAGGCTCTGGCATCGGACTCTCCAAATTGGACGATTGCTCGCCCTCGCGCCGGATAAATCAGGGCGAGAGCCAGCCCACCGGTGGCCAGCACAAAATCTGCCGGTCCGATTATCGGCAAACACGGCCTAGCCTCAAGATATCCCGCTGCCGCCCGCGGCAAAGTCGAACAGCGCATACGCATGATGCTGAACAGGCCGCCCGAGCGGAAGAGGCGAGCCGAGAACATGATCTTGCATTGCGCCATCGCCTGCGCCAGCGTTCACATTCCGATCCAGCGAGAGGTGGCCCGATGCCGACGCAAATCACCGATGAGGCGTTCGAATATCTGCTCGCCCGCGCCGGGCTTAGCCTCAGCGAGGCTGAAAAGGCCGAATTGAGAAGGGTGTGCGACGGTATCGCCGAGATGGCCGAGCGCGTCCGCCAGCCGCGCGGCATCATGGCCGAGCCGGCGCTAACCTACGGCTTTGCCGAGGAGGATCTGTGATGGGCGCCGCGATCCCGACGATCGCCGAGGCCGCCCGGCAGATCGCGGCGAAGGAGCTGTCGCCGGTCGAGCTGACGCGGGCCTGCCTTGAGCGCGTCCATGCCCTCGACGAGCGGCTGCACGCCTTCATTCACCTGACCGAAGAGCGTGCGCTCGCCGAGGCGCGCGCCGCCGAGGTTGCGATCATGGCGGGCGGCCCAAAGGGGCCGTTGCACGGTGTCCCGATCGGCCTCAAGGACATTGTGGACAGCAAAGGCATCCCGACGACGTGCCAGTCGAGACTACTGCAGGACAACATCCCCGACCGCGACGCTACCTGCGCCGAAAAACTGGCCGCCGCCGGGACGATCCTGGTCGGCAAATTGACGACCCATGAATTCGCCGATGGCGGGCCGTCATTCGACCTGCCGTGGCCGCCGGCCCGCAATCCGTGGAACCCCGATCACTTCACCGCCGGCAGCAGCAGCGGCACCGGCGCGGCGGTGGCGACCGGCATGATCCTGTGCGGCATCGGCACCGATACCGGCGGCTCGATCCGCGGCCCGGCTGCCTATTGCGGCATCGCCGGCCTCAAGCCGACCTATGGCCTCGTCAGCCGAGCCGGGGTCGCTCCGGCTGCGTTCACGCTCGACCATATCGGCCCGATGGCGTGGACCGCGGAGGATTGCGCAATCATGCTGCAGGCCCTGGCGGGCCACGACCCCCGCGATCCCGCCAGCGCCGACCGGCCGATTCCCGATTACCGAGAGGGGCTGGGCCGCGGCATCAAAGGCGTGCGGATTGGCGTCATCCACCATTTCCACGAAACCGACCACAAGGTCAGCGACGGCACGCAGCGCGGCATCGCCGCGGCGATCGCCAAATTCCGCGATCTCGGTGCCGAGATCCGCGAGGTGCAATTGTCGCCGTTGCAGGATTGGGCCGCGTGCGGCGCGCTGATCTCGATCACCGAGCGGGCGGCGGCTTACGAGGAATGGGCGCGAACCCGGCTCGGCGATTTCGGTGAGCGAATGCGCAGCCGGCTGATGCTGGGCGCCTTCGTTTCGGGGGTTGACTACCTGCAGGCGGTGCGCCGGCGGCGCGAGTTGCGCGCCGAACTGCACGCGGCGATGGCCGACCTCGACGTCGTGCTGACCGCGGTCCAGCCGACGGAGGCGCCGAAGATCGATGCCGTGCCGAAATGGGATGTCTTCCAGCAGCCGGGCTTTATGATGCCGTTCAACGTCGCCGGCTACCCGGCGATGTCGGTTTGCGCGGGCTTCGGCGCGGGCGACCTGCCAGTCGCGATCCAGCTCATTGCCAAGCCGTTCCAGGAAGCCACCGTGCTGCGTATCGCCGACGCCTTCGAGAAGGCAACGCCCTTCCGCGACCGTCGACCCGGCATCGCCTGATCGGTGCTGCCCGAGTTCAAAGCGGAGTCCGCGAGCGCAAGTCCCGCCGCGCCGCCGAGTGCGACTTCACCGCCGCCCGGACCGCCAGCCTCGCCGGCTTCGAGACGATCGCGCGTCGGCGGCGCTGCCGGCATCCGACAGCGCCTTGGCGGCGCCGGCAACGACGTCTTCGTGCTTTCGCCGACGAGCCTCACCGCGTCCCGATGTCGTGGCCGGGATCGGCGGCACCGGCCAACCGGCGCGCGATCGACGTCGACCCCGCCGGCGAGCTGTCTACGCAAATTGGGCGCCAAGGCTGATGAGCGTAGGTATAGGTGGGTGGGGGGTATATCGATGATGATGCTGGGCAGTTGATACATCTATAAGTGGCGGAGGGGATGGGATTCGAACCCACGATACGGGGTTAACCGTATAACGGTTTAGCAAACCGCCGCCTTCAGCCACTCGGCCACCCCTCCACCGATGAGTGGGTCACGGCGTATGCAAGGCCAACGGCTTATCACAGGATGGCTGGAGACGCCAACAGAACATCGGTCGATCGGGCGAACGGCAGAGGCCGGCCGATCCTGCGGGGTCGCGCGCCTGGCGATGCCGGAAGGGGCAGCTCTGCTAGCCGCATTTCGAGTAGCCGCAGCTGGTGCATTGGTCGCAGTCTTCGAGGCGGATCAGCGCGGGTTCGCCGCATTTCGGGCATTGCCGCAGGCGCGGTCCGGCGAGCCCGCGCGGCTCGGCGCCGAGGCTGACGACCTGCGCCTCGAGCGCGCGCTCGCCGTGCGCGTGTTTCGGCGGCAGGAAGCCGATCTCGATCATGTGGCGCTCGATGACGTCGCCGATCGCGGCCAAGAGCGAGGGGACGTAGCGGCCCTCCATCCAGGCGCCCCCCCGGGGATCGAACACCGCCTTCATCTCCTCGACGACGAACGACACGTCGCCGCCCCGGCGGAAGACGGCGCTGATCATCCGGGTCAAAGCCACCGTCCAGGCGTAGTGCTCCATGTTTTTCGAGTTGATGAAGATCTCGAACGGGCGGCGGCGCCCGTCTTGGACGATGTCGTTCAAGGTGATGTAGAGCGCGTGCTCGCTGTCCGGCCAGGTGATCTTGTAGGTCTGGCCGGGCAGGGCCTCGGGGCGCGACAGCGGCTGCGTCATGTAGACGACGCCGCCCGCCTCGTAAACATCGGCGGGCTTGGCGGCCACTGCCGGCGCCGGCAGCGGCAATTCGGCCTGGCGCGGCCCCATGGCGTTGACCGCGCGCGAGGGGGCAAGGCTGGCCGTCTCGGGCCGCGCCTCCAAGACGGCGCCGGTCACCTCGTTGGGGCGGTAGGTCGTGCAGCTCTTGCACCCCAGCGCATAAGCCTGGACGTAGACGTCCTTGAAGCGCGCGAACGGGATGTCGACCGGCACGTTGATGGTCTTCGAGATCGAGCTGTCGATGTGGCGCTGCACCGCCGCCTGCATCACGAGGTGGTCCTCGGGCGCAAGCGTCTGCGCGTCGACGAAATAATCGGGTAGCGGTGCCGAGTCGCCCTTCAGGCGGCGGAACAGGCGATAGGCGTAGTCGGTCACCTCCTCCTCGCGCCGCGTGCCGTCCGGCATCAAGACGTTGCGGGTGTAGCGGAAGCTGAACACCGGCTCGAGGCCCGACGACACGTTGTCCGCGAACAACGAGATCGTGCCGGTCGGTGCCACCGACGTGAGAAGCGCGTTGCGGATGCCATGTTGCGCGATCGCGGCGCGGATCTCCGGCGCGAATTCGGCGACCGTCGTGCCGGCGAGGTATTGGTCGCGGTCGTAGAGCGGAAAGGCGCCCTTCTCGGCGGCGAGCGCGGCCGAGGCGAGATAGGCGGCGCGCGCGATCGTGCCGAGCCAATCTTCGATCGCCGCGACCGCCTCGGACGAGCCGTAGCGCAGACCGCACAGGATCAGCGCGTCGGCGAGCCCGGTGACGCCGAGCCCGATGCGGCGCTTCTGCCGCGCCTCCTCCTCCTGCCGCGGCAGCGGAAAGCGGGAGATGTCGATGACGTTGTCCATCATGCGGACGACGTCCGGCACAATCGCTGCCAGCGCCGCGGTGTCGAGCCGCGCTTCTGGCGTGAACGGGCGCTCGACAAAGCGCGCCAGATTCAGTGAACCCAGCAGGCAGGCGCCGTAAGGCGGCAACGGCTGCTCGCCGCAGGGATTTGTCGCGCTGATCTGTTCGCAATACCACAAATTGTTGCGGCGGTTGATGCGGTCGATGAAGATGACGCCGGGCTCGGCATAGGCGTAGGTCGCGCGCATGATCTTTTCCCACAATTCGCGCGCGGGAATGACTTTCGCCACCGTCTTGGTTTCACCCGGGCCGCCGAACGACAGCTGCCACGGCGCGTCCTCGGCGACCGCCTGCATGAAGGCGTCGGTCACCAGCACCGAGAGGTTGAACATGCGCAAGCGGCCGGGTTCGTGCTTCGCCTCGATAAAGGCCTCGATGTCGGGGTGCTCGCACGAAAGGGTCGCCATCATCGCGCCGCGGCGATAGCCGGCCGACATGATCGTGCGGCACATCGCGTCCCACACGTCCATGAAGGAAAGCGGCCCCGAGGCGTCGGCCCCGACGCCCTTTACATAGGCGCCGCGCGGCCGCAGCGTCGAGAAATCGTAGCCGATGCCGCCGCCCTGCTGCATCGTCAGCGCCGCCTCGCGCAGATGGGCGAAGATGCCGCCCATGTCGTCGGGAATGGCGCCCATCACGAAGCAGTTGAAGAGGGTGACGTCGCGCGCCGCGCCGGCGCCGGCGACGACGCGGCCGGCCGGTAGAAAGCGGAAATCGCTCATCGCCGCGTAGAATCGCTCGGTCCACAGCGCCGGGTCCTTCTCCGGCACCGCGCAGGCGCCGGCGACCCGTCGCCAGGTATCCTCGATCGTCTTGTCGACCGGTTCGCCCGACGGGCCCTTCAACCGGTACTTCATGTCCCAGATCTGCTGTGAGATCGAGGCGACGGTGACCATCAGTGCGGTTTCCTCTGTCCTCGGACCCGAGTATGCCAGTTCTCTCTTCGTTCGTCAGCCATTCGCTGTGTGGCCGGCGTCTTCTTATGGTAAGATGATATATGGCTGCCGCAGATGGCTCGCGCTACGACGACGACTTCTACGCCTGGACGCAGGAACAGGCGGAGTTGCTGCGCCGCTTGCCGACCGTAAGCAATCACTTGGATCGTGAGCTGATTGCGGAGGAGATCGAAGATTTGGGCCGCAGCGAGCTGCACGCCGTCCAATCGCTCTGCGAGCACATCATCGAGCATTTGTTGAAGCTTGAATATTCGGGCCTTGACGAGCCCTCCGGGCATTGGCGCGATGAGATCGTCGAATGGCGCATCCAGCTTGGACGCAAGTTGACGCGCAGCATCGTGGCCAAGCTGGATCTGGCCGATCGGTATCGTCTGGCGTTGCGACTCTTGCGCCGCTTCGAGCGCGCCGTGCCAGGGCTGATGGACCGGGTCCCGGCGGAATGTCCCTATTCGCTCGACCAGATCCTCGGCAGCTCCGGCGAGGATTGGTTTCCCTCGCCTCGCGCCGCGGCACCCTGACTGCCTGAAGCCTCTCGCTCCAGCGCTGCGGTGGCGGCCTCGATCCGGCTTTCGACTTCGGCGATCAGCCGCCGGCGCGGGAGGTCGGGGGGGATCGGTTCGAGGAATTCGAGAATGATCCGCCCGGGGTGCTTTACAAAGCTGCGGCGGCCCCAGTAGAGGCCGGAATTAACCGCCGCCGGCACCAGCGGTAGGTGCAGTGCCTGATAGAGCGCCGCGACACCGGGCTGGTAGGGGAGGTGCTGGCCCGGCGCGGTGCGCGTCCCTTCGGGAAAGATCACCACCTTGCGCCCGCCTGCTGTCGCGCGCCCCGCCGCCGCCAGCATATGCCGCAACGCGCCGGCGCCGCCCTTGCGGTCGATCGCGATCGAGCCGGCGCGTACTGCATACCAGCCGTAGAACGGCACCAGCAGCAGTTCGCGCTTGATCACCACCGCCGGATCGCCCAGCACGATTGGCAGGATCAACGCATCCCATGCCGATTGGTGCTTCATCGCGACGATGCAGGGGCCGTGCGGCAGGTGCTCGAGGCCACGGATCTCGCCGTCGAGCCCGACGATCCCCCTCAACAGGGCAAGCACGCAGCGCGCCCACAGCCGGCCGAAGCGCATGACGCAGCGGCGCGGCGTCAGTAATAGTGGCAGCCCCATCAGGCCTAGCAGCGCCGTCACTGAAACAAACGCGATGTTGAACAGCAGGGCCCGCAAAGCGATCATCGTCGTGCTTCCACCGCGGCGGCTTCTCGCGGCAGTAGCGGCGCCAGCACCGGCCGCAGCCAGGCCGCCAGATATTTGCCGTATTCGCCGATCACCAGAAGCACCGCGCCGTGCCATTTCCACCAGCGCTCCGGCTCCAAGTGATGCGCGAAAACGGGGTGGGGAATGATTGCGATCCGCGGCATTGCCCGGGCGAATTCCAGCAAGCTGCGGTGCATATGGTACCAGCTGGTGACGAGGCGCAGGCTGTTATAGCCCTCCTCGCGCATCCATTTCGCCGTTTCCTGCGCGTTGCCGAGTGTGTTGTCGGCCTCGTGGCCGAGCACGATGCAGCACGCAGCACTCTCTGCCGCCGGCCCCAGCGCGCGCAACAGCTCGTAGCGGTCGACGCGCTGGTTGACGCCGGAGATGAACAGTTTTTTCGCCCTGCCGGCGGCTAGCAGCGTGAGACCGGTTTCGAGCCGCAGCCGGCCGCCAGTCAGCACGACGATTGCATCCGTCGCCGCCGAGGGATCGGCGCGCAGCGACAGGCTACTGACGACAAACCAGCCAAATCCGCCGAGCCACAGAACCAGGGTGGCGATTGCGAGCCAACCGAGCCGGCGCAGCAGCAGCAGCGTCGGCTGGCGCACTGGCGATCACGGCAGCTGGGCGAGGTGGCGCAGCATCGTGACCCGCGCGCTCGCCATCGCGATGATGCCGGCGGCGAGAGCGGCGCCGGCCAACACCGCCAACAGCCGCCAATCGGCGATCCCGCCGTCCGGCGGCGGCAGCTGCACGACCGCACCGGCACCGCGCAGTGCGAGAATCGTCAAGAGGGCGGCGCCGGCACCGATCGCGCCCCCCGCGAGCCCCAACCACAGCCACCGCGTCGCCACCGGGCGGACGATATCGCTGTCATCCGCGCCGAGCAGCCGCAACAGCTCGAGCGCCGGCCGCCGTGCGGCAAGGTTGCTGCGGACCGCGAATACCGCCAACAACGCGATCAGCAGCAGGGCAACGAGAATGGCGGCGCCGAGGACGCCGTCGAGCCGCCGCGTCGCGGCGCGCATCCCGGCAAGCAGCGGCCGCTGGTCGTCGAGGCGCGCTCCCGGCGCTACCGTAGCAAGCTGTCGCCGCAACGCCGCGAAATCGGTCGCGGCGTCGGGTGCGATGCGCAGGTCGATCAGATGCGGCACCGGCAATTGGTCGAGCGGCACCGAGGGGCCGAGCCAGGGCTCGACCAGTTGGGCGGTTTCCGGCGCGTCGAGCAAATGCACCGAGACCACCCCCGGCGTCTGCCGCAGCACGGCGAGGACGGTCTCAAGCCGTGCCTTCGAGGCATCGGCCGGGACCTGCAGCGTCATCGTCGCGGCGAGCGGCGCAGCGGCGCGCAGCGCGTCGTCCAGGACGATCAGCCCAACCCCGCCCAATCCGGCGAGGTAGACCATCAGCGCAACGAGCCATGGCACGAAGGCCGCGGCCTCATCCCGCTCCGCCGTCAGGCGGCGCTGCGCGCCGCGCAATCGCATCATTGCACCGCCGTGCCGCCGGCCTCCGACAGCATGCCACGATCAAGCCGGAACCGCTGATGCTCGAACCGGCCGGCAAAGCCGATGTCGCGGGTGGCGATCAGCACCGTCGCGCCGAGCCGGTTGATCTCTTCGAAGGCACGAACCAGCAGCAGCGCCACACCGTCATCGACGTCGCCAACCGGCTCGTCGGCGATCAGCAGCTCGGGCCGGCCGACGATCGCGCGCGCGATCGCGACGCGCCGGCGCTCGCCGCCCGACAACGAGGCGGCGCGGACATCGCCGCGGTCGGCGAGCCCGACCCAGGCCAGGAGTTCGGACACGTTGTCGAGAATCTTGTCCTCCGCGGCGCCCTGTATGCGCAGCGGCAGGGCGATGTTGTCGCGAGCGGTCAATTCGTCGAGCAGCCGACAATCCTGAAACACGATGCCGATCCGGCGACGCAGCGCGGTTCGCGCCATCCGGTCGAGCCGGGCTGAATCGGCGCCGAACAGCGTCAGCTTGCCACGCGACGGCGGCTCGGCGAGGCAGATGATCCGCAGCAGCGTCGTCTTGCCAGCGCCACTGTCGCCGGTCAGGAAACAAAAACTGCCCGGTTCGAGCGTCAACGAGACGTCGGACAGGATCGGCGCGCCGCCGCCGTAGCTCTTTGCGATGTGTTCGAGCCCAACCAACGCCATCTCCGCGGGCGAACTTGGCATAGACGGCGCCGGCCCGTCCAGCCGGCCGCAGCGCGGCCGGCGTTCGCGTACTAATTGCGCCAGACCGGTAGAGGCCGCTCCGAATTGAAATCCTGTGCGACGCCCCGCCCCGCCTCAGGTAACGGCGCCGGTAATCAGCGGCCCGAAAAGTTCCCAGCGCTCGCCGGTGAAGCGCGCCATCTGAACCTGCTTGACCGGCCCGAAATCCGTTGGGCTGGTGTTGACCTTGATCCCCGGCAGCAGCATCGGCACGGTGAAATCGTGCACGTTGGCCGCCTGCTTCATGACGTTCTCGCGGGTCAGCTCGTCGCCACATTGCTTCAGCACCTGCGCCGTCATCGCGGCCAGCGAGTGACCGGCGACGTAGCCGCCATCGCTCTTGTCGGCGTCGGGCAGATATTTGTCCATGAAGGCAACCCAGGTTTTGAAGCCGGCATCGTCCTTCCATTTCGGGTCGCTCGGGTCCTTCAGATAGAAATCCGAAATCAGGTCCTTGGCGTTCTCCAACCCGGCAGGTTTCAGCGTCGCACCGACCGACTGGCCGATGCTGCTCAGGATGTGGAGCGGCTTCCACTGGATTTCAGCCGCCTTGCGGATCGCCTGGGCAGCGAATTTCGGGATGCCGGTATTGACGAAGACCTCGCAGCCGGCAGACTTCATGCGGATTACCGATGAGTCGACGGTCGGGTCGGTCGTTTCGTAGGAGGCTTCGACGACTACTAGCGACTTCTTGTCGCCGAGCCCGTCCTTCACGCCCTTCAGGTAATCTTTTCCGAAATCATCGTTCTGGTAGAGCACACCGATCTTGCCGCCCGGCTTTTCCTTCATCATGTAGGCGGCGTAGATGCGGCCCTCGCTCTGGTAATTGGGCTGCCAGCCGATCGTCCACGGATAGTTCTTGGGATCGTCCCACTTGGTGGCGCCGGTGGCGACAAACAGCTGCGGCACCTTTTTCTGGTTCATGTAATGCCAGATCGCCGAGTTGGTCGGCGTGCCGAGCGGGCTGGCAACCAGCAGCACGTTGTCCTGCTCAACCAGCTTGCGCACCTGCTCGACGGTCTTCGGCGGGCTGTAGGCATCATCATAGGAGAGGAAGTTGATCTTGCGGCCGTTGATCCCGCCCTGGTCGTTGATCATCTTCCAGTACGCGACCTGCGCCTTAGGGACAGCGCTGTAGGATGAGGCCGGTCCGCTGTAGGGGCCGGTGTTGCCGATCTTGATCTCGGTGTCGGTGACGCCGGGGCCGTACTGCTTTGCGGCAAGCGCCGGCAATGCCGTAACGGCGAGGGCGCTCGGTGCGGCGGCGAGAATGGTGCGGCGGGTAAGATGCTTCATGGTAACCTCCCTTCACGGCGAATGGTTATTGGATCAGGCCGGTGGATCATGATCGTCGCAATCGCGACAGGCGGGCGCGGGCGAAGCGGACAAAGCCCGCCATGCCCGCAGGCATGACGAAGATGACAAGCAGCAAAATGACGCCATAAACCGCACCCGCCAAGCCGGTTGATACGCTTTCCGCGATATTGGGCACGTAGAGCACGAACAGCCCGCCGACGAGGCATCCCGGGATGGAGCCGACGCCGCCGATCACCAAGCCGACGAGAAACGAGACCGAGAGCAGAAAACTGAAACTGTCGGGCGCGACAAACTGCACCACAATCGCACCGAGCGCGCCCGCGACTCCGGTATAGAGCGCGCTGACGCCGAAGGTCAGCGTCTTGTAGAGGGCGGTGTTGATGCCCATCGCGGCCGCCGCGATCGGGTTGTCGCGAATCGCCATGATCGCGCGCCCGGTGCGGCTCCGCACCAGGCTGGCGGCGCCGGCGAACATCACCAGCAGCACGGCGAGAGTGAAATAGTAGAGCCACTGGTCGGCGCTGATCGGCAGGCCGAACGGCGGGTCCGGCTTGTCAAGGAAGAGGCCCTGGACACCGCCGGTAAAGCCCTCAATCGGGCGAAACTTGAGGATCTGCGGCATCGCGATCGCCAGCGCGAAGGTGGCGAGCGCCAGGTAGAGGCCCTGCAGCCGCAGCGCCGGCAGGCCGAACAGAAAGCCGACGCCGAAGCACACGGCGCCGGCTGCCGGCAATGTCCAGAAATAAGGGATTCCCCAGCGCGACATCAGGATCGCCGCGGTATAGGCGCCGATCCCGTAGAAGGCGCTGTGCCCGAGCGAGAACTGCCCGTTGAAGCCGGTCAGCAGGTTGAGCCCGAGGATCGCCAGCGCATACACCATCACCTGGGTCAGCTGGAAGGTGACAAAGCTCCGGGTGAGCAACGGGATCACGCAGGCCGCAACGACTAGACCCACGACAAACAGGCGCTTCGGATCGGAGAGCGCGGCCCGCCTTCCGATCGCCGCTACCGCCGGCGGCGCGAAGGCGACGCTTTCCTTGGAAGGTGCGCTCATACCCGGGTCACTACCTGTCGGCCGAAGATGCCGCTCGGCCGCACCATCAGCACCGCGACGATCAGCACCAGCGCGATCGTCAAATTCAACTCGCGGCCGACATAGGGAATGAACGTGCCCGCCAGGTTCTCGATCACGCCGACCAGGAAACCGCCGGCCACCGCGCCGGCCGGGCTGGTCATCCCGCCGAGCACCGCGCCGGCAAAGCCGTAAAGCAAGACGCCGAGCATCATGTTGGGTTCGAGGAACACGACCGGCGCGATCAGCATGCCGGCGACCGCGCCGATCGCCGCCGCCATGCCCCAGCCGAGCGCCGTCATCCAGCCGACCCGGATGCCGACGAGGCGAGCCGATTCGGGATTGGCCGCGGCGGCGCGCATCGCCAATCCGAGGCGGGTGCCGCGGAAAAACAGGTAAAGCAGCCCCAGCATCGCGAGCGTCACCCCGATCATGCCGACCTGATGCGTGTCGATCAGCGGCTCGCCGAGAAACGGCTTGTGGCCGAACGGCGACGGGAAGCTCTTGATCGTAAAGTCCCAGATCTGCCCGGCGGAGCTGTTGAGGATGTTGAACAGCGCGATGAACGCGACGATCTGGCTGAGGATCGGCGCGTTGTGGATCGGCCGGAACAGCACCCGCTCGATCGCGACGCCGCCGATAAACGACAGGACCACCGAGGCGATGAAGGCGACCCAGTAGGGCTGGCCCCAGCGCATCAGCTGCCAGGCGATGAACGTCGAAAACATCGCCATCTCGCCTTGGGCGAAGTTGAGATGGTCGATCGCCTGGTAGATCATCACCACGGCGAGCGCCATGCAGGCGTAGATCGCGCCCGTCGCGAGCCCCGCCAGCACCTGTTGCAGCAGCTGTTCCATCGCTCAATACCCGAGATAGGAGCGGCGAATCGACTCGTCGGCGCCGATCACCGCCGCCGGCGCGTCGGTGACGACGCGACCGGTCTCGAGCAGGTAGGCATGCTCGGCCAATTCGAGCGCCAGTGACGCATTCTGCTCAACGATCAGCATCGCCACGTCCATCTCGCGGTTGACCCGGGCGAGGATCTCGAAGAGTTCCTCGACGATAAGCGGCGCAAGGCCGAAGGAGGGTTCGTCGAGCAGCATCAGCCGCGGCCGCAGCATCAGCGCGCGGCCGACCGCCAGCATCTGCTGCTCGCCGCCCGACAGCGTCCCGGCCTGCTGCAGGCGGCGTTCCTTGAGACGCGGGAAATGGCCGTAGACGCGCTCGATATCGGCGGCAATGGCAGCACGGTCGCGGCGGGTCATCGCGCCCAATTGCAGGTTTTCCTCGACGCTGACGCGCAGGAACGTGCCGCGCCCCTCGGGAACGTGGGCGATGCCGAGGCGGACAATGTCCTCGGTCGCCCAGCCGGTGATCAGCTTGCCGTCGAAGCGGATGTTGCCGTTCGTCCGCACCATGCCGCAAAGGGCGCGCAGCACCGTCGTCTTGCCGGCGCCATTGGCGCCGAGGAAGGTACGCACCCGCCCCGCCTCGAGGCCGAAGGCAACGCCAAACAGCGCCTGGTTCTCGCCGTAAAAGGCATTGAGATGCTCGACTTCGAGCATCATCGGCCGGACTTCCGGTCGGCCGGCGCCTTGCCGGTGCCGAGATAGGCCTCGATCACCGCCGCGTCCTGCTGCACGTCGGCCGGTGTGCCCTCGGCAATCTTGCGGCCGAAATCGAGCGCGACGACCTTGTCGGAAACCGACATCACGAGATGCATGTGATGCTCGACCAGCAGCACCGTCACCTGGCGCTCGTCACGCACCGTGCGGATGAGGGCGCCCAGTTCGGCGACCTCCTCGTGGTTGAGCCCGCCCGCCGGCTCGTCGAGCAGCAAGAGGCGCGGGCTCCCGGCGAGCGCCCGCGCCAGCTCGACCCGCTTGCGCGTGCCGAGCGGCAGCCCGGCCGCGGGCCGCAGCGCGACCTCCTCCAAATCGAGCATGCGCAGCAGCGACCACGCGGTTTCGGTCAGCGCCGCTTCCTGCCGGCGCACCCACGGCAGGCGCAACGTGTCGCTGAGGAAATCGCTGCGGCTGTGAGCGTGGCCGCCGATGCGGATATTGTCGAGCACGCTCTGCGGCGAGAACAGCGCGAGGTTCTGGAAGGTCCGCCCGATACCGATCTCGGCGATGCGATGCGGCGGCCGAGCCAGCATCGAGCGGCCGTCGAACAGGATGTCGCCACGATTTGGGGTGTAGAGGCGGCTGATGCAGTTGAATAGCGTCGTCTTGCCGGCGCCGTTCGGCCCGATCAGGCCGAGGATCTGGCCCTCCTCGAGCGTGAAGGAAATGCCGTCGAGGGCGACGATGCCGCCGAAGCGCACCGCGACGTCACGGATTTCGAGCAGCGGCGGCGACGCTGCGGCGGCAGGATCGCGCAGCGCGCCGGTTGCAATGCTAGGCACGGCCCGCCATCGCCGGCGAGAAACTGCACGGGCCGTGCATGTCTGCTTTTCCCAGGTTCGCTGTCGCGTCGAAGTTGCCGCGAACCTGCCGGCCGCGACTCGCCAAGTCAAGGCGGTATCGCACGCGGTGCGGCGTCGAGCCGGCTGATCGACAAGCATCGGTAAATCCGGGATCATGCCGCAGCCGGGGCATGCCAGCGGAGGGCGCACATGAGCGGGGTACTCATCTTCCTGATCGTCCTCGCGGTCGTCGTCCTGGCGGTGATCGCGCGCGGCGTGCGCACGGTCCCGCAAGGCTATCAGTGGACGGTCGAACGGTTCGGCCGCTACCGGGTCACGCTCCAGCCGGGGTTGCGGTTGGTCAACCCGTTCATCGACGCGATCGGCCGCAAGATCAATGTCCAGGAAACCGTGCTGGAAATCCCGGCGCAGAACGTCATCACCAAAGACAATGCCTCGGTCATCGTCGATGGCATTGTTTTCTACCAGGTCATCGACGCCAGCCGTGCCTCCTACGAGGTGCAAAACCTGCAATCGGCGGTCACCAACATCACCATGACCAATATCCGTACCGCGATTGGTGCGCTCGATCTCGACGAGACCCTGTCGAAACGCGACGAGATCAACGAGCGGCTGTTGCGCGTGCTGGACGCGGCAACCGAGCCCTGGGGCACCAAGATCACCCGCGTCGAACTGAAGGACGTGCGCCCGCCCGAGGACGTACAGCTGTCGATGGCGAAGCAGCTGACCGCCGACCGCGAGAGGCGCGCCGCAATCCTGCGCGCCGAAGGCATCAAGCAGGCCGCAATCCTCGAAGCCGAGGGCACCAAGCAGTCGCAGATCCTGGCTGCGGAAGGCAGGCTGGCGGCGGCGCAGAAGGATGCCGAGGCGCGCGAGCGGCTCGCCGAAGCTGAAGCGATCGCCACGGCGGCGGTGTCGAAGGCCGTGTCCGAAGGCAACGTACAGGCGCTGAACTACTTCATTGCGCAGAAATACGTCGAGGCGATGACCCAGATCGGCCAGTCGCCGAACGCTCGGCTGGTGCTGATGCCGATGGAGGTCGGCGGGCTGGTCGGCACGATCGCCGGCATCGCCGAACTCGCCAAGAGCGCGCGCCCACCGGACTAGGGAGACGAGGATCATGGTGCTGCCGTGGTGGGCGTGGGTGATCCTCGCGGGGCTGCTGGGGCTGGCGGAGCTGCATGCGCCGGGAAGCTATCTGATGTGGATCGCGCTGGGGGCGGCGCTGACGAGCGCCGTCCACGCGACCTTCGGCTTTTCGCTCGAGGGCCAGATCGGCACCTTTGTCGTGACCTCGGCGCTCAGTTGCGCGGGCGGCTATTTCGTCTACCGCCGGGTTGGCCGCCGCCGCCACGGCGAAATCGCGCTCAACGATCGCAGCGCCGCGATGGTCGGGTCGCGCGGTACGGTGTGCGAGGCTTTTCTTAACCAGCACGGCAAGGTTCGCCTCGGCGACACCGTATGGCTCGCCACCGGCCCCGACCTCGCCGAAGGCACGCCGATCATCGTCAACGGGGTGCGCGGCACGCGTCTCGTCGTCGCGGCGATGGTGCCGCGATCCGCCGCCGACCCACCGGCCCCCGCAACCGCGCCCTGATCGGCCTCAAAAGCGCTTCAGTAGGCGATCGATGTAATCCAATTCGATCTGCGGTCGCGACCGCTCGCCGGCGCGGCGGCGCAATTCGTCGAGGATCTCGCGCGACTTCTGCAGGATGCTGTGGTCTGGGATCTTGACGAAGCCGAGGTCGTAAGTCCCGCTGTTCGAGGTCGGCCGGCCGAATGGATCGCGCTGCCCCTGGTTGCGTGGATCGCGGTCGGTGGCGCCGAGTTCGTCGCCGCCCAGCGTGCCCATCTGGTCGCCGTAGCGCTGCCGCAGCTGTTGCGCGAAGTCGCGCGCCGCCTGCTGCAGCTGATCGAGCGCCTCGGTTTGCGGCGCGATGGCTTCACCCGGTTGGCTGCGCTGCAACGCGCCGGCCGCATCGCGCATCGCCCGTTCCGCCCGGCCGAACGGCGCCGGGATGTCGCCCAACCCCTCGCCGAGCCGGCGCATGACATCGCCGAGCTGGTGCCGCAGTGTCTCTTGCTGGCCGGCGGCGTCGCCCATATCGCCCGGCTGCCCGGGGTTGTCCTGCTCGACCCCAGGCTGCTGTCCCGATTGTTGGCCGGATTGGTCGGGACTGCCCGGCTGGCCCTGCTGCCGCTCGGCACGGAAGCTGCGGTCGAGCAGCTGCTGCTGGCGTTGCATTAGCTCCTGCAGGCCGCGCATCGTCTGCTGTGCCTCGCTGGCGCCGCGCTGCATCTGTCCGGGGCGGGCGGTGCGCAGGTTTTCCAGCATGCTTTGCAGCTGCGACAACAATTGGCGCGCCTGTTCCCGATCGCCGCTGCGCGCCAGCTCGCCGGCGCGCTCCAGCATGCGCTGCAAATCGCGGCTGGTGATCACTTTCGAGGGATCCAATGGCTGGTGGGGCTGGGGCGGCTGCTGCTGCAGCTGTTGCGCCAACGATTGCATATAGCGATCGAGCGCCTCGCGCAGCTGCGCCATCAGCCGGTCAACTTCGGCGTCGGGCGCGCCCTTCGCGAGGGCGTCCTGCAGCCGTTCCTGCAGGCGGCGCAGCTCGCGCTCGGCCAGTGACAGGTTGCCGTCCTCGATGCGCAGCGCCGTGTCCCACAGCAACTGCTCGACCGCGGTGACCGATGCTTTGCCGGTTTCGTGGCGCAGGCGCTGCTGCGCCACGCGCAGCGCCAGGTAGACGACAACGTCGTCGCGGTAGAGCGCCGGGCGCTTGTTCAAATCGCCGAGGATCTCGGCGACCGGCTCGGGCGCACTCGGGTCTTTCACGAGCTCCTTGCGCTGGTCGATGATTGCCCGCGCCACCGGGTTGTGGAAGGCCCGCTCGGGCAAGACCATCCGTACCGGCGGGCTGTCGCCGCGCTGGCCCAGCGCATCGGTCGCGGCAAGGCTGACCTCGACCGGCAGGCCGGCCCAAGGATGCGGCGTCAAATCGTGATAGCTGGCGGCCTCGGCTTTTTTGAGATGCACCCCGGGCAGCGGCAGCTCAAGCTGGATCGACTCCTGCGGGTTGCCGCCGACGCGGCGGATCACCGCCTTGACGCTTTCCACCCCGTAATCGTCGCTCGCCCGGTAATCGAGGCGCAGCGCGGCGCGCGGCGTCGCTGCGGGCGGCCGGACGAAGGCAATCGTTGGCGGCTGGTCGGGGACAATCACGATCGGCCAGCGGCCGAGTACGGTGCCGTCCTGGCTCAGCGTCAACAGGCTGCCACCGGCGAGGGTCGTCTGGAAGCGGAAATTGTGCTGGTCGACCGCTGCGAAATCATGCGCAGTCCGATCGATCGTCAGGCGTGGCACCGCAGCGCCGCCATGCAGCTGGGCCAGGAGGACGCTGCCGGTTGGAACCTTGACCGTCTCGGCTGCGCCGGGGCGCAGGAATTGTGGCGCAAGCCCGGTATATTCGGGCGGCGTCAGCCACATGTCGAAGTTCGTCGCCACCGCAGCCGCGCCGATGTTGAGGCGAGGCGTGACAGCCCGCGCCAAGCGGTCGCGCCAATCGCCGCCGGCGTCGAGCGCGGCCAGCAGCAAAACGATCGCGACAACCGAGCGCACGCCCCATGGGTCGCGCCGCGACAGCCCCGCCGCGGGCCAGCCGACGCGCAGCCGGCGCACCGCCGCCGCCATCCGGCGCTGATGCGCCGCCCATAGCGCGGCGGCGTCGCCGTCGAGCGGCGTGCTGGGTCGATCGGCAAGCGCCGCGAGCGGCCGATGCGGCAAGCCGCTCGACAGCTCGATGCGGCGGCGCGCCGTGAGCGGATCGGGCCACGCCAAGCCGGCGGTCCGCAAACCCCAGGCCAGTGCCGCGGCGAAGGCGAGCGCGAACAGCGCGAGGATCGCGGCATGCACCCGTCCCGGCAGCAGCGGCAACAGATCGAACAATGCGGTCGCCGCAAACAGGAGGAGGACGCCCAGCGCCGGCCCGGCGGCGGGCCACACGCGTTCCCACAACAGCGCCGCGCGCGCCAGGCGCAACCGCACCGCGAGCCGGCGTTGTGGGGCGGGCGGGCTTCTCATGCGGCACCTCGCGTTCGCGACGCCTCCTCCGGAGCACCGGCGAGCCAGCCGGGGACGCTATCCAAACCAAGCATTGCGTCATAACTCGGGCGCGCCCGGATCACCGCAAAGCGCTGGCCCGCCACCAGGATTTCGGGCACCAGCAGCCGGCTGTTGTAGGTCGAGGCCATCACCGCACCATAGGCCCCGGCATTGGTCAGGGCGACGAGGTCGCCGGCGGTGAGCGGAGGCAGGTCGCGCTCGGTGCCGAAGGTGTCGGCGCTTTCGCACACTGGGCCGACAACATCGGCCGGGCTCAGCACCGCCCCGGACACCGGCAGGCGCACCGGCACGGCATCGTGCCACGCGTCGTACATCGCCGGCCGGATCAGGTCGTTCATCGCCGCGTCGATGATGACGAAGCGGCGCGACGCCGCCTCCTTCACGTAGACCACGCGCGCGACCAGGAGCCCGGCCGGGCCGACCAGCACGCGCCCCGGCTCAAAGGCGATCGCGACATCGAGCCCGGCGAAGATGCCCTGCACCATGCGCGCGTAATCCTCGACCTCGGGCGGCGTCTCGTTGTGGTAGCGGATGCCGAGCCCGCCGCCGAGATCGACCCGCCGCACCGCGAGGCCCTGTGCACGCAATTCGACGACCAGCTCGGCGAGCCGCTCGAATGCCTGCCGGAACGGGTCGAGCCCGCCCGCCTGCGACCCGATATGCACCGCCAGCCCGACCGGATCGATGCCGGGCAGTTCGCCGGCCAGCCGGTACGCGTCGCCCGCGTCCTCGATGTCGATGCCGAATTTGTTCTCCTTCTTGCCTGTGGCGATCTTGGCATGGGTCAGCGCGTCGACGTCGGGGTTGACCCGGATCGCCATGCGGGCGATGTCGCCGCGCGCCGCGGCGACTGCACTGAGCCGGTGCAGTTCGGGAACCGACTCGACGTTGATCTGATGGATCTGCGCCGCGAGCGCCGCGGCAAGTTCTGCATCCGTCTTGCCCACGCCGGAGAAGACGATGCGCTCGGGCGGGATGCCGGCGGCGAGCGCGCGGCGCAATTCGCCCTCCGAGACGACGTCGGCACCAGCCCCGAGGCTGCCGAACAGCCGCAGCACGGCGAGGTTCGAGTTGGCCTTGACGGCGTAGCAGACGAGCGGCCGCGGCGGCGCGAAAGCCGCGGCGAAGGCACGGTAGCGCGCGGTCAGCGAGCCGGCCGAATAGAGGTAAAATGGCGTCCCGACCGCGGCGGCGATGCGCGCCACCGGGACCTCCTCGGCATAAAGCTCGCCGCCGCGATAGGCGAAGAATTCATTCACTCGGATAGGTCCTGGGATAGGTGTCGGGCGTGCCGGGCGGCGGCTGAGGCGCACCTTTCTTGCCGCAGCCGGCGAGCGCCAGCACCACGACGAGGAGCACCAGCGTGCCTGCGAATCTAGCGTTCATCGGCGGAAACCTTGGCGAGAAACCTTTGGCGGGCGGCGATTGCTGCCTCCCGCACGCGGTGCGGCGCCGTGCCGCCATAACTGGCGCGGCTGGCGACTGAGCGCTCGACATCGAGCACCTCATCATAGGCCGCTTGCGTGATCGTCGGCTCAACGGCCTGCAATTCGGCGAGTGGCAGTTCGGCCAAAGTGCAGCCTTTGGCCTCGGCGCGCTTGACGATCTCGCCGGTGATGTGATGGGCGCGACGGAACGGCAGGCTGAGCGTGCGAACCAACCAGTCCGCGAGGTCAGTCGCGGTGCTGAAGCCGCGCGCCGCCGCAGCGCGCAGCCGGGTGCGGTCGGGGCGCATGTCGCGCACCATGCCGGCCATCGCGGCGAGGCACAATTCAAGCGCGTCGGCCGCCTCGAACACCGGCAGCTTGTCCTCCTGCATGTCCTTTTGATAGGCGAGGGGCAGCCCCTTCATCACCGTCAGCAGTGCAATAAGCGAGCCGTTGAGCCGCCCGGTTTTGGCGCGCACCAGCTCGGCGGCGTCGGGGTTGCGCTTTTGCGGCATGATCGAGCTGCCGGTGGTGAACGCATCGGAGAGGCGGACGAAGCCAAAGGGCTCGCTCGCCCAGAGCACAATCTCCTCGGCACAGCGCGACAGATGCACCCCGACGAGGGCGGCCGCAGCGAGAAACTCGATCGCAAAGTCGCGGTCCGACACGGCATCGAGCGAGTTTGCCGCCGGCCGGTCGAAGCCGAGCGCCGCAGCGGTCGCCGCGCGGTCGATCGGAAAGGCGGTGCCGGCGAGCGCGGCGGCGCCGAGCGGGCATTCGTTGAGGCGACGGCGGCAGTCGGCGAAGCGGCCGCGGTCGCGCCCCAGCATCTCGACATAGGCGAGGAGATGATGTCCGAACGTCACCGGCTGGGCGATCTGCAGATGGGTGAAGCCAGGCATCACCGCGTCGGCATAGGCCTCGGCCTGGTCGATCAGCGCCGCCTGCAATTCTTGCATCGCGCTATCGAGGCGGTCGCTCGCGGCGCGCACCCACAGGCGGAAATCGGTCGCTACCTGGTCGTTGCGCGAGCGTGCGGTATGCAGCCGACCGGCGGCGGGGCCGATCAGTTCGGCGAGACGCGCCTCGATGTTGAGGTGGATGTCCTCGTTCGCCTCGCTGAAGGCAAAACTGCCGCCTTCGATCTCGCGACGGATTTGCGCTAGACCGCCTGCGATCGCCGCGCCATCTTCCGGCGACAGGATCTGTTGCGCGACGAGCATCGCGCAGTGCGCTTCCGAGCCGGCGATATCCTCGGCCCACAGGCGCTTGTCGAAATCGATCGAGGCATTGATGCGGCGCATGATCGCGGCCGGACCGCCGGCGAAGCGGCCACCCCACATCGGGTTCGCCGGAGTATCAGTCTGGTTCGTCACCGTTGCGGTCGTGCTCCTGCTCGCGCTGTCGGCGGCGACCGCCGGGGCGGAAGAAAAGCTAAGGCTCGGCGAGTTTATCCCGGTAAAGCCGCCGCAGCCAACGCCCGAGGTCGGGTTTACCGACGTCGCCGGAAAGCCGGCGAGCTTCGCCGATTTCAAGGGCAAGCCGGCGGTCGTCAATCTGTGGGCGACATGGTGCCAACCCTGCGTGCACGAGATGCCCTCACTCGACCGTCTGCAGGCAAAGCTCGCCGGCAGGCTGACGGTTGCCGCGATCTCTGAGGACCACGGCGGCGCCAAGCTGATCGCGCCGTTCCTTGCCAAGATGGGTTTGAGCAGCCTCAAGGTCTATCTCGACCCGAAAGCCGCTCTCGGCCACGCCCTGCAGGTGCGCGGGTTGCCAACCAGCATTGTGCTCGACGCCGACGGCCGGATCGCCGGGCGCGTCGAAGGCGCGGCCGAATGGGATTCGGCAAAGATGGCGGCGGTCCTGCAGCCGTTCTTGGGGGGGCACGAGGATGCGCTCAAGAAGGCCCAGCGCTGAGCACCTCGCGCAGGAACTGGCCGCCGCGCTGCAGCCCCTCGGGATCGATCGCATGCTCGACGCCGGGGCAGGCAAGCGTCTCGACCGCGACCCCGGCCTCCTCTAACGCAGCCGCGGCGTGGGCGAGCGACTCGAACGGCACCAGCGGATCGTCGGTGCCGTGGACCAGCAGGACGCGCGGGCGCGAGCGCAATTCGCTCGCCAGTAGCTCGGGCGCGATCAGCCGGCCGGAATAGCCGAGGATGCCGCCAAGCGGCCACTCGCGGCGCAGCCCGACGAAGAGCGACATCATCGTGCCCTGCGAAAAGCCGACCAGCGCCGCCTCGCTCGGGGCGAGGCCGCGCTGTTCCAGTGCCTCGTCGATGAAGGCGTCGAGCGACGGCGCGGCGGCGCGCACCCCGGCCAGCACCGCCGACGGGGTGCGATCCTGCACGCTGAACCACTGGTAGCCGTAGGGCGCCATATCGCACGGGAACGGCGCATTGGGCGAGATGAACTCCGCCTCGGGCACCAGCCGTCCCCAATATTGCTGCAGCCCGATCAAATCGTTGCCGTCGGCGCCGAGGCCGTGCAGCAGGATGACGAGGCGGCGGGGCTTGCCGCCGGCGAGCGGCGGGCGGGAAGGACCGGACAGGGCCATCAGCATCGCGGCAGCCTTTTTTCTGCGGAACCCGAACATCGCCGGCAGGGATAGCCGATCCCACGTAATACTGTCACGGCCGCTGCCCGGTTGACGCGATATTTTGCTTGAGAGCGCGTTTGGCCGTGAAGACGAGTGCGCTGTAGGAAATGCCCAGCGAAATGATTGTCACCCGGTTCGCGCCGAGCCCGACCGGCTATCTGCATTTGGGGCATGTCCGTTCGGCGCTGACCGGCTGGCGGGCGGCGCGCGACGCGGGCGGCCGCTTCCTGCTGCGCCTCGAAGACATCGACCGGACCCGCTGTCGCGACGATTACGCCGCCGCCATCCTCGAGGACCTCGCCTGGCTCGGCTTCGACTGGGACGGGCCGGTGCGCCGCCAGTCGGAACATTTCGCCGACTATCGCGCCGCTCTGGCGCGGCTCGAGGTGGCGGGTCTCCTCTATCCGTGCTTTTGCACCCGGCGGGAAATCCAGGCTGAGATCGCCCGCGCCGGCGGCGCGCCGCAAGGCGAGATCGGCGCGCCCTATCCGGGCACTTGCCGCCGCCTCGGCACGGTCGAGCGCGATGCCAAGCGAGCGCTGTCGGCCGATTATGCGCTACGGCTCGACGTCGCGGCGGCGCTGGCACGCACCGGACCGCTCGCCTGGTACGAAGACGGCCGAAAGATTGCCGCCGAGCCAGCGGCGCTCGGCGATGTCGTGCTCGCGCGCAAGGAGGTGCCGACCAGCTATCACCTCGCGGTTACGCTCGACGACGCGGCGCAGGGGGTGACCCTGGTGACGCGCGGCGCCGACCTCTTCGCGGCGACCCATGTCCACCGCCTGTTGCAGGCGCTGCTCGGGCTGCCGACGCCGCGCTATCGGCACCATCCGCTGCTGAGTGACGCCGCGGGCTGGCGCCTTTCCAAGCGCGACGGGGCGCTGTCGCTGCGGGCAATGCGGAGGGCCGGGATGGAGCCGGCGGAGATCCTGGCGGCGGCAGGCCGGGGGTGACGGCTGCGGGTCAATCGAGCGGGCGATGCAGCCCGCTCGCAACCTCGAGATATTCGCGATCGTCGACCGCGATCAGGCCGTGGCGCAGCGCGAAATCGAGAATCACCAAGTTGACGTTAAACTTGAAGTTGTCGGTCATACGCACTTGATCTAAAACGTCATAGACCGGCATAAGCTCGAACTCGACGATTTCTCCGTCGGTGTTTTTCGGCACAAAATCGGCGGGCAATTCGAGATCGTAGACAAACAGCACGTCGTCGCGGATGCCGAGCTGTGTCTCCATCCGGTAGCTGACCGCGCCGACCGGCACCGCCCGCTCGATCAGCGCGGCCGGGATCGCCGCCTCCTCTTCGCCCTCCTTGAATAACGTCGCGCGAATGCCGTGGCCGTTGCCGATTCCGCCGGCGACGAGGTTGTCGAGCTTGTTGGGCGATACGCGCTTGTCCGGTGCGCGCCGGCCGACCCACAAGTGCAACCCGCCGCCGTCACGGCGATAGCCGTTAAGATGCACGCCGTAGGCGCGCGTCCCAAAGAATGGCACGGCGCCGCGATCCAGCCGGAAGACCGGCTGGTCGCCCCAGTGCGGCGCCACGTCGAAGGTCTCGTTGCGCCATTTCGGCACCCGGTTTTCCAGGACAAGCGCCTCGACCACTTCGTCGACCGCGGCGCTGACCCTATCGGCATTGCCCGTCGCCACTAGCTGCACGCATTGCGAGTCGGCAGCGAAAACCCGGGGAAAACGGGCGAGCGCCGCGGCATTGTCGTGCCGCAGCCAGCCGATCCGGCGCTCCTCGGCGTAAAGTGGCACGACCCGCGCTCGATCGTAATTGTTGCAGGCGCGAATATGGTCGGCGAAGGACATGCGGCGCTTGTCTCAGCCCGAGGTGCGGGTCTCGACGGTCAGCACGCTCTCGACCCCGGTGATCTGGCGCATGCAGCGCGCGATGTAGTCGGCGAGCTCGCGGCCGAGACCGGCGATTTGCACCTCGATTGTCAGCGCCGAGCCGAACGCCGTGCTGTGCCATTTCTGCGGGACAAGCCCGCGTTTGGCGAACAACTCGACAACCCGCGGCATGACGCCCGGCTCGGCGCGGGCCTGCAGCGAAAAACACACCGGATTTGGCGAACCCTCGGCCTCAGCGGGCGCGACGGCAAGCGGTAGGGAAGACATGACAAAGATCCTCGATGGGGTGCTGGCAAATCATGACGGCCCGGGTCCAGACGGAGCCCGGGACGCTAATTCGCCACCCACCGGCGCGATGCGTCGTCCTCATCATGTCGCCAATCTGGTCCGCCGCAGCGCTCCGGTCAAGCCGACGCCTCACCCGATTGCCCTGGGGCGCCGGCGGGCGCTCGGGTCGGAAGCGACAGCTTGCGACGCCGGAGCTTTCCGGGCGGTTAACGCCGCCAGGGCTTCGTGGAGATGTTGCGTCGCGGCGGGCGCCGCGGGCCGCGGCTGTATTCGTTTATCCGGCGACCGCCGCCAGGGCCGGCGTCGCTGTCCGCGGGAACAGCCGCGCTTCGACCAACCCGCAGACGATGTGTCCGGCCGTAATATGAAGCTGCTGGATCAGCGGGGTCGAGTCTGAGGGCGCGCGCAGGCACAGATCGCATTGCGCCGCCATGTCGCCGCCGCTCTGGCCGGCGAAGCCAACCACCACGAGACCGATCGTCCGCGCCGCGGCGATCGCCTTCAGGATGTTCGGCGAGCACCCCGAGGTCGAGATCGCGATCAGCACGTCGCCCGGCCGCCCGAGCCCCAGCACCTGTCGCTCGAACACGCGGTCGTAGCCGTAATCGTTGCCGATCGCGGTCAGCACCGAACTGTCGGTGGTCAGCGCAATCGCCGCGACCGGGGCGCGATCGTAATAGAGCCGCGACAGGAACTCGCCGGCGAGATGCTGCGCATCGCCGGCGCTGCCGCCGTTGCCGGCGAGCAGAACCTTGTTGCCGGCGCTGAGCGCGGTGGCGACCCGCTCGACAATGGCGGCAATCGTCGCGACAAAGGCCGCATCGCCGATCGCCGCCTCGACCACGTCACGCGAGCGCGCCAGGTATTCGAGGATCGGTCCTTGCGCCGTCTCGCTCATGTCGTCTGGCGATTCCCGTCAATGATCGCTGCTACAGGAACACGCTTGCGGTCAATTTGCCATGCCATTTTCGGCGGCGCGGCTGTGGGCTCGCGCCGTTAGCGGGCCGGAAGGCGGGCGCATCGCGAGGCTTACGACGACAGCGCGATCAACGCCGGCGGCACGGCGCCGCGCAGCAAACTCTTCTTCGCCTGCCATTCGGTCGCGGGGTCGAGCTCCTGCAGCAGCTGGACCGCGCCGCCGGCGAAGAGCGCGACCGGCAGGCCGTCGCGGTAGAGGACGCGGTTGCCGGTCAGCGCCGCGAGGCGCGGCCCGGGCGTCAGGATGCCGACAAGGTTGAGCGGATCGGCGCCCGACAGCGAGACAAATTCGCCGGCGGGCGGCTTGCGGCGAACCTCGCGCAGCAGGCCGATCGCCTCCGGCAGGGCGTATTGTTCGCCGGCAAAGCCGGCGACAAAGCGGCCGCCGCGAATTTCGCCGCGCGCTTCAAGCCGGCGATAGATCCGCAGCAAGTCGCGCCACGGCGGCAGCCACGCGGCCTCGCGCTCGATGAGGCGCCAGAATACAACGCCATAGCGGCGCAACAGCGTGCGCGCCAAGTGCTCGACCGCGCCGTCCGCATCATTGGCGACGACCCGAGGCCGGCGGGCGAGGGCCCAGCGGCCCGAATCCTCCATGCCAAACAGGGCACGGCGGCGGCGCGAGCGGCGCCGGTCCGCCGGCATCAGCAGCGCGCGCAGCCCGGCGAAGCTATCGGAATTAACCAGACCCAGAGCAACGAGCTCGGCCAGCGCCTCCTCGATCTGCGGGCGCAGCAGCCGCGTTCCATCGGCCAACTCATCGAAGAACGAGGCGCCGTTGTCGCGAATGAAATTCGCCACCGCCTGGGCGCGCGGGCTCGCTTGTGCGGCATCGGGCGCCGGCGACAGCGCCGCCCACAGCGAGGCGTGGCGGCGTGCCAAGAGCGCGATCGGGGTCGTGCGTACCGGGCTGGGCGCGTTCGACTGACCGCGTTCGCCACCGTCGGGCCGGCCGCTGCGCGGCCGCAGCCGCGCCCAGGCGATCCGCCCGGCGAGGCAATGGTCGTCGAGCCAGGCCGGATCGTATTCGGCGACGCGCGCCGGCAGGATCTCGGTTTCCCAGGCGCCGGCCGGCGCCTCGAAGCCCTCGATCTGGCCGAGCACGGCGGCGAGCGCGTCGGGGCCCTCCATGCGGGTCTTGTCGGTGACGCGCTGCCAGTCGCACAGGAAGCGCAGGAAATCGCGCGCCGCGACCGGCTCGATCTCGGCGCGCAGCCGGTTCAGCGTGTAGCGATGGATTCGCGCCAGCAGTCGCCGCTCGCACCATTCCTCGGCCGCCGCGCCAGGAGTGAACTGGCCGCGCAGCGCAAAGCCCTCGGCCTGCAGCGCCGCCAGCGCCACGGCGACGTCCGGCGGGGCAAGGCCGAGCGGGGCAGCCAGCGCCGCTTCGCTCACCGGCCCCAGCCCTTCGAGCCGGCCGCGCAAAATTTCGACAAGCGCCTCCGCCGGCGACCAGACGCGCACGTGATTGCCTGCCGGCGCCGCAATTGGCGGATCGAGCCGAGCCTGCGGCCACACCGCCAGGAACTGCGGCAGCCGCTCGGCCGCGACCCACACCCTATCGCCGATGTCCCGGCGCAAGCCGGGACCCACGGTGGCGCCGGTCGCGCCAGTCGGCAGGTGGGCCCCGGCTTGCGCCGGGGATGCGTGATTTGAAAATTCCAGCCGCGTTGCGCGCTTCTCGCCCACCAATTCGGCGAGTAACCCGGCCCACCCCGGTCCGGCGGCGACTTCCTCTGGGGTCAGGAACCCGAGCCACACCAGGCCATCGTGCAATTCGTCACGGTTCGAGGCTCCCAGCCAGGCTTCGTCCTGTACCCGGGCGATCGCCGCGGGATCGAGCCGGCCGAGTTCGGCGGCGTCCTCCGGCGCCAGCCAACGCCGGCTCATCACCGCCTGGGTCCGGCGCTCTTCCAACGGCGCGTCGTCGAGATACGCGTAGGGCCGGGCCGACAGCACTTCAAGCGCCAGCGGCGAGGGCTCGGCCAGATCACGCGCGACGATGCGGACCTCACCGGCGTGGATGCCCGCGAGGAGCCGCTCGAGCCCGGTGATGTCCATCGCCTCGGTGAGGCAATCGGCGATCGTCTGGCGAATGAGCGGATGGTCCGGGACCTCGCGGGCGCCAGCGAGGTTTTCGGCGCAAGCGAGCTGGTCGGGGAAGATCGCGGCGATCAAATCCTCGGCGTCCATGCGGGTGAGCGGGGGCGGCACCTTCTTGCCGCCGCGAAAGCGCGGCAGGGCGAGCGCCACCCCGGCGACCCAGCGCCACCGCGTCATGAACATCGGCGCGTCGAGCAGCGCCTGCACCAGCACGTCGCGGACGCTGGCCGGGTGCAGGTAATACTGCACCTCGGCGAGGTCGAAGCTGTGCGCCGTGGTGAGGGACAGTACGATGTTGTCCTCGGTGGCGGCGGCCTGCAGCTCGAAATTGAACTTGCGGCAGAAGCGCTTGCGCAACGCCAAGCCCCAGGCGCGGTTGAGCCGGCTGCCGTAGGGCGAATGGATGACCAGCTGCATGCCGCCGACCGCGTCGAAAAAGCGCTCGAAGACGATGGTCTCCTGTGTCGGCAGCACTCCCAGCGCGGCGTGGCCGGCGGCGAGATGGTCGGCGACCTGGCGGGCGGCCGGCTCGCCGATGCCGATTTGATCGACGAGCCAGCTGAATGCGCGATTGCAGCCCCCATCCCAACCCTCCCCCGCTTGCCGGGGAGGGGGAAGCGCGGGGGTGTTGGCGCCCTCAAGGTCCGCCCCCTCCCCCGCAGGCGGGGGAGGGTTGGGGTGGGGGTCAAGGTGCATCTCGATCTCGCCGCGTAGGCGCGACACCGATTGCGATAGCTCGTTGGAGCGCCCGGGCGCCTCGCCGAGCCAGAACGGGATGTTGGGCGGCTGGCCCTGGGCGTCCTCTACCCTGACGGTGCCGCGCTCGACGCGGCGGATGCGGTAGGCGGCGTTGCCGAGCTGGAAGATGTCGCCGGCCAGGCTCTCGACCGCGAAATCCTCGTTGACCGTGCCGATGACCTGGCTTTCCGGCTCGAGCACGACTTGGTAGTCGGCGGTGTCGGGGATCGTACCACCCGAGGTCAGCGCCGTCAGGCGTGCGCCGCGCCGGCCGCGCAGCATATGGTTGACCGCGTCGTAATGGACGAGGGCGCCGCGCCGGCCGCGTCTTGTGCTGTAGCCGTCGGCCAGCATGCGCACGAGCTCGGCGAACTCCTCGCGCCGCAGGTCGCGGTAGGGCCAGGCGCGGCGGCACAGCGCGAAGAGCGCGTCCTCGCTCCATTCCTGGGCCGCGACCTCGGCGACAATGTGCTGCGCCAAAACATCGAGCGGCCGCTCGGGGATCGTCAGGCGGTCGAGTTCGCCGCGTTCGACGCTGGCGAGCAATGCCGCGCATTCGACCAGCTCGTCGCGCGACAGCGGGAAAAGGCGGCCCTTGGGGGTGCCGTCGACCGCATGTCCCGAGCGCCCGACCCGCTGCAAAAACGCCGCAATCGAGCGCGGCGAGCCGATCTGGCACACCAGGTCGACTTCGCCGATATCGATGCCCAGTTCGAGCGATGCGGTCGCCACCAGCGCCTTGAGTTGTCCACTCTTCAGCCGCTGCTCGGCGTCGAGCCGGCGCTCGCGGGCGAGGCTGCCGTGATGCGCCGCCACCGCTGCCGTGCCGAGCCGGGTCGACAGCTCGTGGGTGGCGCGCTCGGCCATGCGGCGAGTGTTGACGAAGATCAGCGTGGTACGGTGCGTCAGGACCAGCTCTTCGAGCCGGGCATAGACCTCCTGCCAGACCTCGCCCGACATCACCGCTTCCAGCGGCGAGGAGGGCAGTTCGAGCGCCAGGTCGCGCTGCCGGCGATGGCCGGTATCGATGATCGTGCAGTCGCGGTCCCCGTCCGGTCCGGTGAGGAAGCGCGCCACCGCCGCGATCGGCTTCTGGGTCGCCGACAGGCCGATGCGCTGCAGCCGTCGGCCGCACAGCGCGTCGAGCCGCTCGAGCGTGATGGCAAGATGCGCGCCGCGCTTATTTGCCGCCACCGCATGGATCTCGTCGACAATGATGCTGCGGGCGGGCGCCAGCATGCGCCGGCCCGATTCGGAGCCGAGCAGGATGTAGAGCGATTCCGGCGTCGTCACCAGGATGTGCGGCGGCATGCGGCGCATCCGGTCGCGCTCGCCCGCGGGCGTGTCGCCGGTGCGCACCCAGGTGCGGATCGCTACATCCGGCAGGCCCAGCGCCGCAAGCTCGGCGCGGATGCCGCAGAGCGGCTGATCGAGGTTTTTCTGGATGTCGTTCGACAGCGCCTTTAGGGGCGAGACGTAGACCACCTGGGTCTCGTCGGATAGAGGACCCGCGATCCCCTGGCGCACCAGCCCATCGATTGCGGCCAGAAAGGCCGCCAGCGTCTTGCCTGAGCCAGTCGGTGCCGCGATCAGCACATGCCGGCCATCCTTGATCGCGGGCCACGCCTCGGCCTGCGCCGCCGAGGGCGCGGCAAAGCTGCCCGCGAACCAGCGGGCGACGGCAGGGTGGAACAGCAACGGAGGAGTCACGACGCGGCCGGGAGTGCACTCAGATGGAGACGCATCGGATTAAGGCGTCGTGGCTCACGAAATCAAGCGTTTAGGGTGCCGCTCTGCCGGAAACGGGTTGCTAGGCTGCGGCGCCCGGCTCCGCCAGCCCGCGCTGCGCCAAGAGCGGCGCGATCGCCGGGTCGCGCCCGCGGAAGGCGCGGTAAAGCGCCATCGGATCTTGCGTATCGCCGGCGCTGTAGATCGCCTCGAGCCGCGCCGCCAGCGCCGGGTCGAAAGCGTTGCCCGCCTCGTCGAACGCGGCAAAGGCGTCGGCGTCGAGCACCTCGGCCCACAGATAGGCGTAATACCCCGCCGCATAGCCGCCACCGGCGAACAGGTGCTGGAAGTGCGCCGGGCGGTGCCGCAGCCCGATTTCCGGCGGCATGTCGATCCGCGCGAGAAACTCCTTCTCGAAGGCCGCCATGTCGAGCCCCGCCGGATCGGCCTGCGAATGCAGGTCGAGATCGAGCATCGCGCAAGCGGTATATTCGACCGTCGCGAAGCCCTGGTTGAAGTTGCGCGCCGCAAGGAGGCGCTGCAACAGCGCCTCCGGCAGCGGTTCGCCGGTGCGGTAATGGCGCGCATAGCGGCGCAGCATTTCCGGCACCTCCAGCCAATGCTCGAAGACCTGCGAGGGAAATTCGACAAAGTCGCGGCGCACGGCGGTGCCGGATTGCGAGGGATAGCGCACCCGCGACAACAGGCCGTGCAGCCCGTGGCCGAATTCGTGGAACAGCGTGTGGGCGTCGTCGAACGACAGCAGGGTCGGGTCGCCCTTCGCGAAATTGTTGTTGTTGACGACGATCGGCAAGATCTCGCCGTCGAGCGCCTGTTGCTCGCGGTAGCTGCTCATCCAGGCGCCCGAGTGCTTGCCGGTGCGGGCGAAATCGTCGCGCAGGAAAAGCCCGATCGCGCGGCCGCTCGCGTCCTGCACCTCGTAGGCGCGCACGTCCGGGTGATAGCTCGGGCAGTCGCGCCGCGCGGTAAAGCGCAGGCCAAACAGTCGCCTGGCTGCAGCGAAGGCGGCCTCGATCATGTTGTCGAGCACGAAATACGGCTTCAGCTCGGCCTCATCGAGCGCATACTTTTGCTGCCGCACTTTTTCGGCGTAGTAGCGCCAGTCCCACGCCGCGATCGGCTCGTTGAGCCCGTCGGCGAGCGCCGCCGCGGCAAGCTCGCCGCGTTCGGCGGCGGCCTTCCGCTTGGCCGGCTGCCACACCTGGCGCAGCAGGTTCGAGGCCGCCTGCGGGGTCTTCGCCATCGTGTCGTCGAGACGGTAGGCGGCGTAATTTTCGTATCCGAGGAGCCGCGCCTGTTCTGCGCGCAGCGCCACGATTTCCTGGATCAGTGGCTCGTTGTCATGGCCGCCGGCATGGGTGCCGCGCGCTGCCCAGGCTTCGTAGGCGGCCCGTCGCAGGTCGCGGCGCGCCGAGAAGGCGAGGAAAGGCTCGACCGACGCGCGCGCCAGGGTGATGACATAGCGCCCGGCGAGGCCGCATTCGCTGGCTGCCGCGGCGGCGGCGGCGCGGGCGAAATCGGGCAGCCCGACGAGATCGTCCTCATCAAGCACGAGCCGCCACTCATCCTCGTCGTGCAGCACATTCTGGCCGAACAACGTGTGCAATGTCGCAAGGCGCTCGGAGATCGCCGCCATGCGCCCCTTGGCGGCCGCGCCGAGCTGCGCGCCGCTGCGTACCAGGCGCAGATGGTGGCGCTCTAGCAGCCGCAACTGCGCAGCCTCGAGGCGAAGCCGGTCGCGTGCCTGGAACAGTGCGTCGATGCGGGCGAACAAGCCGGGATCGAGCGCGATGCGCGTATGGTGCGCCGCGAGCTTTGGCGCGTAGTCGCGGTCGATCGCCTGCAGCGCCGGGCTTGTCGCGCTGGCGTCGAGGTTGTGGAACACCCGGCCGACCCGTTGCAAGAGCTTGCCGCTGCGCTCCAACGCCACGATCGTGTTGGCGAAATCGGGTGGAGCGGCGCTGCCGGCGATAGCGGCGATCTCGGCTGCGTGCTCCGCCATGCCGCGCTCGAAGGCCGGCGGAAAATGTTGCGGCCGGATGCGCTCGAACGG
>DATGFP010000077.1:0-1561 GCA_035309005.1 Allostellaceae bacterium | reverse complement strand
CGATCCGCATGCAGGGGCCGCGCGCCGGCGCGATCGGCACGATCCAGTCGGTCTACATCGACGACCCCGACAAAAATTCGATCGAGATCGCGACCTACTGAGCCCAACTCCGCATTCCCGGCGCAAGCCGGGACCCACTTTTCATCCACGCGAACGGTTGATGAATGAGTCCCGGCTTGCGCCGGGAATGCGGTTTTTGGTTATCGCCGCATACGGGCCGGCCGCACCCTGTGGGGCGGCGTCAATCCTCGACCGAGGCGGCGAGGATCAGGCTGAGCTGGCATAGCGGGCGGCCGCTTTCGGCGGCCCAGGCGTTGAAGGCTTGCTGCACCCGGGCGCGGTCCGCGCGGTTTTTCGGCGGGAGGCTGACGGCGCCCCACCGCTTCAGCGCGGCGGTGACCGACGGCGTCAGGATGAAGGTGTCCTTGCCGACCATGCGCAGGAAGCTCGGGCCGGAATTGCCGCCCATCTGGCTGAAGCCTTTCGCCAGCGCCTCCCACAGCCCGACGATGTCGGCGCCCGGCCAGCCCGCGAGCCAGGCGCCAAAGCTGCCGTGCCCCTGCGCCACATCGAGCATCGCGGCGGCATTGTCGCGCACCGATTTCAGCTTGCCCCAGTGGCGGATCAGCCGCGCGTCGCCCATCAAGGCTTCGAGCGCCTCGTCCGGCATTGCGCGCACCCGGCGCGGCTCGAAGCCGTAAAACGCCGCCTCGAAGGCCGGCCACTTCGCGTCGACCAGGCTATGCTTGAGCCCAGCCCGAAAGATCCGCCGCTGCATCTGCGACAGGTAGCGATCGTCGGGCGTCGCCTTCAATTCGTCCGGCGTCCGCGGCCGCGGCAGCCGCGCCTCCAACGCCGCCGCACCATGCCGGGTGCGTGCCGCCTCAAGGATCGCGGCGAAGGGGGTGAGGCTCATCGGCGCGCCTTCGCTCAATACGCCGAGGCGGGCGGGGTGTCGGCAATGTCGGGGACGGCGAATTTTTCGCGCAGCCGCATCAGCCGGTAGCCGAGGCCGAGGTAGGGGCCGCATTCGGCCCGGGCGGCGATGAACTCGGCCGGGGTCGTGGCGTGGCGCTCGCGCAGATGCGCGACGACGACCGAATCCACCGGGATGCGGCTGAAATCGTGCAGCAGCATCCGGCAATGCGCCGTCGCGTAGGGGCCGATGCCTTTATGGCTCGTCAGGTAGTCGTGGTCGAGGCGTTCGGGGCTGCCGTGCCCGTCCGGGTCGATCGCGCCGTCCTCCAGCATGCGGCGGGTCGCGGCGATGGCGCTCGGGGCGCGGAAGCCGAGCTTGGCGACCGCACGCAGGCGGTCTTCGCCGTAATCGATGACCATCTGCGGCGACGGAAAGGCGCCGCCGCCCGGCTCGGCGACCAGGGCGGCGGTCATCCGCACCGTGCCGGACCAGCTGGTGTTGACGGTCAGCAAGGTCTTCAGAAAATCCTCGTAGAAGGTTGAGCAGCGCAGCAGACGGCCGCCGCCGCGCGCGATCAACGCCGCGTCGTCGCCGAAAGCGATGCTTAAGGCGGTGATCGCCGGCGCCGGGTCCCATTCGGCA
>DATGFP010000076.1:0-16018 GCA_035309005.1 Allostellaceae bacterium | reverse complement strand
TGCGCGCCGAGCGGGCGCTGGCCCAGCCGGTGACCCACGCGGTAATCATGCTCGCCGCGCCGCCCGAGCCGCCTTTCGCCGAGCGGCTGCGCGCCGCCGCCGCTGCGGCCGGTCTTACATTGCTCGATCTGCTGGCGCCGCGGGCCGCGGGCGACACGCGCGCCGCAATTGCCGCGATCCGCGCCGAGGACCTCGCGCCGCGCCCGAAAGCGCCCTAGGCCACGCGCATGCCGAAGATGGTCTTCATCGAGCGCGACGGCACCCGCCGCGAGGTCGAGGCGCCTTTGGGGCTGTCGCTGCTCGAGATCGCGCACAACAACGACATCGACATCGAGGGCGCCTGCGAGGGCTCGCTCGCCTGCTCGACCTGCCATGTGATCGTCGACCCGGAATGGTACGAATTGCTGAAGGACGCCAGCGAGGACGAAGAAGACATGCTCGACCTCGCCTTCGGCCTGACCGCGACCTCGCGCCTCGGCTGCCAGATCGTGATGACCGAGGAATTGGACGGCCTGACGGTGCGGCTCCCGGCCAGCACCCGCAACCTCTTGCGCGGCTGAGATGCCGCGCCCAACGTCAACAGAGCGTCGTCACCCCCGCGCATGCGGGGGTCCAGAGCAGGCGATGACGCCTCCGCCCTGGATTCCCGCTTGCGCGGGAATGACGGGATGGGGTTGAAGGCGATGGCGGGCGAGCTCTTTCAGCGCCTGGTCGCCGCCGCCGGCGCCACCTGGCAGGCCTATACGCGCCACGAATTCGTCTTGCGCCTCGCGCGCGGCGATTTGCCGGAGGCGGCCTTTCGCCGCTATCTGGTGCAGGATTATCTGTTCCTCCTGCACTTCGCGCGCGCCTGGGGGCTCGCGGTCTACAAATCGGAGTCGCTGGCCGAGATGCGCCGGGCGCAGGCCCTCGTCGCCGCGACGCTCGATGTCGAGATCGGCCTGCACATCGAATATTGCCGCGGCTGGGGCCTCTCGGAAGCGGCGATGGCGGCCGCGCCCGAGGCGCTGGAGACCGTCGCCTACACCCGCTTCGTGCTCGACCGCGGCCTCGCCGGCGACCGGCTCGACCTCGAAGTCGCGCTGGCGCCGTGCATCGTCGGCTACGCCGAGATTGCCCGCGAGCGGCTGGCCGACCCGGCGACCAGGCATGCCGGCAACCCCTACCGCGAGTGGCTCTTGATGTACGCCGGCGACGAATACCAGGGCCTCGCCCAGGGCGGCGCGGCGGCGCTCGACGAGCTCTTTGCCCGGCGCGGCGGCGAGGGCCGCGTGCCGGCGCTCGCCGCGAGTTTCACCGCCGCCACCCGGCTCGAAGCCAGTTTCTGGCAGATGGGCCTCGATGTCGCGCGCAATGACGCCGCCCGCTGATCTCGACCTCGCTGGCGACCCGGCCGATCACCGCATCGTCGTCGCGATGTCGGGCGGGGTTGATTCGTCGGTGACCGCGGCGCTCCTGGTGCGCGCCGGGTTCGATGTCGTCGGCATCACGCTGCAGCTTTACGACCACGGTGCCGCGACCGGCCGGAAGGGGGCCTGCTGCGCCGGCGTCGACGTGCGCGACGCCGCCCGCGTCGCCGAGCAGCTCCAAATCCCGCATTACGTTCTCGATTACGAAGCGCGGTTTCGCACCGCGGTGATCGAGGATTTCGCCGACGGCTACCGGCGCGGCGAGACCCCCATTCCGTGCATCCGCTGCAACGAGCGCGTCAAGTTCCGCGACCTCCTGGCGATGGCGCGCGACCTCGGCGCCAGCGCGCTGGCGACCGGCCATTACGCCCGCCGTATCGCCGGCTCGGCGGGGCCGGAACTGCACCGCGCCCGCGATCTGGGGAAGGACCAGAGCTATTTCCTCTGCCGCACGACCCCCGCCGAACTCGATTTCCTGCGCTTTCCGCTGGGCGATTTCGGCAAGGACGAAACCCGCGCCCTGGCGCGCGATTTCGCGCTGCCGGTCGCCGCGAAGGCGGACAGCCAGGACATCTGCTTCGTGCCGCAGGGCTCCTACGCCGCGCTGGTCCGCCGGCTGCGCCCCGAGTCGGGCGAGCCCGGCGATATCGTCGATTTGAGCGGCCGGGTGGTCGGACGCCATGACGGGATCGCGCAGTTCACCATCGGCCAGCGCAAGGGGCTGGGGCTCTCCGCCGGCGAGCCGCTTTACGTGCTGCGGATCGAGGCGGCGAGCGGCCGCGTCGTGGTCGGCCCGCGTGGTGCGCTCGACCGAACGCGCGTCCGGCTCGGCGAACTCAACTGGCTCGGGCCGCCGCTCCCCGCCGCGAGCGGCCTGCGGGTCGCCGCCAAGCTGCGCTCGGCGCAGCCGCCGGTGGCGGCGACGCTCTACCCGCTGGCGGGCGAAGCGGGCGACGCCGAGCTGCGGCTCGACGCGCCGGCCGGCGCGGTCGCCCCCGGCCAGGCGGCGGTCTTCTACGATGGCGAGCGGGTGCTGGGCGGCGCCTGGATCCGCCGCGACGACGCCCGGGCGAACTGACCGGACGAACTTGACCCTGGCCGGCCCATCTCCTATATGCGGGGCCCGATGGCGGCCTAGATGCCGGCCCCTGGGGCGGGGTAGCTCAGTTGGTTAGAGCAGGGGAATCATAATCCCAAGGTCGGGGGTTCAAATCCCTCTCCCGCTACCAAATAATTCAATGGGTCAAAATGAAAAGCGGGTCAGTACATCTGACCCGCTTTTGTGTTCGGGTGCCGCCTGGGTTCCTACAGGAGTGGGGGAGCCGGGGGTCCGGACCAGCAGCGACACGGTGTCGCCGCCGGTCGCGCCGTACTCTGGGCATCCAGCGGGAACTGTGCTGCTCGATCAGACCACTGCAGTCATGCCTGGAACAAGCTCGTTGACCGGCCATGCACCATCATGTCAACCGGCCTGCGCGATTGGGCGCACCGGTTTTAATCAGCGGGATTTGGTATCAGGTGTTGAAAAGAATGGTGGGCGCGACAGGGATTGAACCTGTGACCCCTACGATGTCAACGTAGTGCTCTCCCGCTGAGCTACGCGCCCGTTGCCCGGCGTCCCGGAACGAGGGCGAGGGTTTAACCGAAATGCCGGCCGTGGGCAAGCGCGTGCCCCTTCCCCGCTAAAGTCGAGCGCGTAGCGCGAGGCCGCGGCATAAAACAGCTTCGTTGCACGGCGCCGATCTTTTCGGCACCGTCCCGCGCCTAAGCTTCACATCATCGAAGGACGGCGGTCGATGGCGCAATGGGACATCGTGATCCGCGGCGGCATGGTGATCGACGGCAGCGGTCGCCCGGGGGCGATCGCCGACGTCGCGATCGCGGGCGGCCGCATCGCCGGCGTCGGACCAGGGCTTGCCGGCGAGGCCGCGCGGGTCATCGACGCCGCGGGGCTGGCGGTGACGCCCGGCTTTATCGACATCAAGACCCATTCCGATTTCGTACTGCCGATCAATCCGAAAGCCGAAAGCAAGGTGCGCCAGGGGGTGACGACCGAGATCATCGGCCATTGCGGCTTCTCGGTCGCGCCAGTGCTGCCGGGCAAGACCAAGCTGCTGGCAGACTATCTTTCGGGCGGCGCGCCGTGGCTGCCGTTTCGCGAGGTGAGTTTCCCCGACTATCTCGACACGTTTCCCCAGGTCGCGGTCAACGCCGGCATGCTGGTCGGGCACAACACGCTGCGGCTGATGGCGATGGGCCTGGAGGACCGCGCCCCCAGCCCGGCCGAACTCGACCTGATGAAGGCGCTGCTCGACGAAGGTTTGCGAGCCGGCGCGCTCGGGTTCTCAACGGGGCTCTTCACGCCGCCCGGCAGCTTTGCCGAGCCCGCCGAGATCATCGCGCTGTGCGAAGTCGCGGCGCGCCACAAGGCCGGCTATTTCACCCATATCCGTGACGAATCGAACAAGGTCATGGCGGCGATCGACGAGGCGATCGCGGTGGCGCGGGCGCTGCCGCTGCATGTCGAGATCGTCCACCTGAAATGCTCGGGCCTCGACAATTGGGGGAAGGCGGGCGAGGTTCTGGCGCGCATCGCCCGGGCTCGGGCCGAGGGCTGCGACATCGATTGCGACGCCTACCCCTATGCCGCCGGCGCCAATCCGCTCAAGAACCTGCTGCCGCCGTGGGTGCAGGTCGGCGGCAACGCGGCGATGCTGGCGCGCCTCGCGCAACCCGAGACGCGGGCGCGGATCGAGGCCGAGATCGCCGACAACGGGCTCAACAATTGGGGCCGCATCCCGTCCTGGGAGGCGGTGCAGGTGTCGATCTCGCCGCGCCTGCCGCACACCGCCGGCCGCACGGTCGCGGCGCTCGCCGCCGAACGCGGGCGGGACCCGATCGATCTCGTCTGCGACCTCTTGATCGAGGATGACGGCGCGACGCGGGTGCTGATCACCTCGATCGCCGAAGACGACATCCGCACGATCGTGCGCTCGCCCGACGCGCTGGTCGGCTCGGACGGCAATTGCGTCGCTGATTACGGCATTGTCGGCCAGGGCATGCCGCACCCGCGGTTTTACGGCACCTTCCCGCGCATCATCGGCCATTACGTTGGCGAGGAGCGCCTCTTGCCGCTCGAGCAGGCGATCCACAAGATGACCGGCGCCACCGCGCGCGCCCTCAAACTGCGCGACCGCGGCCTCTTGGCCGAAGGCTGGCGCGCCGACATCACGATCTTCGACGCGGCCGATTTCCGCGACCGCGCGACCTATGCCTCGCCGCACCAGTACCCGACCGGCGCGCGCACCAGCGTCATCGTCAACGGGGTCGTGGTGGTCGACAATGCGGTCCATACCGGCGCCCTGCCCGGCATGGTGCTGCGCCGCGCCCCGGACGGCAGCGTCGGGGACCCGCGCTGAGCGGCGCCGTGAGCCCGCCTCGCGCGACGGGCCGGGTCAGCCGATGATTTTGGCGGCGCGCAAATCGCGCAGCGTCGGGGCGTCGTAGCCGAGCAGCGCCGAGAGCACGTCGTCGGTGTGCTCGCCCGGGGTCGGGACATGGCCGACCCGGCCGGGGGTCTTCGACATCTTGATCGTGGCGCCGGGCACGTGGATCTCGCCGGCCAGCGCGTCCGGCATCTTGACCAGCATCTCGCGCTCCCAGAGGTGCGGGTCCTGGGCGGCCTGGGGGATCGTCTTGACCGGTGCCACCGGGATCTCGGCATCGAGCAGCGACTTCACGACGTGGTCGACGGTGTTCTCGGCGCACCATTTGGCGACCGCCAATTTGCGCGGATCGTCCTGGCCGACCCGGCTGGTCCAGCCGCCGACCGTGGCGCTGTCGTCGCCGGTGGCGATCTGCATTAGCCGCGTCGCCATCGCGCGCCCCGAGGCGGAAATGACGACGTAGCCGTCCTGGCATTTATAGGGCGGGCGGCCGCCCTCGCCGCCTTCCTGGCCGGTCGCGAGATAATAGGAGAGCGGAATTTCGACCATCGTGAAGCCGGAATCAAGGAGGCAGCAATCGACCACCTGCCCCTCGCCGGTCTGGTCGCGGTGGCGCAGCGCCGCCAGCGTGCCGATCGTCGCGTGCAGCGAGGTATAGCGGTCGACCAGCGAGGTCGCCGCGCCCAGGGGCTGGCCGACCGGTGCGCCGGTCAGGCTCATCAGCCCGCTCATCGCCTGGCCCAACGGATCGAACGCCGGGCGGTCGCGGTAGGGGCCGTATTGCCCGAAACCCGACACCGAAGTCAGGATGATGTCGGGCTTCAGCTTGCGCAACTCGTCATAGCCGAACCCCATCTTCTCCATGACCCCGGGGCGGAAATTCTGCAGCACGATGTCGGCCGTCGGCACCAGCGCGGCGAAGATTTCCTTGCCGCGCTCGGTGCGCATGTCGAGGCAGAGGCTCTTCTTGCCGCGGTTGTAGACCGAGAAATAGACGCTCTGGCCGCGTACCAGCGGCTCCGACTTGCGGGTCTCCTCGCCGCCCAGTTTCTCGATCTTGATGACCTCGGCGCCGAGGTCGCTGAGGATCATGCCGCCGCGCGGCCCAGCCTGATACCGCGCCAACTCCAAAACCCGCACGCCGTCGAGGGATCCGCTCATCGCACCGCTCCGCCTCTATTTCAGCCCGCCGGGATTGCGTCGCTACGCTCGCAGTGACAGAAGAGGTTGTCTTGCGAGGAACGCAGCGACGACGCAATCTCGTCCGGCCGCCATATTGCGCCGGGCGACACCGGGAGGGAAGGAGAGCCGAGCGATGGCCTACGAACTGATCCGCAGCGAGCGTCTCGATGGCGTTGCCCTGATCACGCTGAACCGGCCGGACAAGCTCAACGCGCTGAGCTTCCCGCTGATGCAGGAGGTCGATGACGCGCTCGTCGGCTACGAGGCGGATGACGAAATCAAGGCCGTCGTCGTGACCGGGGCCGGCGACCGCGCCTTCTCGGCGGGGGCCGACATCCACGAGATGGCCGGGCTTTCTTCCGAGGAACTGGCGGCGCGCAGCGCGACCCGCGGCGAGATCAGCTGGCATATCGCGAGCTATTCGAAGCCGCTGATCGGCGCGATCAACGGCCTCGCCTATGGCGGCGCGGCGCTGCTCTCCTCCTCGCTCGACCTGCGCATCGGCTGCGAGAAGACGCAATTCCGCTTCCTCGCGGCGAGCTACGGGCGGGTCAACTCGACCTGGTCGCTGCCGGCCCTGGTCGGCATCCCGAAGGCGAAGGAATTGCTCTACACCGGCCGCGTCGTTGCCGCCGACGAGGCTCTGCGCATCGGCCTCCTCAACCAGGTTGTACCGTCGGCGAAGCTGATCGAGGCCGCGGTCGAGATCGGCCAGATGATCGCCAAAAACGACGCGCGCATGGTGCAGGGCATCAAGCGCCTGCTGCACGAGGGGATGGGGCTCGACTGGCAGGGCCGCTACGAGCTCGAGGACGAGGCGCGCGCCACCTACCTCGCGGCCGGCCACCCGCGCGACGGCTTCAAGGATTTTCTCGCCAGGAAGCCGGTCCGGGCATAGCGCTATGAGCTGCCCGGTGTCGTCGGGCGACGGCGGGCGATCGGCATCGCCGGGATGTTGGAGACGTCGATTTCCGGCATTGGCCGGTCGATCGCGCCCAGCACCGCGTTCGCCAGTTCGTTGTAGTCGCTGAAGTTCCGCCTGAGCCAACCGCGCCAGTTGGGGTGGCCGCCGCTGGCGTGCAATTCGAAGGCGGATTCGCGGCCGTCGAGGGCCGACGACACATGGTCCGCGGCGAGCTGCAACAGCGCGGCGCGCTGCATTGCGCTGTAGCCGCCGCCGCTGAATGACTCCTCCAGCCCCGCCGCGATCTGCGGCGCCGCGAGATCGCTGTCGGCCGGCGCGACGACCAGCGAGGAGCCGGGCAGGATGCGCAGGATTTCGGAAATCCGCTGGCGCGCCTTGAAGAGCGCGATGCCGCCGGCCGCGGTATGGCGGTGGTTCGGGTAGCAGTAGCCCACAGCGGTGAATTCGGGGTCGCGCTCGGCCGCGACGAGGCAGGTGCGCACGGTCTGCACCTCGACCACCAAATCGACCAGGTATTCGACCGTCTGCGCGTGCTCCTTCAGCCCCATCGCATCGGTCAGCGCGAGCCCCAGGCCGAGGGTGAATTCGGCCTTGGCCAGCCAGCCGTAAAGGTGGTGCCAGCGCAGCCAGCGGGCGATCGGATCGGGATCGGGCCCGACCGGAAACACAAGCTCCCACGGCACGAACACATCGTCGAGCCACATCTGGCCGTCGAGTTCGTCAAAGCGGCTCGACAACGGCGAGACGAACGGGTTGGGGTCGCGCGCAGCGATCTTGCGGCACAGCACCGTGACCCCGGCGGCGCCGACCGGCACGATAAACCCGGTGCGCATACCCTCGATATCGACGCCCGACAGGCCGCCGACATACACCTCCTCGGCATAAGCCGGGCTCGTATGCATGCCGAGCCGGCCGCGCAAGACGATCCCAGCATCGCTCTCGCGAACCAGCTTCAGGGCCACCCGGTCGGCGGGGTCGGGTCGCATGCGCTGGCCGATGATCGGGGCGCCGCCGCAATAGGTGATGAACCGCTGGTCGCGCGCGATGCCGTCGCGGTAGGTGCGCGCATTCTCGGCCGGTGGCGAGGTGGCGCCGCTCTCGGCTTCGACCGTCGCCAGCACGCCGAGCGCGATCAGATTGCCGTAGGCCGGGTCGTGCGTGATGTTGCCGGCGCTGTGGAACAGCGTCCGCGCGAACGAGCGGCCCATGCCGAGCAGGTCAGCTTCGCCGCGAGGCACGGTGAACGCCCAGGCCGCCGCCTCTGCGCTCCCTCCCGGCTCGGGCCATAACGCTTCGCGCCAGGCGGGGTCCCGGTGCCGGTCGTACCAGAGGGCGTATTCTTCGACCATCGCGCGCGTCGCCGGGTGGGTCGTCACGTCGTCGACCCAGCCGGCGCCCATCACCCAAACCTTGCGCCCGTCGCGCAGCGCGTCGCGGTATTGCGAGCCGGTGCGCATCATCGGGGCTCGCTCCCGGCGGAAGCCTCGCTTCTGGGCGGCGCGGAATTGGGCCGGCGCGGCGCCAGCGGCGCGGCGGGGATGCACCCAACATCGACCGCCGGCATCGGCATGTCGATTGCCCGCAGCACCGCGTTGGCCAGCTCGTTATAGCTCGGAAAGCGCTGGCGCAGCCGGCCGCGCCATACCGGGACGCCGCCGCTGGCGTGCAGCTCGAAGGCCGACTCGCGCCCGTCCAGCGCCGAGGACACGTGGTCGGCGGCGAGCTGCAACAGCGCGGCGCGCTGTTCCGCGCTGTAGCCGCCGCCGCCGAACGAGTCTTCGAGCCCGCTCCCCAGCTGCGGATCGGCGAGATCCATGTCCGACGGCGCCACCACCAGGGACGAACCCGGCAGGATGCGCAGGATCTCGGAAATGCGCTGGCGCGCCTTGAGGATCGCCAGGCCCCCCGGCATCAGGTGGAGGTAATTGGCGTGGCAATTGCCGCCGATGGTGAATGCCGGGTCGCGCTCGGCGGCGGTCAGAGCGGCGCGTACCGTCTGCACCTCGGCGACGATGTCGAGGATGTATTCGACGGTCTGCTCGTGTTCCCGCAAGCCCATCGCATGCGCCAGCGCGAGCGCCAGCCCCAGCGCGAACTCGGCCTTGGCGAGCCAGCCGTATAGGTGATGCCACAACAGCCACGTGGCGATCGGCTCGGGCGACGGCTCGACCAGGAACACCCGCTCCCACGGGATGAAGACTTCGTCGAGCCACATCTGGCCGTCGAGCTCGTCGAAGCGGTGCGACAGCGGCGCGACGAACCGACTATTGCTGCGCGCCGCAATCTTGCGGCACAGCGTCGTGACGCCAGGCGCCCCGACCGGCACGATGAAGCTTGCGTTATGCTCGCCGATCATCGCGCCGTTGAGCGCGCCGACATAGACGTCCTCGGCATAGGCCGGGCTCGTGTGCATGCCGAGCCGGCCGCTGATGACGACGCCGGCGTCGCTCTCGCGCACGATCCGCAGCGCGGCGCGCGCCGCCGGGTCGGGACGCAGGCGGACGCCGATCGGCGCGGCGCCGCCGCAGAACGTCAGGAACCGGCCGGTCGTCGCGATCAGCTCGCGATAGGCGCGGGCATCGGCGATCTGCTGCGGCGAGACGTTGCGCTCCTCGACCGCGGTCAGGACGCCCATCGCGATAAGATTGCCGTAGGCCGGGGTATGGGTGAGGTTGCCGGCGCTGAGAAACAGCGTCTTCGAAAACGAGCGGCCCATGCCGATCAGATCGGCCGAGGTTTTCGGCAGCACAAAGGCCCAGGCGGTGGCGGCGCGATCGGCCGCAGCCGGCGCGATCAGCAATTCCTGCCAGGAGGGATCGAGGTGGCGATCGTACCAGGCGACGTATTCCTCGACCACCCCCTTTGTCGCGGGGTGCGTCGTCACGTCCTCGACCTGCCCCTCGCCGAACACCCAAACCTTGCGTCCGTCGCGCAGCGCTTCGCGGTATTCGGCGCCGGTCCGCATCATCGTTCCTTCAATCACCCGACGGGCTGCCAGAGATGGCGAAATTGCATCGCGACGATGTTCGCATATGCGACGTCGGCTGCAAGCACCCCGATGCCGCGGGCGAAGGCATTGATCGCCGCGACCGATTTCTCGCTGATCGTCGCGTCGTAAAACGGCAGGTCGCGCGCGACGATGCCGGCGATCAACCCGGCCTCGCGCGGCGGAAAGCGCTTGCGGCCGACCTCGGTCGCGCGCCCGACATCGGCCTTCAGCGCCTCGTGCGTCGCGACCAGCGCGCGCACCGCGGCGGCCGCGGTTTCGGGCGAGCGCTCGACCAATCGCTCGGTCGTCGCCAGCACCGGCATCGTGTAGTCGAAAGAGCCCGCGGGGCCCCCATCTAGACCAGGGGCGCCGCGCCGCACGTCGAGGACGACCGTGCCGACGCCGCTGCTCACCGCGAGCTCGGTCGCCATGCCGTTGGCCCAGAACCCGTCGATCAGCCCCTTGTCGAGCGCGTCGGCCGCGGTCAGCCCGAAATTGACGGTGCTGCCCGTCGCGCCCGGTACCGGGCCGATGCGGATGTCGTCGCGCGCCGGGTCGAGCCCGGCGGCGGCGAGCAGCGCGCGCAACCCCATGTCGACCCACGGCGCCGCTCCGATGCGGCGGCCCTTGAGCGCCGCGAGGTCGCCGGGGGCGATGCCGAGATCGGCGCGCATCACGAGGAACCAATACATGCCTTGCGCCAGCGCGCCCAACAACTTGACGCCGCGCCACTCGGGGAAGGCCGCCAGCGCGCCGTGCGCCGCGCCGCCGACGAAATCAACTTCGGCGTCGCGCAGCGCCTCGTAGGCGCGATCCACCGGAAAAATCAGCCCGGCCGAGACCTCGAGCCCTTCCGCAGCGAAACGACCGAGTTCGGCCGCCGCCAGCGCCGGGAAATACGAGTTCGAGATCAGGTCCGGTATCGCCAGCTTCATGCCGTCACTCTACCAGACCACGCCATCGGTCGTCATTGCGAGGAGAGCGAAGGGCGACGAAGCAATCTCGATGTCAGTAGCGCGAGATTGCTTCGCTGCGCTCGCAATGACCGCTGGTCAGCGCCGGAACGGGTGGCCCGGCAGGCCGGGGACCTTGACCCGCATGCTGTAGACGGAGGTGTGCGCGGTGAAGAATATCGTTTTCATGTCCGCGCCGCCGAAGCACAGATTGGCCGGCACCTCCGGCGTCTTGATGATGCCGATCTGCGAGCCGTCGGGGGCGAACACCCAGGTGCCGCCCGGCCCGGTGCAGTAGACCCGGCCCTCGACATCGACCTTCATCCCATCGGGCACACCGATTTTCTCGTCCGACGACATGTCGGCAAAGATGCGCCGGCGCACGACGTTGCCGGCGCTGTCGAGTTCGAGCGCGTGGATGTACGCAGCGAAGCGGGTGTTCGCGACGTAAAGCGTGCGCTCGTCGGGCGAAAAGGCCAGCCCGTTCGGGTATTCGACATCGGCGACGTGGCTGGCCGTGCCGTCCGGCTTGACGCGGTAGACCGCCGAGGGGTCGAGCTCGCGTTCGCCCAATGGGATGCGCAGGCCGGGATTGGTGAAATAAATGCTGCCGTCGGATTTGCAGATTACATCGTTGGGCCGGCTCAAGCGCTTGCCCTCGAAGCGGTCGATCAGCACCTCGTGCGAGGCGAAGCGGCCGTCGGCTGGCCAGCGCGTCAGCCGCCGGTTGCCGCCCTCGCACAATACCAGCCGGCCCTGCGGATCGAACGTCGTGCCGTTGCCCTCGCCGGTGTTTTCGCGCAGCAATTCCACCGGGCTGCCCGGCCGCAGCCGGTAGAACTTGCTCTCGCGCACGTCGACGAAATAGTAGAAGCCCTCGGGGTGATAAAGCGGCCCCTCGGTGAAGGTGAAGCCGGTAGCGAGCCGCTCGGCCGCGCCCTCGACGATCTGCGTCAGCCCCTGCATGCGGTCCTCCCTCACTCCGGCGGTTTTGCCGTATCCTAGGGGCTGCCCTTCGCGCTGTCCATTTCGGGAGGCCCCATGACCGGCCCAACGACCCGCGCCGCCGCCATCGCCGCCGCCGAGCGCTATTTCGACGAGGGCGGCTTTGCCGCCGACCTCGCGCGCCGCGTCGCGATCCCGACCGAGAGCCAGGTCGAGGAGCGCCTGCCGGTGCTGCAATCCTATCTCGCCGACGAGATCGCGCCTTCGTTCGGCCGCCTCGGCTTTGCGACCGAGATCGTGCCAAACCCGGTGCGCGGCGGGCCGCTGCTGATCGCCGAGCGGCGCGAGGCGGGGGCCGCGACGACCGTCTTCGGCTACGGTCACGGCGACGTGATCCGCGGCCTCGAGCCGCAATGGCACGACGGGCTGTCGCCGTGGCGGCTGCAGCAGCAGGGCGAGCGGCTCTACGGCCGCGGCACGGCCGACAACAAGGGCCAGCACACGATCAACCTCGCCGCGCTCGACTGCGTCATCGAGACGCGCGGGCGGCTCGGCTTCAATTCGGTGTTCCTGATCGAAACGGGCGAAGAGATCGGCTCGCCCGGGCTGCGCGAGGTGTGCCGGCAATACAAGGACCGGCTCGCCGCCGATGTGCTGATCGCCTCGGACGGCCCGCGCCTCGCGCCGGAGCGGCCGACGATCTTTCTCGGGGCGCGCGGCGCGATGAATTTCGACCTTGTCGTCGAGCTGCGCGAGGGCGCGCACCATTCCGGCAATTGGGGCGGGCTTCTCGCCAATCCCGGCATCATCCTGGCGCATGCGCTGGCGACGATCACCGACGCCAAGGGCGCGATCAGGGTGCGCGAGTGGGTGCCGACGCACCTGCCGAATTCGGTGCGCGTGGCGCTTGCCGATTGCGCCGTCGATGGCGGCGAGAGTGCCCCTGAAATCGATCCCGACTGGGGCGAGCCAGGGCTCAGCCCGAGCGAGAAGGTGTTTGGCTGGTGCAGCTTCGAGGTGCTGGCGTTCACCACCGGCAACCCCGACAACCCGGTCAACGCGATCCCGCCCAAGGCCACCGCGACCTGCCAGATCCGCTTTGTCGTCGGGGTCGATCCGGAGGAATTCCTGCCGGCGCTGCGCCGCCACCTCGACGCGCACGGGTTTCCGATGGTCCGGGTCGAGCGCTGGGCGAAGGCCTATTTCCCGGCGACGCGGCTCGACCCCGAGCATCCCTGGGTTGGCTGGGCCGCGGCCTCGATCAAGGAAACCACCGGCAAAACGCCGGCGATCCTGCCCAATCTCGGCGGCTCGTTGCCGAACGACATCTTCGCCAACGATCTCGGCCTGCCCACCGTTTGGGTGCCGCACTCCTACGCATCGTGCTCGCAGCACGCGCCGAACGAGCACATGCTGGCCCCGGTCGCGCGCGAAGCGCTCCAGGTCATGGCCGGGCTCTACTGGGACCTCGGCGAGGGCAGGACGCCAAGCCGCGGCTGACACCCGGCGATCCGGCCGCGCGCGGGCACGAGGGGACTGGTGGGCGATGAGGGATTCGAACCCCCGACCCCCTCGGTGTAAACGAGATGCTCTCCCGCTGAGCTAATCGCCCGAACCATCGCCCCCGGACACCGGACCCGGCGTCCCTGGGCGGCCTCCCTGGAAAGGCGGGCGGCGCCGGCCGTTTATTCTAGTTGAGTTCGTCGCGCAGGCGCTTGCCCGGTTTGAACTTTGCCTGCTTCGACGCAGCGATCTTGATCTTTTCGCCGGTTCGCGGGTTGCGCCCCTCCGAGGCGGCGCGCGCCGCGACCGAAAAGGTGCCAAAGCCGACCAGGCGAACCTCACCACCCCCCTTTAGCGCGTCGGTGATTGAATCAAACACCGCCTCGACTGCCTTGTTCGCGGCCGACTTCGTCAGATCCGCCTTGCCCGCAACGGCATCGACGAGCTCGTTTCTGTTCACGTGTTGCCCCCTAAGCGAGAAATCGGAACGATTGAGCGAAAGCGCCGGGAGTGTAGAGCGCCCCCCGAGGCCGGTCAACGCCGCTCCGCCAGCCGAAAGCCTGATTTTTTCGCCGGTTACCGAGCGTTGCCGCCGCCGGCCGCTGACCCGGCCGGCAAGACGACAACGCGGGCAATTCTATCAATGCGTTAGGAGGCCGGGGCGCTCTTCGCTCGCTGCGGGAATCACCGTCCCCGCCGCGTCCTCGTCCCATTCGATCGGAGTAAGCGGCGCCGTCAGCGCATGCGCCAGCACCTCGTCGACCGCCCGCACCGAGATGATCTTAAGCCCCCGCTTAACATTATCGGGGATTTCGGCGAGATCCTTTTCATTCTCCGCCGGGATCAGCACGGTCTTGAGCCCGCCGCGCAACGCCGCCAGCAGCTTCTCCTTCAGCCCGCCGATCGGCAATACCCGGCCGCGCAGCGTGATCTCCCCAGTCATCGCGAGGTCACGCCGCACCGGCGTGCCGGTCAGCACCGAGACGATCGTCGTCACCATCGCCACGCCGGCCGACGGCCCGTCCTTGGGCGTCGCGCCCTCGGGGACGTGAACGTGGATGTCCTTCTTATCGAACAGCGGCAGCTTGATGCCGTAGGCCTGGCCGCGCGACTTGACGAAACTCTCGGCCGCCTGGACCGACTCCTTCATCACATCGCCGAGTTTCCCGGTGGCGGTGACGCGCCCCTTGCCGGGCACCATCACGGCTTCGATCGTCAGCAATTCGCCGCCGACCTCGGTCCATGCCAGACCGGTCGTGACCCCGACCATGTCCTCGCTCTCGGCTTCGCCGAAGCGGAAGCGCCGCACGCCGGCGTATTTGTCGAGGTTGCGCCGCGTTACGACGATCTTCGCGGACTTCTTCATCAGAATGTCCTTGATCGCCTTGCGCGTCAGGTTCGCCAGCTCGCGCTCCAAATTGCGCACCCCGGCTTCGCGCGTGTAGTAGCGGCACAAATCGCGCAATGCGTCGTCGCTGATGCTCCATTCGGTCTTCTTGAGACCGTGCGCCTTGATCTGCTTATCGATCAGGTGGCGCTTGGCGATCTCGACCTTTTCATCCTCGGTGTAGCCGGGGATGCGGATGATCTCCATGCGGTCCATCAGCGGCTGCGGCATGCGCAGCGTATTGGCCGTGGTGATGAACAAGACGTCCGACAGATCGTAATCGACTTCGAGGTAGTGGTCGGCAAATGTCGAGTTCTGCTCGGGATCGAGCACCTCCAGGAGCGCCGAAGAGGGGTCGCCGCGCCAGTCGGCCCCGAGCTTGTCGACTTCGTCCAACAGGAACAGCGGGTTGGACGATTTCGCCTTCTTCATACCCTGGATCACCTTGCCGGGCATCGAGCCGATATAGGTGCGGCGATGGCCGCGGATCTCGGCTTCGTCACGCACGCCGCCCAGCGACATGCGGATGAAGTTGCGCCCGGTCGCGCGCGCCACCGACTTGCCGAGCGATGTCTTGCCGACCCCCGGCGGGCCAACCAGGCACAGGATCGGTCCCTTCATCTTGCGCATGCGCTGCTGCACCGCGAGATATTCGAGGATGCGCTCCTTAACCTTCTCCAGCCCGAAATGGTCAGCGTTGAGCACCTGCTCGGCGCTCTTGATGTCGCGCTTCACCTTGGTCCGCTTCTGCCACGGGATCGACAGCAGCCAGTCGAGGTAATTGCGCACCACGGTGGCCTCGGCCGACATCGGGCTCATGCTCTTCAGCTTTTTCAGCTCGGCGAGCGCCTTGTCGTGGGCTTCCTTGGAGAACTTGGTCTTGTTGATCTTGTCTTCGAGTTCGGCCATCTCGTCCTTGCCGTCCTCGCCCTCGCCCAACTCCTTCTGGATCGCCTTCAGCTGCTCGTTGAGGTAGTACTCGCGCTGGGTCTTCTCCATCTGGCGCTTGACGCGGTTGCGGATGCGCTTCTCGACCTGGAGAACGCCGATCTCGCCTTCCATGTAGCCGAACACTTTTTCCAGGCGCTCGGAGACGGTTTCGGTCTCAAGCAGCTCCTGCTTCTCGGCGATTTTCAACGTCAGGTGCGAGGCGACCGTATCGGCGAGCTTGCCGGGGTCCTCGATCTGGTTGATCGAGACCAGGACCTCCGGCGGGATCTTCTTGTTGAGCTTGATGTACTGCTCGAATTGCGAGACCGCCGTGCGGGCGAGCGCCTCG
>DATGFP010000075.1:0-24458 GCA_035309005.1 Allostellaceae bacterium | reverse complement strand
CCGGGCTCGAAGGCGGCGAGGAAGGCGAGCTGGAAGGCGGCCGACGAGCCGGTCGTCACGACGATGTCGCCGGGGTCGACGGCGACGCCGTACTGCCCCCGGTAATGCCCGGCGATCGCCTGCCGCAATGGCGCGATGCCGAGCGAATCGGTATAGCCGATGCGGTCCGCGACCAGGGCGGCGCGCGCCGCCGCCAGCACCGCCGCGGGCGCCGGCGTGCCGGGTTGGCCGACTTCGAGATGGATGACCGAATGGCCGGCCGCCTGGCGCTCGTTGGCGGCGCGCAGCACATCCATCGCGATGAAAGGCGGGACCAGCCCGCGGCGCGAGGGTCCGAGCGGCATGTCAGGCGCGGGCGCGGTGGGCGGGGTTGAAGACCCGCCGGGTCGAAGCCGGGTGGCGTCGCAGCCGCTCGGCCGGGCGGATCGGGCGGCGCACCAGTTCGCCGCCGCAATTGGGGCAATGCCCGCCCAACACCCCCTCGGCGCAATCGCGGCAGAACGTGCACTCATAGGAGCAGATGCGCGCCTCGGTCGAATCGGGCATCAGGTCGCGGTCGCAGCATTCGCACCCCGGTCGCAGTTCGAGCATCGCCTTCCGCCTCTCGGTCGCAGCGGCGCATCCTGCGGGAGAGAGTTGCCAATGGCGAGCGGCTTTCGTTATGACGAGCCGGCCATCGCTGATTGGGGAAGCAAGTTGATGCCTGAGAAAACGCCGGTCCTGATCGGGATGTCCGGCAGCCTGCGCGCCGGCTCGTATTCGAACGCGGTAATCGAGACGCTGCGCGAGAAATTCGCCGGCCGCGCCGATCTGCGGCTTTACGATCTCGCGCCGATCCCGCTCTACAACCAGGATTTCGAGGGCGAGTTGCGGCCGCCCCCGGTGAAGCGCTTGCTCGCCGACATCGCCGCGGCGGACGGGCTCGTCCTGTGCGCGCCGGAATTCAACCACAGCATTCCAGGCGTCCTCAAAAATGCGATCGACTGGGCCTCGCGGCCCGGCTTCCAGTCCGTACTGGCCTATAAGCACGTCGCGATCATGGCGACCTCGCGCGGGCCCTTGGGCGGCGCCCGCTGCCTCGAACACATGAAGGTGGCGCTGGATTCCTGCCTGGCGCGGGTCACGCTGGCGCGCGAGGTCGTCATCAGCGCGTGCGAGACCAAGATCCAGGGCGGCCGCCTGGTCGACGAAACCTCGCTCGGCTTCGCCTGCGCCGCGGTCGAGGCGCTGCTGAAGGAAATCGCGCTGTGGCGCGCCGCGGCGGCAAAGCCGGCCTGAATGGCCGCGAGCGATCCGGTCCTTTGCACTGTCGACGGCCGCGGCGTCGCCTCGGTCACGCTGAACCGGCCCGCGGTCAACAACGCCTATGACGGCGCGCTGATCGACGCGCTGCTCGACATTTTCGCCCGGCTGGAGCGCGAGCCGGCATTGCGCGTCGTCGTGCTGCGCGGCGCCGGGCGGCATTTCCAGGCCGGCGCCGACCTCGCCTTTCTCGACCGGCTGCGCACCGCGCCGCCGGAGGAGAACCACGAATTCTCCCGCCGCACCGTCGCCGCGATCCGCGGCCTCCAGCTTTTTGCGCGGCCGACGATCGCGCTGGTGCATGGCGGCTGCTTCGGCGGCGGGGTCGGGATCGCGGCGGCCTGCGACATCGCGGTCGCAGCCGAGGATGCGCTCTTCGCGCTGACCGAGGTGCGCTGGGGCATCACCCCGGCGCCGATCATCCCGCTTCTGGTCGAGCGCATCGGCGCCCGCGCCGCCGGCCGCCTGGCGCTGACCGGCGAGCGCTTCGACGCGGCGATGGCGCGCGACGTCGGTCTCGTGCACGAGACCTGCCCGGCGGGCGAACTCGAAGCGGTCGGCGCGCGGTTTGTCGATCACCTGCTGATGGCCGGGCCCGACGCGGTCGCGATCACCAAGCGGCTGATCGCCGAGGCGACGGAGACGCCGTTCGCCGACGCCTTCGGCGACCGCATCGTTACGGAGGCCGCCCGGCGCCGGCGCAGCGCGGAAGCCGCCGAGGGGCTCGCCAGCTTTCGCGAGAAACGCCCCCCGCGCTGGTACCCGGCGGACGACGAGCGTCGGGAAGGGTGAGCCCGTCGCTCGATCCCCGCGGCGGCGTCAGCCTGGCGCGGATCTTCATGGCGTTCTTCCGGCTCGGGGCGACCGCCTTCGGCGGCGGCACGGCGGGCTGGCTCTACCGCGAAATGGTGCTGCGGCGGCGCTGGATCGACGACAAGAGTTTTCTCGCGATGCTCGCGGTCGGGCAGGTCATGCCCGGCTCGAACGGCGTCAAGATGACCGTGCTGATCGGCCAGCAATTGCGCGGCGCCGCCGGCGCGGCGGTGGCGCTGACTGGCCTCCTCGTGGCGCCCTTCGCGATCGTCATCGCGATCGGCACGTTCTACGTCGGGCTCGGCGAGCACCGCATCGTCGAGGCGGTGCTCGACGGGGTGGCGGCGGCCGTAATCGGGCTCAACCTCGCCACCGGCTTCACCAGCATGCGCGGCGCGCCCGGCGCCATTTCGTGGGGGGTCGCCGGCGTGACGATCCTTTGCGTCGGCGTCTTGCGCTGGCCAATGCTGCCGGTCATCGCGGCGCTCGCGCCCGTCAGCATCGGGCTGGCGCTGGTCGAGGGACGGCGGCGCTAATGGATAGACTCCAACGTGGTTCCCTCTCGTCATGCCCGCGGAAGCGGGCATCCAGGGCGGCGGGCGTTATCCCTGCCGCTCCTGGACCCCCGCTTGCGCGGGGGTGACGAATGAAGGAACGCACTCATCCGTTCGAGCTGGACCGCTAGCATGCGCGGGGGTTCCGCCGACATCCTGGTGGCGCTGGCGGTGGTGTTCGCCCCCTTGTCGCTGATGTCGTTCGGCGGCGGCAACGCGGTCTTGGCCGACATCGCGCAGCAATCGATCGCGGTGCACCATTGGACGAGCCAGCGCGAATTCGCCGACCTCTTCGCCCTGTCGCGCGCCGCGCCGGGACCGGGCTCGATGCTTGCCGCGATGATCGGCTGGAAGGTCGCCGGCACGCTCGGCGCGCTCGTTGCCACCCTCGCCTTCTACCTGCCGAACGCGCTCCTGGTTTATGGCGCAGCGCGGGTGTGGGGCCGCTGGCGCGGCTCGCGCTGGCATAGCGCGATCGAGCGCGGCATGGGGCCGATCGCCGCCGGCCTCCTCGTCTCGGGCGGCATCGCGGTGCTGCGCGCCTCGCCCGGCGGCGCCCTGGTCTGGGCCGCGGCGATCGTCACGACGGCGGCGCTGTTGCGCTGGCCGCGCCTCCACCCGGTGCCGCTGTTGCTTGGGGGCGGCGCGCTGTTCGGGTTGCTGGCGCTGGGCGGCCTATGAAAACGCCGGTGACGGTCGCCCCCGCTGCGCTCGATTTCGCCCAGCTGATCCGCGACGGCGAGACGGTCGGCTGGGCGCAGGCGACCGCCGAGCCGGTGTTCCTGACCCGCCTGCTCGACGAGCAGGCGCCGCGCTGCCCGCCGTTCCGGCTGTTTTTCGCGATGACCTTCGCCGGCGATTTCGCCGTGGGGCACCCCAACGTCACGGTGACCGCGACCGGCGGCGGCGGGGCCGGCAGGCGGTTTTTCGCGGACGGCGCCAGCAACGTCATCCCGGCCAACGTCTCCCTTCTGTGCGACCTGATCGCCGCCGGCCGGCCGCGGATCGATGTCGTGCTGCTGCAGGTCGCCGGCCCCGACGCGGCGGGCAACTACAATTCCGGCCTCGGGCTCGAATGCCTGCGCGAGATGATGGCCGGAGCGCGGCTGGTGGTGGCGCAGGTCAACCCGGCGCTGCCGTGGACCTGCGGCGACACGCTGATCGAGCCGGGGGCAATCGACCTCCTGGTGCCGCGGGCGCAGCCGCCGCTGGAATTGCCGGCGCCGGCGTTGGGAGCGGTCGAGCGGGCAATCGGCCTCCACGTCGCGCGCCTCGTGCCGGACCGCGCGACGATCGAACTCGGCATCGGCCGCATCCCCGAGGCGGTGACGGCGGCGCTCGGAGAAAAGCGCGGGCTCGGGGTGCATTCCGGCGCGATCGGCGACGGGGTCGCCGCGCTGATGCGGGCCGGCATCGTCGACAACCGCCACAAGGAGATCGACCCCGGCCTCACGGTGACCCTGATGCTGATGGGCACGAGCCGCCTCTACGGCTATGCCGACCGCAATCCGCTGATCGAGATCCGCTCGCCGCGCTACACCCACGACGCGCTGGTGCTGGGCAATTTCCGCCGCTTTGTCGCGATCAACTCGGGGCTCGAAATCGATCTGACCGGCCAGGTCAACGCCGAGACCGCGCAGGGCCGCCACATCGGCCTGGTCGGCGGCCAGATGGATTTCGTCCGCGCCGCCACCCGCGCGCCCGAGGGGCGCTCGATCATCGCGCTGCCCTCGACCAGCCGCGACCGCCGGCACTCGCGCATCGTCGTCCGGCTCGCCGACGGCGTCGTGACGACGCCGCGCGCCGACGCCGACTATGTCGTCACCGAGCACGGCGTCGCCGAACTCAAGGGCCGCACCCTGGCCGAGCGCGCCCGCGCCCTGATCGCGATCGCCGACCCGGCCTTCCGCGCCGAGTTGTCGGCGCCCGGCGAGCGGCTACTGTAGCGCTGTCCGATTGGTCCAGCTCAAACAGATGAGCCCGTTCCCTCGTTCGTCACCCCCGCGCAAGCGGGGGTCCAGGGCCGCGGGCAATAACGCGCGCCGCCCTGGATGCCCGCTTTCGCGGGCATGACGAAAAGAGAGCAAATGTAGGGAATCTATTCCCCTATCGGCGCGGCCGCGAACCGCGCCGCGGCCGGAGGAGCAGCGGCACGACGCCGGGCGGTGGCGATTCCCTGGCCGGGGCCGGCGGCGGCAGCGCCGCGGCGAGGGCTCGCCGCTCGGCCTCGCGGCTGGCGATGCGGTGTTGCAGCGCGCTCGCCTCGTCGAATTTGAAGGCCGACATCGCCAGCTCGTACTGCGCCAGGAGCAAATTGAGCTCGCACTCGATGGCGTCGAGCCGCGCTCGCTGTTCGGCGATGCCCGCGTCCGTACGCAATCGATCCTCGTCCTCCGGCGCCACAGCAGCGACCCTCCTCCCCGTCCGAGGCGGGCGGAGAGGAGGAGGCTAAGGCGGCCGCGTCAGGTCTTGGCGTACTTGCCGGTCAGCTGCCGGGTGAAGTCCGGGTAGTTGCCCGGGGTCTTCTCGTTGGCTTCTTCATGGCACTGGAGGCGGGTCTTGCGCGCCCAGGTGCGCTTCAGATCGTCCTTCACATGGAAGGTCAGCCGGCCGAGGCCTTCGGTCTCGAGCTCGATCTTGTCGCCGTCCATGAACGGGTTGAGGCCGCGATGGTTGGTGCCGGTGGCGATGATGTCGCCGGGCACCAGCGTGTGGATCGAGGTCAGCCAGGCGACCGATTTCTTGATGCTGTGGCCCATGTCGTCAGTGTTGAAGTTCTGCATCAGCTGGCCGTTGTTCCACAGCCGGATCTGCAGTTTCTGCGGATCCTTGATCTCGTCCTTGGTGACGAGGAACGGCCCGATCGGCGCGAAGGTGTCGCGCGACTTCATCTGGAAGAACACATTGCCCGGAGGCGGCAGGCCGCGCGCCGAGCCGTCGATGAAGTTGGTGTAGCCGAAGATGCAATCCATCGCCTCGGCTTCGCTGACGTTGGTCGCCTTCTTGCCGATGACGACCGCCATCTCGGCTTCGCCCTCGAAGATCGGCGCCGGCACGTCGGGCAAGACCATCGTGTCGCCCTCGCCGATGATGGCGCTGGGCGATTTGTGGAAGGCGTTGATCGGCGCCGGGGCGCTGCGGGTGCCGTCTTCCATGTAGTTGACCGCCATGCAGTCGATCGTCGTCGGCTTCGGCAGAGGCGGGCGGATCTTGACGCTCGACAGCGGCACCCCGGTGCCCTTCGCGACCGCCGCCTCGATCTTCGGGCGGTACTGGTCGAAGCGCTCGATCAGCCCGTTCATCAAATCTCCCGGCCCGGTATGCGGGATGTCCTCTACGACCGCCGAGACATCGACCACACTGTTGTCGCCCTTCAAGACACCGAGCTTGAAGTCGTTGAAATACAGCAATTTCATGGGTTCTCCCTCCCGAATCTCCAACCTTCGGTACGCCGATCGGGGGTCCCCCCGTTCGGCGTCACCCGGCTAGCTTATACCGCTTTGCCGCGCGGCGCGAACCCGGCTTCTGTGCGAGCGGTCGGCCCCGGCGCCGCTGCGAGGCCCGCAATTGCCAGCGCCCCGGCGGACGCTGTAGCGTCGAAAAATGTCGCAGCCGCAGCGGGGCGCGCCGGTGCGTTCCCTGATCGAGCCAGGGTAAAGGGTGACCGCCGACTGGTTTCTCGCCGCACTGCGCCACGACCGCGCCGTTGTGCTAGCCAGCCTCGGCTTCGTGATCGTCCTCGCCTGGGTCTATCTGCTGCTCGGCGCCGGCCTCGAGATGCCCACGATGGACATGGGCGGCGGCAACATGATGGCGATGCTGCCCGAATGGACGCCCGCCTACGGCCTCGTCGTCTTTGTGATGTGGGCGGTGATGATGGTGGCGATGATGCTGCCGAGCGCCGCGCCGGTGACGCTCTTGGTCGCCGGGATCGCTCGGCGGCGCGGCCAGGCCGGCGGCGCCGCCGGCAGAAGCACGGCGCTGTTCGTGACCGGCTATCTCGCGACCTGGCTGAGTTTCGCGCTCGCCGCGACGCTCGTGCAATGGGGGTTGACCGAGGCCGGGCTCCTCTCCGCGACGATGGCGCTGGCCGACGCGGTCATCGCCGGCGTCGTGCTGATCGCGGCCGGGATTTACCAATGGACCCCGCTCAAGGACGCGTGCCTGCGGCATTGCCGCTCGCCGCTCGATTTCCTGCTGTTTCACTGGCGCGAGGGCGCCATCGGCGCGCTGAGGAGCGGCGTGCGGCACGGGTCGTTTTGCCTCGGCTGCTGCTGGATGCTGATGGCGCTGCTGTTTGTCGGCGGCATCATGAACCTCGCCTGGATAGCTGGGGTCGCACTGCTCGTGCTGATCGAAAAGACCCTGCCCGGGGGGCGCTGGGTCGGACGGGCGAGCGGCGCGGTACTGTTCCTTTGGGGCACCCTGACGCTGGCCTCGACGATCTGAGGCACGCGCCACCTGAGCCGCACGGCCGGCGCAGAATGGCCGGGCCGCCCCATCGAGGATCGGCTAACATGGCATCCGCCTTTAGGACGCAACCAGGGAGAACTGCGATGCCCTTCGCCACCATTCGCGGCGTCGAGATCAATTACGAGATCCTCGGCGAGCGCGGCCCGTTCGTCGCGCTGCAGCCCGGCGGACGGCGCGCCGGCTCGTCACTACGCTCGCTGGCCGGCAAGATCGCCGAGGCCGGCCACCGCGTCGTGATCTACGACCGGCGCAATACCGGGGGCTCCGGGATCGCGATCGAGGGCGAGTGCGAGAACGAGGAGTGGGCCGAGGACCTCTTCCACCTGCTCTCGCAAATCGACACGCTGCCGGCCTATATCGGCGGCAGCTCGTCGGGCTGCCGGCTCGCGCTGTTGCTGGCGCTGCGCCACCCGGAAGTCGTGCTGGGACTGCTGCTGTGGCGTGTCACCGGCGGGGCGCATGCCGCGGTGCACCTGGCGAACCAGTATTACGGTTCGCATATCGCGGCGGCGCAATCGGGCGACATGGCGGCGGTCTGCGCGATGGACCATTGGAAGGAGGTGATCGGGGTCAATCCGCGGGCCCGCGACGCCCTGATGGCGATCGCCCCACAGGATTTCATCGGCCGCATGACGCGCTGGCGGCAGAGCTTCGAGGCCGGCGCCGACCATCCGGTGATCGGCCTCAGCCCCGCTGAACTGCGCGCGATGACGATGCCGGCCTGCATCGTTCCGGGCAAGGACCCGGTGCATCCGCTGCCGGCCGGGCAGGCGGCGCACCGGATGATGCCCAACGCCGAATATGTCGAGGTAGTGAGCGAGGAGCGGGCGACGCTCGATGAAGCCTTCGCCGATTGGGATGCGCGCGAGGGCCTCCTCGCCGCGACCTTCATCGACTTCCTGCGCCGCCAGCAGCGGCGCTAGCCGGGAGGCCGGGCTATCCGGGTTCGAGGGCCGAGGCGATATCCGTCAGGCTGAAATCGTCGCCCTTGAACAGCAACGGTTCCGCCTCTCGCGCGCCAAGGCGTAGGCGAAGCAATCGCCGAAATTGAGCCGCGCCGGGTGGCCGCTGCCGCGACCGAAATCCCGGTAGGCGTCGCGCGCGATTCGCGCCTGGGCCTCGGTGACCGGTTCGATCGCGATCTGGGCCACGCGCAGCAGGTCGTCCAGACGCCGGCTGGCAATCGGATCCCGGCTGCCGTCGATTACAATCGCGGTCTCGAGAAAATTCGCCGCGGAGATCCGGCGGCGAGACGCTGCTTCGATTGCCGTCGCGTAACGGGCCGCGTCCGGCTCGTCACGCAGGATGGCAATCAGCGCCGAGGCGTCGACAATCACCGGGGCAACCCACGCTCATCATAGAGCAATTCGTCGTGGTCGATCGTGCGGTAGGGCTCCCTCAGACGGGCCGCACAATCCTTGCCGATCGCGAGCAGGCGGTTCGCGAGGCTGCCGCCGCGCGCCTGACGTAACCGTTCGAGCCGTTCGCTCAGCGCCCGCGTGACCGCGGTCGTCATGCTCTCCCCGGTGATCTCGGCAAGCTGCCGCGCGAGGCGATGCGCTTCGTCGCTCTTGAGGTTTAGGCTCATGGTTCACCCAATCTTCCCGAGCTAGAAACCATTCTACCAATCTCCATCATCGACAGCCATTCCCCCGACCAGCCGCACGTGCCATATCACGGGCTGCCTGTGTCGCCGTCTTCCCCGAGGCTCAAATGGTCGATCAGGAGTTCATCGCGAGCCACCTCGGCCGCGTCCTCGACGACGCGACGATCCCGGAATTGCCCAACCATTACCGCGGCAAGGTGCGCGACAATTACGATCTGCCGGACGGCCGGCGCCTGATCATCGCGACCGACCGCTTGAGCGCCTTCGACCGCAATATCGCGGCGATCCCGTTCAAGGGGCAGGTGTTGACGCAGATCGCGCGGTTCTGGTTCGACCGCACCGCCGATCTCTGCCCGAACCATGTGATCGGCTACCCGGACCCCAACGTCCTGCTGTGCCGGCGGCTCGACATCCTGCCGGTCGAGATCGTGGTGCGCGACTACCTCGCCGGCACCACGGCGACCTCGGTCTGGTCGATGTACAAGACGGGAAAGCGCGAGATATATGGGCTCTCCTTCCCCGACGGGCTGCGCGAAAACGAGAAGTTGCCGCATACCATCATCACCCCGACGACCAAGGCGCGCGACGGCGAGCATGACGCGCCCGTAACCGCCGCCGAGATCGTCGAGCGCGGTCTGCTGACGCAGACGCAATGGGACGAGGTGTCGCAAAAGGCGCTGGCGCTGTTCGCCCGCGGGCGCGAGATCGCCGCCGGGCGCGGCCTGATCCTCGTCGACACCAAATACGAGTTCGGCCTCGACCGCGACGGCGCGATCGTGCTGGCCGACGAAATCCACACCCCGGACAGCAGCCGCTACTGGTTCGCCGAGACCTACCCCCGCCGCTTTGCCGCCGGCGCGCCGCCCGACAGCTTCGACAAGGATTTCCTGCGGCGCTGGGTGGCGGCGCGCTGCGACCCCTACCGCGACCCGATCCCGCCGATCCCGCCCGAAGTAATCGCCGAGGCGGCGCGGATCTATATCAGCGTCTACGAGAGGATCACCGGCGAAGCCTTCGCCGCCGCCGAACCGCAGACGCCGGTGCTGCAGCGCATCCGCGCCAATCTGCGCGGCTATTTTTGAGCCTCCCACCGCACCGTCCGGCCGCGGCGGCCGAGCCCGCGCCGAAGCGGCGGTTGAATTCGGGGGCGGCCTCCGATAACTTTGAGGCTCCACGGCGAACCATTGATCTTTATCGCAAATGCCGGCTTCGAGGTCGATCGCGTGCTGGTCAATCGAGCGGGCGTTGCCGGATGATCGAGCGAGGCAATGGCGCGGCATGAGCTTGGCGATTGACGGCCCGCGCCGGTCGGCCGCAACGGCGGCGGAACTGGCCTTCGCGGCTTCCTGTGTGTAATGAAGGGAAGGCCGCGCGGCCAGCCGTCACCCAATTTTCTCGCCACGGAACCGGGTTTGCTTCAGCGCCATGAGTGACGGGTCGATCGCGATCATCGGCGCCTCGTGCCGCCTCCCCGGAGCGCCCGACCTGGCGACCTTCTGGGAGCTCTTGAGCTCGGGGACCGACGCCATATCGCAGGTCGACGAAGGGCGCTGGTCGACGCGGTTTTACTATCATCCGGCCCGCGGTACACCGGGCAAGAGCTACAGCTGGGCCGCCGGCCTGATTGGCGAAGTCGACCAGTTCGAGCCGGAGTTTTTCGGGATCTCGCCGCGCGAGGCGGCCCAGATGGACCCCCAGCAACGAATATTGCTGGAGCTTGTGTGGCACGCCCTGGAGGATGCCGGGATCCCGGCCGCCAAGCTCGCCGGTAGCGCCACCGGGGTCTTCGTCGGCGCCTCATCGACCGATTACCGCGAGCTGCGCCTCGGCGACCCGGCGAGCGGCGATTCCTACTTCATGACCGGCGGCACGCTCAGCATCCTGGCCAACCGGGCGTCCTACATCTTCGACCTGCGCGGCCCGAGCCTGACCGTCGACACCGCCTGCTCGTCCTCGCTCGTGGCGCTGCACGAGGCCTGCGAGGCGATCCGCAGCGGCCGCATCCCCGGCGCGGTCGTCGGCGGCATCAACCTGCTGCTGTCGCCGTATCCTTTTCTCGGGTTCTGCCGCGCGGCGATGCTGTCGCAGCGCGGCCGCTGCTTTGCCTTCGACGCGCGCGCCGACGGCTATGTGCGCGGCGAAGGCGGCGGCGCGATAATCCTGAAGCCGCTCGCCGCCGCGCTTGCCGACGGCGACCGCATCCGCGCCGTCATCCGGGCCACCGGGGTCAATTCCGACGGCCGCACGATCGGCCTGTCGCTGCCGAGCGAGGCGGCGCAGGCGGCGCTGCTGCGCGAGGTCTACGCCGAAGCCGGGGTCAGCCCCGACGAACTGGCGTTTTTCGAGATGCACGGCACCGGTACGCCGGCCGGCGACCCGATCGAGGCCGCCGCGGTCGGCCGGGCGCTCGGCCAGGGGCGCCGCTCGCCGCTGCCGATCGGCTCGGTCAAGAGCAATATCGGCCATCTTGAGCCGGCGTCGGGGATGGCCGGGCTGCTGAAGGCGGCGCTGGCGCTGGAACACGGCATCGTGCCGCCGAGCCTGCATTGCGAGACGCCGAACCCAGAGATCGCGTTCAACGCGCTCAATTTGCGGCTGGTGCAGCACGCCGAGCCGATCGCGGCCGGCAGCTATGCCGGGGTCAACTCGTTCGGCTTTGGCGGCACGAACGGCCATGCGGTGCTCGCCGCGCCGCCGCGCTCCTCGCGGCCGGCGAACCCGGAGAACGGCTCGTTGCCGCCGCTCGTCGTCTCGGCGCGGAGCGAGGCTTCGTTGCGGGCGCTGGCGCAGAGCTGGTGCGACACGTTGGCCGCAGCGCCGGCAGAGCGCGCCCCGGGGTTGCTGCGGGCGGCGGCGCGGCGTCGCGATCACCATCCCCAGCGGCTCGTCGCGCTGGGCGCGGACAGGGACGAGACGCTGGCGGCGCTGGGCGATTTCATCGCCGGCGGCGAAACCCCCGCGATCATCGCCGGAACCGCCGCGCGCGAGGGCAAGCTCGCCTTCGTCTTTGCCGGCAACGGCGCGCAGTTTCCCGGGATGGGACGCCACGCCTATCAGGCGAACCCGGCCTTCCGCGCGGCGATCGCCGAGGCGGACGGCGCGCTGCGTCCGGCGCTCGGCTGGTCGGTTGCCGAGACGATCGAACGCGGCGTCGAGGCTGAACGCCTGGTGCACGCCGATGTCGCGCAGCCGCTGCTGTTCGCGATCCAGGTCGGGATCGTCACCGTATTGCGCGGCCTCGGGGTCGAGGCGGCCGGCCATGTCGGGCACAGCGTCGGCGAGATCGCCGCGGCCTGGGGCGCCGGCGCGCTGTCATTGGGCGCGGCAGCCCGCGTCGTCGTCGCGCGCAGCCGGCAGCAGGAGCGCACGCGCGGCGACGGCCGCATGGCGGCGCTGGCGCTGTCCGGCGCGGCGGCCGAGGAGCTGATCGGCGAAACCGGCAGCGCGCTCGAAGTCGGCGCGATCAACGCGACGCAGGCGGTGACCGTATCGGGCCCGCTCGACGCGATCGACCGGCTGGGAGCGGAGGCGCGCCGCCGCGGTGTTGCGTTTCGCGCGCTCGACCTCGATTTCGCCTTCCACTCGGCGGCGATGGAGCCGATCCGCGGGGATCTGATCGAGGAGCTCGCCGATCTGGCGTCGGCGGCGCCGCGCGCGCTGCTGGTGTCGACCGTCACCGGCGACGCGGTCGGCGCTGGCCTGCTCGATGCCGAATATTGGTGGCGCAACATCCGCCACCCCGTCCGCTTCACCGACGCCATGGCCGCCCTCGTCGCTGACGGCTTCCGGATCTTTGTCGAGATCGGGCCGAACCCGGTGCTGCAGGCCTATCTGCACGACGCGCTGCGCTCGGCGGACGGCCAGGGTCAGGTGCTCGCGACGCTGGGCCGCAAGCCGGGCCACGACGATCCGTTCCCGGCGATCGCCGCGCGATGTCACGTCGCCGGCCATGACATCACCGGGAGCAGCCGCTTCGACGGCCCGCACGAACTCGCCGGGCTGCCGCTCTATCCCTGGCAGCGGCAGCGCTTCTGGTTCGAGCAGTCGGTCGAAAGCACGGGCTCGGTCAACCCGCCCTTCGAGCATCCGCTGCTCGGCTTCCGCCTGGCCGGGCCGCAGCCGGCATGGCTCAATCATCTCGATCCCGAGGCGCTGGTGTGGCTGGCCGACCACGCGGTCGAGGGCGTCCCGGTATTGCCGGCGGCCGCCGTCCTGGAAATGACGCTGGCGGCGGCCCGGCTGCGCCGCCCGGACGCGCGCGCTCTCGAGGTCGTCGATGTCGAGTTGCGGCGGCCGTTGCCGTTCGAAGCCGGTCGGCAGCGCGAAATCCGCACCACCGCCAGCGACGAGAGCGGCGACTGGGAGCTGAGCAGCCGGCCGCGCCTGGCCGACGAACCGCTGACCCTCCACGCCGTGGCGCAACTGGTCACCGCCGGCGACCGCGGCGAGCCTCCGCCCCGCGCCCCGCTCGAAGCGCTCACGGGCGAAGTCGACGCGGCGACGCTCTACCGGCTGGCCGGCCGGCTCGGGCTCGACTACGGGCCGCAGTTTCGCACCGTTCGGCGGATCGCCTTGCACGGCGGAAGCGAGGCGGTGGTCGAGCTCGATCCGTCGGCTGTCGCGGCGGGGACAACGGCGGACGACTACCTGATCCACCCGGCGCTGCTGGACGGCGCGCTGCAGGGCCTCCTGGCGCTGCTCGCCGGCGGGCATGCCGACCTCGCCGGCACCAGCTTCCTGCCGTGGCGTTTCGGACGGGTGCGGATCGAGGCGCCGTTTGGCCGGCTGGTGACCCGCGCCCGACTGCATCTGACCCGGCTCGGCGCGCGCTCGGCGGCGGCCGACATCGTGCTGTTCGACGAGGACGAAGAGGTCGTCGGCGAACTTGCCGATTGCTGGTTCCGCCGGATCGAACTGACGCGCCGCAGCGCGCCCGAGGACGTCGCGCTGCGCTTCGATCTGGTGCCGGCGCCGCTGCAGGCGGCGGCGAGCCCCGCAGCGCTCGGGCGGATTGGCGACATAATCGGCAGGCTCGGCGCTGTCCCGGCCGACGCCGCGGCCCGCGGCCAGGAGCAGGCGCTGCTGCTCGACGCCTTGCTGGCCGCGGTGGCGCGCCAGGCGGTTTTGGGCATCGTCGATCCCGAGGCGCCGTTCACCCTCGCGGAGCTGCTCGACGCCGGCGCGCTTGCAGCCGACGCGGCGGCGCTCTTTGGCTATCTGCTCGGATTGCTCGCGCGCTTCGGCGAGGCTGCCGAGGCGGGGCCGAGCTGGCGCGTTGCCGGTGCCAGCGAACTCCCCGAAATCGCCGAGATCTGGCGTTCGTTGCTGGCGGAGGCGCCCGAACTTGTCGGCGAGCTGGCCCTCGCGGCAGCGGTCGCGACCGACCTGCCGCGCCTCTTGGCGAGCGGCCTGACGCCGAGCGACGCCCCTCCGGCGCCGATGATCGAGCATCTGCGCCACGGCTCGCCGGTCAGCGTCGCGGGGATCGAGCTCATCGCCGCCGCGCTTGGCGAAATCGCCGCCGCCTGGCCCTCGGACCGGCCGCTGCGGGTGCTGGAGATCGGCGCCGATGGCGGCGCCACGCAGCTTCTCATCGAACGGCTGGCGCCGTCGGGCGTCGCGCTCGCCTACCGGGCGAGCGGCCGCGACCCGGAAGCGGCCAGCCGGCTCGGCGCGGTCCTGGCGGGGGTCGCGGGCGCCAGCGTCGGCTGCTGGCCGCCGCGCGAGGCGAGCGACGAGGCGCCGGACGGCAGCTACGATGTCGTCCTGTCGGTGCACGCCGGCAGCCGCTTGGCGATCGACGGGCGAGCGCTCGAGGGGCTGCGCGGCCTCCTCGCCCCCGGCGGCCTCTTCCTCGCCGTCGAACCGGCGCCGAACCCGCTGTGGGATCTGGTGTTCGGCCGATTTGCCAGCTGGTGGGAGAGTGGCGGCGGGGCGTCGCCGCTGCGCTCGGCGGAGGAGTGGTGCAGCGAATTTGCCGCCGCCGGATTTATCGCGGTCGGCAGCGCGCCGGTTGCCGCGGCGGCTTGGCCGAGTGCGCTTCTGTGGGCGCGGGCGCGCCCGGCGATCGAGGTTGTCGCGCCGTCGCCGGCGGCGCTCGCGGTCACTCTCGTCACGGCCCGCGGCCGGCACCATGCCGGCTTGCGCGAGCGATTGGCGCGGGCCGGTCACCAGATCGGGGAAATCGACGCCGCCCAGTTTGCCGCGACCGCGAACGACGCGAGCGACGGCTCCGGGGATGACGGAGCGGCCGCGGTTTTGGTGATCGACGAGAGCGACGATCCGGTCGACGCGGCGGCCCGGTTGATCCCGCTGGCGGCGTCGATCGCCGCGGCCGCGGCGAGGCGGCGCATGCCGCTGTGGATCGTTACCGCCGGGGCGCAGCAGCCGGCCGATGGCGAACCCGATGGCGCCGAGCCCGGTGGCGCCGTGCCCGGAGTCGTCGGGGCGGCGCTGTGGGGCTTCGGCCGGGTTCTCGTCAACGAGGTGCCGCAATTGTCGCTGCGGCTGGTCGATTTCGCGCCGGCTCTCGACTGGGCGCAGCGCGGCGATCGGCTCGCCGGTGAGCTCGCGGCGGCCAGCGCCGAGAGCGAAATCGTGTGGACCGCGACCGGCCGCCACGTATTGCGCCTGCGCCGCGGCCTGCCGCCGCGGCGGGCAAGCGCCGCGGACGCGGTCGTGCTGGCCAGCGGCCAGCACGGCGGGCTCGACGCGGTGGGTTGGCAGGAGAGGGCGCGGCGTCCGCCGGGACCGGGCGAGATCGCGATCGACGTTTGCGCCGCCGGGCTCAATTTCCGCGACCTGATGTGGGCAATGGGGCTGCTGCCGGAGGAGGCGCTGATCGACGGCTTCGCCGGCCCGACCTTCGGCCTCGAATGCGCCGGGATCGTCAGCGCGCTCGGCCCCGGGGTCGAGGATCTCGCGGTCGGCGACCGGGTTGCTGGCTTTGCCCCGGCGGCGCTCGCCAGCGAGGTCACGACCGCCGCGCACGCCGTGATCCGCCTGCCGCCCGAAGTACCGTTCGCCGCGGCGGCGACCGTTCCGGTCGCCTTCGTCACGGCAATCTACGCTCTCGGCACATTGGCCAAGCTGGCGCCCGGCGAAACCGTGCTGGTTCATGCCGCGGCGGGCGGCGTCGGGCTCGCCGCGATCCAGTACGCCAAGCATCGCGGCGCGACTGTCATCGCGACCGCGGGATCGGAGGTCAAGCGCGCCTTCCTGCGCCTAGCCGGCGCCGACCACGTGCTCGATTCGCGCGATCTCGGCTTTGCCGATTCGGTGCGCGCGCTGAGCGGCGGCGGGGTCGACGTCGTGCTCAATTCGCTGAGCGGCGAGGCGATGGAGCAGAGCCTCGCGGTCGTGAAGCCGTTCGGCCGCTTTCTCGAACTCGGCAAGCGCGACTTTTACCTCAACCGGCGCATCCACCTGCGCCCGCTGCGGCAAAACATTTCGTATTTCGCGATCGACGTCGACCAGCTGCCGATCCAGCGCCCCGATCTTTCGCGCGCGTTGCTCGGCGAAATCTCCGCGGCGCTGCGCGAGGGCGCGATCCGCCCGCTGGGCTATCGCAGCTTTGGCTTTGGCGCGGTCACCGAGGCGTTGCGGCTGATGCAGGCCTCGGGCCATATCGGCAAGCTGGTGCTGGTGCCCGCCAGCAACAGCGGCGTCCGGCTGCGCCGCGCGCCGGAGCGCCATCTGCGCCGCGACGGCACTTATCTGGTGACGGGCGGCATTACCGGGTTTGGTTTCGCGGCGGCCTGCTGGCTGGCGCGCCAGGGCGCCGGATCGATCGCGCTGGTCAGCCGGCGCGGCGCGGCGACCCCCGGCGCCGCCGACCGCGTCGCGGAGCTGCGCGCACTCGGGGCCGAAGTTTGCCCTTACGCCGGCGATGTCGCCGATCCGGCCGCGCTGGCCATTGTGCTGGGCGACATCCGCCGCAGCCAGCCGCCGTTGCGCGGCGTCGTCCATGCCGCCTCGGTGATCGGCGACGGGCTCGCCGGCGAACTCGAACGCAGCGACATCGCCGCGATGTTGCGGCCGAAGCTCGGCGGCGCGGTCGCCCTCGACCGCCTGACGCGCGACGACCCGATCGAGCTCTTTCTGCTGTTTTCCTCGGCGACAACGCTGGTCGGCGCGCCCGGGCAGGGGGTTTACGTCGCCGCCAACCTCGCGCTGGAAGCGCTGGCGCGGCAGCGGCGGGCCGCCGGGCTGCCGGCTCTGGCGGTCGCCTGGGGACCGATCGAGGATACCGGCTATCTCGCCGAGCGGACGCAGACCCGCGACGCGCTGGCCCGCCGGCTCGGCGCCAAGCCGATGCCGGCGGCGCAGGCGCTGGCGGGGCTGCCGGCCTTCGCCGATTGCGGCCTGGCCGCGGTCGCCTTCGCCGAGACCAACTGGAGCGAAGCGCAGCGCTTCCTGCCGATCCTCGCCACGCCGCTGTTCGCGGAGGTGCGCGGCGACGCGGATGCCGCTTTGAGCGACGATAGCCTCATCGAGCTCCTCGCCGGCCTCGATCCTGAAGCGGCGGTCGCGCTACTCAAGACGGCGGTCGCCGAGGCGGCGGCGAATATTCTCCGGCTGCCCGCCGCCGCGATCGATCCGCTGCGGCCGCTCTCGGAAATGGGCATGGATTCGCTGATGGCTGTCGAATTGCGTCTGGCGCTGGAGAGCCGGCTGCGCATCGACCTGCCGCTGATGTCGCTCGCCGAGGGGACCAGCGTCGGCTCGATCGCCGCCCGCCTCGCCGGCGCCCTCGCGGCGAGGCCGCAGGCGAGCGAGCTCGTCAGCCTCGTCGAACGCTACGAAGGCGGGGGCGAGGCGCCGCTTGCCGCGGTGGCCGTCGCGACCGCGCGGTTCGAGCCGGTCGAGGTCGATTCCGCGGCGGCGGAGTGAGGCCTTGGCGGCGGGCCGCAATCTCTTCGGGTTGTCGGCGCAGGCCAAGGCGCGGCTGATCGAGAAGCTGTCGTCGGCCGCCGCCACGCGCCTCGCGCCGCCCGCTCGTGCGCCGGACGCGCCGGGGATGGCTGAGCGCTTCGACGTCACCGAACTCGAAGCCTATCGCGAAATCCGGCTGATCGAAGAAGCCGCCGACTATCTCGGCATCGCCGACCCGTTCTTTCGCGTGCACGAGGGGATTGCCGGCGCCGAGACGGTGATCGGCAACCGCTCCTACGTCAATTTCGCGTCCTACAACTACATCGGCCTCAACGGCGATCCGCGCATCGCGGCGGCCGCCAAGGCGGCGATCGACCGCTACGGCACCTCGGTCTCGGCGAGCCGACCGGTATCGGGCGAGCGCCCGATCCACCGCGAGCTCGAACGCGCTCTCGCGCGGCTCCACGGCGCTGAGGACAGCGTCGTCCTAGTCGGCGGGCATTCGACCAACGTCACGGTGATCGGCCACCTGCTCGGCCGCAACGATCTGATCGTGCACGATGCGCTGATCCACAACAGCATCGTCCAGGGCGCGATGCTGTCGGGCGCCCGGCGCGTGCCGTTCCGCCATCTCGACGCCGCGGCGGCCGATGCGGTGCTGGCCGAGGCGCGCCGGCGCCACGGCCACGCGCTGCTCGTCATCGAGGGCCATTACAGCATGGACGGCGACGTGCCCGACCTCGCCGCGTTTGTCGCGGTGGCGCGGCGCCACCGCGCCTGGCTGATGGTCGACGAGGCGCACGCGCTGGGGGTGCTCGGCCCGCGCGGCTTCGGCTCGGCCGATCGCGCCGGGGTCGATCCGGCCGACATCGACATCTGGATGGGGACGCTCAGCAAGAGCCTCGTCTCGTGCGGCGGGTATATCGCCGGCCGCCAGGATCTGATCGATTACCTGAAGCGCATGGCGCCCGGCTTTGTGTTCTCGGTCGGCATGGCGCCGCCGGCCGCGGCGGCGGCGCTGGCCGCCGTCGAGATCCTCGAAGCAGAGCCCGAGCGGGTGCGCCGGCTCAACGAGCGGGCCGCGTTGTTCCTGAAGCTCGCGCGCGAGGGCGGGATCGATGTCGGCGGGTCGGTCGGCGCGGCGATCGTGCCGGCCATCACCGGCAGCTCGATCACCGCTGCGCGTCTCGCGCAGGCGCTGTTTCACCGCGGCATCAACGTCCAGCCGATCCTCTATCCGGCGGTGCCGGAACGCGCCGCCCGGCTGCGCTTCTTCCTGACCGCCGACCATGGCGAACAGCAAATCCGCGACGCGGCGGCCATTCTGGTCGAAGAAGCCCGTGCGGTCGCCGCCGAGCCGGCCGACCTCGCGGCGGTGGCGCGCCACCTCAGCGGGCTGACGAAGTCGCCGCGGTAATAGCTGCGCTCAGCCGGCGACGCCGGCGATAAAGGGGTCGACCGCGGCGAAATGGTCGTGCCACCGCGGCGCCTGCCAGCGGGCGAGCCGGGCGAACTGCGCCGCGCGCCGGGGCGAATCCGGCGCGGCGTAATCAAGGATCGCCGCGCGCCAGCCCGGCCCGTCCAGCGGATCGATGAATTCGGCGACCGCGCCGCCGGTCTCGCGCAGCGCCGGGATATCGCTGCACAGCGCCGGCACGCCAAGCTGCAACGCCTCGATCAGCGGGAAACCGAACCCCTCGGCGAACGACGGCAGCAGCAGCGCCCGAGCGCCCCGCAGCAGCCGCACCATCTCGGCGTCAGCTAGCGCGTTGTGCTCGACGACGAGGCCAGGCAAGGCCGGGCAGCGCTCGAGCATGTCGACGACATTCTCGGTTTCCCAGCCGCGCTGACCGACCAGCACCAGTTGCGGCGCGCCCGCCCCGAGTTCCCCGGCCAGGCGGCGCCACAGATTGAGCAGCAACAGGTGGTTCTTGCGGGCTTCGATCGTGCCGAGATAGACGAAATAAGGCCGCTCGGACGGGAGCGGCGCGTCGGCGGGCCCGGCCGGCAGGTCGGCGCCGAATGGCGCGACCAGAACGGGCGGCGTCCGGCCGGCACGATCGAGATGCGGCTGCAGCGCGTCGCGGGTGACGGCCGAATTGACGATCAGCGCGTCGGCGAGCCGCGCCGCGGTCTCGATGCGGCGCAGATGGTGCGCCGCCTGCCCGGGCTTGGCGTATTCGGGAAACTCGATCGGAATGAGGTCGTGGATCAGGCAGACGAAGCGCGCCGCGCCGCGCTCCTTCAGCCGCTCGATCAGCCCGCTTCGCTCAAGGTGATGGTGCGAGACCAGCAGATAGACCGGCTGCGCACCCTCCCGCAGGCATGCGCTCAGCGCGCGCTCGCGGCCGGCCACCAGCGCGATCGCAGCGCGCCGCGCGATTCGCCGCACCCGGCGGTCCTGCAGCGCCGGGTCGCATCCTCCGCGCCAGGCCGCGCCGATTGCCGCGACGAATTGCTCGGCGGTGCGCCGCGGCAGTAGCCCGAGCCGCCCGCCGGCGGCGATCGCGGCGAAGCAATGCGGCGCGCCGCTGGCGATCAAGTGTTCGGCATAGGCGAGTTCGACGCGGTCGATGCCGGTCGGCGTGCCGCGCCCGGCGCGCGACAGTAAGCGAGACAGGTCGAGCGCGATCAACGCCGACCGCTACGGCGACGCGTTCTTGACCACGATCCCGGTGATCACCGGTCCGGTGAGCGTGTTGAGCAGGGTGAAGAACTTCTGCAATTCGTTGAGGTCGGCGTTGGCGACGTAGATGATGTCCTTGTCTTCCATCGGAAACCGCTGGGCCAGGAAATACGATTTGGCGTCGCGCAGGTTGAGCCGATAAACCACCGGGCTGTCGCCGTCGGGACCGGTGCCGAGCGGCGGGCGGCCGAGCGCCTTGACGATGCGGGCCGGCTCGAAGCGAAACAGAAACACGCCGGCCGGGTCCGAGCGCTGGTCTTGCAGCCCGCCGGCCTTGGCGAGCGCCTCGACGAGCGTCATCTTTTCGCTGGTGAACGGGATTTGCGCGTTGCTGCCGGTCGCGCCGAACGCGGTAAAGGTCTCTGGCAGCCGCACCAGCGTCAAGACATCGCCGGGCTGCGCATAGATGTTCTCGGCCGGGTCCGAGACCAGCACCGCCATCGGGATCGTCGCCGTGACGCCGCCGCGCGACAGCCGCACGAAGGTTTGATAGACCGGCGATTTCGCGCCGCCGACCTCGGCGATCAGGTCGAGCAGGCGGTCGCCCTTCAGGGACAGCGGCACCCGCGCGCCGTTGACCACTTCGCCGGTCACCGTGACGCTGTTGGATAGGCTGCGCGTGACCGTGACGATGACCTGCGGCTCGATCGCCTTGTCGGCGAGGCGATCTTCGATTGTCCGCTGCACCTCGACCGGCAGCCGCCCGGCGACCGGGACGCGACCGGCAAACGGCACCGTGATGCCGCCGTCCTGGCCGACAATCTGTTCCGGAATCGTGACGCTGCGCGAGCCGGCCGCGACATGGTCGGCCGGCGCGGCGCCAAACAGCCCGCCGCCGGCGGCTTCCCAGATCGAGACGACGACGCTGTCGCCGACGCCGATTCGGGGCTGCGGCGGCTTGGCGTATTTCTTGAAGCGGGCGTGGAAGCTCTCGCGCGGTTGCGCGAGCAGCGCCGCGACCACATTGTCGTTGACGTCGACGAGGTCGAAGCGGGTCTGGCTGCTGCTGAATTCCTGGTTCGCGACGTCGCTTGCCGTCGGCCCGGCAGTCGGCAGGGCCGAGCAACCGGCCACCACCAGGCAGGCGAGCAAGCCCAGGATGCCGACCCTATGCATCGCCCCCGGTTTGTGGTTGCGCCGGTTTGCCGACAACCCGTTACTCCATGATCGCAGCACCGCAGATTGGCCGAGCGGCGTCCTCTCCGGGCGCGTCCCAGACCGCCGACGGGTCTCGTCGCCGCGGTGTAAAATCCCCCTCCGCTCACCGGCGCGGCGAGCGCTCGCCCAACCGCCGCGGCGCCGCTACCGTGCCGGTTCGCCCCCAGGTAGTCAAACCACTTGTAGCGCTGTCGCAATCATACGCGTGGCGTAGACCCCCATCCAGCCGATCGGGTCGAGCCAACCCTTCTCGTTGCGCGGCGGCTGGATCGCGCGGATATGCGCATCGGTGATCTCCGAGAGGTCGCCGATCACCCGCGGCGGATCGCCTTCGGTCGACCAGAAGAACCGGGTCGCCCCGGCCGCCTCGTGCTTGGCGACAAGGCAGTTCGGCGCGCCGCCGGCGCAATTATAAAGGCCGACCGCCGAATAGCCGTCCTGATGGCTGACGACCATCACCCCTTCGGTCCCCGGAAAAGCGTATTTCATCGCCGAGAACCACCGGCACAGCGCCGCCAACTCCCGCTCGGTGAATTCGTAATTGCCGGGTTCCGACGGCGACGATCGCCCCTCGATTGCCGAACGCCGCGCTCGAACACTCGGCGGAAAGGGTATTACGTTTCGGGTTTCGGACACTTTGCCCCCACTCAAACCCCGCACGAGCGGTACGGTCCCCCAAGCTCCTCGCGCTTGGCACAGCGGCCAAGCTTCCCCCTGCCCGACGTCGCCGCTGGGCTGTAAGCGAACCGAAAGTATGAGTTATTGCCGACTACTATGTGACTTCCGGCGCGATACAATCCGTGGGCAGGGCGCGGATTGAATCATCAGTCGAGGGTCGATTCGGAGTCAATTGAGCGCAAGGTGAGAACGGGGCTTTTCGCCGCCGCTGTGCCCTTTGGGCAACAGTGGCAAAAAGGCGACAGCCTATTAAACCGGGGGTTTTGTCGCCCTCGCCTATTGGCGCGGCCCTACTGGCGGTACCCTACTGGCGCGATACGGCTGGCGCCGGCACAACCGTCTCGATCGAAACCTTTGCGAGGCCGGATTGGATCATGTGCAGCTCTTCGGCCGCCCGCGGCGAGACGTCGATCACCAAGGATCGGCTGACCGGGCCGCGATCGTTGATCGTCGCGATGACCGAGCGTCCGTTACGCAGATTGGTCACGCGCACCAGCGAGTGCAGCGGCAGCGAGCGGTGCGCTGCGGTGACGTGGATGTCGTCGAGCCGTTCGCCGCTTGCCGTGCGCTGGCCGACGTGGTGTCCGCCATACCATGCCGCCGAGCCGATCTCGGGGCGTCCGACGACGCGGTAGGGGCCGATATACTGGTCGGGCGGCGGCAATGCGGCCGCATCGTGCGAGCGGCCGCGGTGACGCGCCAGGGAGCGCCCTGGGGCGCGCGCGGCAACCGTCTTGCCGGCCGGTCGATTATGCTTCGCGCCTCTTCTGGCCGCGCTCGCATCGGCCTTCCCGTGCTTGTCCTTGAGATCGGGCGCCGGGTGGTGGTGCCCGGCCTCGGATTGCTTGGCGATGGCGGGCGCCGACGCACACAGCAGCGCCAGGGAAAAGCCGATCGTTTTGCGCAACCTCATTCGCATAGGCTCCGTGTTGTTGCCGGAATGGCGCCGGCGCCGGCATCTGCGGCGACGCGCCGAGTGGTCTGCTGATACGGCAGAACGGGGGATTTGCCGTCCCGGATTAGTCGCGGGGCCCGGGTTGGGCGGGAAGTGCAAGCCAACTCTAATCAGCTACTTATCAGGCTGTCAACCCGAACGCGCATGAAATGTCGCAAGGTGATCAAGTCGGCGATAGACTAATTTGCGTCGCCGACCATCCGACCCATCTCTTGTCTGTAAAATAATAATCGGGAGTTATTCTTGTGTGGGGAGTATAGGGTCAAATCGACTGTGCGGCCGGCGAGTTGTACAGGCGGTGGCAGCGCAAAGTCTGGCTCCTTAACAATTTGTTGAGGGCCCGGCTAAGCCGGAGTGGCATATCTTGCGATTGCCGTGCCAAACCAACCCGCCCGACAGCGAACGGATGCTTGAGGCTGGCGTCGCGGTGCGATTCTGGGCGATAACGCCCGCTACGAGCTTTTACAACCGAATCGCGAGGAACGGACCATGGCGGCAGGCGAGCGCGCATTGATCGTCGGGGCGGGGTCGGGGTTGAGTGCGGCGCTGGCGCGGCGCTGCGCCGGCGAGGGCATGGAGGTCGTGCTGGCGGCGCGCGACACGCAAAAGCTCGGCCCGCTGGTGGCCGAAACCGGCGCCGTCGCGATCGCCTGCGACGCGACCCGGACGGAGGACGTCGCAAAGCTGTTCGCGGCGATCGATGCCGGCGGCGGCCTCGACCTCGTCGTCTACAACGCCAGCGGCCGGGCGCGCGGCCCGATCGTCGAATTGGACCCGGCGGCGGTCGAGCAGGCGATCAAGGTCACCGCGTTCGGCGGCTTCCTGGTCGCCCGCGAGGCGGCGATCCGCATGACCAAACAGGGCCACGGCACGATCCTCTTCACCGGCGCCAGCGCGGCGGTCAAGGGCTACCCGCGCTCCTCATCGTTCGCGATGGGCAAGTTCGCGCTGCGCGGCCTGGCGCAATCTCTCGCGCGCGAGCTGCAGCCGCAGAACATCCATGTCGGCCACATCGTGATCGACGGCGGCATCGCGAAAGCCAGCGGCGACCCGCGCGCCAACGAGCGCGGCCCCGATGGCCTGCTCGACCCCGACGCGATCGCCGAAGCCTATCTGCAACTGCACCGCCAGCGCCGCAGCGCCTGGGCCTGGGAAATCGAGCTGCGCCCGTGGATCGAGAATTTCTGACCATCGGACATATATGTCATCCCGGCGAAGGCGGGACCTTTGCATAAGGGTTTCACCGGGTAGAAGAGGCCTGTCGGGGTCGGTGTTTGGGCAACAGGAGGCTGTCGGATTGCGATTTGGGGGTGATCGGGACGGAGTTTTCTGCTCAGGCAGGGCGCAAGCGGTCGGTAG
>DATGFP010000074.1:0-2302 GCA_035309005.1 Allostellaceae bacterium | reverse complement strand
GACCTCCCAGATCTCCGGGTGTTGCTCGATATAGAGGAAGGCGCGGTCGAGCGCGGCTGGCGGCAGCAGGCCGCGATCCTTGCCGACCTGCTCGCGGCGAAAGCAGAAGCGGCAATAGAGCGGGCAGACGAGGATCGGCTTCAACAGCACCCGGTCGGGGTAGCGGTGGACGAGCCCCGGCAGTGGCGACCAGCGCTCGTCGCCGACCGGATCGGCCCGGTCGTCGGGCGCGGCCACGAGCTCGGCCGCACTCGGCACAAACTGCGCCGCGATCGGATCGGCCGGGTCTGAGGGATCGATCAAGGCCGCCATGTCGTCGGTCACCGCGACCGCGAATTTTTCGGCGACCCGCCGCAATTCGTCGCGCCGCTCGGGGGCAACGAGCCCGCGGTCGATCAGATCATCGATGCCGGCAGTCATCCGGCCCGGACCCTTGACGCAGCGTTATGTATATGCAGTATGCCCATGCACTCCTGCTGCGCCGCGCCAGCGCGCAAGGTCGCATCTCCCCCGGGGCGGAGCTCTGCGGCAGGAGCGAAGCACATGGACGGGTTTGAATGGGATCCTGACAAGGAAGCGAAGAACATCGCGGAGCGGGGCATCGATTTCACGACGGCTGCCGGAATTTGGGGTGGGCGGGTTCTCGAACAAATAGATGACCGGCGTGATTATGGCGAGGTCCGCGTACAGGCATCGGGCGAGGTCGACGGCCGTCCGATGGTTGTCGTCTTTACCTGGCGCGGGACGACTCGCCGGATTATCTCAGCACGAAAGGCTAATCCGCGTGAAGAAAGACGGTTTGAAGCTGAAACCCATGGGCGGCGCACAGCAGCGCAAGACTGACTGGACCGCATTCGACGCGCTGACCGACGAGGACATCGCCGCCGCGATCCGCAACGATCCGGACGTCGCCCCGGAGCTTGACGATGAATGGTTCGCCACGGCGACGCTGGTGCTGCCGCGAGCGAAGGAGCAGATCAGCATTCGGCTCGATCGCGACGTGCTCGAACATTTCCGGCGCCATCCGCGCTACCAGACGCGGATCAACGCGATCCTGCGCGCCGCGATGGAGCACGAAAAGAAGGCAAAAGCCGGCTGAACCGGTGCTCCGTCCGGCCGGGCGCTGCGCTTACGCCGCCTGTGCCACCGGGTGGAAGTTGCGCGGCAGGCCGGCCTTGGCGATGGCGCCGTAGAGCGTCACCTCGGGCAGCGCGCGGTGGACGAGGTCGCGCACCGGGGCGAGCTTGGCGATGTCGATGCCGGTCTCAACCCCCATCGCCTCGAACATGAAGACGGTGTCTTCCAGGACGATGTTGCCGGTGGCCCCCGGCGCGTAGGGGCAGCCGCCGAGGCCGCCCAATGAGGCGTCGAACTCGCGGCAGCCGGCGGCAAAGGCGGCCAGCACGTTGGCGAGGCCAAGGCCGCGGGTGTCGTGGAAATGCGCCGCGACGGGCAACGGCGCGACATCTGCCATGACCTTGCGGAAAACCCGGCCGATCGCCGCCGGCTGGCCGTAGCCGACCGTGTCGGCAAGGAGGATGCCGTCGGCCCCGGCCGCCGCGACCTCGTTCGCAATGCGGCGCACGCGGTCCTCGTCGACATCGCCCTCGATCGTGCAGCCGAACGCTGTGGCGAGCCCGCAATTGATCTTCACCCGCTTGCCGCTGGCGCGGCACAGCTCGACGACGCGGCGGAAATCCTCGATCGATTCCTCGGTGCTGCGCCGCACGTTCGACAGATTGTGGCCCTCGCTGACCGACAGCACGAAATTCATCTCGGGCACCCCGAGGGCGAGGCCGCGCTCGGCGCCGCGCGAATTGGGAATGAGCGCGGAAACCGCGAGGCCGGGCAGGCTCAGCGCGTGGCGCACCACCGCCTCGGCGTCGGCGAGTTGCGGCAGGAGCTTGGGCGGCACGAACGACGACACCTCGATCTCGCGCACGCCGGCGGCGTACTCGGCGTCGAGCCAGGCGAGCTTGGTTTCGGTCGGCAGGATCGCGGCGATGCTCTGCAACCCGTCGCGCATGCCGACTTCGCGGATCCGCACCCTGTCGCCCATGTCTCATCCTCCCGTCTCGCTCTCCCGTAGAAGCTAAGCGCTGCGCCGCCCCGCGGCAACCGTCAACGCCGGCCCTGCGATTCCTAAGGGCCATCCCCGCAAAAGCGGGACCTTTGCATAAGTGACGGGTCATGATTCACTTGGCCAGGGGCATGGTTGGGGGTGGTGATGCGGCGCGAGAGCAAGCCGGCGAGTTTTGCCGAAGCATTGGTGGTGGGCGGCGGCAACCGGCGGCTGGAGGCG
>DATGFP010000073.1:0-9942 GCA_035309005.1 Allostellaceae bacterium | reverse complement strand
CTCCACAATGCCCGGATCACCGCGAGTTCCTCCTCGAAGCGCGCGACGCGCGCCTCCGGCGACACCTCGAACTGGCGGTAATGGTGCTCGCGGCCGATGCCGACCCCGAGGATCGCCCGGCCGCCGCTAACATAATCGAGACAGGCCCATTGATGCGCCACCATCAACGGGCTGTGAATCTGCAATACGACGACCGACGCGCCGAGATGGATCTTCGATGTCACCGCCGCCGCGTAGGTCAAGACGACGATCGGATCGAAGCAGAATACGTGGTCGAGCGAATTCTCGGTGACCCACAGATCGCGAAAGCCGAGCGCCTCGGCCCGCGTCGCCACGGCCCGCACCGCCGTCATGTCTATAGGGTCGGGCGAGCGATGCGGCAGCGACATGCCGAACGCGATCTTGTCCTTCAGCGCCATGCGCCCGGTCCTTTCACGCAGCCACGCCAGTTACCCCCACCCCGACCCTCCCCCGCCTGCGGAGGAGGGAGCACGCCGAGCGCGCCCTATCGACCCCCTCCCCCGCAAGCGGGGGAGGGTTGGGGTGGGGGCCGACCCGACGCCTACACCTTCTCGATCAATTCCATCTGGGCGCCGTCGGGCGCTTCGATGAAGGCGACGTGGCGGCCGTTGTTGACCTGCTCCAGCATGACGTGGGCGCCGTTGCTGCGCAATTTGGCGATCGCGCTGGCGTAGTCGTCGGTCTGCACCGCGATGTGCTCGATCCCCATCATCTGCTTGCGGTTTTGCGCCGCGCTGATCGTCGTGACGTTGAGCTGCAGCCCGTGCAAGTTGAGCTGGATATTGCCGTTGGGCGCCTCGTTCTTCACCGTCGCGCCGAAATTGTCGATGTAGAACTGCGCGGTCTTCTTGGGGTCGTACGTCTTGATGTGGACGTGCCCGATTTCCATGGCCATGCTCGTCTCCTCCGGTAGGGTTCTCTTGAGGGTCGCGGACGCGGCGCTCGGCCGGCAGCTTGGCAGCATGGCGCGGCGAACTCAATCGCAGGAAACGGGAGGAAGCGATGAGCGTAGCGCGCGACTTGGCGAATTTCTTCACTCGGATCACCCCCGGCGACCTGCCGGCGCAGGCGCTCGACCATGCCGCGATGCTGGTCGCCAGCACGCTCGCCAGCGCCGCGATGGGCTCGGGGCTCGAGTCGGCGAAGATCGTCCGCGACATGGCGCAAAGCCTCGGCGGCAGTCCGCGCGCCTCGGTATGGTTCGGAGATGACGCCAAGCTGCCGGTGGTCTATGCCGCGCAGGTCAACGCGGTGATGAGCGACGCCGCCGCCTCCGACGACAGCGATTTACGCACGATCGTGCATTGCGGCACGCCGTTGGTCGCGACGGCGCTCGCCGCCGCCGAGCACCATGGCGGCGGCGGGGAAGAGGTGCTGGCGGCGATCGTCGTCGGCTACGAACTCGCCGGGCGCATCATCGACGGCATGCCCGGCTTCCGCGAGCGCGGCTTCCACGGCTCGAACGCCGCGATCTTCGCCGCCACCGGCGCCGCCGCCCGCCTCCTCGGGCTCGACGCCGAGCAGATGACGCACGCGATCGCGCTGACCGCGACCTCGACCGGCGGCCTCGCCAAGGCGGCCGACACTAGCACCGCGCGCGAATACCACGCCGGCGTCGCGACGATGAGCGGCATCCAGGCGGTGCGTGCGGCACAGCGCGGCTACACGGCCGAGGAGCGCATCCTCGAAATGCCGCTCGGGTTTTTCGCGGCCTATGGCGGGGTCGACGGCGCGGCCGCCGGCGCCACCGCGATCCGCGACCTCGGCGCCGCCTGGGACATCGTCACCGACATGGCGGTGAAGCTGGTGCCGGGCGGGCATCCCTACCACGCGCTGGCCGAGGCCGCCGCCAACGCGGCGCGCGAGGGCGGCATCGCCGCTTCCGACATCGAAAGCATCACCGTGTCGCGGCCGGGAATGACCGCGCTGAGCGGCCCGCTGCACCCCGCGGATTTGATCGACATGGCGCACAGCCCGGCCTATTTCACCGCCGCCGGCGCCGCCGACCGCGATTTCTCGTGGGTCCACGCGAGCCCCGAGAAAATCGCCGACCCGGTCATTCACGGCCTGATCGACAACATCCGGGTCGGGCCGCCGCCCATCGCGGAGGCCGCGCGCTACCGCCAGGGCGCCGCCGTGACGATCCGCCGGCGGGACGGCAGCAGCGTCAGCAGCACGGTCTACGTGCCGAAGGGGGCGGGCATGCTCGGCATCGCCTGGGCCGACATCGACGCGAAATTTCGCACGCTGATGCCGCTGAGCGGGCTCCCTGCGGAACGCATCGAGGCCTGCCTCGACGCGATCCACAATTTCCGCCGCGCCGCCGGCGTCTCCACCCTCGTCGACCTGCTGCGCCCCACCGCATAAGAAACCGTCTTTCCGGCGCAGGCCGGGATCCATCTTTCGGCGCCTGGAGCGTTACCGGATCATCTTGAATCGTCATTCCCGCGCACGCGGGAATCCAGGGGCAACCATTCTGTCGCTTGCTCTGGACCCCCGCTTGCGCTTTGCGCGGGGGTGACGGGGACATGTTCCGCCCCGTCGGATCATGCTTTGGAATGCCGATGGGTGGGTCCCGGCCTGCGCCGGGAAGACGGGAGAGAGGGGATCTAACCCTCGGCGGCCGGGTCGACGTCCTGGGCGCCGACGGTGCGGTAGCGGTATTCGTCGGGGACGGCGCGGCCGGTATCGGTGAAGGCGCGGCGCACCGCCTCGACGTTGTTGCCGAGAATGCGGCGGCGGTTGTCGCGGATCCAGCGGTTGGACCCGACGAGAGTGTCGGCCGAGCGCTGGAAGCGCGGCATCACATAGCGCGCGAAGAGCTCGTAGCTTTTCAGCGTGTCCGCGCGGTTCGCCCATTCGTGGGCGCGGAACATCATGCCGCCGAAGCCGCCGTCGCTCGCCTCCAACAGCCGCTCGATGACGCGGATCGCGGTCTCAGGCGAGCCGACCAGCGTCGTCAGCGCCTTGACCCCGTCGCCCACCGGGTCAGCCGAGGTGCCGGGGACGCGGCCGAGCGTCTCCTCGAAATAGCTCGTCGTTTCGAGCCGCTCGCCGGCCTTGACCTGGCGCAATGCCTCCTCGTCGTCCTCGGCGAGGTGCATGCCGACGACGATGCGCCACTCCTTCCTGTCCATCGCCGTGCCGTGCTTGGCGGCGGTGTCCTCGGCGATCTTCCATTGCGACGCCATCGCCTCGGGGCCGCCCGGCAGCCCGGCGCCGATCGAGAGGACGCCCAGCCCATGCTTCCCAGCCGCGACCATGCCGAATGGGGTGATCGTGCTGGCCACCGCGATCGGGAAGCGCGGGTCGGAATAGGGCGCGAGATGGAGGCGCGCCTCGCGCAGTTCGAACCAGTCCGTCCGCATCGTCACCGGCTCCTCGCACTTGAGGAGGCGGACGATCGCGTCGAGCGACTCTTCCATGCGGCGGCGCAGATGCACCGGCTCGATCCCCATCATGTAGGCATCGGACGGCAGCGCGCCGGGGCCGCAGCCGAGCATGACCCGGCCCCGCGTCATGTGGTCGAGCTGAACAAAACGCTGCGCCACCAGGAACGGGTGGTGGTAGGGCAGGCTGGTGACGCCCGAGCCGAGCCTGATGTTGCGGGTGCGGTAAGCGGCTTCCGCGATGAAGATCTCGGGCGAGGCGATGACCTCCCAGCCCGCCGAATGGTGCTCGCCGACCCAGGCTTCGTCATAGCCGAGGCAGTCGAGCCACTCGATCAGCTCCATGTCGCGCGCCATCGCGAGGGTCGGGTTCTCGCCGAGCCGGTGGAACGGGGCGAGAAAGATGCCGAATTTCATGCCGCGCTGCGCCATCCGTCTATCCTCCGGTCCGCCGAGCCCCTATCCTGCCGCCATTCCCCCACCGACGCACGAGGATAGCGCGCCATGATCCACGTTCTCGCCATCATCACGACCAAGCCCGGCAAGCGCGACGAGGTATTGGCCGCGTTCCGCGCCAACATGCCGTCGGTGCACGCCGAAGCCGGCTGCATCGAATACGGCCCCGTCATCGACGCCGAGGGCGGCGCCGGCGCCAAGTTCGGCAGCGACACGTTTGTCGTGATCGAGAAATGGGAAAGCCTCGACCACCTCGGCGCCCACGCGCGGTCGCCGCACATGGCCGCCTACGCCGCGAAAACCCGCGACCTCCTCGCCAACCGCGAAATCCACGTCTGCCAGCCGGCCGCGTAAGCTCCGGTCAGGGATGCCCGCCGGGGATTAGCCGCAAGACCGCGATAATCGTCGCGACCTGCGCGAAGCCGACCCCGATGACCCATTTGATCGTATCGGATCGCGCCTGCTCAATCTTGGTTTCGAGTCGCGCTCCCGCGGTTTTCAGGTCTGCGCGCGTCTGTTCGATAGCCGCTTCCAGGCGCACCTCCGCCGCCGCACGATCGGTCCGTACGGCCGCTAAGCCCGAGGCAAGATCGGCCCTGGTCGCCAGCTGTTCGTCGAAATATTCGGCAAGCGCCTCGACCTGCCGGTCGGAAAAGCCTGCGCGCTGGAGTTTCAGAATGCCGGCGGCGGGCATTGCAAGTGTGCCTCACGGTCCCAATCCGCTTCGGAACATCGGGCCGGGGGCAGAGGGTGTCAACAGCGCCAGTCGATGTGCAGCACCGCCTTGCCGGCGAAGTCACGGTCGATCAGGCGGCGGGCGACGGTGCCGATTTCGCTCCATTTTTCTTCGACCGCGATCTGCGGGCGCAGTTTGCCGGCGGCGATCAGGTCCGCGAGGAGCGCCAGGCCGATGCCGCCGCGCTCGACGCTCATCAATTCGTGGAACAGCGTCAGGCCGTAGAGCCGGGCGCCGCCGGTGCCAAAGAAATCGCGGCTCTCGAAGGTCGCGCTGGCAGCGTCCGATATGCCGAGCGTCACGCAGGTGCCGTTCGGCTGCAGCATGCCGAGCGCGGCGGCGAGGGCCGGGCCGCCCAATGAGTCGACGATCAGCCAATAGGGGCCGTGGGGCTGGGCCGCGGCGAGATCGCGGCCGACCACGACCCGCCCGCCGCACCATTCGGCGACCGCTTCGCGCGCCTCGGGACGCCGCGCGTGCCCCCACACCAGCGCGCCCGCCGCAGCAGCAAGCTGGCAGGCGAGATGCCCGACGCCCCCCGAGGCGCCGTCGACCAGCACCTTGCGGCCAAGCAGTAGCCCGCCCTGGCGCAGCGCGTGCAGCGCGGTCAGGCCGGCGACCGGCAGGGTCGCGGCCTCCGCGTCGCTGACCCCCTCGGGCAAGGCGGCGACCGCATGGGTGCGGCAATTGACCCGCTCGGCCCAGGCACCCGACGGCAGAATCCCGACGACCCGAGCGCCCGGCTTGGGGCCGCTGCCGTCGGCCGCCGCGCGCTCGACCATTCCGGCGAAATCCCACCCCGGCCGCCACCCCGGCTCGGCGACCTGCAACGCCCGCCGCGTCTCGCCGCGATTGAGCGAAATCGCGGTAACCCGCACCACGACCTCGTCGCGGTCCGGATCGCGCAATTCAACCGGCTTGATCGCGAGTTTCCCGGGCGCGGCCGGATCGACGACAATGGCGCGGATCTGTTCGGGCATCGGCGTCTCCCTCAGCCTGGATAGATCCGGATGCTGGCGGCAACCGAATCGGCGACGTGCTCCTTGCTGATGACGCCCTTGACGTCATCGGGGTGGGCGGCGCCGCTACCGCCGACAACGATCGCCATGAAGGCGCCGTGCCGCCACATCCGGCGAATGATGTCGAACACGATGTCGTCGTCGCGGGCGATGACGAAATTGGAGTTGGCGACATCGCCGAGCGTGACGCCGGTATCGGCGCCTTCGAGCGCGTGGTGCAGGCTGGTGTTGACGCGCTGCACGCCGATAATGCGATCGCCCGCGGTCACCAGCAGGTAGCGCATGCGCCCCTGGTTCTCGGACACCCGCAGAAATGCGTCAAAACTCATCTCCGCCGGGGCCAGCGCGAAATCGGTGTCCATCACCTCGCGCGCGCGGCGCACCAGGAACATGTTGGCATGCAGCGCCTTCGGCACGACATGGCCGCGGCGATAGAGCTTGAGCGTGTAGATGTTCTCGCGCGACAGCATGCGGCGCACCCCGACCGCGAAGGCGACCGCGATGATCATCGGCGTCACGATGTCGTAGTCGCGGGTCATCTCGAAGATCATCGCCACCGCGGTCATCACCGCGCCGGTGCCGCCGCCGACCATCGCGCCCATGCCGACGAGCGCGAAGTTGCGCGGGTCGATCGGCATCGGCAACGGCAGGAGCGCGAGGAGCCCGGCGAAGCCGGCGCCCAATGTCGCGCCCATGAACAAGGACGGCGAGAAGATGCCGCCCGACGACCCCGACCCCAAGCTGAGGCTGGTCGCCAACAGCTTGCAGACAAACAGCAGCAGCAGCAGCCAGGCGACCGTCGTCTGGTTCAACAGGATCGCCTGGATCGTCGCGTAGCCGACGCCCTCGACGTAATAATGCCCGAAGTTGTGGAACAGCGCGTACATCAGGACGCCGACCAGCAGCATGCCGAGGATGTGCCGCACATAGCGCTGCTCGATCCGCTCGAACAGATCCTCGAACAGATGGAGGCCCCGGATGAACCCGGTTGCCGCGACCCCGACGATGATGCCGAGCACGGCGTAGAGCGCCAGCATCAGCGCGGTCGTAGCATCGACCGCGAGCGGCGCGATCGGCGGCACGGTGAAGGCCGGCTGCGACCCGAAAAAGAGGCGTCCGATAAAGGTCGCGGTGCCGGTGGCGATCGCGGTCGGCAAAAACGTCGCGACGCTGACCTCGGGCATCATCAATTCGATCGCGAAGAGGACGCCGCCGATCGGCGTGTTGAAGGTGGCGGCGATCCCGGCGCCGGCGCCGGCCGCGACGAGGGTGATGCGCTGGCCGGCGGTCATCGCGATCAGTTGCCCCAGGGTCGAGCCCATCGCCGAGCCGATCTGGATGATCGGCCCCTCGCGGCCGACCGCGGCGCCGGTGCCGATCGCGACCGCGGAAGCGAGCGACTTGACGATCGCCACCACCGGCCTGATCCGGCCGCTATTGTAGTAGATCGCGTCCATCACCTCGGGCACGCCGTGGCCGCGCGCCTCGGGCGCGAAATTGTTGACGAGAAAGGTCACGACCACCGCGCCGATGACCGGCACCAGGATGACCAGCGCTCCCCACGGGCTCGGCGGGGTGAACAGGTTGGCGTCGTAGCGCAAGGCCGGCAGGCCGAGAAACATCAGATTGTGGATGAAGCCGATCAGGTCGCGGAACAGCACGGCACCGAGGCCGGTCGCGATGCCGAGACCCCACGCCAGCACGCTCAGGACCACGAGGTTGAGGCGGCGGCTGTCTTCTTCCGCCGGGAGGGCGCTGCTGTGGTCGGCGGTCGCGCTTACCACTGCACCGGCTCGCGCGTCACGACGACGTCGCCGTTGTGGGTCAGGCGCACCAGATTGACCGTGCCGACGTGGTGCGGCGCGCCGGAGTAATAAGCCGGGACCGCGCCGCAGCCGACCTGCGCGGCGCGGTCCCAGTGGCCGAGCGCGAGGTAGTCGGCTTGCGTCGCGGCGATCATCGCATCGCTGATCAGCCAGGACGGGCGCAGCGGGTTAGCCCAAGTCTCCGGCGGCTCGTAATGGCCGTGGCCCATTGCGACGTGCCAGCGCAGGGCGCGCGGCGGCGGGTCGCGCAGCGGCACCATGTCCATGTAGTCGCGGTGTGCGTTGCCCCAGATTTCGAGCTCGTGCTCGGGGAACGCGATCGCGCGCTCATGCGTGATGCCGAGGATCGCGAGGTTGGCGATGCGCTCGAAGCCGCCGCGCAGGAAGATCGAATCCGGGGTTGCCGGGTCGTGGTTCCCGGGCAGGATCACGACCGGCCGACCGGCGTCGGCGATCAGCCGCCCGGCGCGCTCGACCGTCGCCGAGGTGACCGCGTGGTTGTCGAACGTGTCGCCGGCCAGCAGCACGATATCGGCACCATGTGCGTGGGCACTTGCCAGCACGGCGGCGAGCCCGGCCGCACCGTCGCCGCCGTGCAATCCCGCGACGCGCTCGTCGTCGACATGCAGGTCCGACGAGTGGACGAGGACGATGTCGCGCGGCGCTGTGGCAAAGTCCTTCGGCATTATTTCTTCCCTATCGTCATCCCGGCGCAGGCCGGGACCAATGGTTCAACCGCTCGGAATGCGGATACATGGGTCCCGGCCTGCGCCGGGATGACGATAATATAAAGATCAGGTGCGCTCGAAATCGATGCGCTCGGTGACCGGCAGGCCGCAGAGCTGCCGGCGTAGGCAGTCGAGGCCGAGTTCGACGGCGCCGAGGCGCACCCATTCGCGACCGCCGAGGATGCGCGAGCGGCGCGAGTCGGCGCCCGCTTCGGTGGCGATCGCAAGGCAGATCGTGCCGCCGAAATCGATCCGGTCGGGGCCGTCGTCGAGGTCGATGAGGACGGCGAGCCCATGGCTGGCGCCGCTGTCGCGGCGCGCGGCCTCGGCCACCGCCTCGGCGATGTCGCGGGTGATCTCCATGGGGACCGTGAGGCGCAGCGCGTCCCACAATTCGGCGATCTCGCGGGCGACGATGGCGCGGCGAAAGATGCTTTCGGCGCCGGGCAGGGGCGCGATCCGCGCCGCCATCTGGCCGCTGGTGAAGGTCTCGACGAGGGCGAGCGACCCATTGCGCTCGCCGAGTGCCTTCAAGATCACCCCTTCGAGCGTGTCGTCGTCCTCCGCCATGATGAAGTTGCCGAGGCGCTTTCTCACCTCGGCAACCACCGGCCCGAGCTTTCGCTCGATATCGGCCGGGTCGGCGCCGCGCACGGTCACCTTTGTCTCGATCTGCGGGTAATGCGCACGAAAGCCGAGCTTGGCGCTGCCGTCGGGGACGAGGGCCGCGACCCCGTCGAGCAATGCATCGACATGAGATTCGCCGAGCCCATAGGAATGAAAGCGCTTGAGCATGATCGCGGTCGGGGCGCCGCTGCGGGCGAGGAGACGCGGGATGATCTGTTCTTCGAGCATGCGGCGCAGCTCGCGCGGCACGCCGGGCGTGAAGAAGAAGCGCGCCTTCCCGATGTCCATCGCGAAGCCGCAGGCGGTGCCGATCGGGTTGTCGAGGATCTCGGCATTCGCGGGCAGCATCGCCTGCTTCTTATTGTTGGGTGACATGACCCGGCTGCGCTTGGCGAAGAAGGCCTCCATCGTCGTCAGCCATTCTTCGCTCAGCACCAATTCGATCCCGGCGGCGCGGGCCGCGATCTCCTGCGACAGATCGTCGACCGTCGGCCCGAGGCCGCCATTGACAATAACCGCATCGGCCCGCTCGCCGGCGTGGAGGAACGCCGCCAACAGCGTGTCCTGGTCGTCGCCGACCGTCGTTCCCCAGCGCACCGACAGCCCGACATCTTCGCGCATCTGGCTGATATAGCTGAAATTGGTATTGACGATCTTGCCGGTGAGGACTTCGTCGCCGGTGCAGACGATCTCGATCTTCATCAAGCCGCCATTCACGCCACCTGCTGCGCCTGCTCCACGGTCGGCGCATCGCCCGCGACCGTGGTGCGGTGCATGTCGCGCACCCGCGTCTCGTCGAAGCGGCGCACGCGGTGCATGGTCTGGCGGTTGTCCCAGATCACGAGGTCGTGGCGCCGCCATTTGTGGACGTAGACGAACTGCGCCTGGGTCGCGTGCTCGACGAGATCGCGGACGAAGACGCGCGCCTCCGGCACCGGCCAACCCACAATTGTGCCGCCATGTGACGACAGGAACAGCGACTTCCGTCCGGTCACGGGATGCACGCGCACCAGTCGCTGACGCACCGGCTCGAACATCGCCCGCTCGTCCGCCGTCAGCTCTGTGAAGCCGAGCGAACCACGCGAGAACATCAGCGAATGTTCGCAGACCAGGTCTTCGATCTCGGCCTTCGTGTCATCG
>DATGFP010000072.1:0-33292 GCA_035309005.1 Allostellaceae bacterium | reverse complement strand
GGCGATGGACGTCTTGGCGCCCGGGATCGGCGAGATCATCGGCGGTTCGCAGCGCGAGGAGCGCCTCGATGTCCTCGACGCGCGCATGGCCGAGCGCGGCATCGACAAGGAACACTACGCCTGGTACCGCGATCTTCGGCGCTACGGAACGGTGCCCCACGCCGGCTTCGGCCTCGGCTTCGAGCGCACGATCGCCTATTCGACCGGCCTCGCCAATGTGCGCGACGCGATCCCGTTCCCGCGGACGCCTGGCAACGCGCGGTATTGATTATCGGGTGGGCCGGCGTGGCCCGATGGCGGGATAGCTCCATGCCTTCAGCTTGGCGAGCCCGGCGCGGTAGCCCTGGGTGCTGAGGCTCGAGTGATAGCTGCCGTCCTTGGTCATGACGTCGATCAGCACGAGCGAGCCGGCCGCGAGTTGGCCGGCCGCCGCCAGCGCCCCGCCCGGCGCGAACACGCAGTAACCGGGGCCGGTGCAGCCGATCCGCGGGTTTTTGTCGACTTGCAGCGTCGCCGCGAGCGGCGCCGGCTTCCCGACGATCGCCGCCACCCCGCTGTCGACGCCGATCGCCAGCACGAAGGAGCCGTCGACGCCGCGCGCGCTCCGCTGGTGGAACGGCACCATGATCGAGCACTGGGCGCCCGGCCCGGCGCCGTCGCATTCGGTCCGCCACTGGTCGGACTGAAACGTCTCGGCGGTGACGCCGGGAAGCGGCGAGAGCGCCGCGACGGTGAGCGCAACGGCCGCGAGGCGCGGGGCCATCACGCTGCGCCGGCCAGCGAAGCGGTCAAATCGCGGGCCGGCGTTCGCCATCGCGAAACCGCTTGCGGGCGAGCGCGCCGAGCCACTGGGTGACCGCCGCCAGCCGCCGCCTTGGGCCGATTTCGAGCCAGTACAGCGTCGCCGCGCCGGTCGACAGGCTGAGCTTGTAGCGGTCGCCGCCGGCCAGGAAGTCGTAGCGCTCGGCGCCCTCGGCCAGGTATCTCTCGATCGCAAGGTGATGGCAGGTCAGCCCGGGCTTGCGCTGCGCGTCGCTCGCTGCATAGTCGAACCCGCTCTGGTAGGCGTAAACCGTGCCGCGGTAGCGCAGGTTGTAGAGATAGCCGATCGCCTGCCCGCCCGCGCTGACGCGCATCAGGTCGATCGCGCCGCTGGCGAAGGCGCGGTCGATCAAGGTGTCATGAAAACGCCGGAAATCGGCGTTGGCGAAGGCGCCCGGGCGACCCCTTCCGGTCCAGTATCGCTGATGCAGTTCGGCCAGCCGGCCGAGAAAATCGCGAGTTTCCGCAATGCTCTCGGCGCGGCGCAGCGACAATTCGCCGGCGGCCTCGTAGCGCCGGCGCGATCGCCTGAGCTGGTAGCGGGTGTTGGCGCTCAGCCGATCGAGGTATCCCTCGCCCTGCTGGCGCAGCGCCCGCAGGTCGACAAACGGCGCGGCGCGGGTGGCGCGGATCGCGTGCGGATATGGACCGTGGCGCAGGGCGGCGAGATAGCTCTCCGGGATGCCGCTCAGGACCACACGGCGCGGCCGCCGCCCTCTTGCCCCGATTACGGCTTCCAGGCATTCGGCGATCGAACCGGCGGCGCGATCGCGCTCGATCAGGAACCCGTTATGTTCGACAAATACCGAGTCGAACCGCGCGATGCCGCTTTCGTTCAACAATAGATCGGAGCCGCCGAGCCGTCGGCGCCGGTTGAACAGCCCGAGGGCGACCGCGACGCCGCCCTCGCGCGCCTGCAGGAGAACCGGATTTGGAAACCGCTCGGATGCCAGACAGCCGACCCACGCCCAGCTCTGAAAGAACGACCCGTCGGCGCGCGCTTCCAGATCGCGCCACAATTCGCCGATGCGATCGAAATCAACCTCTTCGGACAGCTCGATCCGGCTCATCGCGAGCGCCGCGCGGCATCTGAGAAGGGCGGGCGGCGATGGCGACCACCCTCTTGCATGTCTTTCCGAGCTTTGCGGTCGGCGGGCAGCAGACCCGCTTCGCGACGATCGCCAACCGGCTCGGCGCCCCCTTTCGCCACCGCATCGTCGCGCTTGACGGGAAGGACGGCGCTCGGTCCCTCTTGGACCCCGCGCTCGACGTCGCGCTGCTGCCGCCCCCGGCGCCGGGTCCCGCCCGGCTGTGGCACATCGCCCGGCGGCTTGCCGCCAGCGAGGCGGCGGTTCTGTTGACCTACAATTGGGGCGCCATCGAGTGGGCGATCGTCAATCGCTTCTTCCCGCGGCTGCCGCATCTGCACTTCGAGGACGGCTTTGGACCCGACGAGGCGGACCGCCAGAAGCGTCGCCGGGTCTTCGTCCGGGCGCTGGCGCTGCGGCGCTCGGACGTGCTGGTGCCGGCGCGCACCCTGGCGCAGATCGCGACCCGGCGATGGCGCCTCGATCCTCGTCGCGTGCATTACATTCCCAACGGCATCGACCCCGCACGCTTCGACGGCGCGCCCGCTGACGGCCCGCCCCCATTCGCGCGCCGCGCCGGTGAGTGCATCATCGGCTCGTTTTCGCCGCTGCGCCCCGAGAAGAACATCGGCCGACTGCTGTCGGCCTTTGCCGAAATCGCGCCGGCGGCGGATTTGCCGGTCCGGCTGGTGATCTGCGGCGACGGTCCCGAACGCGGCCGGCTGGAGAACCTCGCCAACACGCTTGGCATTGCCGAGCGTGTGGTATTTACCGGCCATGTACCCGGTCCCGAAGCGGCGATGCGCGTCTTCGACCTGCTGGCGATGACCTCCGACACCGAGCAGATGCCCTATGCCGTAATGGAGGCGATGGCGGCGCGGCTGCCGGTCGTCGCCACCGATGTCGGCGACATCGCGGCGATGGTCGTGCCGGAAAACCGGCCGTTCATCGTGCCGCGCGACGACCCGGCCGCGCTCGTGGTGGCGCTGCGCCGGCTGTGCCGCGAGCCGGGGCTGCGGCGCAGCCTCGGCGCGCGCAACCGCGAACGCGTCGAGCGCGAATTCACCATCGCGCGCATGGCCGATGCGGTTCGCCACCTGCTCGACCTCGCTATCGCGGCAAGGGGCCGGGTGCGGGCTCGCGCGCCAGGGCTGCGGGGATGATCCCCGAGAGGCCGTTCACAGCGCCGAGAAACCGCTCTATTTGCGCGTGCGCGCGCTGCCGCGTGCCGGTCGCGTCGGTGGCGAGGATCGCGACGACCGGCGAGACGGCGCCGCGGCGCAGCGAGGCGACGGCTTGCCGCAGCCGGCTCGCGACGCCCGCCGCGCTCGGCCGCCCATCGATCCACAACGCCGCCGCAACCGTGGCAAAGCGTTCCTGTCCTGCCTCCTGCCCCGCGAGGTCGCTGAGGCGCCAGGGCGGGGTCGTCCCGCTGGCGATCTCGTCCCAGCCGGGCACAATCGCCGCGCCGCGCAAGGCGGCAAAGACCGGCCCGGCTCCGACATGCCGCGGAAACACCAGGAGGCGCAGGACGAGCCGCGCGTCGCCGCAGCGATAGGCCCGCGTCAGCTCGGGGCTCGTCACCGGTTGCAGCAGGTCCCCGGCGGCGGGCTTCACCACCGCACACCCCGCCGGCAGCGGCAAGGAAATCGGCGCCGCGCCGGCGATCTGTGCGGCACCCTGCGCCAGACTGTCGGCGGCGAGCCGCGGCAGGCTTGCCAACAACGCGACCGCGACGACCGCGACCACCGTCGCGCTTGCCTGCGTCGCGCGGGCGGGACGTGCGGCCGATAAGGCTGGCAGTACCGGCGCCGGCGATTGGCGAAACGGCAGGCCGGCGAGGATCAGCAACGCCGTGACGATCGCGAAAAACAGCCAGCCGTAGAGCACATGATCGACCGCGGCCGCCGGCGCGCTGCCGAGCAGATGGCCGAGATAGACGATGCCCAGCGCGCGCAACCCGTTGGCGACCACCGGCACGACCAGCGACAGCGCAATGAACAGCAGGCGGCGCTGTGGGCTCCGATACATGAGGCAGGCATAGAAGGCGCCGAACGCCACCGAGGCGATCAGGAACCTCAGCCCGGCACAGGCTTCGGCGACCAGGAAGCGCCCTTCCGGGATCTCGATCGTGACGCCGTCGATGAAATGCGGCACTTCGAGCAGCGTCAGCCCCGCTCCGATAAAACTGACCGTGAAATGCTGCAGCCACGGCACCAGGAACTCGCCGGTCGGCACCAGCAGAAAGAGATAGAGGGCCGGCGCCGCCAACACCCGCCAGGTGGGCGCGCCGAGCGTCGCCATCACCAGGACCTGCACGATTCCGATCGCCAGCAACTGGCGCGCCTCCATGATGCCGGCGCGCTCGGCGAGGAACCAGCAGAGCACGAGCGGCAGCGCCGCAGCCGCGATCGGCGGCGCCGGATGCGGGGTGGATTGGAGGACCGCGTCCCGCCGCGCGTAAAGCAGATAGGCCGCCATCGGCAGCACGAGGAAGCAATGGTTGAACGCGGTCGATGCGATCCAGACGCCGATCGCGGCGGCGATTTCGGCCGAATAGACGATGCCGAGAATGGCCAGGCCAGCGCCGAGCGCCAACACCGCCGTCAGCCAGGCGCGCCGCGCCTCGCCCAAGGGGGCAGCGGCACCGCGCGGCACCGGCAGCGGCGTCATCATGCGCTGACCCGCACCGCGGCCGGCTCGAGCGGCTCGAGGACAGCGTCGAGCCGCCGCAGCGTATCGGACCAGCGGTAGTTGCGCTCGACCACGGTACGCGCCGCTGCGCCCAGCCCCGGATGGCCGCCGTCGAGGATCGCGACAATTGCCTCGGCGATCTCCTCGGGGGTCGCGCGGACCAGCAGGTCGCGGCCCGGCACCGCGCGCAGGCCCTCGAAGGCTTCTGGCGTGGCCACCACCGGCCGGCGCATCGCCATCGCTTCCAGCACCTTGTTCTGGATACCGCGTGCAACCCGCAACGGCGCCACCACGGCATCTGCATGCGCGATGAAGGGGCGGACGTCGGGCACCCGTCCGGTGACATGGATCTGCGGCAGTTGGGCGAGTTGCCGCACGCCGCGGCTCGGTTTGGCGCCGACGATATGGAAGTGCACGTTAGGCTGGCGGCGCAGCAGCAGCGGCATCACCTCGCGGGCGAACCACCCGACCGCGTCACCGTTCGGCCAGTAATCCATGGTCCCGGTGAAGACGAGGTTGCTTGTGCCGGGCGGGAACGGCCGCGCGAAGGCGTGATCGGGCGAGAAACGGTCGAGGTCGACACCGTTCTCCACCCACCCGATCTTCTGCCGGCACTCGGGCGCCAGCGTCGCGAAGCGGCGCGCTTCGGCCGGCGAGACGAAGAGGGTCCTATCGAATTCGGCCGCCGCGCGGCGCTCGAGGGCGAGCAGCGTCTCGGCTTCGCGGCGGTAAAGCGCATCCAGCGGCCAGCCGAAACGGTCGGCGTACTCGCGCCACTTTTCGGAATCGACGTCGACCATGTCGAGAATGCGCAGCTTCACCTGCCTGCCTTCGGCATAGCGCGCCATGCCCGAGGAGAACGCGAACAATGCGTCGATGCGGCCGCCGGCGAGGCTGTCGTCGACCCAGCGGGCGAGACCCGGGTGATAGAACACGTCGGCGGTGAGCGGCTTGCCGCGCCGCAGACCGGCGAGCGCCCGCAGCTTTTGCAGCGACCCGCGAACCTCGAACGCGCCGACCCGGGCGCACACCCGGCGAAGCTCGGCAAGATGCGCCCGGTCGCGCGGGTCGTCGACGAGGCAGCCGAGGTGGATGCGATAGGATTTCGCGAGATGCGACAAGAGATGCCATGCCCTGATCTTGTCGCCCTTGTCGGGCGGGTAGGGCACGCGATGCGACAGGAACAATAGCTCCTTCATCTCTTCACCCGATGCCGCGCACGATCGCGGGGCCGAGCAAATTGGCAAGCGGCAGCGGCAGCCGCTTCCAGGCGGCGATCAGCAACCGGTATTTCGGGTTGAGCGGGTTGTGATCGGGGATCGGGCAGCCCGGGCGAAGCTGATACTGGTAGTGCAGCGGCTGCGGCGTGAAGCCCCAGAATTTCTTGAAATCGAAGGAGCCGGTGTCGAACTTGCTGCGCCCGAAATCGAATAGCCGGGCGCCGCGGTCGGCGGCCCGCCGCATGACTTCCCAATACATGAAGTCGTTGGCGGCGCGGTGGCGCGCTGCGGCAGTGCCGCCGCCATAATAGGGCAGCACCTCGTCGCGGAAGAAGAAGCTCAGCACGGCCGCGACCGGCCGCTCGCCGTCAAGGATGGTCAGGGTCTCGCAGCAATCGCGAAAGCGCTCGGCCAGGAGGCGGAAGTAGCGGCCGGAATATACCGGGGTGCCCAGGTTGCGCACGCTCTCGCTATACACCCGGTGCAGTCGGGCGGTGTCGTTGTCGACTTGCGAGCGCAGGCCGTTCTGGATGCCCTTGCGGACCATTGCGCGCTGCTTGCGCGGGATGGCCTTGAGATTGGCCTCCGGATCGGCCGCGATCGGCTTCCTGAAGGTGGCGTAGAGGTCGCTGCGGGTCGGCCACCCGGCGAGCGTCGGCTGGCGCATGCGGAATTCGATCGCATCGGCGCCGAGCCGCCGCATCAGATCGCGCGCGTGTCCGGTCAGTGCCTCCGAACTTGCCTGGTCGCTGGCGAGCGGCCCGCCATAAACGCAAAACGGCACCGAGACGAGCGTGTTGCCGAACAGCCGGCTGCGCAGGTGAACCAGCGGCAGCACGCCGCTGATCGCGCCATCCTGTTCCGCCATCAGAAAGTGGGTGCGGTGACGAAACGCCTGCTCGATGACCGGACGCCAGCCCGAGCGGTGGAAGAAGGTGCCGTCCGGTGCGTCCTCGACATAGCGGTCCCAGGCGGCTTCGGCCCGCGTGTCGAGCTCTCGGACTAGGGGCGGCACGGCCTTCAGCCGGCGCTTGCCGCAGTCGCCCGGACCTCGCCGGGCGCGGCAAGCTGGGTGAACACTCCGTCCATCCGGCCCCAGGCGAAGTCGCGCAGCAGCCGTTCGAGGCGGCGCGGCATGGCGGCGATATTGGTGTAGTGGCGCACCCGCGAGCGCAGCGAGAGCGGGCGCACGCGGGGCTGTCCGGCATCGATTTCCCAGGGGTGCAAATAGAAGATGCACGGCTGCCGCTCAGTAATATTGACGCGGCGCAAATTGCTGCGCGACAGCTGGTAGGGCAGCAGGCGAAAGTAGCCGCCGCCGGCGCATGGGTAGTTGCGCCCGCACAGCCGTCGCGTCGTCAGCGGCATCTCCCAGAGCGCGCCCGACGCCGGCCGAAAGGGAAAACGCGGCGCTGTCGGCGAGCCGTAGAGATCGTGCCGGATCGGATAGAGGCTGGAGCTGTAGTGGTAGTCTTCGCTTTCGAGGATGTCGTAGCTCCACGCGTTGCCGGCCCCGATCGAAAAGGTCGGCGCCCGGTAGCCATGCACGGCACAGCCGCCGATGTCCTCGATCAGCCGCTTCGAGCGCCGCACATCCTCGCGCAGCTGCGTCGGGGTGAGCTGGTCGGCCCGCCGGTGATCGTAGCCGTGACTGGCCAGCTCGTGGCCGGCCGCCGCGATGCGGCGCACCATCGCCGGGTGGCGTTCGGCGATCCAGCCGAGGGTGAAGAACGTCGCGTGCGCCGAGGCGGCTGCGAAGAGCTCCAGCAGGCGGTCGACATTGGCTTCGACCCGCCGCGGCACCGCCTCCCAAGAGGGACGCGGAAAGCGGTCGGCCAGCGCCTGGACCTGGAAATAATCCTCGACGTCGACGGTCAGCGCATTGACGATCCGGGCCGGCGCGAGCGCGCTCATTTGCGCGCCTCAAGCAGCTGCACGCCGATTTCGACCGCACTTTTAATGATGCGGTCGTGGCGCTTGAGCCGCGTCTCGAGCCGCTCGATCCGCGCTTCGACGGAGTGCGTCAGATCGCCGTTGCGCAGGGGTTTCGGCGCCTTCGCCGGCGCGACGGCGCCGACCAGATCGCGCCTCAGCTCTTCCGCCACTTCATTGGCGACGGCCTCGGTGATGCGGGTCGTCTCATCGAGCGCGCCGAAGAGCAGGAGGCGCGAGCAGAGCGTGTTGATCCGGCGAGGAATGCCGTCCGTCTGGCGGTGAATGGCAAGAAACGCCGCCTCCTCGAAGGACGGCGACCCGGTCCACCCGGCGGTTGTGAGGCGGTGGTCGATGTAGGCGCGGGTCTCGGCGCTGCTCAACGGCCCGAGATGGTAGGAGGCAAGGACCCGCTGGCGCAGCTGCTCTAAATCGGCGCTGGCCAGCATACGGCGGAACTGCGGCTGGCCGAGCAGCACCCCTTGGAATGGCGCCCGTCCGGCGATCGTCAGGTTCGACAGCATACGCAGTTCCTCGAGCGCCGCGATCGGCAGGTTCTGCACCTCGTCGACCACCAATAGGCAGCGCTTGCCGAGACGTTGCTGCTCGGCGAGGTGCTGTTCGATCCGCTGCAACAGGCTCGCCTTGTCGCCGCCCGAGGCGGGCAGGCCGAAGCCGGCGATCACCATCCGCAAGAGGTCGTCGCCGCCGATCTGTGTCGTCGAGAGCCTGGCCGCGACGTATTTGCGCTCGTCGAGTTGCGCCCACAGGCGCTCGGCGAGCATCGTCTTGCCGGCGCCGATCTCGCCGGTGATGACGATGAAGCCTTCCTGCTGCGCCAGGCCATAGACCAGGTGCGCCATTGCCCGGCTGTGTTCCCGGCTGTCAAAGAAGAAGCGGCGGTCGGGCGTCAGCTGGAACGGCATCGCGTTCAGCTTGTAGTATTCGGCGTACATCGCACCCCTCAAAACGTCTTGCGCAGACTGACGAGGACGACGTTCGACGTCAGCTTGAACGACGGCTGGTTGGCCGCGCGGTTGAAGTAGGTGTAGCTGGCAGTGCCGCTCAGCGTCGGGGTGAAGAGGTAGTTGAGCGACGCCCCCGCGGTGAAGATATTCTCGTCGACCTCGGGCGCCTGCAAGAGGGCGACCCAGGAATAGCCGAGCGCCAGCTGGGCGGTGGTCAGCGGGTTGATGTCATGCCCCCAGCCGAAATTGATGGTCGTCGCGCGCAAGGAGACGCCGGGCTGCGTCACGGCCTGGGCGACGACTAGATCCTCCTCGCGATCGGCCGATAGCGACAGGTGGTCGCGCTTGTTGTCGAGATAGACGGCGGCCGACGCCCGCTTGATCCGCAAGAGGCTCAGTTGCAGTCCGAGCAGCGGATTATGAATTTGCAGTGGCAGCAGCGTCCGGCTGTCGATCGTCTGGCCGCGCGCGGTGAGGTCGGACGCGGCCAGGCCCTGCGCGATATCCTCGCTGAACGTCGTCAGGCTGTCGCTATAGCCAGCCGTGACGCGGGTCAGCGGCGTCAGCGCGTAGTTGAGCGAGGCGTAAGGGCTGGTGATTCCGTCATGGCGGCCATAAAGCACGGTCAGGGTGCGGTCGGGGGTCGGGGCGAAGCGTGCTCCGACGCCCCACACGGCGTCGTCGATCTGTACCGTCGGGACTCCGCCGAACCGCAAATCCTCGTAGCCGATCGTGGTGAGCGCGGAGATCGTGTGGACGAGCGGATACTCGGTGGCGACGATCGCGCGATTCTGGCTGGCGTTGCTCAAGACGTCGTTGCCGGTGGAGTGCGAGGTGTCGAGCAGCAGCCGCGAGGTAAAGCGGTCGAAATAACTGCCAGTGACAAAGGTCGCGGTTGCCTCGTTGGTCGTGTCGCTGGTGTTTTGCGAGGCGGCTGGGGCCGGCACCAGAAGCAGGTTCTCGCCGCCGCTGAAATTGTTGTCGGAAAAGCTGTAGCGCAATTCGCCGACGCCATAATCGCCGAAGCGCCGCTGTAGATAGGGCGAGGCGGTGACGGTGGTGACCTGCGTCAGCTGCGCTTGCGGAATGGCGTTGGGCAGAAGCGGGCTGGACAGCCCGGTCGCCGGCAGTCCGGCGGTCGACAGCGACGACAGGCTGGTGGTCAGGCCCGGCGTCGTCGGCTGCTGGCTCGCATAGGCGTTGGCATCGAAGAACAATAGGTCGGGCACCAGCGTCGCGGTGCCGCGCGCGTAGAGATTGTGGCCGACCGCGTCTTGGCTCGGGGTCAGCGCGTAGCGATAGAGCGTCGGGGAATAATCGAGCTTGCCGGTGAGCCGCGGGCTCGCGCCCTCGATCGACAATCCCGGCGAGAGCGCGGTGATCAGGTCGGAGCGCCGGTCGGTCGGCGTCGCAAAGACGTTGTCGGTGAAGATCTCCTGATCTTCAAGGCGCGGCGTGATCAGCCAGTCGCCGGCACGCGCCGGCGGCGCCGTTCCTGCCGCTGCCGCGACCACCCCGAAGGCCGCGGCAAGGCGAGCCCGGCGACCGATCGGAAGAGCGTGCCGAGATCCCCTTCGGTCAACTTGCACTGGCATAGGAGCCAAACGAATGCGCGTGCCAGCGCCGCACCTTGTTCAAGAGCAGCGAGACCCCGGCGCAGCTGCGGACCAGCCCGAGTGCCGCCTCGACATCGCTCTCTTGGGTGCTGCCGGCCGCCACGACCAGCACGACCTGCGCGACCAGCGGCGCGAAGAGGTGCGGCCGGCTGCTCGACAGACAGGCCGGCGCGTCGATCAGGATCAGCCGATCGTGATAGCGATTTGCCAGCATTTCGATGACGCCGGCAGTGCTGCTTTCGCCGAGCCCCTCCGGCGATGCCTCGGCGCCGCTACCGAGCGGCAGAAAGTCGAGGTTGGCGATAGCGCTCGCGACGATGAGCCCGGCCGGGTCGCGCGTGCGGTCGGCGGCGAGGTCGAGGAGGCCCGGCGCCGCCGCCAGCCCGAACCGGTCGCCGAGTGAGCCGGCCTTGCCATCGGCGTCGACCAGAAGGACGCGGCGCTCGTCGTTACGCGCAATGCCGACGGCGACGTTCAACGCGGTGAAGCTCTTGCCCTCGCGCGGCAGGGCGCTGGTGACCATCACGAGCTTGCAGCGCGGCGCCGCGTCAGACTGGTTTGCGCCGCCGCTGCGCCGCAGGATTTCCGCTTGCACGATGCGGAATTCCTCGGCGACCCGGGCGCCCGGCTTGCCGCCGTCGATCATTCCGCCGCGCTCCAGCGCCGCGCGGTCGATAACGACGCCGCGTTCGGCTGCCGGCAGCGGGCCGATATTGTCGGCCGCTCGGGCTGCTACCGGGGCTGCCGCGGTCCACGCCGCCGGCGATGCCGCCGCCGGTTCGAGCCGCGCCGCTGCCCGTTCGATCAGGTGCAGGCGTCCGCCGTCGATGGTCATGGAATCAGCCTCTGTCGGGTGATGAGTTCGCCGGCCAGGCTGCCGTAGACCGCTATAAGAACGAGGAGGGCCCCGGTGAAGGCCGCGGCCTGCGGATAATGGGCGCGGGCGCGGGGCGCCGGGACCAGCGAGATGCCGCCGAGCACCGGCACCCCGAAATCGCGCAGGCCGCCGATGTCGCCGATCGACTGATCGAGTTGGCCGAGCAACACGCCGAGCGCAAAGGCGGCGCCGAGCCCGCCCAGCAAGACCGCCGATACCAGCAAGATGCGGTTCGGCGAGATCGGCACCGTCGGGACGCTCGGCGGATCGATGACCCGCAGTTTCACCTTGTCGGCGCTGGTGTCGGCGGCCTCGGTGATATTCGAGGCTTCGCGCCGCGACAGCAGCTCCTCATAGTTGCGACGGATCACGTTGTAGTCGCGATCGAGGTTCTGGTACTGCGCCTCGACGCCGGGCGCGGCGCGCGCCAGCGCTTCCAATCGCTCGGCGTCCTGCCGCGCAGTGGCGAGCCGCGACTGCAGCGACGACACCGTCGCCTGCGCCTGGATGATTTGCAGCCGTACCTGCTGGTAAATCGGGTTGGGGATCGCGCGCGCGCCGCCCGCTGCCGGATGCCCGGCCGCGTGGGCCCGCAATGACGCGACGACCCGCCGCGCGACGACGACGTCGGGGTTTTCCTCGGTGTCCTTGGCGCGCAATTCGGCGAGCTGACGCTCGGCCGCGGCGAGCGGCGACTCGGTCGCATTGATGGTTGCGCTGTCGATCGTCGCCGGCGTTGCTTGCGCCTGCTGCTGCAGTGCGGTCAGCTGCGCGGTCGCGTCGCGCAGTTGCGCCGCCACGCCTTGGACTTCGACGCGGGCGGTGTCGAGCCGCGACAGGCCGCCGTTGCTCTCCAACGGCAGAATATCGAGGTACTTGCGCCGAAAATCGGCGCGGCGCTGTTCCGCCTTGCGCAGCTGCGCCTCGTAGGAGCCGATTTGCTGGCCGAGGAATTGCTGCGCGTTCTTCATGTCGGCGCGGTTCGTCCGGCTCGCCTCCTCCATGAAGATCGACAGCAGCGCCACCACCACGTCATGCGCGAGCTTCGGGTCCGAGTTGCGGTAGCTGATCGTAAAAATATTGCGGTCCTGCGATTGCACCTTGATCGCCGTGCCGAGGCGCCGCACCAGCAATTCCCGTTGTTGCGGCCCCTTGCCCTGGAGTTCGAGATCGGTCATGCCGATCAGCTTTTCGAGGTTGGGCCGGCTGAGCAGCGTCTTCTGCATGACCTCGAGCTGGTTCGAGGTTTCGGTGTCGACCGCCAGTCCGTGCAGCAGTGGCGTCAGCACCGCGTCGGCGTCGACATAGAGCCGTGCATCGGATTCGTAAGTGTTTGGGAGCAGGGCAACCCCGATCCACCCGACAAGGCACAATCCCCACGCAGTGGCGATCAGCGCCCAGCGCCGCCGCCATGCCGCCGTGAGGGTCTGCGCCACCATCGGATACCACTGCGTCATATCGCCTCTCAACCCTCAGAACCAAGCCTGCGGCACGAACACCGTGTCACCCGGCTGCATCGCGATGTTTTGTGTGATGTCGCCGTCCTTGATCAGGTCGTCGAGCCGCACCTGATAGGTCTGCGGACCGTGGGGTCCTTGGCGCACGATCAGCGTGCGATTGCCCGCGGCGAACCGCGTCAGGCCGTTGCAGGCAATGATGACGTCGAGCAGCGACAGGTGGGCGCGGTAGGGAATCGCGCGTATCTGGGCGACTTCGCCGATCGTGCGAATCGCCAGATCCGGCGGGCCGCGAAAGCCGTTGACCATCACCGTGACGTTGGGCTCCTGCACATATTTCTTCAGATTGGCCTCGATGTCGCGCGCCAGTTGCGACGGCGTCTTGCCCAACGCGACGACGTCCGGGCTGAGCGGGGTCGAGATCCGCCCATCCGGCCGCACCGGCGTCTGGACGCTCAGTTCCGGCGCGCGATAGACGAAGATATTGAGTGTGTCCTCCGGACCGATGATGTATTCCGCCGCCGGGGTGGCGGGACCCGCCGTCAGCCCCGGATAATTGCCGACGCAGCCCGCGGTGCCGGCCGCAACCGCCGTAAGAAGCAGCGCGAGCCGAAGCCGTCCTCGCCAGTTTTTGGTGCCAGGTTCGCCGCCCATTATTGCCCCCGGTTTGGTCGAAGATCGGGTGGTTGCCGTCCGCCCGCTGGACGGAGTGCGACAGCGCGCCGCCGAGCCGTCCGCTCGCTGCCTCTAACGGCCTCGCCGCCTCTCTCATGAGGTCCCCACCCGCAATCCCGATATCATAACCGAAGAACTCGCTCAACGGCAGCCAGTCAATATAGTTGCAAAAAATTTTCGGTTGCCGCGCTGTTTTTCGTGACTTTGTAAAGTACTCCTTACAATCAGTCGCCGAGCTCCATCGGACAGATTCTGTCGCGCGCTCGTGTCGCAGCCGCTCTCGCCGCGTTGTTTCAATGTCTTAGAGGGCAGATGCAAAAAATAATCGACGGCTGAACGAGGTGGGGGAACTACGCTCCAAGCGCTGTGTTGTCTCGCTGCATGCCATGGTGTGCATCAAGCGACGTAACTGGCATTTACAGTGCGGGGTGACATTACCGGCGTAAATCGATTTATCGTAGATCAACACCGATCGTCGCTATTCACGGTTACGCGTGACAGAGGGAACTCGACATGTTTCGGGTGCTGAGTCAAGTCTTGCCGCGAGAGGTTATACTTGTCGCAGCCAGCGAAATGTTATTTAGTGCTATCGGCATTTATCTCGCACTGCACGTTACCGCCGAGATCGGTATATCGCCGACAAACCTCATAACCGGACAGCTTAATCTGGTAATAATCCTGATTCTAGGATTTACAATTACAGCGAGCGTCCTGGGTCTTTATCGGTCGGAAACAATCTTCGATTTTAACAATCTGGTTGCAAAGTCGATTGTGGCGGCGCTGCTGGCACTTCTGGCAACCATGCTGTTGCCGGCGGCGCTGTACCAGCATTCCTCCAGTCTCTCGGCGCCGATTGGTGATCCGCTAATCGCGGTTGCTTTGTCGTGGTTGGGTTGCCTGGCGGCGACGCAGCTGGCGTTTTTTGTGGTCAGGCAGCGACAACTGTTGGCGCGGCGGATTGTTATCGTGGCATTGCCGGGCGAGGGCGCCCGGTTTCGACGGTTTGTCGCCGCCGGGCGGTGTCGCCCATTCGAGGATATTCGCCTCCTCGAGCCGGCTAGCGATGGTGGCGGCGAGGGTTGCGCGGCGCGATTCGCGCCCGAGGCGCTGCGCCGCGCGCGAATCTGGGGTGTCGTCGTCGCGGAGGGCAGCGATCGAGCATTGCCCGCGAGCGCCCTCCTCGACCTGCGCCTGCGCGGCGTTCGGGTGCTTACCGAGGCGGCCTTCTGGGAGCGCGAGGGCTGCTGGATCGATGTCGATGGCGCCGACCTCAGCTGGGTCTTCGATCGCTATGGGTTTCGCCACGGCCGCGTCGCAGAGGCGGCCAAGCGGCTGCTCGACCTGGCTGTCGCCAGCGGCCTGATCGTCGCGACGCTGCCAGTGATGCTGCTGACCGCGATCCTGATCAAACTGGAGAGCGCCGGTCCGGTGCTGTATTGCCAGGAGCGGGTCGGTCGGCACGGTCGAACGTTTGTCCTCTATAAGTTTCGCAGCATGCGGCGCGATGCCGAGACGCCGGGGGCGCCGCAATGGGCCGCGGTTGGCGACCCCCGCGTCACCGCGATCGGCCGCTTCATCCGCTGCACGCGGATCGACGAACTGCCGCAGCTGTTCAACGTGCTTCGCGGCGAGATGTCAGTGGTCGGGCCGCGACCGGAACGGCCTTTCTTTGTCGACCAGTTCGTCCACAGCATCCCGTTCTATGCCCAGCGGCACTGCGCCAAGCCGGGGATTACCGGCTGGGCTCAGGTCAGCGCCCCCTACGGCGCCTCGCTCGAGGAGGCTCGCGACAAGCTGCGCTACGACCTCTACTACGTAAAGAACCGCAGCTTTCTGCTCGATCTGTGGATCTTGGCCTGTACCGTGCGGACCGTCCTGTTGCGGCAGGGCGCGCGCTAAATGCTCACTACAGTCGCCAGCACTGCCCACGGCTTGCTCTACGGTTTGGCGGCCGGCGTCTACGTCTTCCTGTGCCTGATGTTGCTTCGCTCGAAAGGCGGCGGCGTCACCCGGATGCTCCTCTGCGTCGGGTGCGGCGCGACGGCTTTGTGGGCCGCCGCCGCGATCGCCGGGCCGGGTCCGGGCTCGGGCCCGGCCGGGGCGGCGCTCGAGCTGGCGCGCTCCGCGGCGTGGTGCGCGGTGATGATCCACCTCCTCCAGCGCCAGTTCGGCGGCCGCCGGCGGATGGCTGGATTGGCCGGCTGTCTCGCGGCAATAGCCAGCTTTGTGATGATGATCGCGGTGCATGACCAGCGATTACCGTCACCATCGGCGGAGCTGCTGCTGGGATACCTCGCGCTGGCGGTCTTCGGCGCCTTTCTGGCAGACAATTTATACCGCGGCACGCCGACGGACCGTCGCTGGCACATCAGCCTGCTGTTCGTCGGCATTGGCGGCATGTTTGTCTATGATCTCCCCTTCTACGCCGACGCCGCGCTGTTTCGGCAGTTTTCGCCGCTCTTGGCCGATGGCCGACCGATCGCGGCGATCCTCGCGGCGCCCCTGGTCGCCGTCACCGCCGCCCGGAACCGCGACTGGGTCATCGACATTCACGTCTCGCGCGACGTGGTGTTCCACACCGGCAGCCTTATCCTCAGCGGCATCTTTCTGCTCGCGCTGGCGACAGTCGGCGAAGCCTTTCGGGTCATCGGTCCCGGCTGGGGAGGGCTGGCCGAAGTCGCTTTGCTGCTGGCGGGCGCCACCGCGATCGGCGTATCGCTGACGTCCGGCTCGGCGCGCTCGCGGCTGCGCCATCTCGTCGTCGACAACTTTTTCACCCACCGCTACGACTACCGCAAGGAGTGGCTGCGCTGCATCGCGACGCTCTCACAGCCCGACCAGAGCGGCCCGGCGACACGCATTATCAAGGCGCTGGCGGCGATCGCCGATAGTCCCGCCGGCCAATTGTGGATGCGCGATCCCGAAGGCACGGCGTTCCACTGGAACGGCTCATGGAATCTGCAGCCTGCCAGCGGCGCCGAACCCGCGGACGGCCCGTTCGCCGCGGCATTTCGCGACGGTAATTGGGTGATCGAGCTCGAGCGGGAGCCACGGCAGCCGGAGTTTGTGGCCGAAATCGGCGGTGCGTGGCTGGCGGTGCCGCTCAACCATCTCGGCACGCTGCTGGGTTTTGTCGTGCTGGTCGCACCGCGCGCGCCGCAGCGGCTCGATCGCGAGGCGTTCGACTTGTTGCGCATCGTTGGCCGGCAGGCGGCGAGCCATGCGGCCGAGCGGCAACAAGCGCAAGCGATGCTCGAGACGCGGCGGCTGCGCGATTTCGGCAACCGCTTCGCCTTCGCGGTCCACGACATGAAGAACGTCGCCAGCCAGCTGTCGATGATCGTCCAGAACGCGGCGCGCTTTCGTTCCGACCCGGAATTTCACGACGACGTGTTTCTGACCGTCGAGGCCGCCCTCGGGGCGCTCAACACGCTGATCGCACGCTTGCGGCCGGCGCCGTCCGCCGTCGCGCTCGGCGCGCTCAGCGATCCGGTCGACCTGATCGCCGAGGCGATCGCCGCGGTGGGCCGGACGCGCGGTGTCACGATCAATCTGCGGCACGACGGCGGGCGCGGCGCCGTCGCGGTCGATGGCGAGCTGCTGCGCAACGTGGTCTCGCATTTGTGCGACAACGCGATCGACGCCGCGGTTCGGGAAGTCTCGGTCAACGTCCGCCACGAGCGCTCGCGGCTGGTCGTCGACATCGCCGATGACGGCGCCGGCATGCCGGCGGAATTCGTTCGCGATCAGCTGTTCGCGCCGTTCGGCTCAACCAAAGATGACGGCCTGGGGATCGGCGCCTATCAGGCGCGGGAGCTGATCAGAAGCGTCGGCGGCGATCTCCTCGCCCAAAGCCGGCCGGGGGTCGGAACGACGATGCGCATCGTCTTGCCGTGCGTCGCCGAGACGATCCCGGCCGCGATGCTGTCACCCGCCTGACATAAGGACCCCCATGGACAAAGCGAAGCTGCTGGTGATCGACGATGACGAAGGCCTGTGCCGGCAGTACCGCTGGGCCTTGCCGGAATACCACGTGTTCACCGGCCAGACCCGGCAGGCAGGGCGCACGCTGTTTGCCCGCGAGCGACCGCCGGTCGCGATCGTCGACCTCGGCCTGCCGCCCGATCCGGCTGGAGCAAGCGAGGGACTGGCGCTGGTTCGCGAACTCCTCGGCATCGCCCCGGACACCAAGATCATCATCGCCACCGCCAGCGACGACAGGAAGCATGCGCTGCAAGCCGTCGCGCTCGGCGCCGCTGACTTCTTTCACAAGCCGGTCGACCACGATGTGCTGCGGGTCATCCTCGAGCGCGCCTACAACCTGTCACGACTGGAAAGCGAGAGCCGCCGGCTGAAGGACGTGCCGGGGCCCTCGCCGATCGAGAACATCCTCACCGCCGATGAGCAGATGCTGAAGCTGTGCCGCAGCGTCGAACGGCTCGCCGCCACCACCGTCAGCGTCCTGATCCTCGGAGAAAGCGGCACCGGCAAGGAAGGGCTGGCGCACGCGCTGCATCACCTGGGGCCGCGCGCGGGCCGGCCGTTCGTCGCGCTCAATTGCGCCGCGATTCCGGAGACGCTCTTGGAGAGCGAACTGTTCGGGCACGAGCGCGGCGCCTTCACCGGCGCGATCAAGCAGACCATCGGCAAGATCGAGAGCGCCCACCGGGGCACGCTGTTCCTCGACGAGATCGGCGATCTGCCGCACCTGCTGCAGGTCAAGCTGCTGCGCTTTCTCCAGGACCAGGTCATCGAACGGGTCGGCGGGCGTCAGCCGATCCAGGTCGACGTGCGGATCGTCTGCGCGACCAACCAGGATCTCGAAGCCAAGATGCGGGAGGGGTCCTTTCGCGAAGACCTGTTCTACCGGCTCAACGAGGTGACGCTGAAGGTGCCGCCGCTGCGCGACCGGGCTGGCGATCCGGCGCTGCTGGCGAACTTTTTCCTGCACAAGTTCGCGGCCCATTTCGGCCGCCGCATCAAGGGCTTCACCGCCGACGCGATCGCCGCGGTCGCGGCCTATCCGTGGCCGGGTAACGTTCGCGAACTGGAAAACCGGGTCAAGCGGGCCGTCGTCATGTCGGACGGCCGGCTGATCGCCGCCAGCGACCTCGAACTGGCCGCCGCGCCGCCCGACGTCCATCACCTCGATATCCGCACGGCGCGGATGAAGGCCGAGCGCGAGGTCGTCCAGAAGGCGCTCAGCCAGACCAACGGCACGATCTCGACCGCCGCCAAGCTGCTCGGCATCAGCCGGCCGACGCTCTACGCGCTGCTTGAGGCGCATGGTTTGGGCGCCGCCGCCGAGGCGCGCCACGCGCCGGGCGGCGCTGGCGTGGTGCAGTTGTGAACGCCGCCGGATCAGCGAAGGCACAAGCGATGGTCGCGAGAACGATGGTGTTCCCGGCACTGGTGCTGCTCGGGCTCGCCGTTCCGGCAGGCGCCGCGCGGGCAAACCAGTATCTCGACGACGCCAAGCGGTTGACCGCTGACGGCGATCTGCGGGCGGCTCGCATCCAACTGAAGAATGCAATCCAGGCGGAACCGCGCAACATGGAGGCGCATTACCGTCTGGCCCGCGTTTATCTCGCGCTCGGCGACGCGGCCGCTGCCGAAAGCGAGGCGAGAACGGCGCGCGACGGCGGCTTCGACCCGGACGGTGCGGCAGTGCTCCTGGCGCGGGTGGAGCTGGCGGAAGGGAAGTATCGACAGGTGCTTGCCGATTTTCCGCCGAGCGAGGGCAGCCCGGCGCGGCAGGCGGAAATACTCGTGGCGCGCGGCGACGCGCAGTTCGCGCTCAATGCCGCCGATGACGCCCGGAAATCATTCGCACAAGCGCAGGCGCTGGCGCCGCAATCCCCGGCGCCGCTGCTCGCCGAAGCCAAGCTGCAAATGACGACGCGCCAGTTTGCGCCGGCCGAGGCGTTGTTTGACAAGGCCCTTGCGCTGGCGCCGCAATCGCCCGAAGCGCTTGTCGGCAAGGCGCAGCTGCTGCACCTCAAGGGCGACCCACAGGGAGCGCTCGGCCTCCTGGACAAGGCCGTCGCGGCAAGCCCGAAGCTTCTGCCGGCACGCATCGAACGCGCCGCCGTTCTCCTCGACCTCGACAAGAAGGATGCGGCGCAGGCCGATATCGCCGCGGTCCTCGCCGATCAGCCGAACAGCGCGGTCGCGGTCTACTTGCGCGCGATCCTCTATGCCAAGCAGGGCAAGTTCAAGGAGGCCGACGCGGACCTCGAGAGGGTATCGCCGCTGCTCGGCAAGGTCGGGCGCGGCTATTACGTTCTGGCGGTCGTCAAATACGACCTGCATCAGCTGAGCCAGGCTGAAGACGCCGCCCGGCGCTATGCGGCACGCTATCCGGAGGATCCCGCCGGCCAGAAGCTGCTCGGCCGGGTCGAGCTCGAATTGGGGCGCCCCGCCGCGGCGCTCGACGCGCTCGCCAGCCTGGAGCGCTCCGGCGCCGCGGATCCGGAAGCGCTCGATCTGCTGGGCCGCGCCGACCTGCAGCTCGGCAAGCCGGATAAGGCGATGGCCGCGTTCGAGGAAGCGGTCAAGCACGCGCCCGATAACGCCGTGCTGCACTATTGGCTGGGCGTTAGCCGGCTGCAGGCTGGCGACGGCAAGGACGCGATCGACGAGCTCACCCGGTCGCTCGCGCTGTCGCCGAACACGCCGGCCGGCGCCGTCCTTGTTCTGAGCGACATCGCCGCGGGGCGTTTTGCGGCGGCGGCGAAAACCGTCGCGTCGCTGCGAGAGGCGCAGCCGGACAGCCCGATCCCGGGCAATCTGGCGGGACTGGTGAAGCTCGCGCAATTCGACTTGGCGGGCGCCCGCGAGGCGTTTGCCGCGGTCGCCGCAAAGTACCCGGATTTCGCTCCCGCCCGTCTCAATCTGGCGCGCGTCGCCGACTTGCAGGGCCGCTCCGACGAGGCGCGGCAGCTCTACGAAAAAATCCTCGACCGAGAGCCGGGCAATGCACCGGCATTGACCTATCTCGTCAGCCTGCTGCTGCGCGCCGGCCAAAACGGTCAGGCTGTCGCCGCCGCCGAACGGGCACATGCGGCAGCGCCGGCCAATGCCGGCATTACCGCCGGGCTGATCGATCTCTATCTGCGGCTCGGTGACAAGGACAAGGCGCTGGCGACGGCGCGCACCGACCCGGGGCGCAACGATGTCGGCAACGCACCGCTGATCGCGGCGCGCGCGCGCGCCGAGGTGGCGGCGGGCTTGCTGAGCGACGCGGCGCAGACCTACCGCCGATTGATCGCGATCGAAAAGCCCGGCATCGAGCAGCGCCGCCAGCTCGCCGCGGTGCTGCTGTCGGCGGGCGACGGCGATGGCGCGCGCGCCGCGATCGACGCGGCGTTGAACCTTGCCCCGACCAATCCGCAACTGGTGGAAGATCACATCGCGATCGATCTGAAGACGCAGGGGTTGGCTGGGGCGCAGGCTTGGGCCGCGACTTACGAGAAACAGCATCCCGGCCTGCCGATAGCGGCGGCGCTCGCTGGCGACGTGCTGGTCGGCGCGGGTCAGCCCGACAAGGCCCTGGCGGCATATCGCGAGGCCTACCAGGCGGCGCCTTCCGCCACGCTCGCGATGCGGCTCTACCGGGTACTCGCCGCGACCGGCAAGCCGCAGGACGCGGCGAGCGCCCTGCGCGACTGGCTGACGTTGCATCCCGACGATCTCGCGGCGGCGGCGCAGCTCGGCGCCGTCGACATCCTCGCCCGGCGTTATGACGAGGGCCGCCAATTGCTCGAACGCGTCGTCGCGAAGCAGCCGCAGAACGCGGTCGCCCTCAACAATCTGGCCTGGGTCTACCAGCTGACCGGCGATGCGCGGGCGCAATCGGTCGCGGCGCGGGCCTATGCGCTGGCGCCCAACGTCGCGGACATTGCCGGCACGCTTGGCTGGATCCTGACCCGAAACGGCCACGCCGCCGACGCGGTCGGCCTATTGCAGCAGGCGAGCGCGGCGCAGCCGGAAAGCCCGGCAATCACCTATCACCTCGCCGTGGCGCTCAACGATACCGGCCAGCATCAAGCGGCGCAGAAGCTGCTCGCGGCGCTCGTCGCCACCCCGAAGAACTTCGATGACAAGCCCGCCGCCGCCGAGCTTCTCGCCGATATCTCGGGACGTTAGGCGATGGCGCAGACGAGGCCCAATGCCGGAGAGGCATGTGATGTTTGACGACGCGTTGCTGCTGGCGCGTTGCGGCAGCGAGCCTCACGCGCCGCTCGCCGGGTCGCGGCCGATCCGGTTGCTGACCTTCACGACGCTGTTCCCCAACCGCGAGCAGCCCAACCACGGCATCTTCGTCGAGAACCGGCTGCGCCATCTGGTGGCCGGCGGCGAAGCCGAGAGCACCGTCGTCGCGCCGGTGGGGTATTTTCCATCGGGCGCGCGCTGCTTCGGCGATTGGGGCCGCGCGGCCCGCGTCGACCGGCACGAGCGGCGGCACGGCATCGCGATCCAGCATCCGCGGTTTCCGGTCGTGCCGCGGATCGGGATGACGCTCGCCCCGGCGCTGCTGGCGGCGGCGACGCTCGCCCCGGTGCGGCGCCTCTATGCCGCCGGCACCGGGTTTGACATCATCGATGCGCATTATTTCTATCCCGACGGCGTTGCCGCCTTGTGGCTCGGCCGGCGGCTTGGCTGCCCGGTTGTCATCACGGCGCGCGGCACCGACGTCAACCTGATCCCGCGCTTTACCCTGCCGCGCCGCATGATCGAGCGGGCGATCGGCCGGGCGGCCGGCATCGTTGCGGTCAGCGCCGCCCTGAAAGAGGCCCTGATCGAGCTGGGCGCTCGGCCCGACGCGGTCGAGGTGCTGCGCAACGGGGTCGATCTCGCGGCGTTTCGTCCGCTCGATCGGGCAGCGGCGCGTCGCAACCTGCGATTGACGCGGCCGACCCTGGTGTCGGTCGGCCACCTGATTGAGCGCAAGGGACACGACCGCGTCATCGCCGCGCTGCGCGAACTGCCCGATTTCGATCTGCTGATCGTCGGCGAGGGACCGGAGTGCCACAGCCTCGGGCAGCTGAGCGAGCGGTTTGGGGTGGCCGGGCGCGTCCGGTTCCTCGGCGCAAAACCGCACGCCCTGATGCCGGAAATCTACAGCGCGGCCGACGCCCTCGTCCTCGCCTCGAGCCGCGAGGGCTGGGCCAATGTGTTGCTCGAGGCGATGGCCTGCGGCACGCCAGTCATCGCCTCCAATATCTGGGGCAACCCCGAGGTGGTCGGCGCGCCGGCGGCCGGCCGGTTACTCGACGACAACACGCCAGCCGGGATTGCCGTGGCGGTGCGCGCCCTCTTTGCCCGACCGCCGGCGCGCGCCGCGACGCGAGCCTATGCCGAGGGGTTCAGCTGGGACGCGACGACGCGTGGCCAGCTGGCGCTGTTCCGCCGCGTCCTCGCGCGACATGCCGCGAGCCAGCATGGCTGACGGAAGCGGCGATAACGCCACCGAGCCGCAAGCCGCGCTGTCGCTGAAGACAGCCAAGGGCGCCGGCTGGGTCATCGCCTGGCGGCTCGCCACGCGAAATCTCGGCCTCGTCAGCACGCTGGTGCTCGCCCGCCTGCTGGCGCCCGACGATTTTGGACTGGTCGCGATCGCCACCGGTTTCATCGCCGCGGTCGACGCGCTGTCCGCGGTCGGCGTGCAGGACGCCTTGGTGCGCGAGCCGACGCTCGATCGCGACCTCTACGACACCGCCTTTACGATGAACTTCATGCGCAGCGCACTCACCGCCGCGGTCATCGCGGTGGCCGCCTGGCCGGTCGCCGGGTTTTTTGGCGATCTGCGCCTGATGCCGATCCTGCTGGCGCTCGCCATAGGAACGCTGATCGCCGGCTGCGAGAATATCGGCATCGTCGATTTCCAGCGCGATCTGGCGTTCCACAAGGAGTTTCAGCTGCAATTGACCGGCCGCACGGTCGCGGTCGTGCTGACGATTGCGCTGGCTGTCGCGCTGCGCAGCTACTGGGCGCTGGTCGCGGGGATCCTGGCGGCCCGCATCGCCCGGCTGGTGCAAAGCTATGCCATGTCGCCGTATCGGCCGTGGTTTGGTTTGCGCCGGTGGCGGCGCATCGTCGGTTTCTCGCTGTGGACCTGGGCCGCGGGCCTCGCCTACATGGTGCGCGACCGGCTTGAAAGCATCGTCATCGGCCGGCTACTCGGGGCCGCCAGCGTCGGGATCTTCGCAATTGGCGTGGAGGTCGGCGCCCTGCCGACGACCGAACTGGTCGAGCCACTTTGCCGGGCCTTGTTTTCCGGATTTGCCGAGGCCAATCGCACCGGGTTGAGCCCGGCGCGCGTCTATCTGAGGGTGGTTGCGGCGGCATTGCTGCTGACCGTCCCGGCGGCGGTCGGGATCTCACTGGTCGCCGGCCCGATGATCCGCCTTGCCCTCGGACCGCAGTGGCTGAAGGCGGTGCCGCTGGTATGGATCATCGCGGTGCCGGGCGCGTTGTCGGTAATGAGCAATGTCAGCGCCGCCGTATTGAACGCCGAAGGTCTGCCGCAACTCAACTTTCACCTCGGTGCGCTCGGCGCGGTGGTCAAGGCGCCGCTGCTGCTGGGACTTGTCGCGGCCTTCGGCTTGGCCGGCGGGGCGATTGCAGTCGCATTGTCATTGGTGATCGAGCAGGCGCTCTATCTCACCACGATCCGGCGCCGGCTGGGGGTGCGAATGGCCGAGCTTGCGGCGGGCGCGTGGCGCCCGGTCGTTGCAACCGCGATTATGGCCGCGGTGCTTGTCGGTTGCGGTCTGGGATGGAGCGAGGCCGCAGGCGGAGCGCCGGCCGCCGCCCGCGCGCTCGCCGCCGCGGTGCCCCTCGGTGCTGCGACTTATCTTGTCGCGCTGCTCGGCTGCTGGCTCGCCGCCGGCCGGCCTGACGGGGCGGAGACCGATGCTTTGCGCCTCATTCGCTACAGCCTTCGCTGGTTGCGGGCGCCGATCCGGCTGGCTCGTCCGGCCGTCGGTTCCTGACGCGGGGGATGGACGCGATGTGGGCGAGCGCAAAAACCGCGATCGAGGGGCTGGCCGACCGCCTCGGCTATCGGGTGCTGCCCAAATGGCGGTTGCCCAATCTGGAATTCGCCAATCACCTGCGCCAGCTGTTTTGGAAATACCAGATCGAATGCGTGGTCGATGTCGGTGCCAATGCCGGACATTACGGCCGGTTCTTGCGGCATGAGGTCGGCTACGACGGACTGATCGTCTCGATCGAGCCGCTGCCGCGCTGCTTTGCCAGATTGGCCGAGACGGCGGCCGGTGATCCCGACTGGATGGTGCTCAATTGCGCACTCGGCGCGACTGCGGGCCAAGCGCAATTGAACGAGATGGCCTATGATCAATTATCCTCCTTTCTTGAACCGAAACACGATCAAGCCCCGCACATGGCGCCGCTCAACCAGGTGCGCGGGAGGGTGCCGGTGCAGGTGCGCCGCCTCGATGCAGTTCTCACCGACATCGAAGCGTGTCGACCCCTGGGTCCTATCTACCTGAAGCTCGATACGCAAGGGTTCGATCTCAAAGTCGTCGCCGGAGCGGGTAGTATCATCGAGCGGGTTTGCGGGCTGCAGACCGAGGTCTCGATCGTGCCGATCTATCACGCGATGACCGACTGGCGCTCGGCGATCGGGGCGCTGGAAGAACTTGGCTTCGAGTTGTCGGGGCTGTGGGCGGTCAATCGCGACCCGGCGCTCAGGGCCGTCGAATTCGACTGCGTGATGGTGCGCGCGGCGCGCTGCCGGCGCGACGGGATGCCGCTCAGCGGGAGGAACGATGTCCGAGATTAGCGTCGTCGTGCCTTATTACCAGCGCGAGGCGGGCCATCTGCCGCGCGCCATCCGGTCGGCGTTGCGCCAGCGCGGCGTCGAGACGCCGGCGGTCATCGTCGTCGACGACGGCTCGCCGCTGCCGGCCGAGGACGAGCTGGCCGCGCTCGACGCGAGCGAGCGCCGACACGTCACATTGCTGCGGCAGTCCAACCGGGGGCCGGGCCCGGCGCGCAATGCCGCCCTCGACGCCGTCCCAACGGGGAGTGAATGGACTGCGTTTCTCGATTCCGACGATGTCTGGGAGGAATACCACCTCGCCCGCGGGCTGAGTGCATTGCGCCAAGGCTTCGACTTCTGCTTTGCCAATCTGCTGCGCGACGGCGACCGGGACACGCATTTCGGCCTGGTCGGGTTCGACCCCTCAGCGCATCGCCCGCTGGCGCCCGGCCCGTCGCTGTTCGCCTATCGCGGCGACTTTTTCGCCGCCAATCTGCACTATTCGCCGGTCGGCACCTCGACGGTCATTATCCGCAACAGCGTGCTTGGCTCGTTGCGGTTTCCGCCGACCGCGGATACGCCGGGCGAAGACCTGATCTTTTGGCTGGCGGCGGCGCGCGCCACCACCCGGGTGGCGTTCGACGGCACAATCCAGGTCCGCTATGGCCGCGGCAACATCACCAATTCGGACAGCTGGAAATCCGCGAAGGCGCTGCGCACCACCGTCGCTTACGGCACCTATGCCGCCAACATCAGGGCGCGCTTTCCGTTGAATGCCGCCGAGGCGGCGGTGGTCGATCGGATGCAGCGGGAAAACCGGCGGGCGGTCGCGCGGGTTGTGCTCGCGATGCTGCGCGAGGGGCGCCTTCCCGATCCGGCAGTTTTCGGCCCCTATCTGCGCCGGCAGCCGGCGGCGATTGCCGACATGATGCGGGTGCTCGGCGAGGAGGGGCTGCGGCGGGCGTTGCGCGCCTGCCGGATCGGACGACGCGATCCGGCCGGCGCCGGAAACGGGGACTGACCGGCATGCGCATCGCGGAGGCCGCATCGGGCAAGCGCGACGGCGATGGGGCGGCGGTCAGCGTCGTGATCCCGGCCCACAATGCCGCGCAATGGATCGCGGAGGCGGTCCAGAGCGCGCTCGACCAGACCTGCCCGCCGCGCGAGATAATCGTCGTCGACGACGGCTCAACCGACGACACTTGGCGCGTCGCCGGCCGCTTTCCGCCCCCGGTACGGGTTGTGCGCAAGCCCAACGGCGGCCCGGCATCGGCCCGCAATTTCGGGATCGCGGCCGCCTGCGGCACGTGGATCGCGCTGCTCGACGCGGACGATCGATGGCTCGCCAATAAGCTCGAACGGCAGCTCGCCCTGGCCACGCCGGGCGTCGACTTGGTGCACACGCTGGAGGTTGGCGAGGGGGAAGAAGACCCGCCGGAAACGCTCGGCTTCGCCGCCTTGTGGCAAGGCAACCTGATCGCGAATTCCTCCGTCCTCGTCCGCCGTGCCACCGTCATCGCACAGGGCGGCTTTGACGAAGACCCCAGGCTGAAGTCGGTCGAAGACTACCACCTTTGGCTAAGGCTCGCATCCTCGGGAGCCGGGATCGTTTTGTGCAAGGAGCCGTTGACAGTTTACCGCCGGGGGGTGGGGCTTTCGTCCAACACCGCCAAATTCCTCGATGCTTCGCTCTACAACATTGAGAAATTGGGGCATCAACTGCAGCTCCCGGCGGAGATGGTGCGGGCTCGGAAGCTCAAAATAATGGATCAGTTCGGACGCGCGTTTCTCCATCAGCGGCAGATCGGGGCGGCACGGGCGATACTGGGCGAGGCGTTCAGCACCGCGCCGGGTCCTGGTCGCGCCGTCAACCTCGGCATCGCTTACCTGCCGCGTTGGCTGCTCGATTTGCGGCGCGATCTGTTGCGGCGCAATCGGCAGCCTCCGGCTGCGGGTGAACCGCAGGGGCAGTTTGAGGCCAACGGGGCGTCGCCGATCCGAGCGGACGAGCCGCCCTATCTGCTCGCGGTCATCGATACCGAAGAGGAATTCGACTGGGGCGCGCCGCCGCCGTCGAGGGCCGCCATCGGCAACCTGCGCGAGCAGGCCGCAGCCCAGAAAATCTTCGATCGCTTCGGGATCGTGCCGACCTACGCGGTCGACTACCCGGTCGCCTCGCGCCCGGACGGCTTCAAGCCCCTCGCCGAACTGGCGCAAGACGGGCGCTGCGAGATCGGGGCGCACCTGCATCCCTGGGTGAACCCGCCGGTCGAGGAAGAGCGCAACGAGCGCAATTCCTTTCCCGGCAATCTGCCGCGCCAGCTTGAGCGCGCCAAGCTGATCCGGCTGACCGAGACGATCGAGGCAAACTTCGGGCGCAAACCGCTGCTCTATCGCGCCGGGCGCTACGGGCTCGGCCCGCACACCTTCGAGACGCTTGCCGAACTCGGCTATCAGATCGACTGCAGCATCCTGCCGTTCGTCGATCTGACCGATAAGGAAGGACCGGACTATACCGATTGCGGCAATGACCTGAGCTGGGTCGGGCCAGGTCGCCGGCTGCTGGAAATGCCGGTGACGACCGCAGTGATCGGCGGGCTGGCAAATGGCAATCGCGGTTTCTACCGCGCCGCCTTCAGCCGCCGCGCCGAGCGGGCGCATCTGCCCGGGGCGCTCGCGCGCCTGCGTCTGCTCGACCGGATCCGGCTGACCCCGGAGGGCACCTCGCTTGCCGAGGCGATGCGCCTGACCGACGCGATGGTGCGTCAGGGCCAGCGGGTCTTTGTCATCAGCTACCACAGTTCGTCACTGAAGATCGGCGAGACGCGCTACGTCAGGAGTGCGGCCGACCTGGCGAGGTTCCTGTCGTGGATCGAGGGATTTCTCGAGCACTTCTTCGGCAAGCATAACGGACGCGCCGCCACGCCGGAGATCATTCTCCGCCGCGCCCGGGCTGCCGCGCCTCGCAGCGGCGCCGCCGCCACCGGCGTTCCGGCATAATTCGCCCAAAGGAGCCGGCTTGTTCAAGGATTTCTCCGCCCGCGATCACTCCACCAAGCCGTCGAGCGAGCTCCCGCGGATCGCCGCGTTGACCAGCATCCGCGGCATCGCAGCCTGGTGGATCGCCGTCTATCATTTTCGCGAGTACCTGCCGCTGCGTGCCGACAACGTGCTGCTTATTGCAGCGTCGCGCGGCTTCTATGCGGTCGACTTGTTTTTCATCATGAGCGGCTTTGTTATTTACCTTAATTATGCGCAGTTGTTTCAGGTGCCGAATAGGATTTCTCTTCGCAAATTCGCGGTCGCCCGCTTTGCCCGCATCTATCCTCTTCACCTGTTTATGTTGATGCTCTTTGCGGCGAACCCGATCGCCCTCGCGTGGTTCTCCCATCTGGGGCTGACGCCGGCGCAGTTGGCCGGGCGCTACAACCCCCTCGATTACGTTCTGAGCCTGGTGCTGATCCAGAACTGGGGATTTCGCGATCACCTGACCTGGAACATTCCGGCCTGGTCGATCAGCACGGAATTTGCCGCCTATCTGATATTCCCGCTCGCGGCGTATTTGACTTTGCGGTGGCTGCGCAGCGCGACCGCCGCCTTTGTCGCCGCCGCCGCGGCGTGGGCGGCGCTGTCGATCGTCTTCTGGGGCGCCGGCGCGACGAGCCTTGGCGACGACGTCGCCCGGCTCGGTCTGCCGCGCTGCGTGTTCGAGTTCTTTATCGGCATGATGCTGTGCTGTATTTTCCGCCGGCGCGGCCCGGCCACGGCGGGCGGCCAGATCGGGCTGCTGAGCGGGGCGGCGGCAATCGCGATTGTTTCTCTCGCGGCGGGCGTTCCAGATTACCTCGGAATCCCCGCCGCCTTCACCCTCCTCGTCATTGGCCTGGCAGCGGCGAGAGGCCCCATCACCACCCTGCTCGCCCTGCGGCCCCTGGTTTTCCTCGGCGAAATCTCTTACGCAACCTATCTGTCCCACTTCTTTATCAAGGACTGGCTGAAGTTTCTGCTGGCCGGCCACGATCTACCTGCCTGGCTGCTGTTTGGCTTGTTCCTGGCGATAACGCTGCTGGCCTCGGTCGCGCTCTACACCTGGATCGAGCTGCCCTGGCGACGGCGTCTGCGCGGCCGAGCCCGGCTGGCGTCGCCGGCGCCGGCAATGGCAGCCGATCTATCACGGGTAACTCAGTGATGATCGACAATGTTGCCGTCTTCCTCGGTTGTGTCGGAGCGCTTGTCGTCGCCTGTCGCGCGCTGTTGCTCGACGCCAAGGTCCCGTGGTTCCTGCCATTGGGGGCACGGCGGGCAGCTCGCGGCCGTTTCCGGCGCGGCGGCGGACGCTGAGCGATGCAGGAACTTTTCGTTGCAGCGGTTTACGTATTCTACCTGTTTCTCGGGTTCATGGCGCCGTTTGTAGCGGGGCTGGGGTATATCTGGGTCGATATCTTCACCCCGCAAAACGTCGCGCCGCATGTGCTCGGCGATTTCCCGGTGGCCCTGGTACTTGGGCTTGCGTGCTTTGCCGGTTACACGCTGTTCGACCGGCGGGAGCGACCCCATATCGGTCTGCCGCTATTGTTGATTTTGGCCTTCGCCGGCTGGATGAGCTTGACGCAGCTATGGGCTGTCGCGCCCGATGCCGCAGAGAAGTGGACATGGGCGTTCAAGGTGATGATTTTCGCCGCGTTCACGCCCTTTCTGTTTCGCTCGCGGGTGCAGATCGAAGCCGCATTGCTGACGATAATCTTCGCGCTGTCGAGCACGGTTCTCGCGGTCGCCGCCAAGACGCTGGTCACCGGCGGCGGCTACGGGGCGCGAGAGGCTCTGGTCGGAGCCAATTCCGGTCTTGCCGAGGGCAGTACGCTGTCGATGGTCGCGGTGGCGATCTTGCCGCTGGTCACCTTCGTCAGCCGTTACTCCCTGATCCTCGCGGCGCCGCGACGCTTGGTGAGCGTGGCCTGCCGGGGGTTTTCCGCTTGTTGCGTGGTTACCGCCGTCGGCCTTTTCACCAGGACCGGGCTGGTCGCGCTGGGAGTCTACGTCGTCCTCGCATGGTGGCAGTCGCGCCACAAGATCGTGATCGGCGCCGCTGTCGCGGCCGGAATTCTTGTTCTGCTGCCGCTGATGGGAACGGTGTGGGAAGATCGCATGTCGACGATCGAGAACCCCGAATCCGATCCCTCCGCGGCCGGGCGCCTGGCCGTGTGGCAGTGGACGCTCTCTTACGTCGCCGAGCACCCGCTCGGCGGCGGCTTCAATGTGTATGAGTTCGATAAGGTCGAACTGCCTAGCACCACTGGCGTGCCACGGACGGTGACGGGAGTGGCCTTCCACAGCATCTATTTCGAGATCCTTGGCGAGATGGGCATCGTCGGCTTGGCGGTTTGGGCCTCGCTGATCGCGGCATTTTTTATCGGCTTGGTGCGGCTGCGACGGCAGGCGCGCCAATACGAGGAGGGCGAGTGGCTGGTCGGACTGACCACCGCGCTGGCGAGTTCCGTTGTGATTTACCTGGTCGGTGGCGCCTTCATCGGTGTCGGATTTCAGCCGACGCTCTACTACCTGATCGGCATCGCGATCGCCGCCCAGGAATATTGGCGCCGCAGCGGCAAGGCGACCGGAGTGACGCTTAGAGGGCGGCGGCCGCGCGGCCTGCCGTCAGCGGGCGCCACCCCGGAAGCGGCCTGACCCGAGCGGCTGGCTCAGCTGACCACGAGGCAATTCGCCAGATTGGCGGGGTTGCTGATGCCGCCCAGCGTAATGTCGTCCTGCGCGCTCAGGTGCAGAACCGTACAGCTGTTGCCGACTGTCGCACCGGCGATAAGCTGGCTCGCCGTGGTGATGCCGTTGCCGTTCAGGTTGGCCGCCACTTTCAGCGTGTCGGTGGTGGGATGGAAGTTGACGATGATGTCGTGACCCGAGCCGTTTTCGCCGAACCAAAACACATTGGCGGTGCCGGCGCCGCCATAGTAGTCGTTGCCGGTGTTGTCGTTGAAGGTGTTCATCCCCGAGCCGCCGAACAGGTAGTCGTTGCCGGTCCCGGCGTTGAACGTATCGGCGCCGGTGCCGCCAAACAGCAGGTCGACCTTGCCGGTGCCGCCATTAAGGGTATCGCTGCCGCCGCCGACGACCGACAGCAACGAATCACCGCCCGCCGCGGTCAGCGCGACGCTGTTGGACGAGGTGTCGATCTGCATTTGGCCCCGGCTCAAATAGGTGCCGTCCGGCAGTTTCGGCATTTGCGTCCATGCGGGATTGAGCTGGTAGGCCGCGGTCTCGCTCTGCCCAGCCTTGGCGAATTCGTTGGCGATCTGGCTGACGACGTAGCCGTAGGCCCGGATGGCCAGGGGCGACTGGGTGTAGGTGATTTCGTCGGCGATCGCCGCGGCCGCGATCTCGGGGACGCCGCCCTGGGTGTCGAGCGGATAGCCTTGCAGCGCGGTCGGGTTGGCCGACAGGTTGCCGAGCGCCGCGTTAGCGTTCTGGAATTGCGCCCAGGTGGTATAGGGGGTGCCGGTCGTCGGGTCGGCGATTTGCAGCCAGTAAACCCCGCCGTTCAGCGGGTTGAAGCCGTTGAAGGCATTGGTGTAGAGCCCAGATACGAAATTGTTCATGAATTTGAGCATCTGTACGGCTTGTGCGGAGGCCGTCGGGATGTTCATCCCGGCGACCTCCGCAAGCGAGGTCACAAGGTAGCCCTCCTGCCACGGCGCGACCTCGAGCTGGCCGGCGTTGAACCCGACAAACCCCTGGATCTGGCCGTATTTAGCGTCGATGCCGTCGACGATGTACTGCTGCACCAGAGCCTGCATGTTGCTCTGCAGCTCGGACACGAAATAACTCTTCAGCGGGTCGCTGTCCGGCGTCAGGTAGGCCGCTTCCGCGACGGCGCGCAAATCCCAGGCCTCGGCGCGGATCTGGTTGAAACCGTCGAGCACGAAGCCGGCCGGATATTTGCCGTCGATCAGCCACTGGCTGCCATAGCCCGGCGGGGTCGAGGATAGCGCGTAATCCGCCTCGGCCTGCAATTGGCTCAGCTGGTAGGGGCTGCCGCTGATCAGGTACGGAACATAGTTGAGATCCGGCATATGGGCGGCGTCGGGCGTCCAGCTGTCGGTCGGGTTGGAGTCGGGCCAGCCATTCGCCGGCACCAGCGCGCCACTCGCATCATCCCAGAACGTCGGATAGGTCTGGGTGTTGATCGGCGCGCCGGTGCTCTCGTCGGTATAGTGCCAGGGCACGCCGCCGGCGGCGGCCGCGTCGGCCAGCATGACCTGCTGCGCACCGGCACTCTGGCTGGTCAGCGCCTCGGCGACCCAGGCGGGCTGCGCGCCGATATCGTCGCGCCCGCCGGTTTCCGGCATGTAGGTGGTGACGCCGGCGGTACCGAGCGGCCCGGTGTTGGCGGCGGTGAGGCCGCCGAGATTGGCCTGGATGACCGAATCGCTGACCCCAATCGAGGTATCGTAGGCCGGGATCGCGCCGGTCGCCTCCAGATACGGGACGTCGTATTGCACGTTGGGGTCGACCGTGCCGGCACTCGCGACCTGGTGGTCCCACGTCGAATAGAGGTACTGGGCGACGCCGGTCGCGCTGTACACTTGCTGGCCGCCTTGGCTGAGCTGCACGTCATAGTTGAGGTCGCTCTTGCCCGCCGCGAACATCCAGCTGTTGTCGAAGATGACATCAGTCGTCGTCGTGCCGTTGGCATAAGCGCGGACGTCAAACTCGACCTTGAGCTTGCCGCCGTCGACCGTAGTGGCGAAATCGTACTCGTTGACCTCGGGGCCGCTGAGCCAATTCTGCACGGTGCCCGCGGTGAGCGCGGCCTGCAGCGCAGTGGCGGCGGAAGTGCTGGTCGTCGTGGTCGTGCCGTTGGCGTTGTGAAAGGTGAAGTTTACCGAGACGTTGTAGCCGCCGGCGAGGAGCGCCGATGCGCTCGGGGCCGCCGGTGACGGCGCCGCCGCCATGCCTTTCGCCAGCATCATGTCGAGGGAGCTGCCGGCGCCAATCGACGGCGCGTCGAGCGTCAAGATCGCCTGCCGCACCGAGCCGTCGGCATTGGTCGATTTGACATCCATCTGGATCGCGTAATTGACGCCGTTGATGCGCGCCACCAGCGTGTCGGTCGGTTTTACCGCCCCGGCCTTGAACACCT
>DATGFP010000071.1:0-9614 GCA_035309005.1 Allostellaceae bacterium | reverse complement strand
CCGGGCGACGCGTTCGGCGCGAGCCGCTCGCTGCAATTGCCCGGCTTTTCGGTCTCGGTCGGCGAGATGGCGGCGGCGCTACGCCGCGCCGGCGGCGAAGTCGCCTACGCAAGGCTGCGCTGGCAGCCCGATCCCGCGATCCAGGCGATCGTCTCGGGCTGGCCGCGGGCGCTTGCGACGCCACGCGCCGAGGCGCTCGGCTTCACCGGCGACAGCGGCATCGACGAGGTCGTCCAGGCATTTATCGCGGACGACCTCGCGATGCAGAAACAGCTCGCCGGCTGAAAAGCCGGCTCGCGCTACCCGGCGGTCGCCGCGATCGGCTGGGCGATCATCGCGCCGTGCCCCTCGGTGACCCGTTCCAGCTGGCCGACGGTCTCCTTGCCGAACAGCAGCGGGATGAAGGCGCCGCACAGCACGATGACGACAATGGTGCCGAAAAACGCGAAGGCCGAACCGGTGTGCGGCTCGATCAGGAACGGCGCCAGGACACCGGCGAAGATGCGGCCGAAGGCCTCGCCGAAGATGTTGCCGCGGCCGCGCAGCGACGTTGGGAACTGCTCCGACAGATAGACCCGCACCGTGGTGAACGACGACAGCGCGGTGAAGCCCAGCACGATCGCGCCGGCGGTCATCACCATGTTCGCGTAAGCCCCGGTCAGGTGCGCACAAGCCATCAGCACCAGCCCCGGAAATGCCCCCGACAGCGCATAGGCGATCGTCCAGCGCCGGCCGATCTTTTCCATCAGAACCGCGTTGAACGCCTTGCCCGGGATCGTCGCGAGGAAGACGATCGTGCTGATCCCGAAGCTCGTCGTCACCGCCGCGCCCTGGTCGATCAGCGCCTTCGGCAACAGGATCGCGATCAGGTAATAGGCCGTGCCGGCGCTGATGCTGGTCAGGATCCCGACCGTCGTCCAGCGCAGCTGACCGGGCGCGAACAGGTTCCGGAAGGGCGGCAGGGCGGCCTGCGCCTCCTGCAGGCGGGAGCCGAGATCGGCGACCGTCAAGCGCGGCACGCGGTTGCCGCAGCGCCGGATGAAGTCGTTGACGGTGTCGACCGCGGCCTGGGTCTGGCCGCGCCGCAACAGCCAGCGCGGGCTCTGCGGGATGACGAAATGCACGACGACCGGCACGACGAAGAGGGCGAGCCCGCCCGGCAACGCGATCCAGCGGAAGCCGTTGACGTTGCCGGCCAGCATGAAGCCGACGAACGGCAGCAGCGCGAACGCGCTCGCCAGGCAGATTTCATAGATCGCGCCATAGGTGCGGCGGTGCTGCGCCGGCATCAATTCGGCGGCGACCGGGAATGGCGCGGTGATCGCAAAGCCCAGCCCGAGGCCGGTCAGCAGGCGCACGATGATCAGCTGCTCGGCGTTTTGCACCAAGGGAATCATCAGCGTGAAGAAGGTCATGCCGACGACGCCGATCTGGATGATCGTCTTGCGGCTGACATGATCGGAGATCGCCGCGGCGATAAAGCCGCCGACGACCACGAACATCGTCGCGGCGATGGTCAGCCAGCGGATCTGGTCCGGCGTGATGTGCAGCGGTCCCTTGGCCAGCACGAGCAGCGAGCCCGTCAGCGCCAAATCGTACCCGTCGGTGAAGCCAACGAGCCCGAGCGTCAATATTACCGCGATGTGGTAGGGACTGAATGGTATGCTGTCGAGCTTTTGCCCAAGCAGGAAACTCGCCGAAACCGAAGACGACGACGTCAGTGCAGCATCCGCCATAGCGTGCGTTCTCCCAAATGACCAAATCGGGGAGCGTGCGCGCTAGAGGAGATGGAATCGACGAAACAGTCGCTTGGTTTAATGTTGCGATCGATGTGGTTTTCGACTGTCGCCCTGCTTCCTCCCGGTCGCCGCGCGCGCTCAACCGAGTTGACGCGTTGCGAAGTTCATCCTGGAGCCGTTACCGGCCTCCGATTTATTGGCCCTATTCGAGCAGCGCAAAGCTAACCTTCCGCTAGCGCCTCGTCATACGCAAAGCGGGAATAGCGGCAACGCGTCGCGATTGACTTGCCGCGCCGAATACAGGGCGCTAACCTCAGGAATCCGCCGATGCTGCGCGGCTCGCTAAAGCGTGATCGGCGCGGCCGCCGCATCCTCCCCATCTTCGGACTGTGACGCAACTTCGCGGAGAACGGCGATGGCGCGGCTGGACGCTCTGGGGATAGCCGGCCTGCTTCTCGGCGTGGCGCTGGCGGCAACGCCAGCGCGCGCCGATCCGCGGCCGGTCGTGGTCGAGCTGTTTACCTCGCAAGGCTGCTCGTCGTGCCCGCCGGCCGATGCGCTGCTGCGCGAGCTGGCGCCGCGCCCGGACGTGCTCGCGCTCGGCTACCACATCAGCTACTGGGACCGCCTCGGCTGGAAGGACCCGCTGTCGAGCGAAGCCTCGACCGCGCGGCAAAAGGCCTATGCCGGGCGCTTCAACGGCGGCCAGGTGTATACCCCGCAGATCGTCGTCGACGGGACGCGCGAGATGGTCGGCTCCGACCGCGCCGCGGTGCTCGCCGCGATCGCTGCCGCACGGCCCAAGGCGGTCGCGCCGGTGAGCTTCGCCGCCGACCGGCGCTCGGTCGCGGTCGGGGGCGCGGTCGGGGGCGCGGTCGGCGGGGGCGCGGGCGAAGTCGTCCTCGTGCGCTTCCTCGCGCAGCGGACGACCGCGGTCGCCGCCGGCGAAAACGCCGGCCGCACCGCGCAGGACGCCAACGGCGTCGACGCGCTGCAGGTGCTGGGGCGCTGGGAGGGCGCGGCGCGCGATTTCACGATCGACCCGCCCGGCCCCGGCGAGGGCCTCGCCGTGCTGGTCCAGGCGCCCGACGGGAGGATGCTCGGCGCCGCGCTGTCGCAGCCTGCCGGCTGACCGCGCGCCCCCCGGCGCGGCGATTTGCATCGCCCGGCGCGGCGTGGCAATTTGCCCGCGAAAGCCGGTGCGAGGGGCGAATGGCGGGACGGCTCGAGGGCAAGCGCGCCCTGGTCACGGCGGCGGGCCAGGGGATCGGCCGGGCGGCGGCGCTGGCCTTCGCCGCCGAGGGCGCCAGCGTGCTGGCGACCGACGTCGCCGAAGCGAAGCTCGCCGGCCTCGCCGAACTGTTGATCGCGACGCGCCGGCTCGACGTCACCGACGAGGCGGCGATCGAGGCGCTGGCCGGCGAACTCGGGCCAGTCGACATCCTCTTCAACTGCGCCGGTTTTGTGCACCACGGCACGGTGCTCGACGTGCTGCCCGACGAGTGGGACTTTTCGTTCGGGCTCAACGTGCGCTCGATGTACCTGATGATCCGCGCCTTCCTGCCCAAGATGCTGGAGCAGGCGAAGGGCGCCTCGATCATCAACATGGCCTCGACCGTCTCCTCGGTCAAAGGCGCGCCCAACCGCTGCGTCTACGGCGCGACCAAGGCGGCCGTGATCGGGCTGACCAAGGCGGTGGCGGCCGATTTCATCACCCACGGGGTGCGCTGCAACGCGATCTGCCCCGGCACCATCGCCACCCCCTCGCTCGACGAGCGCATCGCGATGCAGGGCGTGCTCATGCCCGGCGGCACCGAGGCGGCGCGGCGCGGCTTTGTCGAGCGCCAGCCGCTGGGCCGGCTCGGGACGCCCGAGGAGGTCGCCTCGCTCGCGGTCTACCTCGCCTCCGACGAAGCCGCCTTCACCACCGGCGCCATCCACATCGTCGACGGACGGCTTTACCCTCTGAACCCCAGGGAACCCTTTAACCCACGGAGCATCCCCCGATGAAGCTTTTGCGCTACGGCCCGCCGGGCCAGGAAAAGCCCGGCCTCCTCGACCGCACCGGCCAGATCCGCGACCTCTCCGGCGTGATCCGCGACCTCGACGGGGCGGCGCTCGTGCCGGCCGCGCTCGACCGACTGCGCCGGCTCGACCCTGCGACGCTGCCGGCGGTCTCCGGCACGCCGCGGCTCGGCCCCTGCGTCGCCAACGTCTCGAAGGTGGTCGCGATCGGGCTCAACTATCGCCTGCACGCGCAGGAAGCCGGGATGGCGATCCCGCAGGAGCCGATCTTTTTTCTGAAGGCGATCTCGTCGATCTGCGGCCCCAACGACGACACGGTCATCCCGCAGGGCTCGGTCAAGACCGATTACGAGGTCGAACTCGGCATCGTGATCGGCAGCCGGGCGAGCTATGTCAGCGAGGTCGACGCGCCCAAGCACATCGCCGGGTATTGCGTCGTCAACGACGTCTCCGAGCGCGAATACCAGATGGAGCGCGGCGGGCAATGGACCAAGGGCAAGAGCGCCGACACGTTCTGCCCGATGGGCCCCTGGCTGGTGACCGCCGACGAGGTGCCCGACCCCGGCAAGCTGCAACTGTGGACCGAGGTCAACGGCGAGCGGCGGCAAAGCAGCAACACCGCCGACCTGATCTTCGGGGTCAACAAGATCGTCAGCTATGTCAGCCAGTTCATGACGCTGCTGCCGGGCGACGTGATCCCGACCGGCACGCCCTCCGGGGTGGCGATGGGCTTCAAGCCGCCGAAATTTCTCAAGCCGGGCGACCGGGTGCGGCTCTCGGTCGAGGGGCTGGGCGAGCAGAATCAGCGCCTTGTCGCGCATCCCGGCTGAACCCCGCTAACCCCCGCCGATCCGCGGCGCCGGCGCGGATCGGCGGCCGGCGGCCGGCTGGCGCTTCGGGGCCTAAGCGCAATGTCGGCGCTAGCGCAATGCGACTCTTTTACGCTATGTTTCGGCGTTCACTGCGCTCGTCGCGTTCAATTGCACGTTTAGAGGCCCCATGTACGATCACCGCCCCGGCGCCGACCGGGATGACATCCCCCCTGGCCGCCGCGTCGATGCGACGGTGAAGTGGTTCAACGCCAGCAAAGGCTTTGGTTTCGTCACGATGTCCGACGGCTCGCAGGACGCCTTTCTGCCGATGGCGATCCTGCGCCGCGCCGGTTACGACGACGTCCGCGAGGGAGCGCTGATTAGCTGCGAGGTTGCCGCCGGCGCCAAGGGGCCGCTCGTCACCCTGGTGCTGAATGTCGACAGCAGCACCGCGGCGCCGTCTCGCGGCGATCCCAGGGGCGACCCGTGGGGAGATTCCAGGGGCGACGGGTTTGACCGCCGACCGGCGCGGCCGGCGGCGACGCTCGAGGGCGCGGTCAAATGGTTCGAGCCCGAAAAGGGCTACGGGTTTATTTCGCCCGATGGCGGCGGCAAGGACGTTTTCGTCCATATCACCGCGCTCAGGCGTTCCGGGGTCAATCTGCTCGGCCCCGGCCAGCGGGTGCGGGTCGACGTGATCGACGGCCGCAAGGGGCTGGAGGCCGAGCGCGTCACCATCATACCCTGAGACTTCGCGACTCGGCGTTGGCGATCGGCCGGCGCGCCGCGCCTGCGCCCCGGCGGGGCGAGCGCTTGCCATGCCGCGCGCTGCCTCGCCCGGCGTTACCCCCACCCCTGGGCGGGTTTACAAACCGGGCACGAGAGGGCAACGTGACGCCGCCAATTTCGGCCGCGGCATTGCCGCCGACAATTTGCGGACAGCAAGCCCATGGATTTACGCGACACGATCCGCACCTACCGGCTGTTTTCCGGGTCTTACGACGTGGTTTTCGGCCCGGTGTTTCACCCCGGCCGCAAGGAGGCGGTGCGCGTCGCCAACGATCGCCCGGCGCAGCGCATCCTTGAAGTCGGCGTCGGCACCGGGTTGTCGCTGCCCTATTTTCGCCCCGATTCCCAGGTCACCGGCATCGATATTTCCGCCGAGATGCTGGAAAAGGCCCGTCGCCGCGTCGCCCGCGAACAGCTCGCCCATGTCGGCGGGCTGCACGTCATGGACGCCGAGCACCTCGATTTCGAGGACAATTCGTTCGACGCGGTGCTCGCCCTTTATGTCGCTTCGGTAGTGCCGAGCCCGGCGCGCTTCGCGGCCGAGATGCGCCGCGTCTGCATCCCCGGCGGCACCATCGTGCTGGTCAATCACTTCACCAGCGAAAACTGGGCGCTGCGCTTCATGGAAAAGCGCCTGGCGCACCTGGCGCGCCACATCGGCTTTCACGCCGATTTCCCGCTCGACAGTTTCCTGCGCGAGAGCCAGCTGGCGGCCCGCGAGATCCGCCCGAGCAATCTTTTGGGCTACTGGCGGCTGCTGCGCTGCGTCAACGAGAAACCCGCCTCGGTCCTGTGCTGAGCCCTTGATCGGCGGCCATTCGTGGGCTTGCCGGCCGCCGCGGCGGCGTGTTATCGGGTCGGGCGGGGCTGCCCTCGGCGCTGGTTCGCCAGTCGACGAGCCGGGTTGCCACCCAAATCATGCCGCACTTCCCGCTAACGCGATCCCGAAGGGGTACTGACATGATGAAATTCAGCTGCACGATGGTCGGCGGCGGCGAAGATTTTCAATACGTCACGCTGATCGCCGAAACGCCGAAGCAGGCGCGCGAACTGGCCGCCGCCGACACCAAGAAGGGTTCGCCCCGCGATTGGACCGCCGCGGTGCTGGAGCGCGACGTCGAGGGCCCGGCGCGGGTCATCTCGGCCGGTGCCCGGGAGGCTTGAGGCGCGAGGCTTGAGGCGGGAGGCCGCGGCGCATGAAACACGGGCTGCGCGTTTACGATAGCGATACCCACGTCCTGCCGGCGGCCGAGATCATCGAGCGCCACGTCGATCCGGCGTTCCGCCCGCGGCTCGCCGAACTGGCGCCCTACCGCGTGGCGATCCGCCAGTCGGCCGAGCATTCCGGGGACGGCATGCACGGCTACCGGGTGGCGCAGCAATATTACCGCCGGGTGCTCGGCGAGGCGGCGCCGCGGCCCGACCACAGCGGGCGCGAGACCACCTGGCGCGGCGTGCGATTGCCGCGCCCGGGCGTCCAGGACGACGACGCGGCCAACCGCGTCCAGGACATGGACGAAGAGGGGGTCGACGTCCATTTCCTCGTGCCGGGCGGCTGGACGGGCCTGATCGGGGTCGCCGACGCGTCGCTCGAAACCGGCATGATCCGCGCTTTTCACCGTCATATGGCGGAGTTTTGCGGGCGCTTTCCCGACCGGCTGAAGGGCCCGATCGTCGCCTCGACCCGCGATGTCGAGGCCGCGGTCGCCGAGATCCATACCTGGGGCAAAGCGGGCTGGGCGGTCGCGGTCAAGCCGCAAATCGACAAGGTCCCGGCCGATCATCCCTCACTCGACCCGATCTGGCGCGCCGCCGCCGATTACGACCTGCCGATCGTCCACCACAGCTCGACCTGGAACCCGCCCTATTACCCCGGCCACAACGACCTGTGGGACAACATCTTCTTGGGCCGCCTCGCGTCGCATCCGTGGGGCGCGATGCGCTTCATCGCCGCGTTCATCGGCGGCGGCGCGCTCGACCGCTACCCGAATTTGCGCTGCGGCACGCTGGAATGCGGCTTCGGCTGGCTGCCCTTCTGGGGCCGCCGCATGGACGAGCAATACGCCTATGTCGGCTCGACCGCGCAGCTCAAGATGAAGCCGAGCGAGTATTTGCAAAGCGGCCGCTTCTTCTGCTCGATCGAGCACCAGGAGGGCGAGGAGATGTTCCACGCCGTCACCCAATTCCTCGGCGACCACGTCTTGATGTACGCCTCCGACTACCCGCACTCGGAGTGCCAATTCCCGCAATCGATCGACAATATCCTCGCCTGGTCGAGCCTCGAGCCGGACACCCGCCAGAAGCTGCTCTGGGACAACGCCGCGCGCTTTTTCCGGCAGCATTGACGGCCGCGCCGCGCGGGATGCCCAGTTGTCTCAGTAGAGTTTGGCTGCGCGAGACGGTCTAAACCGAGCTTGCACCCTGATAGTCAAGCCCATCATCTTCGAGCTGAGCTTGAAGCAAGCCGGCGAGGTAATCCTCCATCTCGCTAAAATCGAGATGGCCGTCATCCCACGCGCGGTCAGCGGCTCTCAGGGCCGCTTCATACCCAGGGCGATTCTCTCGGATGCGCTCTGGCACAATCTTCCTGCCGCTCAATAGCGCCCCTGATCGAACGCACAGCAGAAAATAACAGGCAGCCCGCGCCGTTCTTCCATTACCCTCGATAAATGGATGTATCCAATTGAGTCGCCATAAGCCATAGGCACCAAGTTCTGTCGGCGACCAGATATACCAATTTTCCTGCACTGTCGAAATGAAGCGATCCATCCATTCGTCTACTTCATTGAAATGCGGTGGCTTGTGATCGCCTATGTAGATTGGTTCCTTCCGAAATCGGCCGCCAAATTGGGATATATTCGCAACGGCCACATGGTTCAGTGCCCATAAAAAGTATTTATCAAAGGAGATCGGACCCTTCATGAGGCCGATCTCGATACAATTTGTTAACAATTCATATTGCCGTTTCAGGTTTTGTTCCTGAATACGGTCGTAGAGCTCTCTATTTTCTTCTTCTAATATGAACACTGGTTCGATGCATCAGGCAAGAACACGGAGGCGACTTGCTGCCCGCCGCGCTGACTCTTTCGTGATGCGGGACCCTTTCGGGGCATTGCCGTAGACGAAGCTGGCCATCTGCTCCCGAATCTCCGCGTCTGTCAGGGTTACGCCCTTGGCCCGCTCAAGCAGCGCTGCTAGCGCCGGCCGCTCGGGGGCGCGCTTCAGGGCTGACTTTCGCTCGGCCATGTGTTCCTCCTGCGTTCTTAGCTCGGCTATATATAGCCTCCGTCCCGTTGCCCGTCGAGGCTACATCGCGCCCCAGCCGTTTGGGTCGCAGCCTGCTCCGTGGCTTTCTCGGACCGGACCGCGTTTTGCTGAACAGCAGCTTGCATCGCCGTCCTCGATGAGGCAGGGATGGCGCAGCCCGGGCCGGGAACCTATACTGTAGCGGCATAAAACCGCGCGGGGCGAAGGATGCTTGTCGAACAGGTGTGGACCGCCAATTCTGGGCGCAATTTCAATTATTTGATCGCATGCGGCGAGACCGGCGAGGCGCTCGCGGTCGATCCGCTCGACCATGAAAAATGCCTCGCCGCCGCCAAGGCGAAGGGCTGGACCATCACCCAGGTGCTCAACACGCACCATCATCGCGACCATACCGGCGGCAACGACCAGGTGATCGCGGCGACCGGCGCCAAGCTCTTGGCGCATGCCGGCGCCCGGGAGCAGATCGCCGGCATCGACCGGGGCTTGCAGGCCGGCGACGTCATCAAGGTCGGGCGCAGCGTCGAACTCGAATGCCTCGACACGCCGGGCCACACCATGTCGCACATCTGCGTCCTGTCGCGCGGCGACACGCGGGCGCTGTTCAGCGGCGACACGCTCTTCAACGCCGGCGCCGGCAATTGCCACAATGGCGGCCACCCGAGCGAGCTCTACCACAGCTTCGCGACGCAGCTGGCGAAATTGCCCGACGCCACGCTGGTCTATCCGGGGCATGATTACATCTGCAACAATCTGCGCTTCACGCTCGACCGCGAGCCGGACAACGCAAAGGCGAAGGAATTGCTGCCGTCGATGGAGCGGCAGGACACCAACCAGCCGCTGGTGACGACCCTGGGCCTCGAAAAGGAGATCAACACCTTCTTTCGCCTGTCGAGCCCGTCGGTCGTCCGCCGCTTGCGCGAGGCCTTCCCCGACCTGCCGGAGCAGCCCGACCAGAAGACCGTCTTTCTTAAGCTGCGCGAAC
>DATGFP010000070.1:0-7901 GCA_035309005.1 Allostellaceae bacterium | reverse complement strand
GCGGTCAAGGACGAGCGGCGCTTCGCGGTCGACGCCCAGATCGTCGTCGCGCGCACCAATGACGGCGGCGCGAGCTTCGAGGTGCTGCGCCGCGGCCTGCCGCAGCGCCATGCCTACGATCTGGTGTGGCGGCACGCGCTCGCGGTCGATCGGAGCGGCGAGCGCCTCGCCTTCGGCTCGACCACCGGCGGGCTGTGGAGTTCGGCGGATGGCGGCGACTCGTGGGCGGCGCTCGACGCCCGCCTGCCGCCGATCGCCGTCGTCCGCTTCGCCGACAGCTAAACTAGAAACCCAGAGAGGAGTTTGCGATGCAGCTGAACCCGTATTTGAGCTTTGACGGCAAGTGCGCCGACGCCTTCAAATTTTATGAAAAGGTGCTGGGCGGCCAGATCGTCGCGCTGCTGACCTACGCCGATACGCCGATGGCGGCGCAGGTCGCGCCGGAGGAACGCGGCAAGATCGTGCACGCCCGCCTGCTGCATGGCGACAAGGTGCTGATGGGTTCGGACGCGCCGCCCGGCCGCTACGAGCCGATGAAGGGTTTTTCGGTGACGCTCGGGATCGACGAGCCGGAGGAGGCCGAGCGCGTCTTTCGCGACCTGGCGGCCGGCGGCACGGTGACGATGCCGATCGCCGAGACTTTCTGGGCGCACCGCTTCGGCATGCTGGTCGACCGCTTCGGCACGCCGTGGATGGTCAACTGCGAGAAGCCGATGTAGCCGCCAACGTCCTCGTCATTGCGAGAAGCGCAGCGACGAAGCAATCCCGATGCAGCGTCGCGCCCCCCGAGATTGCTTCGCGGCGCCCGCAATGACAGGGGTTTTCAATAGGATTTCGGCAATCCCAGCACGCGCTCGGCGATGTGCGACAGGATCAGTTGCCCGCTGACTGGCGCGATGCGGGCGATCTGGATCTCGCGGAAGAAGCGCTCGACGTGGAATTCGCGCGCATAGCCCATGCCGCCATGCGTCAGGACCGCGGTCTCGCAGGCGCGGTGCCCGGCTTCGGCGGCGAAATATTTCGCGGCGTTGGCGTAGGCGCCGACTGCGCCGGCATCCTCGCCCCGGTCGTAGGCGGCGGCGGCGCGCAGCACCAATAATTCGGCCGCTTCGAGGTCGATCCAGCGCAGGGCCAACGGGTGCTGGATGCCCTGGTTCTGCCCGATCGGGCGGCCGAAGACGACGCGCTCCTTGGCGTAGCGCGCGGCGCGGTCGAGCGCGGCGCGGCCCAGCCCGACCGCCTCGGCGGCGATCAGGATGCGCTCCGGGTTCATCCCGTGCAGGATGTACTGGAAGCCTTTCCCCTCCTCGCCGATGCGGTCGCTCGCGGGGACGCGCAGGCCGTCGATGAACAGCATGTTCGAATCGACCGCGGCGCGGCCCATCTTGTGGATCTCGCGGACCTCGATCTTGCCGCGGTCGAGGTCGGTGTAGAAAAGGCTCATACCGGCCGACGGCCGCGCCGCCTCCTCGAAAGGCGTCGTGCGGGTCAGCAGCAATACCTTCTCGGCGACCTGCGCGGTCGAGGTCCAGATCTTGCGGCCGGAGATCACGTAATCCTCGCCGTCGCGCACCGCGCGCGTCTTGAGGCGGGTCGTGTCGAGCCCGACATCGGGCTCGGTGACCGCGAACGCGGCCTTTTCCTTCCCAGCGATCAGCGGCGGCAGAAAGCGCCGCTTCTGCGCGTCGCTGCCGAAGACGACGACCGGGTGCAGCCCGAAAATGTTCATGTGCACCGCCGAGGCGCCGGAAAACCCGGCGCCCGATTGCGCCACCGCCTGCATGACGATCGCCGCCTCGGTGATGCCGAGGCCGCTGCCGCCGTATGCCTCGGGCATCGCGACGCCGAGCCAGCCGCCCTCCGCCATCGCGCGGTGGAACTCGTGCGGGAACTCCGCCGCGGTATCCTTTTTCAGCCAGTAATCGTCGCCGAAGCGGGCACACAGCCGCCCCACCGCCCCGCGGATCTCCAGCTGCTCGGCGGTTAGCGCGAAGCTCACGGCGGCGCCGCTCAGGTGCCCTCGACGATGATGGCGCGGCCGGTCGAGTTGGCGAGCCGGCCGGGCAGAATCTTCTGATATTCGGGCGAGTGGTACCAGCGCTTGGCGGCGGCGGCGTCGGCGAATTCGAGGATCACGATGCGCTTCGGCTCCGGCCCGCCCTCGATCAGTTCGGTCGCGCCGCCGCGGGTCAGGAACCGGCCGCCATATTGCGCCAGCGTCGCCGGCACCGCCTCGCGGTAAGGCGCCATCGCCGCCGCGTTGGTAACATCGAGTTCGACGACGAAATATGCCGGCATGTCAGCCTCCCGGGGATCATGAAACCCTGGCAGCTTAGGTCAGCGCGCGGCGGCAGGAAAGCGCCGGCGCCATCCCCATACCGATCGCGCGCCGGCGCCCCTATATTCTGCAGGAAAACGGAGCACGCCTTGCCGTTCGACACCGTCTACAGCGTCTGCCCGCACGATTGCCCGAGCGCCTGCGCGCTGGCGGTCGAGCTGATCGCGGAAGGAGACGGCAGCCTGCGCATCGGCCGGGTGCGCGGCGCCGAGGGGCAGTCCTATACGCAGGGCATCGTCTGCGCCAAGGTCGCGCGCTACGCCGAGCGCCAGCATCACCCCGAGCGGCTCGCGATGCCGCTGCGCCGGGTCGGCGACAAGGGCGGCGGGCGCGAGGCCTTCGCGCCGATCGCCTGGGATGACGCGCTCGACGAGGTCGCCGAGCGGCTGACGCAGGCGGCGCAGCGCGACGGCGCGCAAGCGGTGTGGCCCTATTATTACGCCGGCACGATGGGCCGGGTGCAGCGCGACGGCATCAACCGGCTGCGCCACGCAATGGGCTATTCGGGCGAGCGCACGACGATCTGCAACTTCCTGACCGACAATGGCTGGCTCGCCGGGGTCGGCTCGAAGCGCGGCGTCGACGCGCGCGAGATCGCCAAATCCGACCTCGTGGTGATCTGGGGCGGCAACCCGGTCTCGACCCAGATCAACGTGATGACCCATGTCGCGACCGCGCGGAAGGAGCGCGGCGCGAGGCTCGTCGTCGTCGACCCCTACCGCACCGGCACGGCGGACATCGCCGACCTGCATCTGGCGCTATTGCCCGGCACCGACGGCGCGCTCGCCTGCGCCGTCATGCACGTGCTGTTCAAGGAAGGCTACGCCGACCGCGACTATCTCGCGCGCTACACCGACGATCCGGCGGGCCTCGAAGCGCATCTGCAGAGCCGCGACCCGGCCTGGGCCGCGCGCATCACCGGGCTTGCCGAGGGCGAGATCATCGCGTTTGCCCGCCTCTACGGGGAGACCAAGCGCAGCTATATCCGGGTCGGCTACGGCTTCTCGCGCCAGCGCAACGGCGCGGCGCAGGTGTTTGCGGTGACCTGCCTGCCGACCCTCACCGGCGCCTGGGCGCACGAAGGCGGCGGCGCGCATTATTCCAACCACGGCATGCTGCCCCTGGACCTGACGCTGATCGAGGGGCTCGATGCGGTCGATCCGGCGACGCGCATCCTCGACCAGTCGCGCATCGGCCCGATCCTGGCGGGCGACAGGCGCGACCTTGGGCCGGGGCCGCCGGTAACCGCGCTCTTCATCCAGAACACCAACCCGATGGTCGTCGCGCCCGAATCGGGGCTGGTCCGCCAGGGCTTCCGCCGGGACGATCTATTCATCTGCGTGCACGAGCAGTTCCTGACCGAGACCGCTTCGATGGCCGACATCGTGCTGCCGGCGACAACGTTTTTGGAGCACGACGACATCTACACCGCCGGCGGCCACACGTTTCTGCAGATCGGCCGCGCCGTGCTGTCGCCCTTCGCCGAATGCCGCTCCAACCACGATGTGATCTGCGGCCTCGCCAAGCGGCTGGGCGCGAAGCATCCGGGGTTCGCGATGACCGCGTTCGAGCTGATCGAAGAGCTGCTGCGCGCGAGCGGGCTGCCCGGGCCGGAGGCGTTCGCGGAAGGGGTATGGCTCGACTGCTGGCCGGGCTTCGAGACCGGGCATTTCCTCGACGGCTTCGGGCATTGCGACGGAAAATTCCACTTCCGCGCCGACTGGCCCGCGCTGGGCGCCGAGCATCGGGCGCTGCCGGCCTTCCCCGACCACGTCGCGGTGATCGACGACGGCGACCCCGAACGGCCGTTCCGCCTGGTGCCGGCGCCGTCGCGCTCGTTCCTCAACACCAGCTTCAACAATTTGCCCTCGGGGATCGCGCGCGAGGGGAGGCCGAGCGCGCTGGTGCATCCGGAGGCGCTCGCCGCGCTCGGTCTCGCCGACGGCGCGCGCATCCGCATCGGCAATGCCAAGGGCAGTGTCGTCGTCCACGCCCGCGCCGCGGCGGGCATGCAGCGCCGCGTCGTGATCGTCGAGGGACTGTGGCCCAACGCCGCCTTCGAGGAGGGCATCGGCATCAACCTGTTGACCAGCGCCGATCCGGGCCTGCCCGGCGGCGGCGCGGTGTTCCACGACACTTCGGTCTGGCTGCGGCCGGCATGATGGACCAAGAATGAGCGAGGACGACAAACCCCGGCTGCCGGCGGAATCGCACGCCGCCGAGGTCGACGCGTTTCTGCGCGACCTGCGGCGCGCCCCGCCGCCGCCGCCGCCCGGCGGCCGCGGCCGCCTCATTTTCGCGCTCGACGCGACCGCGAGCCGCGAGCACTCGTGGGACCGCGCCTGCCGCACCCAGGGCGAGATGTTCGAGGCGACCGCCGCCTTGGGCGGGCTCGACGTCAAGCTCGTCTATTACCGCGGCTTCAACGAGTGCAAGGCGAGCCGCTGGATGTCGAACGCCGCCGATCTGCACCGGGTGATGCGCGCGGTCTCCTGCCTCGGCGGGCAAACCCAGATCGAGCGGGTGCTGGCGCATGCCCTCGGCGAAACCAAAAAGCAGCGGGTCGGCGCGCTGGTTTTTGTTGGCGACGCGATGGAGGAGGATGTCGACCTGCTGTGCGGGCTCGCCGGCGAATTGGGCCTCGGCGGCGTGCCGGTCTTTCTCTTCCACGAGGGCCGCGACCCGATCGCCGCGCGGGCCTTTCAGCAGATCGCGAAACTGTCGCGCGGCGCCTACCTGCGCTTCGATTTGGGCAGCGCCGAGCGGCTCAAGGAGCTGCTGGCGGCGATCGCGGTCTATGCCGCCGGCGGCTACCGCGCGCTCAGCGACTACAGCGCGCAGAAGGGCGGCGAGGTGCTGCGCCTGACGGCACAGCTGCGGCGCTGATGCTGTTCGTCATCGGCGGCGTCGCGATCCTGTGCGGGGTTCTGCTGCTCGGCTATCTCTTCGTCAACGCCGATCCCGTTCGCCTGGCCCGCACCGTGAAATGGGTCGGCATCGCGGTCGCGGCGCTGCTGCTCCTGGCGCTTCTCGTGGTGACCGAGGGGCGCGTCGTGATGCTGCTGGCGCCGTTCGTCGCGCTGCTGCCGGCCTGGCGGCGGTTTCGCTCGATGTTCAGCGGGCTGCGCGGGCCCGCCGCCGGCGGCGACTCGACGGTTGAGACCCCGTTCATCCGCATGCGCCTCGACCACGACACCGGCAGCATGTCGGGCACGGTCCTCAAGGGCCGCTTCGCCGGCATGCGGATCGAAGAACTCGGGCGGGCCGAGCTGTTGGCGCTGTTGCGCGAGTGCCGCGCCGCGGACGAGGAAGGCGCCCGCCTGCTCGAAGCCTATCTCGACCGCGCCGACCCCGATTGGCGCGCCGAGATGCACGGCGAGCGGGAGGGCGCGGCGCCGCGCGCGCCTTCGGGCGACGTCAGCGTCGACGAAGCCTACGCGATCCTCGGGCTACAGCCGGGGGCCGACGCCGCCGCGGTCAAGGCGGCGCACCACCGGCTGATGAAGCAGCTGCACCCCGATCTCGGCGGCTCGGATTACCTCGCCACCAAGATCAACCGCGCCCGCGACGTGCTGCTGCGCCGCTAGGCGCATGACCCGGTGGGATCGAAACATCTCCCCGTCGCCCCCGCGCAAGCGGGGGTCCAGGGCAAAGGGCAGGGTGGTTGCCCCTGGATTCCCGCGTGCGCGGGAATGACGGTTCGATTCGGCCGGGTAACGCGCAGGTGCACGGAATTAAAGGGCGGCGGCGACGTTTGAGGGCGGTGCGCCGGGTGGAGCGCGGCTTGCATGGCCGGAAGCGGCTGTGGCAATAGTCGGTGCGCCCAGCGGCCGCGGCGAATTGGGGACATTGATGCAAAGACGCGTGCGCAAGGCGGTGTTCCCGGTCGCCGGGCTCGGCACCCGCATCCTGCCGGCCACCAAGGCGATGCCGAAGGAGATGCTGACGGTCGTCGACAAGCCGCTCATTCAGTACGCGATCGAGGAAGCCCGCGATTCCGGCATCGAGCAGTTCTATTTCGTCACCGGACGCGCCAAGAGCGCGATCGAAGATCATTTCGACCTCGCCTTCGAGCTCGACGCGACGCTGCGCGAGCGCGGCCGCACCGAGCTCATTGACGAACTGGGCGCCTGGCTGCCGGAGGCGGGCGAAGTCGCCTTCACCCGCCAGCAGCGGCCCTTGGGGCTCGGCCACGCGATCTGGTGCGCCCGTAACCTGGTCGGCGACGAGCCCTTCGCGGTTGTCCTGGTCGACGATCTGATGGTCGGCGAGCCGCCGTGCCTCAAGCAGATGATCGACGCCTATCAGGAGACCGGCGGCAATCTCGTCGCGGTCGTCGAGGTGCCGCGCGACCAGACGCGGCGCTATGGCGTGCTCGACGTCGTCACCGACGACGGCACCCTGGTGCGCGCCAAGGGGGTCGTCGAGAAGCCCGAGCCGGAAGCGGCGCCCTCCACCCTGACGATCATCGGGCGCTACATCATCCAGCCGGAGATCTTCGGCCACCTCGCCCGCCTGCAGCCCGGCGCCGGCAACGAGATCCAACTGACCGACGGGCTCGACAAGCTGATCGCCGCCGGCCAGCCGTTTCACGGGCTGCGCGCCGCCGCAAGGCGCTTCGACTGCGGCGACAAGCTCGGCTACCTCGAAGCCAACCTCGCGCTCGGGCTGCAGCATCCGACCCTCGGCGACGACTTCCGCCGCGTGCTGCAGAACTACCGGTGACCGGCCGCGCGATGCCGCACCGCTTCGAGCCGACGATCCTGCGCGAATATGACATCCGCGGCATCGTCGGGACGACACTCTTCGCCGCCGACGCTCAGGCGCTCGGCCGGGTATTCGCGCAGGCGCTGGCAGCCTCGGGCGGCCGGCGCGTCGCGGTCGGCTACGACGGGCGGCTGACCTCGCCCGAACTCGAAGCCGCGCTCGTCGAGGGCCTCGCCGACGGCGGCGCCGATGTCGTGCGCATCGGCCGCGGGCCGACGCCGATGCTGTATTACGCCGCCGCCACGCCAGGGACCTATGGCGGGGTCGACGGCGGCATCATGGTCACCGGTTCGCACAACCCGCCCGACCACAACGGCTTCAAGCTGGTGCTCGGCGGCAAACCGTTTTTCGGCGGCCAGATCCAGCAGCTGGGACAGCTGGCGTTGACACTCGGGCCGCCGCAGGGCCGTCGCGGCACGATCGAGCAGCACAGCGTCTTCGACGCCTACGTCGCGCGGCTGGCGATCGACTACGACGGCACAAAGGGGCTCAAGGTCGCCTGGGATTGCGGCAACGGCGCGACCGGCGAGGTCGTCTCACGGCTGGTCGGCATGCTTCCCGGGCATCACGTGCTGCTCAACGCGACGATCGACGGCACCTTCCCCTCCCACCATCCCGACCCGACCGTGCCCGAGAACCTGGTGCAATTGCAGCAGGCGGTCGCCGCCGAGGGCTGCGACCTTGGCATCGGTTTCGACGGCGACGGCGACCGCATCGGGGTCGTCGATCAACGCGGCCGCATCCTGTGGGGCGACCAGCTCTTGGTGGTGCTGGCGCGCGACGTCTTGAGCCGCCA
>DATGFP010000069.1:0-7585 GCA_035309005.1 Allostellaceae bacterium | reverse complement strand
ATCTCGGGGAGCTCACCTACGGCGTCATCCCGGACCTCGAGCGCAAGATCGCCGAGGCCGAGGGCCCCGGCAGCGGACGCATGCTCGAAGAGGCGGTGACCCCCGAGCACATCGCCGGGATCGTCTCGCGGTGGACCGGTATCCCGGTCGACAAGATGCTCGAAGGCGAGCGCGAGAAGCTCCTCCAGATGGAGGAAAACCTGCGCCGCCGGGTGATCGGCCAGGACGAGGCGGTGGTCGCGGTGTCGAATGCGATCCGCCGCGCCCGCGCCGGGCTGCAGGACCCCAACCGGCCGATCGGCTCGTTCCTGTTTTTGGGGCCGACCGGCGTCGGCAAGACCGAATTGACCAAAGCCTTGGCCGAGTTCCTGTTCGACGACGACAGCGCGATGGTGCGCATCGACATGTCGGAATACATGGAGAAGCATTCGGTGTCGCGGCTGATTGGCGCGCCGCCGGGCTATGTTGGCTACGACGAGGGCGGCGCCTTGACCGAGGCGGTGCGCCGGCGGCCCTACCAGGTGATCCTGTTCGACGAAGTCGAGAAGGCGCACCCCGATGTCTTCAACGTGCTCTTACAGGTGCTCGACGATGGGCGGCTCACCGACGGCCAGGGCCGCACGGTCGACTTTCGCAACGTGCTGATTGTCTTGACCTCCAACCTCGGCAGCGAGGCGCTCGCCAATCTGCCGGAGGGCGCCGACATCGAAGAGGCGCGCGCCTCGGTGATGGCGGCGGTGCGCGGCGCGTTCCGCCCGGAATTCCTCAACCGGCTCGACGAGATCCTCTTGTTCCGCCGCCTGTCCCGGGCGGACATGACCGGCATTGTCGCAATCCAGCTGGAGCGGCTGAAGCAATTGCTGGTCGACCGCAAGATCACCCTCGAGATCGACGCGGCGGCCGCCCAATGGCTCGCCGACAAGGGTTACGACCCGGTCTACGGGGCGCGGCCCCTGAAGCGGGTGATCCAGCGCGAGTTGCAGAACCCGCTGGCGCAGCAGATCCTCGAAGGCCGCATCCCGGACGGCGCCACCGTCCACATTACCGCGAGCCCGTTGGGGATCGTCATCGGCGAGATCGCCCCGGCGATCGCGGCGCAGTAGCCCGGCGTCTCGGCCTCCTCCCGCGGCGTCGCGGGAGGCGGCGGCCGGTCAGACCGCCGCGGTCTCCGCTGCGGCGCGCGGCTCGAAGCGGTAGGCCAGCCAATGTCCGGCGAGGCGCACGTCGAGGGTGAGGCCGCCGCCGCGGAAGTGCCGGAGCCACGCATCGGGGATGCGCGCCATGCCGTCGGTCCAGCGGTGGGTGCCTTCGTCGGCGTGGAAGCCGTCGTGCAGCGCGCCGTTGCCGTGCCGGGCCTCGATCGTCATCTCGCCGTCGTAGAGCGCGAGGCGCTCGACCGGCACGCCGAGCCGGCGCAGGTCGCGCGCGCCGGCGTCGACCTCGGCCGGCACGCTGCGCCGCGAGCATAGCCACACCGCCACGCTGCCGGCTGGGACCAGAAAGCGGTAGGCATCGACCGCGACCGCGGCCGGCCGGATGACGGCGCCGTCGACCACGAGGTGCAGGTCGGGATCGGTGGCGAGGGCATGGCCATGCGCGGCGGCGCGTTCGAGGAGGCGCTTGCGGATCGCGGTCAGCTCGGCCGCATCGCGCTCCAGCCGTGCCGCGCAGAACGCCCCGCGCAGCCGATTGTCGTCCGGATGGAGAGGCGCGTAGTCGGCGCCATTGGCGAACATCATTCGGTTGCCGCAATCGACATAGCTCTCGGTCGGCGCCCCGTCGGCGAAGATGATCGCGTGGGCGTCGAGTTCGATGTGGAAATATTCGATTTGCTCGACGCTGCCGGCCTGGATGATCGTCGCGCCGTTGACGAGGTGTTCCGCCAGCGCCAGCACGCCGTCGAGGTAGAGCGCGTGCCCGGGCGACACAAAAAGGTCGCGCGCCGGGACGCCCGGGGCGAGCGCGCCCGCGACGATGCGGATCGGCAGCACGTTGGCGTTGCCGGCGATGAAGCGGCCGTCATAGGCGCGGCGCCCGATCCAGCGCACCGGCTTTGCCTCGCCCGACCGCGTCACCACCATGTCGCCCGCCGCCAGCGTCTCGACCGCGACCTCGCCGGCCGGCGTCAGGATCCGCGTGCCGCGGCAGAAGCAGGCGATCAGCGCGGTGCCGGCGCCGCCGTCGGGCGCTGTCGTGAAGTTGCTGCCGTCGCTGGTGTCGAGGTGAAAGGTCACGTTGCCGCTCGACCCGCTGATCGTGACCAGATGGTTGACCGTGTCGTTGTTGGTGATCGCGCCGTTGCTGCCGATCGCGGTCAGGTCGACCCGGTCGCTGAGCGCGCCGAAGCCCGAGAGTGTCCCCCCGAACGTCCCGGAAACGTTCGACACCAGCAGCGTCGCGTTGCCGCCGGGGCCGAACCGCACGTCGGAGAAATTGGTCAGCCCGAGGCCGGCGTAATTGACGCTGACCGCGTTGCCGGCGGCGCCAAGCAGTTCGAGCGCGTTGCTGGCGCCGCCGGCGGCGCTGCCCGCGACCGTCCCCAGGAGCTTGTAGCCGTTGCCGAGCGCCAGCAGGTTGGCGCCGCTGCCGGCAAACGACACCGCGACGCCGCCGGAGCCGCTGATCGTGCCGTAATCGGTGACGGTTGCGCCGGCGGTGCCGCTGGCGGCGACGCCGATCTGCCCGGCGATCACCTCCGCCGCCGCGTCGGCACTGCCGTTGGTGACGCTGCCGCCGGCCGCCAGCACGATGCCGCTGCCGGCGGTGCCGTTGCTGCCATAGCGGAAGAAGCCGTAGCCGCCGCTGCCGCCCTGTCCACCCGCGATCGTCCCGCTGTTGGTGACACTGCCGCCGCCGGCCAGGTCGATCCCGACGCCGCCGCTGCCGCCATTGCCGCCGTAATAGGTGCCGAAAATCCCGTTGGCGTAGCCGCCGATGCCGCCCTGTCCGCCGGTGATGCGGCCGGAATTGCCGATGCTGCCGCCGCTCGCCAGTATGATGCCGGCGCCGCCCGCACCGCCCGCGCCGCCGCGGTGATAGCTGTTGCCGCCGTTGCCGCCCTGCCCGCCGGCGATCGTGGCGAAATTCGCGACGGTGTCGCCGCCGGCAAGGGTGACCCCGATGCTGCCTGGCCCGCCGGCGCCGCCGATGCCGTAGCCGTAGCTCCCCGCCGTGCCGCCGCCGCCGGCGATCGCGCCAAGGTTGATGACCGTGTAGGCGTGGATGCTGCCCCCAACCAGCCCGACGCCGCCGATGACCCCGGCGGTGCCGATCGTGAACGAGGTATAGGCAGAGCTCAGCGTGTAGCCGGGCGTGTAGGTGCCCGAGAGATATTTGCTCGGCATGGGGTTCCCCATCTGCGGCAGCCGCCGGCGCGTCCGCGTTCGTCCGGCACCGCTGCGATCGCTCGCGGGACTCACCTTAGCAGCCGAGATCAGGGCAATAAAGGGATATTTACCCGTTTTAAGATTGGTATATTACATAGAGATAATTTATGGGTGTAGTCGGTGGCTGCCGCGGGCCCGCGCCTGCCCGTCGTCATCAGGCCTGCGGCGGCGGGTCGAAGCGGCGGCCGCGGTCGGCCATGAACTGGTCGAATTCCGCCTTGTCCTTCGCGTGACGCAGGCGCTCGAGAAATTCGAGAAACTCGCGCTGCTCGTCTTCGAGCCGGCGCAGCGTCTCGTCGCGATATTCGTCGAACGCGCGGTTTCCGCTGGAGGAAGAGGCCGCCGCGCGCGGGCCCCACCAGCGATCCGCCGCCTGCTGCATCCGGTCCATCCGGCGCTGCATGCGGCCCATGTGACGCTGCCAGCGCTGCCTGCCATCGACTCCGCAACTCATCCGACCACTCCCTATCACATAGCCGAGCACCAGGATGCCCAGCGGCCAGAACACTATGAAACTCGCGACGATCAGCGCGATCCAGGCCGGCTTGCCGAAATCGTCCAACCGCGCGGCGAACGCTGTCATGGCGGGCCTCATGTAAATGTATATCACATTCACATAAGCGCCGGCCACGCGGCTGTCAAGATGCCGGGCAAGAGCAGCGCCGCGCTACCTGGCGGCGAGCACGCCGAGGCCGCGCAGATAAATCAGGACGCCGGCCTCCAGCAGTTCTTCCGGGGTCATCGGCAGTGCCCGGCGGCCGCGGTCGCCGCGGCCGAATAGCGAGGCGACGCCGTGCGACAAGGCCCAGACATGCAGGCTCATCATTAGCGCCGGCGGGCGGCGCTCCTTGGGCAAGGGCGCGCAGAGGGCCTCCGACGCCTGGCGCAGCACCGCGAAGGCACGGTCGGCGGCGAGCCGCAATTCGGGCTCGCTGTCGAGCGCGATCCCGGCTTCGAACATCGCCGAATAATAGGCCGGCTCGTCACGCGCGAAGGCGAGGTAGGCGCGGCCGACATTCTCGAAGGCGGCGAAGGGCTCCGGCCGGCCGTCGCTCCACCCCGCGGCGAGGCGCGCCGCGAACTGCTCGAAACCGCGTCGCGCGATGTCGGCGATCAGCGCGTCGCGATCGCGGAAATGGCGATAAGGCGCGGCCGGGCTGACCCCGGCCGAGCGCGCCGCGTCGGCAAAGGTGAACCCGGCCGGTCCCTTGCGCGCGATCAGGTCGAGCGCCGCCGCGATCAGCGCCTCGCGCAAATTGCCGTGATGATAGGAGCGGCGTCCGCCCGGTCCCTGGCCCGACCAGCTCATGTGAATGGCTTTTACATGAGTTCGCGGCGGAAAACAGGGGCAATCGAGGGTGCCCCGCCCGTGGCGGTTCAGCTCGCGCCGGCCTCGCCAGTCGGCCGCATCACCCGCTCGGCCGGGAACGCCACCCGCACCGTGGTGCCTACCCCGAGCGTGCTGTCGAGGCGCAGGCTGCCGCCGTGCCGCTCGATCAGCGCCTTGGTCAGGGTGAGGCCGAGGCCGGCGCCCTGGCGATCGCGCGCGTAAAGCGAGGCGACCTGCCCGAAGGGGGTCATGATGTGGGCGATGTCCTGCGGCTTGATGCCGATGCCGGTGTCGCTGACGACGAGTTGAAGCCCCTCGCCTAATTCGGCCCTGATCTCGACCAGCCCGCCGGGCCGGGTGAACTTGATTGCGTTCGACAACAGGTTGAGCAGGATCTGGCGCAGCCGCACCCGATCGCAAAAGAGCGGCGGCAACGGCGGCGCCGGTGGCGTCCACTCGACGCCGACCCGGCCCTGCGCCGCCTGCGGCGCGATCAGCCGCAAGGCTTCGCCAACGACCTCCTCGACCGCGGCCGGCTCTTCCTTCAGCTCCATCCGGCCCGCTTCGTAGCGCGCCACATCGAGGATGTCGGCGATGATTTCGAGGAGGTGGGTGCCACTGAAATTGATGTCGGAAGCGTATTCCAGATAGGTCTTGTTGGCGATCGGGCCGAGCGTCTCGGACTTCATCAGGTCGGAAAACCCGATGATCGCGTTGAGCGGCTGGCGCAGCTCGTGACTCATATTGGCGATGAATTCCGATTTCGCGCGGCTCGCCGCCTCGGCTTCGAGCCGGGCGGTCTCGAGGCGTGCGATGCTCTCGCTAAGCCGCGCATTGGTGTCCGCCAGCGCCCGGGTGCGCTCGCGCACCTGCTCATCCAGCGTCGCGGCGGCGCGCTCCAGCTCGCTCTGTTGCCGGTCGAGTTCGCCGAGGAGCGCATTCAACCCGCCGGTCAGGGCGCCGATTTCGCCGCCGCCGGGTTGCGGCAAGCGTACCGCGAAATCGCGCCGCCGGACGATGTCGCCCAGCGCCGCGGCGAGGCGATCGAGCGGGCTGGCGATCGCAGCGTGCAGCAGCGCCGACAAGCCGACCCCGGCAATCAGCGCGACGACGATCGCCAGCGTCGTCAACACCGCGCACGCGACGACGCGCTGGTTGGAGAGGAACGCAGTGGCGACGACGAGCACCGACACCGCCGCGCTGGCCGCGGCGCAGGCCAGCAGCTTCCAGCGGATCGGAAGATCCTCGAAGGTTTGCCGCACGCCGCGCCTGGCCAACACCGCGGCCCCTTTGTCATCGCCGAACGCGGCATTTCGCGGCCATAGATGTTGCGCTTGGGTAAAGCGCGCGCCCCAAATGATGCTGAACAGCGGTTAACCGTGCGGTGGAAAACCCGGCGTCGTGCCGAGGTTCCGCTTGTGGCGGCTATGCGGCGCGGGCGTCCTCGAGCATCATGTCGGCGGCCTTCTCCGCGATCATGATGGTCGGCGCGTTGGTGTTGCCAGCGGGCACGCTCGGCATCACCGAGGCGTCAACGACGCGCAAGCCCGCGATGCCGTTGACGCGCAGGCGCGGGTCGCACACCGCCGCCGGGTCGGCGCCCATCCGGCAGGTGCCGACCGGGTGCAAATTGGAGACGCCATTCTTGCGGATCGAGGCCGCGAACTCGGCGTCGCTCTCGACCTGCGCGCCGGGCAGCAATTCTTCCGCGACATAGGGCGCCATCGCCGGCTGGCGCGTGATGTCGCGCGCGAGGCGCATGCCGGCGGTCAGCGCCTCCAGATCGTAGGCGGTGCGCAGGAAATTGAAGCGGATCGACGGCGCCGCCAAGGGGTCGGGGCTCTTCAGCATGACGCTGCCGCGCGCGTCGGGCCGCAGGTGCACCGCGCTGATCGTGAAGCCCGGGAAGGGATGCGGCACGACGCCCCTGTTGGTGCGCTCGGCAAAGCTCCAGACGCTGAAATTGAGCTGGATGTCGGGCCGCTCGAGGCGCGGGTCGCTCTTCGCGAAGCCCCCGGCGCAGATGCCGTTGCTGGTCAACGGCCCCTTTTTAAAGAGCACGTATTGCAGCCCGGCGACGAACTTTCTGACCGGGCTGTTGGCGATGTCGTTGAGGGTCATCGGCTGGGTGCAGCGATAGGCCAAACGCACGTAGAAATGGTCCTGCAATTCGGCGCCGACCCCGGGCAGGTCGCGTACCACCGGGATGCCGAATTTCTGTGATTGCTCGGCCGGCCCGATCCCCGACAACTGCAACAGCTGCGGCGAACCGTAGACGCCGCCGCACACGACGATTTCGCCTTCGGCGTGCGCGACATGCGGCACGCCGTCGCAGAGGAACTCGACGCCGCTGGCGCGCCCGTCCGCGACGACGATGCGCGTCGCATGCGAATTGGTGCGCACCGTGAGGTTGGCGCGACCGCGCGCCGGCTTCAGATAGGCAGTCGCGGTGCTCCAGCGGCGCTTCCTATTGGTGGTGTTCTGGAAGGGGCCGGCGCCTTCCTGCTCGCCGTCGTTGAAATCGTTGTTGGCCGGGAGCCCGGCTTCCAGCGCGGCGGCGATGAAATGGTCGCCCAGCTCCCAGTGGATCGCCTGATCGGAGACGCGCAGCGGCCCACCGCTGCCGTGCGCGCTATCGGGGCCGCGCTCCTGGTCCTCGGCCTTGCGGAAATACGGCAGCACGCTGTCCCAGTCCCAGCCGGTGCAGCCGCGCTGGCGCCACAGGTCGTAGTCGGCCGGGTTGCCGCGCATGTAGACCATGCCGTTGATCGAGCTGGTGCCGCCCAGCACCTTGCCGCGCGGCTGGTACATCGAGCGGCCTTCGAGTTCGGGCTCGGGCTCGCTCTCGAACATCCAGTTGATCCGCGGG
>DATGFP010000068.1:0-39098 GCA_035309005.1 Allostellaceae bacterium | reverse complement strand
CGAATTTGTCGCCGCGGCCCGCAGCGATGCGGCCGCGCGACGGCTGGCGACCATTCCCGGTATCGGCGTGTTGAACGGGACGGCGCTGGTAGCCGCCGTCGGTGATGCGCGGAACTTTGCCCGCGCTCGCGACCTGGCGGCCTGGCTGGGACTTGTCCCGCGGCAAGCCACCACCGGAGGCAGGCCCAGGCTGCTCGGCATCACCAAGCGCGGCAACAAATACCTGCGCACGCTGCTGATCCATGGGGCTCGGGCGGCACTGCCGTCGCTCGCCACGACCGAGGGCCAGTTGGGCAACTGGCTACGCGGCCTGAGCGCGCGAGCCCATCGCAACACCGTGATTGTCGCACTGGCCAGCAAGCTGGCGCGGATCGCCTGGGCGGTACTGCGGTCAGCGGCAACCTATAACGCCACGATCGGCAGCCAGCCCGCGGTGGCATAGGCTCTTGGCCTGGCGGTTACTGAAATCTGCGAGCGGTGACAGCGAGATGGCCTGACGGTTGAACCGGCGCTCTGGAACCCTGGTTTAAAAAACGGCGCATCGATGCCGTCGTCTTTATGAGGACCAGGGCGCGCGGACCTCCATCTTGGCCGGGGCAGCAGCTCCGAGACCGGATACGTTGACGCAGACCGGTCAGATCACCTCGCAAAAGCCCTTGCGGATGGGGCGGGCCATACGTTTTTTAAACGACAGCCCAAGCCGGGTGACCGCCGACCACATCGCCCCGTTGGAGAGCCTCACCCCGTGCGCGGCCAACAGCCACCCCTGTAACGCGGCCAGGGTGAGGTCCGGCTGGGCCTCGATGTGCGCCGCCAGGGCGGCTTCTTGCGCTGGGTTCAGCTTGCGCGGCCGGTGACCGCGACGCGAACTGGCGCTCACTTCTCCGGTACGGCGCCGCCGGATCAGGGCCTTGTAGATGTACGACACGCTGACCCGAAAAAGCCGGGCCGCCGCCCGCGCCGCCATACCGCCGTCCACCGCTGCCAAAACCCGTGCCCGCAAATCCTCCGAATAGCTCTGCCCCTGCCGCCAAGCCATCGCTGCCCCCCACATCTTGTGGTCCGGACAGCGAATCACACTTTCTCTCGCTCGGGAATCCCCTTCAGCGATTCCACCCAACCCGGCTATGCTCTAGCCGGCGCGGCTCACAGGTGGAGCGCGCGCGGCAGCCAGAGCGAGATCGCCGGGATGTAGGTCACCAGCAGCAGGACGCCGAACATCACCAGGTAAAACGGCCAGATCTGCCGCACCACGTCCTCCATCCGCACCCGGCCGACGGCGCAGCCGACAAAGATGATCGAGCCGACCGGCGGATGGCACAGGCCGATCCCCAAATTCAGCAGCATGATGATGCCGAAATGCACCGGATCGACGCCGAAATTGACCATCACCGGCAACAGGATCGGCGTCGTGATCAGGATCGAGGGGGCCATGTCCATGAAGCAGCCGAGCAGCAGCAGCATCACGTTGATCAGCATCAGGATGACGTATTTGTCGCCGGACAGGGTCAGGAAGAAGGCGGTGACCTTGGCCGGCATCTGCATCAGCGCCATGATGTAGCCGACGCTGGCGGCGAACGCGATCAGCGTCATCACCATCGCCACCGTGCGCAGCGTGCGGTGCACCAGCGCCGGCAGGTCGCGCCAGCGGTAGTCGCGGTAGACGAACATCGTGACCCCGAAGGCCCAGACGCAGGCGACCGCGCCCGCTTCGATCGCGGTGAAGATGCCGCCCAGAATGCCGCCGATGATGATGACGATCGTGATGAGGCCCCACAGCGCATCGAGGATGACGCGCAGCGCCTCGCGCAGCGGCACCGGGTCGCCGCGCGGGTGGCCGTCGCGGTAGGCCAGCACCAGGCATAACAGGATGATCGCCAGGCCGAGCAGCAGCCCCGGCATGACGCCGGCCATGAAGAGGCTGATGACCGAGATCGTGCCGCCGGTCGCCAGCGAATAGATGACGGCGTTGTGGCTCGGCGGCACCAGCAATGCCTGCACCGAGGCGGTGATCGTAACGTTGGTGGCGAAGACCCGGGGATAGCCGCTCCGCTCCATCTGCGGGATCATCACCGAGCCGATCGCCGAGGTGTCGGCGACGGCGGAGCCCGAGATGCCGCTGAGGAAGGTCGTTGCCAGCACGTTGACCACCGAGAGGCCGCCGCGGATGCGCACGAAGCCGACCAGCGCGTTGGCCAGCGCGACCAGCCGCCGCGCCATGCCGCCTTCCGCCATGATCGCGCCGGCCAGCACGAAAAAGGGGATCGTCAGCATCGCGAATTTGCTGACGCCGCTGGAGATTTGCAGCATCACCGCGGCCGGCGGAATGCCGATCCACCAGGCGCCGGCCAGCGCCGCGAGCCCGAGACCATAGGCGATCGGGACACCCAGCGCGAAGCACAGCGCCAGGCTCGCCAGCACGAGCAGAATATCCATCGCCCGCTATCCGCTATTCGACCGCCGCGTGGGCGCGCGCCGCTTCGGCGGGCGGCGGCCCGATCAGCAGGCGCTCGATAACGAAGAGGATCGTCGCCACGCCGCCCAACGGGATCGGCAAATAGGTGATGCCGACGCGCAGAAACGGGAATTCGTCGATTGTCTGGTGCCAGGTGGTCTGGCACAGACCGATCCCCCAGACCGTCATGAAAAGGCTCATCGCGCCGACCAGCAATTCGGCGAGCACCACCGTGGCGCGCTGCACCGGCGCGGGCAGGAGGTCGCGCACCACGGTAATCCGCATGTGGATGTCGGCGCGATAGCACGCGGCGGCGCCGAAAAACGTCAGCACGATGCTGAGCAGCACCGCGGCCGGTTCCGGCCACGAGGCGGCGTGGTTGAGCACATAGCGGGTGTAGACGCCCCACGGGATGATCACCGCGATCACCACCAGCGCGGCGCTCGCCACCCCGGCGCACGCCGCGTAGAGGCCGTCCATCGCCCGGCGCAGCCGCCGGGCCGCCGGCGGGCTCACTTCGTGGCTTCGATCTGCTTGATCAGCGCCGCGTATTTCTCGCCGTACTTGTCCCACACCGGCTTCACCGCCTTCTGGAACGGCGTCTTGTCGGCGATGTGGACGACCTGGATGCCGGCCTTCTCCATCCGCGCGAAGGCGTCCTTTTCCTTTTCATTCCACAGCTTGCGCTCGTCGAGCTGGGCTTCGCGGCCGAGCTTTGTCAGGAGCGCCTGGTCATCCTTCGACAGCTTGTCCCAGGTGACGCGCGAGAACACCAGGATCTCGGGCACGATCAGGTGCTCGGTCAGCGTGTAGAATTTGGCGACCTGGTAGTGGTTGTCGAAGACGTAGCTCGGCGGATTGTTTTCGGCGCCGTCGACGACCCCGGTCTGCAGCGCACTGAACACCTGGTCGTAGCCCATCGGCACGCCGTTGCCGCCGAGATCGTTCATCATGTCGACGAACATCGGGTTGCCCATGACGCGGACCTTCATCCCCTTGAGATCCGCGATGCTTTTGATCGGATGCTTGGTGTCGTACATGTTGCGCGCGCCGGCATCCATGAAGCACAGCCCGACGAGGTGGGTGTTCGGGTTGTCGGTGACCTTGGCGAGCAGCGCCTGGCCGATCGGCCCGTCGATCACCTTCTCCATGTGAGCGGTGTCGCGGAACAGGAACGGCAGGTTGAAGACGTTCAGATCGTCGACCACCGGCCCCAGCGCCCCGACGCTGACCCGCGCCAGCTGAATGGCGCCGACCTGCGCCTGCTCGATCGCCTCCTTCTCGCCGCCCAATTGCATCGAGGGGTACATCTGGATCGTCAGGCGGCCCTGGGTCGCGGCGGCGAGCTTCTTGCCCATGTCCTCGACCGCGACCACGGTCGGGTAGCCCGGCGGATGCACGTCGGACGCCTTGAAGATCATCTTCTCCCCGGCCTTCGCCGCGGGCTTCTCGTCGGCCGCGCGCGCCAGCCGGGCAAACCCCGCCGCGCCGAGCACGCCGGCGCCGAGCCGCAATACCTCGCGTCGCCTCATCATCTCCTCCCCTCGCTGGCCAGCCGGGCTGGCTTATGGGTCGCCCAAGTGGTAAGGTTATATGACAACCTTACGACAGCGACAAGCCAGCCGTGCGACGTTCGAGGGAGCATCCCGACATCCTGCGGCCGGTGGCGCCGCCGCGCCGTCTGTCGCACGCGATCGCCGAGCGGATCGCCGGCGAGATCGCCAAGGGCGATCTGGCGCCTGGCGCGCGGCTGCCCTCCGAGCAGGCGATGGGCGCGGCGATGGGCGTCAGCCGGACCGTGGTGCGCGAGGCGGTGGCGGCGCTCAGGGCGGACGGGCTGGTGGTGACGCGGCAGGGCGCCGGCGCCTTTGTCGCCGAGGGCGCCGGACGGCCGCCGTTCCGGCTCGCCGCCGAGGGGTTGAACACCCTCGAAGCGGTGCTGGACGTGATGGAGTTGCGGGCCAGCGTCGAGACCGCGGCGGCCGGGCTCGCGGCGGCGCGCGGCTCGGCGGTGGCGCGCCGGCGCATCCGGGCGGCGCTGGCGCGGATCGACGCTGCGATCCGGCGCGGGGAAAATGCGGTCGACCAGGATTTCGCGTTTCACCGCGCGATCGCCGCGGCGACCGGCAACCCGCAATTCTCGCGGTTTCTCGAATATCTCGGCCGCTTCATCATCCCGCGCCAGAGCGTCCGGCTCGCGGTGCATCGCGAGGGCGGCCAGCGCGCCTACCTCGAACGCATCCAGGACGAGCACGGCGCGATCCTGGTCGCGATCGAGGCCGGCGCCGCCGAGGCCGCGCGCGAGGCGATGCGGGTGCACCTCGCCAACAGCCAGGAGCGCTATCGCCGCATCGCCGCCGAGGCGCGCGCCCCCGGCGCCGTCCCGCCCAGCCTCTCAACAACCCCCACCGGGCCAGCCGGGCGCGGTCGCCGCGGCTGAGCCGCCGCCGGCTTCGCGCGGCGCGGCGCGGCGGGTGTGGCGCTCGATCGCCGCGTTGAGTTCGGCCCCGGCGAGGATCACATAGGCGGTCAGATAGAACCACAGGAGCAGGATGATGAGGGCGCCGAGCGAGCCGTAACTCTTGTCGTAGCTGGCGATCTTCGCGACGTAGAGGGTAAAGCCGACCGACCCCAAGATCCACAAGGCGGTCGCCGCCACCGCTCCCCAGCTGAGCCATTGCCAGCGGGGTTCGGCGCGGTCCGGCGCGTAGCGGTAGACGATGGCGAGCGCGACGAGGACGAGCCCGGCCATGATCGGCCAGCGCAGCAGCCCCAGCACCTCGCCCCAACCGTCGGGCACCGGCAGCAGCGCGAGGGCGGCCGGCAACACCGCGACGAGCGCCAGCGCCGCGGTGCCGAACAGCGCGAGGCCAACGCCCAGCGCCAACGCGGTCAGGTTGAACGAGACGAAGCCCCGCCGCTCCTCTTCGCCGTAGCAGATGTTGACGGCGGTCATCAGCATCCCGGCCGACGACCACATGCTCCACAGCGCGAACAGCACGCTGACGATCAGGCCGATGCCGAACTTCGCGGTCCGCCCCTGGATCAGCGCGTGCAGCCAGGTGGCGATCAGCCCGACCGCTTCCGGCGGCAGCACTCCCTGGATCGCGCTGATCTGGCGCTCCACCATGCTCGGGTCGGCGACCAGGCCGTAAACCGAAACCACCGCGGTCAGCGTCGGAAAGATTGCGAACAGCGCCTGGAACGCGGCCCCGGCGGCCAGCGCCGAGAGGTTGTCCTTGGCGATGCGCCGCCACGTCGCTCCCAAAATCGCCCAGAGGCTCATGTCAACTCGCAGACCGGAAAAGAAGCGGGCTGGCCGCTCGGCCGTTCTGCTAACGCGCGGGAGAGGGGAATATGTTCCTCCGGCGCGCCCGACCGCTCAATGCAGCCCCAAGAAGCCCGCGACGACGATGACCACGACAACAACGCCGATGATGTAGAACATGTCGGTTCTCCTGCTCAAGTCGGTGAGACATAGCGCGGAGCCGGCCAGCGCGGCAGGAGCGGAAACTACCCAGCCCCGCCCAAAGCTTGGCCCGGTGCGGTCGAAGTCGGTCGCTGACGAATGCGCTGCAACACTTGGTTTTCTTCCGTCATGCCCGCGCAAGCGGGCATCCAGGGCGGCGCGCGTTGTGCCTGCCGCTCCTGGCCCCCCGCTTGCGCGGGGGTGACGAATGAATGAAGGAACAGTCTGATCTGTTTGAGCTGGGCTGCTGGGTAGTTTCCGAGCCTGTTGCCGCCCCGCCCGCCTGATAGGCTCGCGCTACGCCAGGAACTTCTTTGCGCGCCAGGAGTATGCTCGCTCAGTGGAGTTTGCCTGCACCCGGTGGAAACGCGGCGCGCCCTATAGCAATCCTGGCTGCGAGATTTCTGCCATGCCCGATACCGCCGCTCCGCCCCCCGACCTGCAAAGGGTAGAGGTCGAGGCCGCCGGCACCCCCCTGACGGGTCTGGCGACGCTCGCCGTCGTCATCGTCATCATCGCGGCGCTCTATTTGGGGCGGGACGTCTTTGTCCCGATGGCGCTCGCGGTTCTGCTGAGCTTTGTGCTCGGGCCGCCGGTGCTGCTGCTGCGCCGCTGGCGCATCCATCGCGTGGTTGCCGTCCTTGCGGTGGTGATGTTCGCCGGTGCGGTGATCGTCGGCATCGTTATGCTGATCGGCGGCCAGCTGGCGCAACTGGCCGGGAACCTGCCCGGCTACCAGAGCAACATTACCGCGAAGATCGAGGCGCTGCGTGACACCGCGACCAGCCGCGGCGTCGTCGGGCGCGCCATCAAGACGCTGAACGACCTCGGCAACGAAATCGCCAAGCCGCGCGAGCCCGCGGGCCACGCGGCGACGCCCGGATCGGTGGCGCTGCCGCCTGGCGTCGAGGCGCAGCCGCCGCTTTCGGTCGAGCTGCACCAGCCCGCCCCGACACCGTTCCAGCTCATCGTGCAGATCGTCGGGCCGCTGCTGCAGCCGCTCGCGACGGCCGGCATCGTCATCGTCTTCGTGATCTTTTTTCTGCTGCAACGGCAGGATCTGCGCGACCGCTTTATTCGCCTCGCCGGCGCGCGCGACCTGCGACGCACGACGCAAGCCTTGGACGACGCCGCGCATCGCCTCAGCCGCTACTTCCTGGTGCAGACCGGGATCAACGCCAGCCTGGGCGTCCTGGTCGGCGCCGGGCTGTGGCTGATCGGGGTGCCGAACCCGGCGCTCTGGGGCGTGCTGACGATGCTGTTGCGCTTCGTCCCCTATGTCGGCCCGGTGGTCGCCGCGGCGTTTCCGATCGCCCTCGCCGTCGCGGTCGATCCGGGTTGGTCGATGGTGGTCTGGGTCGTCGGCCTCTTCGTCGTTGCCGAGGGGGTCACCGGCCAGGTGATCGAACCGTTGCTCTACGGCCAGAGCACCGGGCTTTCCGGGGTCGCGGTGGTGGTTGCCGCGGCGTTCTGGACAATGCTGTGGGGACCGATCGGGCTCCTTTTGTCGACCCCGTTGACGATGTGCCTCGTGGTGCTGGGGCGGCATGTCGAGCATTTGCAGTTCCTCGAGGTGATGCTGGGCGACCGGCCGGCGCTGGCGCCGGAGGAAAGCTTTTATCAGCGCCTCCTCGCCGACGACCCCGACGAGGCGGCGCATCAGGCGGAGGCCTTCCTCAAGGACCGGCCGCTGTCGGCCTATTACGACGAGGTCGCGATCAAGGGGCTGGCGCTGGCCCAGCTCGACGTCAATCGCGGCGCGCTCGACCACGCCCAGCGGCTGCGGATCAAGGAAGCCGTCGAATGGGTGATCGACGATCTGTCCGACCACGACGATGCAACCGCGCCCGCCCGCGCGGAGGCGGCGACCGAGGCAGCATCGCCGCCGGCGGTTCTCGCCCCCGAGGACCTCGCGCCGGGCTGGCGGGAGAAGCCGGTGCTGTGCGTCGCCGGCCGCGGCTCGCTCGACGAGGCGGCGGCGGCGATGCTGGCGCAGCTGCTCGACAAGCGGGGCATCGGGGCGCGTGTGGTGCCCTCCGTCGCGGTGTCGGTGGCGAACGTCTTTCGGCTCGATGTGGCGGGCGTCCAAATCGCCTGCCTGTGCTATCTCGAACCCGGCAACTTCACCAATGCCCGCTACCTCGCCCGGCGGTTGCGGCGCCGGCTGCCGCAGGCGCCGCTGATCGCTGGCTTCTGGACGTTGGCGGCGGCGGAATTGGAGGAGCGCGAGGCGCTGGCGGCGACCCGCGTCGACCTCATCGTCACCTCGCTGCAGGAGGCGGTGGAGCAGGTGGTCAAGGCCGCGCGCGAGGCCGCCGGCGCCGCTGTGAGCGACAGTGATGTTCCGGCGGACACTCAGGCGCCGACACGCGCGCCGGAAGCCGCGGATCACTCGGTGGTTGAGCTGCCGGTCGCCGCGCTGACCAAGCGGTAGGCCGCCGCACCCAGCGCGACGAGCGCGACGGCGAGCGAGGCGCGCACGAAACGCGCAGCATTGTCGTAGGGCGCGAAGCGTTGCCACGCGACTTCGTCCAGGTGCTTATAGGAAAACAGCCCGAGCCAGCACGCGGCGGCGAGCACCATCGCGACCGCCGCAAGCCAGCCGAAGGCGTATGGCTGAGAGGGCGGCACGCTCCACCGGTAGAACTCGCGGCGCGCCGGGATGAGGGCGAGGAGCAGCAGCACCAGCGCCATGGCCTCTTCCCAGGCGAAGCCCTTCATCAGCAGCGCCACCGCGCCGCCGCCGAGCAGCGCGGCCGAGAACCCCCAGGCTCGCTGCAGTCGGTGCTGCACGCCGTGCGCCAGCAGCAGGAGCAACAGGCCGGCGATGCTGCCGGCGAGGTGCGACGCCTCGACCGCGGCGAGCGGCAGCACCCCCTCGACCAGGCGCAGGCGCGCGTCGCTGACCGGCATCGTGTTGGAAAACAGCAGCACGGCGCCCCCCATGAAGGTGCAGCCGGCCAGCACCGCCGGTCCGGCTCCTTCGACCCAGAGGCGGGTGTGCTCGACCGCCTGGGCCAGCTGCCGCCGGGCCGCATAGGCCTCGACCGCGCCAAACAGCACCGCGGCGCACACCAGCGGGACCAGTTGGTAGATGACGCGAAAGGCCAGCAGGCCGGCGAGGATTTGGTCGGCCGGCAGGCGCGCCGAGAGACCGACCAGCACGACCGCATCGAAGACGCCAAGGCCGCCCGGGACGTGGCTGACCAGCCCGGCGACGAACGCCAGAACGTAAACCGCGAGCACGTGCGGATAGCCGACCGCCCCGGCATGCGGCAGGCAGGCGTACAGTACCGCGGCGACCAGCGAGAGGTCGGCGACCGACAAGGCGATCTGCGCCAGCGCCGTCCCCGGCCTCGGCAGGTGAAAGCGGTAGCCGAAAAACCGGAGCGGCCGCTCCAGCCACCAGCCCAACCCGACATAAGCGGCAATCAGCAGCAGCCCCAACGCGCCGATCGCGATGCCGGCCGGCCGCGAAATTCCGACGATGTCGAGAAATGATGGGTCGAGTAGCGCGATCAGCGGAAAGACCGCGACGATCCCGGTAACGAACGTCACGATCACGAAGCCTGCGGTTTCGCCGACCTCGCCGGCGCTCAATCCCATCGGCGCGTAGATGCGGTAGCGCACCGAGGGGCCGATCAGCGTGCCAAATCCCAGAACGTGGCTGAAGGCATAGCCGGTGAAGGAAGCGAGCGCGACGCGGCGGTACGGCAGCGCCCGCCCGATATGGTAAAGCGCCAGCACATCGTAGAGCGTCAGCAACAGATAGCTCGCCGCCGTCAGTCCCAGCGCGGCAAGGGGCTGCCACGCCTCCAGGGTGCGCAGCGCCCGGCGCACCTCGCTCGGCCGGTAGGCCTGGGCGTGGCGGTGGAGGATCAGCAGCGCGCCGGCAAACAGCAGCAGCGCCGCGGCGCCGCCGAGGTAGGGGAGCAAGCCGCGCCAATTCGGCAGCCGCCGGCGAGCTTCTGGCCGTTGGGCTTCGGGCTGCCTGGTGCGCCGCAAGAACCGCAACTGCCCCCCAAGTTCACCAGCGCCCGCGGCCCCTCGCTCACCGGCTCGCCGTCGGGCGCGAGGATAGGGCCACAATCGCCTGGCCGCCAGGGCAGGCGGCCGGCATGACGCGCCGCACCGCACCGAGAGGCCGGCCCGCTGCTTGTTGAGTAGTTTCCGAAGCTGCCAACCTGCCGTTGCCGGCGGCTAAGGTTGCAACCATCGCTCACCGAGCGGGGCGTGGCGCGGCTGAGCTTGGCCTGGCGCCGCGCCGGCGGAAGGAGTGGCGACATGGCCGACATTCAAGCCGACATTCAAGCCGACATTCACCAGGATATCGCGGCGGCGATCCCCTATCTGCGGCGCTATGCCCGGGCGCTGGCGCGCGACGTCGTGGCGGCCGACGATCTGGTTCAGGAATGCCTGGTGCGCGCCCTGGCCAAATTGCACCTGTGGCAGGAGGGCACCAATCTGCGCGCCTGGCTGGTGACGATCCTGCACAACCAGCATGTCAACAACATCCGCCGCACGATGCGCACCGGCCGGACGGTCGAACTGAGCGACGCCGAACCGTTGCTGAGCCGCCCGGCCGACCAGGAGAAGCGTCTCGAACTGCGCGATTTCGAGCGCGCGCTGGCGCAACTGCCCGAGGTGCAGCGCTCGCTGATCATCCTGGTCGGGCTGGAAGGCATGCCCTACCAGGAAGCCGGCGCGCTGCTCGGGATGCCGGTCGGGACGGTGCGCTCGCGCATCTCGCGCGGCCGCGACGCGCTGCGCCGCCTGATGGGCGCCGGCCTCGACACGCCGCCGGGGCGCGCCACCCTGCGGGCTGCGGCAAAGGCGCCGCGACGGCCCCGCCCCGCCACCCCCGCCCTCGCGGCAATCCGCTTGGCCCCGGGTCCTTAGCGCGCTCGTCAGGCAACCACCGGAGACGCGGCGCGCCGCCGTGGCAACCGCCGCGATCAGCCGCGAAAACGCCGCGCCGGGACAGGGGGAACAAACCGGCGCCTCGCCGCATTCGCTTTTCGGCACCGCGTTTGTCGCGTGGCGTCTTCAAGAAGGTATCGATCATGAGAATCGCGCAGATCGCTCCGCTCTATGAAAGCTGTCCGCCGCGGTTCTATGGCGGCACCGAGCGGGTGGTGTCGTATGTGACGGAGGAACTGGTGCGGCTCGGTCACCAGGTGACGCTCTTTGCCAGCGGCGATTCGCGCACCTCGGCCACGCTCGAAGCCGGCTGCCAAACGGCGTTGCGGCTCGACGAGCGCTGCAAGGACCCGCTGGTCTATCACCTGATCATGCTCGACCGCCTGCGGCGCTGCGCCGACGAGTTCGACATCCTCCATTTCCACACCGACTACCTGCACTTTCCGCTCTTCGCCGATTGCTGGGAAAAGACCCTGACGACCTTGCACGGCCGCCTCGATCTGCCCGATCTCCCGGTCATGATGCGCGAATACAGGATGATGCCGCTGGCCTCGATCTCGGATGCGCAGCGCGCGCCGATGCCGTGGGCCAATTGGTGCGGCACCGTGCAACACGGCCTGCCGCAAAATCTCCATCGGCTTGGCAATGCCAGCGGCGGCTATCTCGCCTTCCTCGGCCGCATCAGCCCGGAAAAGCGGCCGGATCGCGCGATCGAGATTGCGCGCCGCGCGGGTGTGCCGTTGCAGATCGCCGCCAAGGTCGATCCGGTCGACCAGGCCTATTACGATAGTACGATCGCGCCGTTGCTGCCCGATCCGCTGATCGAGTTCATCGGCGAGATCGGCGAAGCTGACAAGGGGCCGTTTCTCGGCGACGCCGCGGCGCTCCTCTTTCCGATCGACTGGCCGGAACCCTTCGGTCTCGTCTTGATCGAGGCGATGGCGAACGGCACCCCGGTCATCGCCTTTGGCCATGGCTCCGTCCCCGAGATCATCGAGGACGGGGTTACCGGCTTTATCGTCGACGACATCGAGAGCGCTGCGGCGGCCGTGCCGCGCGCGCTGCGGCTCGACCGTGTGGCGATCCGCCGGCGTTTCGAAGAGCGCTTCACCGCCGAGCGGATGGCGCGCGATTATCTCGCGCTCTATGAGCGGGTGTTGTCGAGCCGGTCGGCGCACCGGGCGGCGCCGCTCCGGCTCGCCGCCAGCGCGACCGGTCGCACCGCGCAGGCGGCCGATTAGCGGCCGCCGCAGAGGAGGGGCCATGGCGGGCGGGGCCGGCCGGCGCAGCGACGGCGATTCGCAGTTTCGCATCGAGGCGACCGGCGCGTTTCACGAGCCGCGCACCCGTATCCTGAAGCACGGCGACACCTTTGCCGTGCTGAGCTCCTTCGGCGACATGGTCGGCGACGCCGGCTGCCCCGACGGCCTCTATCACCAGGACACGCGCTTTTTGTCGCAACTCGAGCTGCGGCTTAACGGCGCTTGTCCGCTGCTGTTGAGCTCCAACCAGGCCGAGGACAATTCGCTGCTGCCGGTCGATCTCGCCAACGCCGATACGGTTGCGGCGGATGGCAGCGCGCTGCAGCGCGAGCTGATTTACGTGAACCGCCGGCAATTTGTCTGGCGCTCTGCTTTCTACGAGCTGCTGTTGGTCCGCAATTTCGACATGCGGCGGCACGTGGTGACGATCGACCTGCGTTTTGCCGCCGATTTCGCCGATATCTTCGAGGTGCGCGGGCAGAAGCGCGCCCGGCGCGGCGAGGGGGCGGCCGAACTGGTGTCCCCGGATACGGTTGCGCTGCGCTACCGAGGGCTCGACGGGAAGGAACGCATCAGCGAGCTGCGCTTCGCCCCGGCCCCGGCCCGGCTCGACACCACCAGCGCGACCTTCACCCTCGATCTCGGGCCGGGCAAGGGCTGCCGGCTGGCGCTGCGGATCTGCTGCGATCCGGCCGACCCTGATCCGGGCGGCCACGATCGCGCCGAGCATGATCCGGGTGGCCGGGAAGACTGGACCGTCCGCCAGTTCTACCGGTCGTTGCGCGCGGCCCAGCAGGGGCTCAGAGCCGCCAGCGGTCGGGCCGCCAGCATCGAGGGGTCGAACGCGGTATTCAACGAGCTGGCGCGGCGCTCGGTCGCGGACCTCTATATGTTGACTACCGATACCGAATACGGCCCCTATCCGTTTGCCGGGATCCCCTGGTACAGCACTTTTTTCGGCCGCGACGGCATCATCACCGCGCTGATGGCGCTGTGGGTCGACCCGGCGATCGCCAGGGGGGTGCTCGGTTTTCTGGCGGCGACGCAGGCCACCGAGACCGACCACGACAGCGACGCCGAGCCGGGCAAAATCCTCCACGAGATGCGCAAGGGCGAGATGGCGCGCCTCGGCGAAGTGCCGTTCGCGCGCTATTACGGCAGCGTCGATGCGACGCCGCTTTTCGTCATGCTGATGGGCGAATACTTCGCCCGCACCGGCGATCTCGACACGGTGCGCCGCCTGTGGCCGAACGTCACGGCCGCGCTGCACTGGATCGACACCGAGGGCGACCCCGACCGCGACGGCTTTGTCGAATACCACCGCCAACGCGCAACCGGGCTCATCAATCAAGGCTGGAAGGATTCCGCGGTCGCGATCTTTCACGCCGATGGCGAATTGGCTCAGGGGCCGATCGCGCTGTGTGAGGTGCAGGGCTATGTGTTCGCCGCCAAGCGGCACGCCGCGACGCTCGCGCTGGCATTGGGCGAGGCGGCGACGGCCGCCCGCCTGGAGACCGAGGCGGAGATTTTGCGGCGGAATTTCGAGGGGGCGTTCTGGTGCGAGGAGCTCTCGACCTATGCCCTGGCGCTCGATGGCGCGAAGCGGCCGTGCCGGGTGATCGCGTCCAACGCCGGCCATGCGCTGTTGACCGGCATCGCAGCGCCCAACCGCGCCGAGCGGGTCGCCGCCACCCTGATGCGCGCCGGCTCGTTCTCGGGCTGGGGCATCCGCACCGTGGCGCTGACCGCGGCGCGGTACAACCCGATCTCCTACCATAATGGCTCGGTGTGGCCGCACGACAACGCGCTCGTCGCGTTGGGGCTCGCCCGCTACGGGCTGAAGGAGCCGGCGCTGCGCGTCTTCACCGGCCTCTTCGATGCCGCGTCCTACTGGGAACCGCGCCGGCTGCCGGAGCTGTTCTGCGGCTTTGCCCGGCACCACACGGCGCCGACTATGTATCCGGTCGCCTGTGCGCCGCAGGCCTGGGCGAGCGCTGCGATATTCGCCCTGGTGCAAGCCAGCCTCGGGCTGCATTTCGATCATCGCGCCGGCGAAATCCGCTTCGACCGCCCGCTGCTGCCGGACTTTCTCGAGCGCCTGCATGTGCGCGGCCTGCGCCTCGGCGCCGCCGAAGCCGATGTGCTCTTCCACCGGTTCGGCAGCGAGGTCGCGGCGACCGTCACCCGGCGCCGCGGCGCCGTGCGCATCGTCGTCATTCATTAGGCCGCAGCCCCAACCGTAGCCGCCGATCGGCTATCCCCCCGGCAGCGAGAAGGGGGCGTCAGGGCTGAGCAAACCTTCGCCGATTTTATTGCCCGAGAGCGCGAGCGGCGGCATGCTGCGTCGGCGCGGGTGGGTCCGGCGAGACGCCCCTCAGCGCGTACATTCAACACCTTCGCGAGGAGTGAGCGAATGCCCCAGGTCGCGATCGGCATGCCTGTCTACAACGGGGCCAGTACGATCCGCGCCGCACTCGACAGCCTGCTCGCCCAGACGTTCCGTGATTTCGTTTTGATCATCTCCGACAACGGGTCGAGCGACGACACGCAGGCGATCTGCGCCACCTATGTCGCGCGCGACCGCCGCGTCCGCTACCACCGGCAGCCGACCAATCTCGGGGCGGCGCTGAACTTCCGCTTCGTCTTGATGGAAGCACGGACCCCGTTTTTCATGTGGGCGGCCGCCGACGATCTGTGGGCGCCAACCTTTCTCGAGCGCCAAGTCGAGAGCCTGGCTGGCCGCCCGTCATACGTCGCGAGCCAATCGCGGGTGCTCTTTACGGTCGATGGCGTCCCCAGCCATGTCTCTACCGGCACCTTCGCACTGGAGGACACGCCGCGCCGCAACGCCGTCCTATACTTCACGAACCCGGCCGACAACAGCCGCTATTACGGCTTGTATCGTACCGAAATCTTGCAGCGGGTCTATCCGACCCGCGGCATGTTCGGGCTCGATTGGGGCGTCGCCGGCAGCACGCTCGGCTACGGCAAGCACGCCGAGCTGCCGAACATCCTGATGATCCGGGATGCGAGCGACCCCACCGTCTACGCCACCATGGTGACGCGCGAGCATCGGTTTTTGCTGTGGCGGGTCTTTCCCCTCCTGCGGATGACACTGCACCTGTTGCGACACCGAGACGTGCCGCTGTCGCCGCGCCTGCTGCTGGTGTTTGCGAACATCAACATCTATATGCACTTCCGTTTCGGCATTTATCGCATCGGCATGCTCGCCGAGCGGTATCTTGAGTGCGGCGGCCTGCGCGGCGCGCTGGCGAGCGCGGTGCGCGACGCGACGCTTCCCGGGCTGCGCCAGCGGTTGCGGGCCGGGGCGGGCCGGTGCCTGCGAGCGGTCGAGCAGATCGCGCGCCGGCTGTGGCGGCTCCTGCCACTGCCGGTCGAAGCGCGGTTCCGGTTGAAGCGAGCTTTGTTTCGCGGCTCACCCGGGCTCGCGCGGCGCCTGCAGGGCTTCGAGGGCTGGTCCACGCCGGCAGAGCGCACCGCTGACGGCGCGGAGATGCGGCCGGCGCCGCCGCTTCCCTTGGCGGACTGGGCGCGGGTCCCGGCCCTCGACGTAGCGGCGGTGCCCGATTTTTCGGTCGTCTTGGTGGCGTCGCGCGATCTGCTGACGACGCTTGCCGCTATCGACAGCGTCGCGCGCGAGGCGGCGACGCATTCGGTCGAGCTGTTTGTCGTCGACACCGGCACCCTCGATGTGACGGCGCCGGCGCTGGATGGACGCGCCGATATCCACTACCGGCGCCACGACCCCGGCGCGACGCCGCTCGCAGCGCTGCAAAGCGCCCTCCTGCTCGCCGCGGGGCGGAATGTCATCGTCCTCGACCAGGAATTTACCGTCGCGCCGGGCTTTCTCACTGCGGCTGCAGCGGGGCTCGAGCGCTACGAGGTGATCGCGCCGCAGGTGCGTTCGGCCGACGGCGCGATCGTGTCGTGCGGCGGGTGGTTTCTCGCCGACCGAGGGGAGATCTGTCGCGGGGCGCTTGCGTCGAACGGGGATCAATCGCGAAACGTCGCCGAGCGGGTCGACTTTTCGCCGCACGCCCTCGTCGCCCGGCGCGCCGCGGTCGAGGCGGCGGGCGGCCTTGACACGGGCTGCGCGAGCCTATTCACCGCGTTCGCGACGTTTGGCGCACGCCTCGCGCAGCGGGGAGCGCAGTGTCTCGCCGTGCCCCGCGCGGTGCTGTTCGATCGCACCCCGGCGCGCGCTCCGGCGCAGATGGCGGAGCTCGATGCCGAATGGCGCAAGTTCGTCAGCCGGCATCCGGCGGTTGTCGCGGCGGCGCAGGCGCGCCACGAGCGCGGCAGCAGCGGGCGCCCGCGGCTGCTTTATGTCGACGCCGACACGCCGACACCCGACCAGAACGCCGGCTCGATCCTGGCGCTTAACCTGATGCGCATTTTCGACGGCCTGGGCTTCCGCGTGATGTTCGTGCCGGAGAGCAACTTCATTCACCGCGGCCGCTACACCGACAATCTGTTGGCGCTTGGGGTCGATGCTGTCTGGTTCCCGCGATACGCCACGATCGAGGATTTGCTGCGGGACGTCGGCTCCGAGCTCGGCCTGGTGGTTCTCTGCCGCGGGTATATCGCCGAGAAACATCTCGCGACCGTCCGCCGGTTGGCGCCTCAGGCTAAGATCGTCTTCAACATGGTGGACGTGCATTTCATCCGCCTCGAGCGCGAGGCGGCGCTGACCGGGAACGAGGGGCTGCGGCGCGAGGCGGACCGGATGCGGCAGAGCGAGCTTGCGTCGGTCGCGGGCTGCGACGCGACCGTCGTCGTCAGCAGTTTCGAGCAGGAGCTTCTCAAGAAAGCGCTGCCGGACGCCAGGGTCCATCTCATCTCCCTGGTCTTTGAGATGCCGGCGAAGCTCGACGTGCCGGGGTTCGCCCTCCGCCGGAACATTGTTTTTGTCGGCACCTACCAGCATCCGCCGAATGTCGATGCCGTCATCTTCTTTGTGAACGAGGTGTGGCCGCTGATCCGCAAGTCGCTGCCGGAAGCCCGCTTCCTGATCGTCGGCAGCGAGGTGACGCCCGAGGTGAAGGCGCTCGCGGCGACAACGGGCGTCGAGCTCCTCGGCTATGTTCCCGATCTCGAACCGCTACTGGCCCGCTGCCGGCTGTCGGTGGCGCCGTTGCGGTTCGGCGCCGGGATCAAAGGCAAGGTCGGCAGCGCGCTGCAGGCTGGCTTGCCGACCGTCGCGACCAGCCTCGCGATCGAGGGGACGCCGATCGTACCGGGTACCCACCTATTGGTCGGCGACAGCGCCGAGGCATTCTGCGAACAGGTGGTGAAGCTCTACACCGACGAAGCGCTGTGGCAGCAACTCTCGGTGGCCGGCTTCGAACTGGTCCGTGACGACTATTCCTTCGAAACCAACATCCGGCGCATCGAGGCGCTCCTCGCCGATATCGGCGTTGCACCGACGGACGCTCAGAAAACATCGGTGTTCGAACCATCGAAATTCTGGAGCGAACTCCAGCGTCGCAACCTGGCGTCGCTCGAGAACGGTGGGCAGGAGAATTTCAAGCGCACGATAAACAACAATTACTTCCAGTGGTTGCCTGGCGATGTCAACGACCCCCAGGTGCGCTCGCTGATGCGCTTCTGGGTCACGCATCCGAGCCATTGGCCGATCCAGGCGGTCGCGGAGACGGTGGCGCGTGAAAAGCCGCCGCTGGACCTGCGGGGCTTCGCCGGCGAGAACCCGTTCGAGGCCATGCCGGACTATCTCGGCTTCTACGCCTTCTTTGTCGGCCTCAGCTGGTACCACGCGGCGAGCCACGATCCGCGGCGGCTGCACGAGCGGCTCGCCGAACCCGAAATCGGCAACCCGATCCGCATCTGGCTGCATGGCAAGTTGGTGTCGCAGGACCTTGCCAATTCGCTGTTGGAGTGGTGCCACATCGAACAGCTGCACGCTCCGGCGGGCGAGGAGGGGCCGGCCCGCGTGCTCGAGATCGGCGCCGGCTACGGCCGTCTTGCCTATGTCGCGCTCTCGGCGTCGCCATGCCGGTACGTGATCGTCGATATCCAGCCGGCGCTGGACGTCGCGGCGTGGTATCTTCAGCAGGTGCTGCCGGGTCGCCGCATCTTCGGGCCATCCTCTCTCGGCGACTTTTCCGGGGTGATGGACGAGATCGCCGGCGCCGACATCGCCTTCCTGTCGCCGCAGCAAATCCACCTGCTGCCCGACCGCTTCTGCGATGTCGGTGTCTCGATATCGAGCCTGCACGAGATGCGGCGCGACCAGATCGCGTTCTACCTCGCCGAACTGGACCGGTTGGTGTCGAAAGCGGTCTATTTCAAGCAGTGGCGGAGCTGGCGCAACCCGAGCGACGGGATCACGCTGGATAAGAGCACCTACACCTTGCCCAAGGGGTGGGCGTGCGTCCTCGACCGCGAGCATCCGGTGCAGACCGAGTTCATCGAGCTTGGCTATCGGCGGATCGCCGTAGCGGCGGTGCCGCCCGAGCCGGAGCGCGCCGGCGTGCCGGAGCCGGCCGCGGCTTCGGCTTCAGCGACGGCGGGCGATAAGATAGTTGCTCCAACCGATTGATTCGGCGACGACACCCAGATCGAATATCCTGCGTTAGCGGACGCGCTTCAGGTAGGCGTCCGGCCAGCCGGTGATTGCCTTGTCGAGTTCGCTCTCATTGAACGCCCACAGGGGCTGCTCCAGGACAAACTCGGGATGGCGCGCCAGGAACTCTTCGTTCGCCGCGCAGGGATTGTCGTCGCGCCACTGCGGACTGCCGCGCGGGGTGTCGTAGACCTGGCGCATGATGCCGTCGGTCGACACGAGGTAGGACCCGACGGTGACCAAGCCGCAATAGGCTTCGAGTTCTGCCGCGACATGAGCCTTCGAATGGTTCGAATCGAAGATCACCATCACCGTGTCACTGGCTTTCACCTGCGATTTCACCTGCGCCACGACTCCCGGATCGATCGACGACCCTTCGATCATCGTGATCATCGGCGCCAATTCGTGCTTCTCCATCGCGGCGCGGTTGTGCGGGCGGATCTCGATGTCGACGCCGATCACCCGGCCCTTGCCCATCGCTTTCAGCAGTGAGGCATAAAACACCAGCGAGCCGCCGTGGGCGATCCCGGTTTCGATGATGACGTCGGGCTTGACGCGGTAGATCACCTCCGCGAGCCGAACGATGTCCTCGGGATGCTGCACGATCGGGCGCCCGAACCAGGTGAACGTGTAAGGATATTTCTGATTCCAGCTCGTCTTCATCCAAATGTCGGAAATCTCCTCGAACGCGCGCTTCGAATAGAGATCGAGCGAATGCTGCTGACCGTCACGCAGCACCGTAACCGTTCGCGCATCGGTGTCGATCGTCATCTTCATCAAGCGGTACCTTATGGAAGCGCGGGAGAATGCCGCCGCCCGGACCTGATGTGAGTTCTTCAGCTAATTATCAGGATTGCGGCCTCGCGTCACCGCCATTGAATGTGCGATCGGGTTGCTGCTTGACGGGATTCCTGAATTGCCCCAGACAGGCGGTCCGGCGGGTGCTTCGGGGGCGCTTCTCATGGTTTTGCAGGACTATCTTCCGGCGGTCGGCGGGTTGCGCCGTGAGCTTCGCGGCGGCCGCAGCGTCTACGAGGGCTATCAGCGCGGCTGGGGTCTGGAATTCGGTGAACTCAGGGCCAAGATCGCTGAAGATCCTGATTATATCGAAGCATTGGCCGCGGCGCGCGGCCGCTCGGTTGCGGCGATCGACCGGTTGATGAATTTGTTTCTCTTGATCAAGTTCTTTCTGCCGCGCCTGCCGCACGGGCATATCATCGAATATGGCTCGTTCCGCGGTGGCTCCGCCTTCTTCATGGGCACGCTGGCCAAGAAATTCCTGCCGCGGGCGCGCGTCTTCGCGCTCGACACCTACGCCGGCATGCCGGCGACCGACAAGTCCGTCGATGCCCACAGCGCCGGTGACTTCGCCAATGCCGACTATGCCGAAGTGGTCTCCGCCCGGGACAAGCTCAGGCTGGACAATGTGGATGTCGTAAAAGGCCTATTCGAAAATACCGCGCCAACTGTTTTGTCGGGCGCAAAGTCAATTGTGCTCGCCCATATTGATTGCGACATCTATAGCGCCGTGAAATACGCCTACCTGGTGTCACGGTCGCATATGGCGCCGATGGGATACTATGTCTTCGACGATTCGGTGGTTTCGAGCTGCATCGGCGCGACGGAGGCGGTGGAAGAGGTCGTCGTGCGCGGCGATGGGCTGCTCTCGGAGCAGATCTTCCCGCATCACGTGTTCCGGCACCCGGCGGCGCGGTGACGCCTTTGGGCGGCGCATCATCGGGACGGGCTACCGCGCAGTCGCGGCGCTCTGCCGCCACCACTCGATGGCATCGGACAACCCGCTCGCCAGAGTGTGAGAGGGGGTGAAGCCCAGTTCCTCGCGCAACCGGCGGATATCGGGAAGCAGAACCGGCGGGTCCTCCGGCCGCGCCGCGATCGCGCCGAGTGCGAGAAGATCCGGCCGGCCGATCAAGGCGCCAATCATCTCGACGACGCGGCGCAGCGGCACTGCCTCTCCCGACCCAATATTGACCGGCCCCTCCAGGCCACTGGCGAGCAGCGCCGCGATGGCTTCTCCGGCATCCGCCGCGTGCAGGAGATCGCGCAACTGCGTCCCGCTGGTGACCCGCGCGACGTCTCCAGCGAGCAGTGAGCGCACGACCGAGGGCACCAGCCGCTCGGGCCGCTCGTGCGGGCCATAGACCAGGAAGATGCGCGCCCAGGCGAAGGACAGCGACCGCGCCGCGCAGTAGCGCTGGGCGAGGTCGTAGACGGCGCGCTTGCAGGCGCCATAGGTGGTTGCCGGCTGTAGCGGGGTGACGGTTTCGCAGCAGAAGCCGTGGCGCCAGTCGTATTCCGCGCACGAACCGACGCCGACGAAACGCGTTCCACCGGCGTCGGCAAAGGCGCGCAGCAGCGACAGGCTGGCGCCGACCCAGCTGAAATTCACTTCGGCCGACCAGAAGGCGCCGTGCGTCGTGTCCCACGCGCAGTGGACGAGGTGGCTGGCCGCGATCCGCTCGAACAGCGCGCGCACCGGCTCGGCCAGGAGGTCGACAGTGTGCCACTGTGCCGCCGCAATGGTCGGGTCGGGCCGCGAGGAGGTCAGCGCATGGACCTCCATGCCGCGGCGGTCGAGCGCGGCCACGATCTGGCGCCCGAGGAAGCCGCGCGCGCCGGTGACGATAACCCGGGTCACCCGATGAAATCCGGATAGCTCGCGTCGCGGCTCGACATGACCCGCGCCGGCGCGTCCGGCCAGGCGACGGCAAACGCGGGATCGTCCCACCTGACGCCACGGGCCGCGTGGGGATCGTAAAATTCCGAGATGTGATAGATCACATCGGTATGGTCGACCAGCGTCTGGAACCCGTGTGCGACGCCAGCCGGAATATAGAGGGCGCGCCCGGCCCCGGCCGCCAGCTCGACGCCAAACCATTGGCGGAAGCTCGGCGAGTGGCGCCGCACATCGACGATGACGTCAAACGCCGCGCCGCGCGCGACCCACACCAGCTTGATTTCCGGCGCCGGGTCGACGCTGTAGTGCAGTCCGCGCAGCGTGCCGCGCCGATCGTTGCTCGACATGCTCCACTGGGGCCACGCCGTGTTCAGGCCGGCCGTTGCGAATTCGCGGGTGCAGAACACTCGCGCAAACGCCCCGCGCTCGTCGGAGGTCGGATCGGTCCGGACGATCACGGCGCCAGCAATCGGGGTCGCCTCGAAGATCACGCGATGACCTGTACGGACGGGATCGGGACGAGGAAGCGGCCGCCCCACTCGCGTATCCCGGCCAGTTGCTCGATGATCTCGGCCTGGATGTTCCACGGCAGGATCAGGACGAGGTCGGGCCGCGCCGCGTAGAGTTTCTCCGGCGCGTATACCGGGATGCGCGTGCCGGGCAGGTAGCGGTTTTGCTTGCTGGGCGCCTTGTCGACCACGAAGTCGACGAAATCGGTGCGGATGCCGCAATAGTTGAGGAGCGTGTTGCCTTTGGCGGCCGCGCCATAGCCGACGATGCGCAACCCGGCGCGCTTGGCCTCGATCAGGAAGGAGAGGAGGGCGCGCTTGGTTTCCTCGACGCGCCGGGCGAAGGCGCCGTAGGTCGCCAGATCATACAGGTCGGCCGCCTCTTCCGCCGCGAGCACCGCCTCGACCCTCGGGCGGGCGCTGTGGGAAGCGGGCCCGTCATGGCGGGCGAAGATGCGCAGCGAGCCGCCATGGGTCGGCAGCGCCTCGACATCGAAGATGCAGAGGCCTTGGCTGCGGAAGATCCGGTCGACCGCGATCATCGACAGGTAGGAATAGTGTTCGTGATAGATCGTATCGAACTGGACCCCCTCGATCAGGCGCAGCAGGTGGGGGAACTCCATCGTGATCACGCCCTCTGCCCGCAAGACGATGGCGAGCCCGGCGACGAAGTCGTTGAGGTCGGGGACATGGGCGAGGACGTTGTTGCCGATTACGAGATCTGCCTGGCGGCCTTGATCGCGCAACTCGCCGGCCAGCTCGCGCCCGAAGAACCGCACCAAGGATTCGATGCCGTGCGTGCGCAGCGCGAATTCGGCGGTGTTGCGGGTCGGCTCGATGCCCAGCACGGGGATGCCCATCGCCTTGAAGTTCTTCAATAAATATCCGTCGTTCGAGGCTATTTCGATGACCTGCGAGACGCCCGTCAGGCCGAACCGCGACACCATCATCCGGCAATAGGCTTCGGCGTGGGCCAGCCAGCTCGACGAGGTCGAGGAAAAATAGACGTAGTCGTCGTGGAAATTGTCGCCGGCGCTGGTCACCGCCGGCAGTTGCACGAGAAAGCACGCGCCGCAGACATAGACGTGGAGCGGATACAGCGCTTCCGGGCGATCGACGTTCTCCGGCCGGATGAAGGCGTTCGAAATCGGGCTGGTCCCGAGGTCGCAGAAGGTGTGGGTCAACGGGCTTGCGCAGTGGCGGCAGCGGTGCGTCATCGGTGCGGTTTCACTGGGCAGTTTCACTGGGCGGTGTCACTGCGCGGCTTCACTGCGCCAGAAAGGCATCGACCTGCGCGACGCTGTGCCGCCGCATGTCGGCGCCGGCGATAGCGGCCTTGTGCCAGTCGACGATCGAGCCCAGCGCCTCGCCGGTCGACAGCCGCGGCCGCCACCCCAATTCGGCCCGCGCCTTGGTCGAATCGAGCGTCAGCAGGTGCGCCTCATGGACCCCTTGCAGGTTGTCGCGCGTCCACCCGGCGCCGTCGCCCCACAATTCGGCCAGACGGTCGGCGACCTGGCGCACGGCGATCATTTCGTCGGCGCCCGGACCGAAGTTCCAGCCTGCCGCGTACGCCTCCGGAGCGGCCCACAGCCTTTCCGCCAGCAGCAGATATCCCGCCAACGCGTCAAGCACATGCTGCCAGGGCCGGATTGCATCGGGGCTGCGGATCAGCGTCGGCCGCGCCGCGACAAAGCCGCGGATCAGGTCCGGCACGAGCCGATCGGGGGACCAGTCGCCGCCGCCGATCACATTCCCCGCACGCGCCGAGGCGACGCCGATCCCAGCCTCGGCGAGGAACGAGCGCCGATAGGCCGCGACCACGAGTTCGGCGCAGCCCTTGCTGCTCGAATAGGGATCGTGGCCGCCCATCGGCTCCTCTTCGCGGTAGGGAAGCAGCCGCTCGCGATTCTCGTAGCATTTGTCGGAGGTGACGATGACGGCGGCGCGAACCGTGCCAGCGTGCCGGATCGCCTCGAGCACGTGCACGGTTCCCATGACGTTGGCCGCATAGGTCTCGACCGGCTCGCGATAGCCGCGTCGAACGATCGCCTGGGCGGCGAGGTGGAAAACGATTTCGGCGCGCGACTGGCGAACCGCCTCTTCGACGCTCGCGAGATCGCGGACGTCGCCGATCAGCGAGCGCACCGCGCGATCGACGCCCGCGACGTCGAACAACGAGGGCGTCTGGTCGGGCGGCAGGGCGAGGCCCGTCACCTCGGCGCCCAGGCGCTCGAGCAGGAGGGCCAGCCAGGCGCCCTTGAAGCCGGTATGGCCGGTGAGGAGGACCCGCTTGCCGCCCCAGAAGGCCGACGGCATTACCACACCTTCCAAGGGGCGTTGCCGCGGTCCCACACCTCCTCGAGATAGTTCTTGTCGCGCAAGGTATCGAGCGGGTGCCAGAAACCCTGATGCTTGAACGCCTGCAATTCGCCCTCGGCGGCCAGCCGCTCAAGCGGCGCGCGCTCCCACACGGTGTCGTCGCCTGCGATGTAATCGATGACTTGCGGCGACAGCACGAAGAACCCGCCATTGATCCAGTTGCCGTCGCCGAGCGGCTTCTCGACAAACCGCTTGATGTGGGAACCATCGACTTCGACCGCGCCAAACCGCCCGGGCGGCAGCGTCGCGGTCAGGGTCGCAAGATGGCCGTGGCTGTCGTGAAACGCCAGCAGTTCGCCGATATCTATGCTCGCCACCCCGTCGCCATAAGTCATGCAAAAGGGTTCGTTGCCGAGGAAGTCGCGCACCCGCCGCAGACGGCCGCCGGTCATCGTCTCTTCCCCGGTATTGACCAGGGTGACACGCCAGGGCTCGGCCTTGGCTTCGTGTACGTGCATCTGGTTCGTCGCCATGTCGAACGTCACGTCCGACATATGCAAAAAATAATTTCTGAAATATTCTTTGATCACATAGCCTTTGTATCCCAGGCAAATGATGAAATCATTTATCCCGTGGTGAGAATAAATTTTCATAATGTGCCAAAGAATGGGTCGGCCGCCAATCTCGACCATTGGCTTGGGCTTGACGTCGGTTTCTTCGCTGATTCGGGTTCCTAGGCCGCCGGCCAGGATAACTACCTTCATGGGTGTGTGCTGCTTCTTTATGGCGGAATTTTAATCCGGCGGTCAACTGCGATCCGGTCCCCAGCGAGGCCGCAGATTACCACCGATGCCGGGGCCGCAGCAAGTCGGGTCGGCGGCCCGGTCGGGCCTGGCGTGCTCACCCAACTCGCCGAAAATCGGCTGGCGGGCGCTCGGCTTTGCGCTATCGTTGACCGTCGCGGCGGCGCGATGCATTGTTGAGATAAGTCAGTATTATTGACCGGCCTCGGCCGGACCGGGCGCGAGGAGGCGGATGGGCAAGCCGACCGGGTTCTTGGAGGTTGAGCGGCACGATCGCGGCTACGAGAAGCCGGCGGTGCGCACGCACAGCTGGAAGGAATTCGTGCACCCGCTGCCCGAGCCGGAACTGCGCGCCCAGGCGATGCGCTGCATGGATTGCGGCATCCCGTTCTGCCACGAGGGCTGCCCGGTCAACAACATCATCCCGGCGTGGAACGACCTGGTCTACCGCGACCAGTGGCGCAACGCGCTCGTAATGCTGCACTCGACCAACAATTTCCCGGAATTCACCGGGCGCATCTGCCCGGCGCCGTGCGAAGCCTCGTGCACCCTTAACATCGACGACAACCCGGTGACGATCAAGACGATCGAATGCGCGATCGTCGATCGGGGCTGGGAAGAGGGCTGGGTCGTGCCGGAAATCCCGGCGCGGCGGACGGCCAAGCGGGTCGCGGTCGTCGGGTCGGGGCCGGCCGGCATGGCCTGCGCCCAGCAGCTGGCGCGCGCCGGCCACGCCGTAACGCTGTTCGAGAAGAACGACAGGATCGGCGGCTTGCTGCGCTACGGCATCCCCGACTTCAAGATGGAAAAGCACCTGATCGACCGCCGCGTCGAACAGATGGTGGCCGAGGGGGTCGAATTCCGCGTGTCGGTCGAGGTCGGGGCGGCGGTCTCGATCGACGATCTGCTCGCCGACTATGACGCGCTGGCGCTGACCGGCGGGGCGGAATGGCCGCGCGACCTCGAAGTCCCCGGGCGAGACCTCGCCGGCATCCATTTCGCGATGGATTTCCTGCCGCAGCAGAACAGGCGCAACGCCGGCGACGACGAAGCCAAGGCCGCGCCGGGCGGCACGATCAGCGCGGCGGGCAAGCATGTCATCGTGATCGGCGGCGGCGACACGGGCTCCGATTGCATCGGCACCTCGACCCGCCAGGGCGCGGCGTCGATCACCCAGCTGGAAATCCTGCCGATGCCGCCCGAGCGCGAGAACAAGGCGCTGGTCTGGCCGGACTGGCCATTGAAGCTGCGCACCTCCTCGTCGCAAGAGGAAGGCTGCGAGCGCGACTGGGCGGTGTTGACGAAACGGGCGCTCGGGTCGAACGGGCGGGTCGAGGCGCTGGAATGCGTCCGGGTCGACTGGGCGCAGGCGCCCGATGGCCGCTGGACGATGCGGGAGATGCCGGACAGCGCCTTTGAATTGCCCGCCGATCTCGTGCTGCTGGCGATGGGCTTCCTCGGGCCGCGGCGCGCCGGCCTGCTGGACGAGGCCGGAGTCGCGCTCGACCCGCGCGGCAATGTCGCGGCCAGCACCATCGACTATCAGACTTCGGTGCCCAAGGTCTTTGCCGCCGGCGACATGCGGCGCGGCCAGTCGCTGGTCGTCTGGGCGATCCGCGAGGGCCGCCAATGCGCCCGCGCGGTCGACCAGTTCCTGATGGGATCGAGCCTCCTGCCGCGCTAGGCGTCGCTACGCGGGCGTGGCGGTCAGGTTGCCGGTAGCGGCGTATTCGAGGATGCGGCGATCGCGGGTCATTAGGGTCGCGCCGGTAACCCGAGCGGTCGCGACGATAATCTGGTCCGCCGGATCGAACCGGAACCCGCCGGGCAGCTGACAGGCTGCGACCGCGATCGCCGGGCTGAGCGGCTCGATCGTCGTGCGCGAGCGCGCCAGAGCCTCATCGATCCACACGCTCGTCGGCTTCGGCAGATCGACCCGCTTTCGCGACGCCAGCAGGGCGAGCTCCCAAACCGAGATCACCGACAGTCTGAGGCGGCCGTCGCTGGCCGCGTCGTTGATTGTCCGACGCGCCGCCAGCGATAATTCGCCAGCCGCCAATATTTCCCACAGCCATACATGCGTATCCAGCAGCAGCGGCGCTTGCTCAGATGTTTTCGGCATCGCCGCCCCAATCGAGGTCGGTGATCGGGCTGACGATGTCTCCGGTGATCCGGGCCGTCCCGGCCATGCAGCCGTAAATGTCGACCGGCGGTTCATCGATCGGCACGAGCTTGGCGATCGGCTTGCCCCGCTTGGTGATGATGAGCGGGGTCTGCCGCCGCGCTACCTCGTCGAGCAGACGCAAGCACTTCGCCTTGAATTCGCCGGCGGCGATGCGCGTCGTATCGGTCATGGTCATCTGTCCATGGTCATCCATGGATGAGATAACAGCCGGCGGACAGATGTTCAAGAGACTGGCGCCGGATAGGGCCGCTCAGGCGCGACGACGTGCGTGTTTTCTGCTATCATGCGCCAAATCGGCGGCGCGGGGCCGCCCGCAAAGGGAGTGGCACGATGGGCGACATTCTCGGGATCGGCGTCACGCATTATCCGGGGCTCATTCAGCCGGACCAGCAGATGGCCGGCCTCCTCAACCGCACGCTCAACAGCGAGCAGGTGCCGGAAGCGCTGAAGGACCCGGCGCGCTGGCCCGCGCCGATGCGCCAGGAATGGGCCGATCCGCTCGCCGCCGCCCAGGAGCACCGCCGGCGCCTGGTCGGCGGCTTCCGCAAATGCCGCGAGGCGCTGGACGCCTTCGACCCCGATTTCGTGCTGATCTGGGGCGACGACCAGTACGAGAATTTCCGCGAGGACGGCGTCCCGTCGTTCTGCGTCTTCGCGCTCGACGAAGTCGACTCGCGCCCCTATGCCCGCTACACCGGGGCCAACGCCAATGTGTGGAACGAAGGCAAAGACACGGTAATCCACACCAAGGGCCACCACGCGGCGGCCTCGACCCTGGCGGCGAAGCTGATCGCGGCCGATTACGACGTCAGCTACGCCTACCGGATGCGCTACGAAAACGGCCTGCCGCACGCCTTCATCAACACGCTGCTCTATCTCGACTACGACCGCAAGGGCTTCCCCTGGCCGGTCGTGCCGTTCCACGTCAACTGCTACGGCTCATCGGTCATCGCCAAGCGCGGCTCGACCGCTCACCTGACGGGGGATGCCGACCCCAATTTGATCGATCCGCCGGGGCCCAACCCGCGGCGCTGCTTCGATGTCGGCGGCGCGGTCGCCAAGGCGCTGGCCGACAGCCCGTGGCGGGTCGCGCTGGTCGCCTCGTCCTCCTGGTCGCACGCGTTCCTGACCCCGAAAAACCATTACCTCTATCCCGACAACGCCAGCGACCGGGCGCGCTTCGACGAACTGGCCTCGGGCAAGGTGGCGCGCTGGCGCGACCTCTCGACCGCCGAGATCGAGGATGCCGGCCAGCAGGAATTTCTCAACTGGGTGTGCCTCGGCGGCGCGATGCACGCGCTCGGCCGCGAGCCGCAGATCGTCGACTACATCGAGAGCTACATCTTCAATTCGGACAAGTGCTTCGCCCTCTTCCCGGGCTAGCTCGCAGGGCGGGTCGGGCGGCACGAAGCCCGCCCCTCGCGGTTTCTCGTGCCGGTCGGACGGTGGTTCGGGTTTTGCATTCGGGGCCAGTGACGTGGCGCGCCATTTTCGAGCGCACAGGGGAGATTTGCCATGGCGGACTATGACAGCGGGCGTCACGGGGCGATAACCGGCGGCCTTGACGCGATGACGCGCCGCCGCGTGCTGCAGCTTGCCGCGGCGAGCGGGGCGGTGGCGCTCGGCGCGGCGACGCCGCTGCGCTTTGCCTTGGCGGCTTCGGCCCCCTACAAGATCGGCAGCATCCAGCCCTTGTCCGGCGCCGCGGCGGCGGTCGGCAAGACCGCGCTGGTCGGCCTGCAGATGGCGACCGACCGCATCAACAAGGCCGGCGGCATCAATGGCCGCGAAGTCAAGCTCTTCGCCGAGGACGACGAATCGAAGCCCGATGTCGGCCGCCGCAAGACCGAGAAGCTGCTGGTCGAGGACGAGATCGACGTCCATGTCGGCGGCGTCCTGTCCAATATCTGCCTCGCCTGCATGCCACTCTTCCAGACCAACAAGATCGTCAACATGATCAGCGTCTGCCTCGACACGACGCTGACGACCAGCAAGTGCAACCGCTACAGCTTCCGCCCCTTCGACTATGCGCCGGCGCAGGCGGTGGCGTTCGCGCCCTATCTGGTCGGCAAGCTCGGCAAGAAGTGGCACATCCTCTACGCCGACTATTCGTGGGGCCAGTCGACCCGCGACGCCTATGCCGACGAGATCAAGAAATCTGGCGGCGAAATCGTCGGCAGCACCGGCATCCCGATCGGCACCGCCGACATGACGCCTTTCCTCTCCAAGATCAGCGGCGATTTCGACGGCCTCTTCGCGATCTTCTTCGGCAAGGACGGGGTGACGATCGGCAACCAGGCCTACGACCTTGGGCTGACCAAGAAATACAAATTCGCCGGCGACGGGGCGGTGTGCGAATCGACCAACCTGCCGGCCCTCGGCAGCAAGATCGACGGGTTTACCGCGATCAACCGCTACGTTCCGGTGTTCCAGCCGCCGCTCGACACGCCCTACCACCATGCCTTCTTCGATGACGCGGTGAAGCGGCTGAAGGCGATCGATCCCTCGGGGCCGCTCCCCGACCGCTACGTCCAATCGAATTTCGAGGCGATGAACTGCTTGAAGATCGGCATCGAGAAATCGGGCTTCCAGGGCCGCGCCGACACGATGAAGCTGATCGAGGCGCTCGAAGGGCTGGAGATGAAGGAGGGCTACGACTTCCCGCAGGGCGACAAGACGTTGCGCGCCGCCGACCACCAGGCCTTCGTGCGCGAGTTCATCTACGAGGTCAACGGCGGCAAATTCACGATCAAGCAAACGGTGGCGAAGGACAAAACGCTGGTGCCGCCGGCCTGCCACTTCTCGGTCTAGGTGAGCGCCGACATCGCGGCGGCCGCGCCCGCGCCGGCGGCGCTCGCCGGCGCGCCAAGCACGGCGCCGATCCTGCGCATCGAAGCGCTGACCGTCAGGTTCGGCGGGCTGACCGCGCTGAACGGCGTTAACTTCGCGGTCGAGCGCGACGAGATCCGCGCGGTGATCGGCCCCAACGGCGCCGGCAAGAGCACCTTCTTCAATTGCATCACCGGCGTCCTGCGGCCGACCTCGGGGAGAATCCTCTTCGCCGGCGACGACATCACCGGGCTGCCGCCCAACCGCATCTCGCAAAAGGGCATCGCCCGCTCCTACCAGATCACCAACATCCTGCCGAGCGCGAGCGTCCTGGAAAACGTCCGCATCGCCGCGCAGTCGCGCCGCCATGCCTGGAGCCTCTTCAGCCACCACCGCGCCTATCGCGACATCATCGAAAAGGCCGAGGCGGCGCTGGCTTCCGTCGGCCTATTGGACAAGGCCGAGGAGCTCGCCGCCAACCTGTCGCACGGCGAGCAGCGCACGCTGGAAATTGCGATCGCGCTCGCCACCGAGCCGCAACTGCTGTGCCTCGACGAACCGACGGCCGGGATGAGCGCCGCCGAGACGCACGACACGATGGAACTGATCCGGCAGATCGCCCGGCGCCTGACGATCCTCATCGTCGAGCACGACATGCAGGTCGTCATGGAGTTGGCGCAGCGCATCACCGTCCTGCATTACGGCGAGGTTTTGGCCGAGGGCACGCCGGCCGACATCCAGCAAAACCCGCGGGTGCTCGAGGTCTACCTGAAGACATGAGAGCCAGCAAAGTCGCGGCGCCGGATTGCTTCGCTTCGCTCGCAACGACTGCCAAAAGAAGCTGTCATTGCGAGCGACGACGCAATCTCGTGCGCGCCGCGCTGAAGCGGTGGTGACGTCGTGAACCCGCTGCTGGTTGTCGAGAACATTCACACCCATTACGGCAAGAGCCACATTCTGCACGGCGTCTCGCTCGAAGTCGGCGAGGGCGAAGTGGTTGGCCTCCTCGGCCGCAACGGTGTGGGCAAGAGCACGACGCTGAAGGCCGTCGCCGGCCTCATTCACCCGAGCGCCGGGCAAATCCGCTTCGAGGGGCGCGCGATCGAGCATCTGCCGTCGCACCGCATCGCCCGGCTCGGGATCGCCTACGTCCCCGAGGAGCGGCGCATCTTCCCGCTGTTGTCGGTCGCGGAAAACCTGCGCACCGGGCTCGATCGCGGCGGCGTCGGGGCGGCCCGCAAGCAGCAGCTGCTCGACAAGGCCTATGCCTATTTCCCGGTGCTGGCCGAGCGCCGCAGCCAGGCCGGCGGCACGCTCTCGGGCGGCGAGCAGCAGATGCTGGCGATCGCCCGCGCGATGATGCTGGAGCCCAAGATCATCCTCCTCGACGAGCCGACCGAGGGGCTGATGCCGCGCATGGTGTCGCAGATCGGCGAGATCATCCACGTGCTGCGCCGCGAGGCGGTGGCGGTGCTGCTGGTCGAACAGAACGTGCCGCTGACGCTCGAAGTCGGCCAGCGCGTCTACTTTCTCGAAAAAGGCGAGGTGCGGCACCACGCCCTGGCCTCGGAGTTGCAGGCGGGGCACGCAGTGATCCACCGCTATCTCGGCGTCTAGTGGCCAGACTCCAACACTTGTTTCTCTTCCGTCATGCCCGCGAAAGCGGGCATCCAGGGCGGCGCGCGCTATGCCTGTCGCTCCTGGACCCCCGCTTTCGCGGGGGTGACGAATTGCGGGAATGGCCTCATCTTTTTGAGCTGGACCGCTAGCATGGACGGTCTGCTCGATCAGCTGGTGATCCAGACGCTCAACGGCGTCGTCACCGGGATGATCTTGGCGCTCGTCGCCTCGGGGCTGACGCTGATTTTCGGCATCATGGATGTGGTCAACTTCGCGCACGGCGAACTCTTCATGCTGGGCGCCTATGCCGGCGTCTTGATCCTGGCGGCGACCGGCAATTTCTGGCTGGCGCTGGTCGGCGCCTCGCTAATGATCGGCGTGCTCGGCGCGCTGATCTACCTGACGACGCTGCGCCCGCTGATCGGCCGCGACCCGCTGACGACGATCCTCGCCACCTTCGGCGTCTCGCTGGTCCTGCAGAATTACGCGCTGTGGCAGTTCGGCCCGGCGGCGCGCAAGATCAGCGAGCCGTTTGCCGGCCACTTCGCGCTCTTTTACCTCGACTACCCGTATTACCGGCTGGTGATCGCCGGGCTTTCGGTGGCGATCATCGGGGCGCTGTGGCTGTTTCTCAAGTTCACCAGCTTCGGGATCTGGATCCGCGCCACGACGCAAGACCGGGTGATGGCGCAGGCGATGGGCATCCCGGTGCCCTGGGTCCTGACCGGGGTCTTCGCGATCGGCTCGGCGATGGCGGCGGCGAGCGGGGTGTTGTTCGGCCCCTTGGTCGGGGTCAATTCGGGGATGGGCGTCGACTGGGTGCTGCGCGCCTTCATCGTCGTCGTGGTCGGCGGCATGGGGAGCCTTGCCGGCTCGGTCGCGGCGGCGCTCTTCATCAGCCTCCTCGAAGCCTACGCCTCGCTGTGGGTCAGCCCGTCCCAGGCGGTCATCGTTTCGTTCGTCGTGTTGATCCTGACCCTGCTCTTCCGGCCGACCGGGCTCTTCGTCCCGACCCCGAAATGACCGAGCGACGCGCTCTCGTCTACTGGGTGGGGTTTGCCGTCATCCTCGCCCTCTTGACCGCGGCGCCGTTCATCCTATCGGAATTCTGGCGCCGCTTCCTGACCGAGATCCTGATCTGGGGCCTCTTGGCGATGTCGTCCGATCTCCTGATCGGCTACACCGGCATGATCTCGTTCGGCCATTCGGCGTTTTTCGGGCTTGGCATGTACGGCGCGGCGGCGGCGCTCCTGGCCTTCGATCCGCCGAGCCTGTGGCTCGCGCTCGCGCTCGGGCTCAGCGCGGCGGCGGTGGTGGCGGCGTTCGTCGCCTATTTCTCGACCCGCCTGCGCGACATCTATTTCGCGATCACGACCCTGATCTTCTCGCAGATCTTCTACGTTATCATCTTCACCTGGACGAGCGTGACCGGCGGCGAGAACGGACTGACCTTCGACCGGCCGGCACTGGGCGTATCGGGGCTCTTTTCGCTGCCGATGACCGCCTCGGTGATGCACTGGTTCGTGCTCGCGGTGGTGACCGGGTCCTATCTCTTGCTGCGGCGGATCACCCAGTCGCCCTTTGGCATGGTGCTGCAATCGATCCGCGAAAACGAGGCGCGCACCCGCGCCATCGGCTATCCGGTCGAGCGCTACAAGATCGTCTCGGTCATGCTGTCGGGGCTCTTCGCCGGCCTCGCCGGCGTGCTCTACGCGATCCAGAACCAGTTCGCCGCCCCCGATTTCGTGTTCTATCTCGTGTCGGGCGAAACGGTCATTTACAACGTCATCGGCGGCGTCGGAACGCTGGTCGGCCCGATCGTCGGCGCCGCCTTCTTTCTGGTGCTGCGCGAGGGGTTTTCCCGGCTGTTCACCGCGCCCTATCTGGTGCCGCTGGGGCTGAGCGGGCTCGTCGGGATGGGTTACCTGGTGCCGGTCGGGCTGATCTTCATCGCGATGGTGATCTTCCTGCCGCAGGGGCTCCTGGGGTTCGCCCGGCGCTGGCTCAATCGCTGATGCGGCCGGCGATTGGCAAACCGCGCGCCCGCGCCATATAATTGCCGGTGACGGCAGATTGATCTTGGCGGAGAGACGACATGGCGGACGGGACCACCCCAATCGCTCCGACGGCGCCGACCGAGGCGGTGACGCCCGGCGGCATCAACCACCTGGTGATCAACGTGCGCGACATGGAAGAGTCGCACAAATTCTGGACCGAGATCCTCGGCTTCAAGGAGGTCGGCCGGTCGAGCCGCCGCCCGATGCGCTTCTACAGCGGCAATCACAACGGCCAGATGAACCACCACGACATCGCGCTGTGCGAGAACCCCAACCTGCCGAAGCCGCCGGAGAATTTCGAATTGTTCGGCGCGCCGGTCGCGATCAACCACATCGCGATCCACATGCCGAGCCGCGAGGCGTGGCTGAAGCAGCTCGCCTGGCTGCGCCATAGCGGCGTCAAGTTTCACCGCCGCGTCAACCACGGCATGACCCACAGCCTCTACATCAGCGACCCCAACGGCTACGGCGTCGAGGTCCTCTACGAATTGCCGCGCGAGGTCTGGGGCGACAACATCCAGGGCGCGCTGGACTACGCCGAGCCGGTCGCGACCGAGGGCGACGAAGCCTTCGCCGACGACACCGACTACCCGCGTTTCGCCGCGTCGAAAGCGCCGGCCGCGGAGTAGCGTCGCATGGCCCTCCCGCTCGGCGCGGGAGGGCGCTTTTTCCGGCATCTGCGTTACACCAAAGCGGCGCTGCTGATCTTCGGGCTCGGGCTGGCGCTCGGGTTCGTCGTTGTCGTGCTCGGCGGCTATCCGCTTCTGGAACGCGTCGCCAGCGCGCTGATGGCGCTGGCCCTGCTGCTATTGCCGCTGGCGCTCTTCGCCGACGGGCGGGGGATGGCCGTCCTCGCCTGGATCGTCGCCCGCCGCTCGCGCGGCAAAACCAAGAAGCCGCGCGCGAAACCGCGGCCGGCCGCCGCCCGCCGGAAACCGCCCGCTCGCGCCGCCGCCCGCAACCCGCGGCGCAAGCGCACTTGAGCAACCGCCGCGCCGCCGCAATCTTACTGGAGCGCCACCCGGCCAAATTGAACCGTCATTCCCGCGCACGCGGGAATCCAGGGGCGACCAACCCGCCCTTTGCTCTGGACCCCCGCTTGCGCGGGGGTGACGGAGACATGTTCCACCCCATCGGATCCTGCTTTAGGATCACGCCCGCAGAGTTGCGGCGCGCGACGCCCGGGAAAACGGAGGAAGGCTGATGGCGACGGGGAAGAAGATTGCGGTGGTGTGTACTGGCGCGGTCGGCGGCTATGCCGGGGCGCACATGGTGCAAGCCGGGGAAGACGTGACGTTTATCGATTTCTGGCCCGAGCACGTCGAGCACATGAAGGCGCACGGGCTGACGATCACCCATATCCGGGAAGTCGAGCCGTTCACCGTGCCGGTGCGGGCGCTGCACGTCACCGAATTGCAGCACGTCTCGAAGGAAAAGCCGTTCGACATCGCCTTCGTCTGCACCAAATCCTACGACACGGCCTGGGCGACCATGATGATCAAGCAATACCTCGCGCCCGACGGCTATTGCGTCTCGTTGCAGAACTGCATGAACGAGGAAACGATCGCCGGTGTCGTCGGCTGGGGCAAGACGCTGGGCTCGATCGCCAGCTCGATCACCGTCGAACTGCACGCGCCGGGGCAAATCCGCCGCGCCGCCGGCAAATCCGGGACGCGCCACACCGTCTTCCGGGTCGGCGAAGTGCACGGCCGCGTTACCGACCGCGCCAAGGAAGTCTGCGGCCTCCTCGCCAACGCCGACAGCGCATTTGTCACCGAGAATCTGTGGGGCGAGCGCTGGTCGAAGCTGGTCACCAACGTCATGGGCAACGGGCTCTCGGCGTGCACCGGGATGATCGGCCGCGAGGTGGTCAAGAACGACCAGCTGCGGCATTTCTCCAACCGGCTCGGCAGCGAGGCGATCCGCGTTGGCCAGGCATTGGGCTATACGTTCGACGAGGTCAGCCACATGGACCCCGAAACGCTGGCCCGGGCCGGCGAGGGCGATCCGGCGGCGCAGAAGGAGATCGACGATCACCGACTCGCCGAAGCCAACCGCGGCGGCGGCGAGCACCGCCCGTCGACCGGGCAGGATATGTTCAAGGGCCGCCGCACCGAGATCAACTTCATCAACGGCTTTGTCGTGCAGAAGGGCGAGGAGGTTGGCGTGCCGGCCCCGACCAACGCGATCCTGACCGACATCGTCCGGCGCGTCGAGATCGGCGAACTGAAGCCCGACCCCAAGCACATCACCGATCTGCGGCTCAACTGACGCCGAGGTAACCCCCACCCCAACCCTCCCCCGCTTGCGGGGGAGGGGGAGACTCCGGTGACCCCCTCCCGCGCAAGCGGGGGAGGGTCGGGGTGGGGGTTCTCGGCAGGACGAGAGGTAAGATGCTCGCTGTCGTCAACACGCCCGAGGGACCGGAACCGGTCGCGGTCCGCGAGGTCGCCGAGCCGGAATTGCGGCCAGATGAGGCGCTCGTCGCGGTGCATGCCTTTTCGCTCAACCGCGGCGAACTGCGTCTCTTTCAGGTACGGCCCGAAGGCTGGCGGCCGGGACAGGACATCGCCGGTGTGGTGTTGCGCGCCGCCGCCGACGGCAGCGGCCCGGCGGCCGGCGCCCGGGTCGTCGCGCTGTGCGATTGGGAGGGCTGGGCCGAGCGCGCCGCGGTGCCAGCTCGCCGCATGGCGGCGATCGCCGACAACGTGTCGTTCGGCGCGGCGGCGGCGCTGCCGGTCGCCGGGCTGACCGCGCTGCGGGCGCTGCGCCACGGCGCGCCGCTGTTGGGGAAGCGCGTGCTGGTGACCGGCGCCGCCGGCGGGGTCGGCAACCTCGCGGTGCAGCTTGCGGCGCGCTCCGGCGCGCGGGTCACCGCGATCGTCGGCAACCCGGAACGCGCCCGCGTGCTTGACGGCCTCGGCGCGGCCGAGATCGTCACCGAGATCGCCGACGCCCAGGGCCGCTTTGCCGTCATCCTCGAAGCGGCCGGCGGCGCCTCGCTCAAGGCCGCGCTGGCGCGGGTCGAGGCGCGCGGCACCGTCGTCATCTTCGGCAATTCCTCGGGCGAGCCGACCGAACTCAATTTCCGCGATTTCGCCGAACACCAGAACGCCCGCATCCAGGGCTTCCATTATTTCACCTCGGAGGCCGAGGAGCGTTTCGGACCGGACCTTGCCTTGCTCGCCGGGTTGGTCGCCGACGGCTCGCTGCGGCCGCGCATCGTCGAGCACGGCTGGCGCGAGATCCCGCGCATCGGCGCCTTGTTGCGCGACCGGCGGATCCCCGGCAAAGCGGTTTTCCATATCGAGCAGCCATGACAGAGATGAACATGACAGCCACGAAGAGGAGGCAGACATGACGTTAAAGGTTGGCGATCGGGTCCCGTCGGTGACGCTGCGCCATCTGACGCCGGAGGGGATGAAGGAAGTGTCGTCGGACGAGTTCTTCCGCGGGCGGAAGGTCGCGCTCTTCGCGGTGCCGGGCGCCTACACGCGCACCTGCTCGCAGCGCCACCTGCCGAGCTACGTCAACAACGCCGCGGCGCTGAAGGCGAAGGGGGTCGACGAGATCGCCTGCATCGCGGTCAACGACGCCTTCGTCATGGGCGCCTGGGGGAAGGAGCACGGCGCCGACGGCAAGATCACCATGCTGGGCGACGGCAGCGCCGATTTCACCAACGCGATCGGGCTCGACCTCGACCGCATCAGCGCCGGCATGGGGATCCGCTCTCAGCGCTATTCGATGCTGGTCGAGGACGGCGTCGTCAAGGCATTGAACGTCGAGCCGTCGGGCGAATACGGCATCTCCAGCGCCGAAGCGATGCTGCAGCAGCTGTAGCTGTGCAGACCCCTCCCGCAGTGCGGGAGGGGCTCTCTTAGTGCATCGCGGCGCTGCCGCCGGCGGGGGCGAGCGCGAAGCCGATCGGCGGGCGGTCGGGCGCCTTGTAGCCCTGCGGCCGGTCGTCCTCGACGATGACGCCATCGAGCGCCAGGCGGCCGTCCTCCAGCGACAACCGCAGCGCTGCCGGTTCGGCGGCCTCGCCGTCGGCCCCATCTGACGCATCATCGAGCAGGCGTTCGGCGATCGGGTCCTCGACGAGGCCCTGGATCGCCCGCTTCAAGGGCCGGGCGCCGAACGCCGGGTCCCAGCCCAATTCAGCGAGACGCCGCCGCGCCGCCGCGTCGGCGACGAGCGTCAGGTGCCGCTCGGCCAGCCGCTCGTTGACCCGAGCCAGCTGGAGTTCGACAATCCGCGCCATCTCCTCGCGCCCCAGCCGCCCGAAAATCAATACGTCGTCGAGCCGGTTCAAGAACTCCGGCCGGAAGGCGCGGCGCACCGCCTCCATCACCTCGCCGCGCGCGTGGCCGACCGGCTCCTCCTCGCCGAGCGCCAAGAGTGCTTCGGCGCCGAGGTTCGAGGTCATGATCAGGATCGCGTGGCGGAAATCGGCGGTGCGGCCCTGGCCGTCGGTCAGGCGCCCGTCCTCCAGCGCCTGCAAGAGCACGTTGAGCACATCGGGGTGCGCCTTCTCGACTTCGTCGAGCAGCACGACCTGGTAGGGCTTCCTGCGGATCTTCTCGGCCAATGTGCCGCCGTCGTCGTAGCCGACATAGCCCGGCGGCGAGCCGATCATGCGCGATACGGTGTGGCGCTCCATGTATTCCGACATGTCGAGCCGGGTGATCGCGTTCTCGTCGTCGAACAGGAACTCGGCCAGGGCCTTGGCGAGCTCGGTCTTGCCGACTCCGGTCGGCCCCAAGAAGAGGAACGAGCCCGTCGGCCGGGCCGGGTCCTTGAGGCCGGCGCGGCTGCGCCGCACCGCCTTCGACACGGCGCGCACCGCCTCGGGCTGGCCGACGACGCGCTCGGCGAGCCGCTCCTCCATGTCTTTCAAGCGCTGGCGCTCGGCCTCGAGCATCTTCTCGACCGGGATGCCGGTCCACCGCGTCACCACCGCGGCGACGTCGGGTACGCCGACTTCCTCGCGCTCGGTGGCGGCCCGCGCCTCGGCTTCGGCGAGGCGCTTTTCGAGGTCCGGGATCAGCGAATAGGTCAGTTCGCCGGCGCGGCTCCAATCGCCGTCGCGCTGGGCGCGTTCGAGCCCGGTGCGCGCCTGGTCGAGCTCCTCCTTGAGCTGGCGGCCGGCGCTGCGGCGCGATTGCGAGGTCCGCCACACCTCCTCCATCGAGGCTTCTTCCTTTTCGGCCTCGGCGAGCTCGGTTTCGAGCTTCAAGAGGCGCTCCTGCGAGGCGCGGTCGGGCTCGGCCTTCAAGGCCTCGCGCTCGATCTTCAATTGCATCGCGCGGCGGCTGACCGCGTCGAGGGCCTCGGGCTTGCTGTCGATCGCCATGCGCACCCGCGA
>DATGFP010000067.1:0-41874 GCA_035309005.1 Allostellaceae bacterium | reverse complement strand
CGTCGGCGGGGTGCGCCAGGATTTCGAATTCCAGAGCTGGCTGATCGGGCTCGGCATGCGCTATCTGACCGGCGGCTCCGATGTCGGCTATATCCTCTCGGCCGGCCGCGCCGACGTGAAGCAGCTGCGCGAACTGAAGGTTTAGGAGGACAGCGCGGCCTTTATGCGTCGGCAAGCGCCCGCCGCGAACATCGCTGGGCTCGCCTCAGAGCGCCGCCAGCATGTCCGCGCTGATCAGCACGACGCCGCCGTCGCTGCGGTGGAAGCGCTGGGCGTCGAGCGCCGGGTCCTCGCCGACGACGAGCCCCTCGGGGATGCGCACGCCGCGGTCGACGACGACCTTGCTGAGGCGCGCGTGGCGCCCGACCTCGACCTCGGGGAGCAGCACCGCCTCGCGGGTGCGCGCGTAGGAATTGACCCGCACGCTCGAAAACAGCAGCGAGCGGGTGATGTGCGCGCCCGAGACGATGCAGCCGCCCGAGACCATCGAATCGACCGCCATGCCGCGGCGGTCCGCGTCGTCGAACACGAACTTGGCCGGCGGCAATTGCTGCTGGTAGGTCCAGATCGGCCAGTTGCGGTCGTAGATGTCGAGCTGCGGCACCGGCATCACCAAATCGAGATTGGCCGCCCAATAGGCGTCGATCGTGCCGACGTCGCGCCAGTAGGGCTCGGCCTCCGGGGTCGTCGTGACGCAGCTCTCCTCGAAACGGTGCGCGACCGCGAGCCCGCGGGCGACCAGCTGCGGGATCACGTCCTTGCCGAAATCGTGGCTCGACCCCGGATCGTCGTGGTCGCGCTCCAATTCCGCGTAGAGAAAATCGGCGGCGAAGGCGTAGATCCCCATGCTGGCGAGCGCCCGGTCGGGCTTGCCGGGCATCGCGGCGGGGACGCTCGGTTTTTCCTGGAACTCGACGATGCGCATCGCTTCGTCGACCGCCATGACGCCGAAATCGGAGGCCTGCGCCAGCGGCACCTCGATGCAGCCGACGATGCACGCGGCGCCGCGGGTGCGCATTTCGACCAGCATGTTGGAGTAATCCATCTTGTAGATGTGGTCGCCGGCCAAAACGATGAAGAACTCGGGGCGGGCTGCCTTCAGGATGTCGAAATTCTGGTAGACCGCGTCGGCGGTGCCCTGATACCAGCTGACCTCGTCGAGCCGCTGCTGCGCCGGGATCAGGTCGAGGAACTCGTTGAGCTCGGGGCGCAGAAACGACCAGCCCATCTGCAGATGGCGCAGCAGGCTGTGCGCCTTGTATTGGGTCAGGACGGCGATGCGGCGGATGTTGGAATTGAGGCAGTTCGACAGCGCGAAATCGATGATGCGGAACTTGCCGCCGAAAAACACCGCCGGCTTGGCGCGCCGGTCGGTCAGCTGCTTCAGTCGGCTGCCGCGGCCGCCGGCCAGCACGAGGGCGATCGTGCGCCGCGCCAGGCGCTGCTGCAGGCGGGCCGACGACAGCATGGCTTCTCCTCTGTCCGCACCGTCACCGGCGACCCGGACAGACTAGAAGCTCGCCGCTCGCGGCTAAAGGATAAAGCGCGACAAATCGGCGTTCTTGGCCAGCGTGCCGACCCGCTCGCGGACATAGTCGGCGTCGATCATGATCGCCGTGCCGCTCGGCTGGTCGGATGCGGTGAAGCTGATCTCCTCCAGGAGGCGCTCCAAGATCGTGTGCAGCCGCCGCGCGCCGATATTTTCGACGGTCGCGTTGATCTGCTCGGCGAGCAGCGCGATTTCGTCGATCGCCGCGGGCTCAAAGTCGAGATTGACCCCCTCGGTCGCCAGCAGGGCGCGGTATTGCTTGATCAGGCTCGCCTCCGGCTCAACCAGGATGCGGCGCAGATCGCCGCGGTCGAGCGCCTTCAATTCGACGCGGATAGGCAGCCGCCCCTGCAATTCCGGCAGGAGATCGGAGGGTTTCGCCATGTGAAACGCGCCCGAGGCGATAAAGAGGATGTGGTCGGTCTTGACTGCGCCGTGCTTGGTCGCGACCGTCGTGCCCTCGATCAGCGGCAAGAGATCGCGCTGCACCCCCTCGCGGCTGACGTCGGCCCCGGACATGCCGCCGCCGCGCTCGCTGCGGCCGCAGATCTTGTCGATCTCGTCGAGAAAGACGATGCCGTTCTGCTCGGCCGACTGGATCGCCTCGCGCACCACGCGCTCCTGGTCGAGAAGCTTGTCGCTCTCCTCGGCGATCAGCACCTGGTAGCTCTCGGCGACGCTCATCTTCTTCGGCCTGGCGCGCCCCCCGAAATTCTTGCCGAAGATCTCGCCGAGGTTGAGCATCCCCATCTGCGCGCCCGGCATTCCCGGGATCTCGAAGGTCGGCAGGTTCGCCGCGGCGCTCTCCTGCACGCTGACCTCGATCTCGCGGTCGTCGAGCGTGCCCTCGCGCAGCATCTTCCTGAACTTCTGGCGGGTGTCGGGGCTGGCGTGCTCGCCGACCAGCGCGTCGAGGACGCGGTCCTCGGCGGCCAGCTCGGCCTTCGCCGCAACCTGCTTGCGCAAGCGCTCGCGGGTCATCGCGATCGAGATTTCGACGAGGTCGCGGGCGATCTGCTCGACGTCGCGGCCGACATAGCCGACTTCGGTGAACTTGGTCGCCTCGACCTTCAAAAACGGCGCCTCGGCGAGGCGCGCCAGGCGGCGCGCGATCTCGGTCTTGCCGCACCCGGTGGGGCCGATCATCAGGATGTTTTTCGGCAGCACCTCCTCGCGCAATTCCGCTGGCAGCTGCTGGCGGCGCCAGCGGTTTCTCAGCGCGATCGCGACCGCGCGCTTGGCGTCGTCCTGGCCGACGATAAAGCGGTCGAGCTCGGAAACGATCTCGCGCGGGCTGAACGAGGTCATCGCCCCCTCCGGCTCGCGGGGCTCGCCACTTCCCCCGCCATGCGGGGGAGGATCCGGTTCCTCCCCCGCGTGCGGGGGAGGGGAACCATTTGAGGCATGGTGGAGGGGGCGCAAATGGTCACGCCGGCAACTTTTCCAGCGTGATCTTGTCGTTGGTATAGACGCAGATCTGCCCGGCGATCGCCATCGCGCGGCGCGCGATCGCCTCGGCATCGAGGCCGTCGACCGCGATCAGCGCGCGCGCCGCGGCGAGCGCATAGCCGCCGCCCGAGCCGATGCCGATGATGCCGTCCTCGGGTTCAAGCACATCGCCGGTGCCGGAGAGGATCAGCGACACCTCCTTGTCGGCGACCGCCATCATCGCTTCGAGGCGGCGCAGATAGCGGTCGGTGCGCCAATCCTTGGCGAGTTCGACGCAGGCCCGGGTCAATTGCCCGGAATACTGCTCGAGCTTGGCTTCGAGCCGCTCGAAGAGGGTGATCGCATCGGCCGTGGTGCCGGCAAACCCGGCGATGACGCCGCCGTCGGCGAGGCGGCGCACCTTCTTGGCGTTCGACTTGACGATGGTCTGCCCCATCGACACCTGGCCGTCGCCGGCGACGACAACCTCGCCGCCCTTGCGCAGCGCCAGGATCGTCGTGCCGTGCCACAGGGTCTCGTCGAAGGCTCGGGTCATGCGCGCCGGCAGTGGGTCAGCGGAAGCCCAGATGTGGTGAGCGCCGCCGTCCGGTCAAGCGCGCCGCCCCGAGCGTGCCGGGCACGCCCAGGCGCGCCGCAGCCGGCTAATCGCCGCCGAGCGCCATGCGCGCCGGCCGCCCGGATTCTTCGCTCGCCGCGTCCTCGATCGCGACCCCGTGGGTTTCGACCCCGAGGAAGGCGAACGCCAGCGCCACCAGGAACATGCCGCCGGCGAGAAAGCAGAAGGCCGGCAGCACCGCGTCCGCGGTCGCCTGCGGCGAGACGATGTTGCTGCTGCCGGCGATCAGCGCCAGGGCGAGCGGCCCCAGGATCTTGCCGACGCCGTTGGCCGCCTGGCCAAGGCCCGAGGAGCGCGCCCCCAGCCTGACGCCGTATTGCTCGACCGTATAGGGCGCGAGGTTGGCAAAGCCGCCCTCGACAAAAAAGGCCGAGGCGGCGATCAGCACGATCATCGCCGGGAAGCCACCGATTGTCGCGTCGTGGTAGACCCCCGCGGCAACGAGAGACATCGTCGCGAGCAGCGCGAAGCTGACGCCGAGCCAGCGCCGCCCGGTCATCGGCGCGACGATCGACAACAGGATCTTGCCGATGACGCCGCAGCCGGCGACGTAGATGAAATATCCGGCGGCCTGGCCGACCGGCACCTTCAATACCAGCGCGACGATCGTCGGTCCCCACAGGTAATAGCCGTAGGCCGCGGTCGACGAGCCGCCCCAGATGATCACGGTCTGCCAGAACAGCCCCGGATTGGCGTAGAGCTCCTTCAGGCTGGCATTGGGCGGCGAGGATGGCGGCGCGGTCGGCAGCGGCACCGACTGCAGCGGCACACCTAAATGGTGGGCGACCTCGTCGCGCGCTTCGGCAAAGCGGCCCTTGGCGGTCAGCCAGCGCACCGATTCCGGCACGTAGAACCATACCAGGAAGCCGAAGATCGCCGGCGCGATGCCGAGCATCGCCAGGCCGCGCCAGCCGAGCGCGGTGAACAGCGAGGCCGCGGTCAATGAGGCGACCAGCGTGCCGGCGCTGGCGAAGACGATGTAGAAGCTGCACATGCCGGTGCGCCAGCGGGTCGGCGTCAATTCGACGACCGCGGTCAGGCACGGCGTCACCGCGGCGGCGAGCCCGAACCCGACGAGGATGCGCAGCAGCACCAGCAGCACCCAGGCGCCGGTCGGCAGCAGGCCGATCGCCCCGGCGCTGACGGCGCAGATGAAGGTGCCGCTGACGATCTGCAGCTTGCGCCCGAGGACGTCCGACAGGCTGCCCCAGATCAAGGCGCCGAGGATCGCGCCGACGCCGCCGCCATAGAGGATGAGGCCGGACTGGCCGTAGGTCAGCTTCCACTCCGGCCCGATCTTCGAGAGGATGAACGCGATCAAAAAGAAATCGAAGAAGTCGAGGACGGTTATCGCCGACAGGAGGCCGAAACTCGTCCAATAGCGCCGGTTGAGCGGCGCGCTGTCAAACATCGCCAAGAGATCGTCGGAACTGCCCGCCATACGCGTCTCCATCCTCGGGGGCGCACCCATTCGCGATCGGGGTACGCTGTTTATCGATCGTCCGGAGTATCGCGGGCGGCCGGCGAAGGCGTCAATGCGGCGATTTGCATGGCGGTCAGCGCTTTACGAAGACCGTGCCGGCTTCGACGCGCACCTCGTAGGCCGCGACGTCGGTCGAAATCGGGCCGTCCACCAGCTTGCCGCTGCGCACGTCGAAGGTCGCGAAATGCAGCGGGCATTCGACGATATGACCGGCGAGGCGGCCGCGCGACAGGGGCGCGTTGCGGTGGCCGCAGATGTCGCTGATCGCGTAAAAGCGTCCCTCGACATGCGCCAGCAGCACCCGCTCGCGCTCGATCGCGACGCATTTCATGCCGCCCGGCGGAATATCGGCGATGGTGGCGACGGCGGTGAAGCCGTCGGGCATCTTGTCGGGCGGGTTTGTTGTCATTGCGAGCGCAGCGAAGCAATCTCGTGAGTGCCTGAGCCTTAGTCAGCGAGATTGCTTCGTCGCGTCGCTCCTCGCAATGACCGCGTGTGTCGCTCTCAGTTCAGGTTGAAGCCGAACATCCGGGCGGCGTTCTCGCACGTGATCTTCTTCAGATCTTCCTTGGGCACGCCCTCGAACATCCGGCCCAGAAACTGCTGCGAGCGCGGGAAGGTCGCTTCGGCGTGCGGATAGTCGCTGCCCCACAGCATGTTTTCCACCCCGATGCGGTCGCGCAATTGGACGCCGAGCCCGTCCTCCATGAACTCGACAAACATGTTGCGCTTCCAATAGTCGCTCGGCATCAGCCCCTCGGCCGATTTCCAGCCCTTGGTGAAGACCGGCCGCTCGACATAGGTGAAGTCCATCTGCTGCAGCCAATGCGGGATCCACGACGCCTCGTGCTCGACCGAGCCGATCTTCAACCCCGGGAACTTGTCGAAGACGCCGGCGAACAGCATCGAGCCCAAGGAATAGCGCACCCAGTAATCGGTGGTCGAGCGGCCGGCGCCGGTCAGTTCTGTGACGTCCATGGTGAATTCGTTGGCCGGGACGCCGTCGCGCGGCGTGCCGATGTGCAATAAGAGCGGGTGCTTGTGCTCCTGCGCCACCGCCCAGAAGCGGTCGTAAACCGGGCTGCTGTAGGGCTTGTCGGGCTGCGGCGCGACCGGGATGAACGAGCCGACCAGGCCGAGCTTGGCGACGCGCTCAAGCTCCCGGGCGCCGGCATCGGGGTCGTCGACGTTGAGCATCGCGATGCCCTTCAGGCGCCGCGGATGCGCCTTGCAGAAATCGGCGATCCAGTCGTTGTAGCAGCGGCAGATCTCCGACAGGAGCTCACTGTCCGGGATGCGATACCAGAAGAGGCCCTGGCTCGGCTGCAATACCGAGCCCCAGATGCCGTCCTCCTCGTTTTCGACGAGCATCGCGTCGGCGTCGTAGGCGCCCTTGCGCACGTCCTCCCAGAGCCCGAGGAAATCGATCTGCGAAGGGTCTTCGAAGCGCTGCCCGGCCTGCATCACCGCGCCCAAGGTCCCGACCTGCTGGCCCTCCAGCATCCAGGCGTCGTATTCGCGCCCGCCCGGGGTCTTGCGGCGCTCCATGGTCGGCGCCCGGTTGCGCAATTTGGGCGCGATGCGGCTGGTATACATGTCCGGCGGCTCGACGATGTGCGAGTCGGCCGAGATGATCGGATAATCTGCCATTCTGACCTCCCTCGATTGCCCCCGGCGGGGCCGCCGGTCTGCCGCTGAACCCGTTTTTTTCCTGTTGTCGCCCGCGACGGTACCCGCCCTCCGCGCCCCGCGCAAGCCACACGAACGCCGTTCAGCTTTCCGCGCCGAACCGCGCCGTATAGGCGTTGCATATGCGCTGCAACATCGCTTCGTAGTGCAGTGGATCCCCCGGCGCTGGTGCCGGCGGAGCCGGCGCGGCGACCGTGGGCCGGTGCATCGCGGCATGCTTCTGCGGGTCCGGGTGGGAAGTAATGTTGTCATGCTCAATGCCGATGACACCAATCCCATCGAGACCGGGCATGTCCTTCGGAGAGTGCCGCAGGTAGATCGAGCGGTATAGGTCCACCACATCTTTAGCGACCTGACGGCCGGTTTTGCCCTTGCCGCCGTGCCGGGTGATTTCGGACCGAGTTGTCTTTCCCAGGTTAAGTTGCGAATAGAACCAATCGGCGCTGTTCACGGCGAGAAATGCTGCGACAACCGCCTTCGGATCGTACCGTTGAGCATGACCAAGAAAGGCCCCGAAATCCCGCAGGCGATTTCGCCGCGCCTTCCCGTGTTCGGTCATCACCCCTTTTAACTCTATTGCAATCTGGATGATGACCGGCGGTGCAAAGGTGATCGGTGGTTGGCCGGTCGGCGGAACGGGATTGCCGGCGCAGGTGCCGATGGCAACGTCGATCTGCCAGTCATCGGTCCCCACCATCTGATGATGGTGAAGGTTGGCGACTATTTCTCCGCGCGCTGCCTTCGCTTTAATTGCCGGACAACGGTCGATAAGATCGCGAATGATCAGGAACGAGAGAAAGTCGCTATGTCGCGACGAGCGCAGGTGGTAGCCGTGTTGCACTAAGTGCTGGACGAATTCGTCGACTATAGCCATCTGGCTAAGGCGCGTAACCTTGAGTGGAACGTTCTTTCGACGCAATTGATTCCACGACCGTCGCTGTGTGTGTTTCGGGGAGCGCTTTTGCTGCTTCGCTTGCGGCCCGGCGGGTCGCCGCGTTTAGATATTGCTCCTCGATCTCCACCGAAATCGAATTGCGGCCGGTGCGGATCGCGGCGATGGCGGTCGAACCGGAGCCGGCGAAGGGATCGAGCACGGTATCGCCGGCGAAGCTGAACATCCGGACGAGGCGCTGGGCGAGTTCCGGCGGGAAGGGGGCAGGGTGGCCGTCGCGCAGGCTGGCGCCGCGGATGTCGGACCATACCGGGCGCATCCAGGCGTCCATTTCGTCGCGCTGCAGCATCGACAAGGCGCGCTGGATCATCGCCGTCGTGCGATAGCCACCCGGCTTGCGCAGCATGAGGATGTGCTCGGTGTCGTTTTTGATGATCGCGCCGGGCTGGTAGGGCTTGCCGTAATAGCCGCTCGACCCTCCGCCGGCCTCGTTGGTCCGGTTGCCGATCTTGAACCACAGGATCGGCGTCAAATTGTCGAGGCCGTGCTGGCGGCTGCGCACTTGGATGTCGGCCGGCAGCGGCAGCACCCGGTGGCGGCCGTCGGCCCGTCGCGGGATTAGGATGTCGCCGATGACGCAACAGATGCGGCCGCCGGGCACGAGCACACGGGCGCATTCGCGCCAGACCCGGTCGAGTTCGCCAAGGAAGGACTCATAGTCGTCGATGCGTCCGAGTTGCCGGCCGCCGGCCTCGGAAGCGTAGGGCTTGAGGTTGAAGTAGGGCGGCGAGGTTACGACGAGATGGACCGACTCGCTGGGGATGAAGCCGAGATCGCGGGCATCGCCCAGGATCATCTCGTGACGCGTTCGGTCAAAGGGCGCCGGCCAGCGCCGCTGACGCAACGCGCGGTTGACCTTGAGCAAGGCAGAAACGGCGCCCGGCTCGTTGTCGGTGGCCGGCATGCGCGGCAGGCCGCCCGGTGCGACATCGCGCGGCGGCGCTTCGTCGAGCCGTCGGGTGGCCTTCTTCGGCATCAGCGCCATCCCTTTAAGGTCCACTATATTTAGCCGGGCAAGTAAGGCCTGAGCACATTTTGTAGCATCGATGCTCGGCTTGCGCCAGCCTTGGAGCGATTGTGCCATGCGACGGGGTGCAACCGCAAGGCGTATGTTCTTTTTTTGTTCATGGCCGGAATTTTGCCGAAATTGGGTGGTAGGGTGGCGCGAGAGTGAGCAACGAGGGGAGAGGCGTGAGGGGTGGGAGTGCCTGATTTCGACCGGAAAGATCAGGGGAAACAGGGGGCGGCGCGGCGGGTGGCCGGGTGTCGCGCCACCTTGCCAGGCTGGGCCGGTTGGCCGAAGATCGCGGGGAGAATTGCGCGCCGGGGGGAGGGAGAACAGCGATGAACGATGTCGCCGCAGCGTGGGTCGATCCGGAATTGATCGCGGCCGGGAAGCTGATGCAGGAGAAGGGGCTGGCGCCGCCCGACCGCACCAAGGTGCCATTGAGCGAGGTGCGCGCCGCGCAGGACCGCGCCGGCGCGTTTCTGGGCGAGGGCTCGGTGCCGCTCAAAGTGGAGCGCGATTTGGCGCTGCCCGGGCCGCACGGGCAGGTGCCCTGCCGGCTCTATCTGCCGGACGATGCCGGGCCGCCGCCGGCCCTCATAGTCTACGCGCATGGCGGCGGCTTTATGCAGGGCAGCATCCCGTCATGGGACCATTTTTTGCGCGATCTGGTGCGCCAGAGCGGCGTCGCGGCGCTGTCGGTCGACTATAAGCTGTCGCCCGAGGTCAAGTTTCCGGTCGCGTTCGAGGAAATGGTCGCGATCACCCGCCTGATGGCGAAGGAAGGGGCGGGGCTCGGGATCGATCCCGCTCGGCTCGCGCTCGGCGGCGACTCGGCCGGCGCCAATCTGGCGCTCGCCGCGGCGCTGGCGCTGCGCGACGCCGGGGAGGGGGCGCTGCGCTTTCAGCTGTTGCTCTACGGCTGTTTCTCGACCGATTGCGACAGCCCGTCGTGGCAGCGCTTTGGCCAGGGCGCCGGACTGTCGCAGACCCAGATGAAATGGATCTGGGAGACCTATCTCGAACGGCCCGAGCAGAGGGCGGACTGGCGGGCGGCGCCGATGCTCGCGGATTTACGCGGCGTCGCGCCGGCGCATCTGATCGTCGGTTCGCTCGACCCCCTGATCGACGACAGCAACAACCTCGCCGCCAAACTGAAGGCGGCCGGGGTGCCGCACCAGCTCACGGTCTACCAGGGCATCAACCACGGCTTCATCCGTTACGGCAGGCTGATCGGCACGGCGCGCCGCGCGATCGCCGAGTGCGCCGCCGCCCTCAAGGCCGGGGTAGCGGCCTAGCGTGGAATGCATTGAAGGTTCGATCACCCTCATCTCGTCATCCCCGGGCTTGACCCGGGGATCCACGTGCAGCTTCTCGCGGATGCCCACGGATCAAGTCCGTGGGCTGAAGGCCCACGGGACAAGCCCGGCAATGACGAATAGGGGGCGATTCAACCTGATCGGATGACGCGTTAGCGGCGCTACTCGGCCGCCGCGATGATCTCCTCGCTGGCGACAATCGCGCTCGGGATGCGCAGCCAAAAGAGCGAGATGACCGCCGACAGCAGGGCGCACACCGCCAGCGCGTAGAGCCCGCCGGCGTAGCTGCCGGTCAGGTTTTTCGCCCAGCCGACGATGCTCGGCCCGAAAAAGCCGCCGAGATTGCCCAGCGAATTGATCCAGGCGATGCCGGAGGCGGCCGCCGCGCCGGTCAGGAACATCGTCGGCATCGACCAGAACGGCCCCTTGGTGCCGTAGAGCCCAATTGCGGTGATCGACATCCCGACGACCGACCACCAGCTGCCGATCGTCATGCCGGCGATGACGAGGCCGACGGCCGAGAGCGCGCAGGTCCAGAACAGCGTCCAGCGGCGCTCGCCGATGCGGTCCGACAGCCAGCCGAAAAACACCATCGACACCGCGCCGCAGCCGTAGGGGATCATCGTGATCCAGCCGACCTGCATGTTGGAGATGCCGAGTTCCTTGATGATGGTCGGCAGGAACAGCAGCATGCCGAGGCTGGCCGTGACGATCCCGGTGTAGTTGAGCGACAGCAGCACGACCTTGGGGTCCCAGAACGAGCGCCAGATGCCGACGCCGTGCTGTCCCTCGATCTGCCGCGTCTCGCCGGCGATCCGGGCGGCGAGCCAGGAGCGCTCCTCGCTCTTGAGCCAGGTCGCCTTTTCCGGCCGGTCGGTCAGCAGGAAGAAGACCGCGACGCCGATGAGGACGGTCGGCACCGCCTCGAACATGTACATGATCTGCCAGCCCTTGAGCCCCCACAGACCATTGAGGCCGAGGAGCGCGGTCGAAATCGGGGCGCCGAGCGCCACCGCGACCGGCAGCGCGAGAGTGAAGCCGGCGTTGACCCGGGCGCGGTAGCTGTCCGGGAACCAGTAGGTGAAATAGAGTACGAAACCGGGGAAGAGGCCGGCCTCGGCGAGCCCCAGCAGAAAGCGGATCGCCATGAAGCTGTAAGGCCCGGTGGCAAACGCGGTGCACCCCGAGATTACCCCCCAGGTCACCATGATGCGGGCGATCCACAGCCGCGCGCCGACCTTTTCGAGGATGATGTTGCTCGGCACCTCGAACAGCACATAGCCCCAGAAAAAGGCGCCGGCCGCCATGCCGTAGAGCGCCGCGTCGAGCCCCAGATCCTTGTTCATCGTCAGCGCCGCGAAGCCGACGTTGATGCGGTCGAGGTAACAGAAGAAATAGGTCAAGGCCGCGAACGGCAGAATGCGCAAGTAGACCTTGCGCATGGCAATTTGCTCCAGCGAGCGGACCATGATCACTCCTTTTGGGTGCCGCTTTTACAGGCAGCTTTTGCGGGCAACGCGGAACTTAACGCGGCCAAAAAATGGCGCAATGGCGGCGCCGGCATGGCTGCCCCGAGTGTGGCCAACTGACGCAGTTACTTGCGCAATGCTTGCCTGCAGCATTCAACCGCCCGGGCGCCTCATGCGGCCGGCGACGCCGGGTCGGGCACCGGATCGAACCAGCGCACCGCGAGCGTCGGCAATACCAAAAGATTGAGCGCCAGCGAGCTGACGAGGCCGCCCAGCATCACGATCGCCATCGGGCCCTCGATCTCGCGGCCCGGCTCGCTGGCGCCAAGCGCCAAGGGCAGGATTCCGAGGGCGGTCACCAGCGAGGTCATCAGAATGGGCGTCAGCCGGTCGGCCGCTCCCTCGATCGCGGTCTCGGGCGTCCAGGCGCGGCCTTCCTCCCCGACCAGATGGTCGTAATGCGCGATCATCAGAATGGAATTGCGCAGCGTGATCCCGAACAACGCGACAAACCCGACCAGTGAGCCGAGCGAAACGATTGCGCCGGTCGCCAGCACCGCGAAAACGCCGCCGACAAACGCAAAGGGCAGGTTGGTCAACACCAGGATCAGGTTGGCGGGGCTGCGCGTCACCATCGACAGCAGCAGCACGATGCCCAATGCCGCGATGCCGGCGTTGACCAGCAGGTCGTGCTGCGAGCTGCGCCGCGCCGCGGCCTCGCCGGCGAATTGGACATAGGTGCCGGCCGGCAGCGCCAGCGATTTCTCGATCTGCGCCCGTGCTTCCGCGGCAAACGAGACGACGTCGCGGCCGACCACGTTGGCGGTGACGGTCTGCAGCCGCTGCGCCGCCAGATGCACGATCTGGTAGCGGCCCGAACCAGGCTCGACATCGGCGACCTGCCGCAGCTGCACGTAGGCGCCGCCCGGCGTGCGCAGCGGCAAATCGGCTACCTGACCGATGCCAGCGCGGCTTGCCGGATCGAGGATCGCGATAACCGGAAAGACCCGGTTGCCGTCATAGACCTGGCCGACCGTATCGCCCTGGTAGGCGGTACGGACGGCCTCCAACACATCGACCGGATTGAGGCCCCAGCGGTCGAGGTCGGCGTCGCGCAGCCGGACGGTCAGCTGCGGCGCCCCGGGCGGCGAGCGCACTTCGACGTCGGCGGCGCCGGGCACCCGGCCGAGGATTGCCGCCACCTCGCGCGCCTTCTTGTCGAGCAGGTCCAAATCGTCGCCGAACACATTGACGACGATCGGCGCCCGGTAGCCCGAGAGGATCTCCTCGAAGCGCTCGGTGAGGAACGTGTTGATCGCGAAATTGGCGCCCGGGACCGCGGCCAGCGCGCGGCGGATGTCGCTCTGCGCGGCGGCGAGCGCCCGGCCGCCAAGCGGCTTCAGGTCGACTTCGAACTCGCTGTAGTTGGTGCCGTAGGTGTCGTCGGCGAAGGCGGCGCGCCCGACGCGCTGCGCCACCGAGCGCACCGCCGGCAGCGCGCGCAGGGCTTTTGTCACCAATTCGCCGAGGCGCAGCGACGCGTCGATCGAGGTGCCCGGCATGGTCGGCATGTGGACGATAAAATGCCCTTCCTTCAGTTCCGGGATGAAGCTCGCGCCGAACAGCGGCAGCAGCGCGCAACTGGCGAGCGTCAGCACGGCGCTCGCGGCGATTGCCGCGCCGGGCCGCCCGATGATTTTGCGCAACAGATTGCGGTAGCGCGCTTTCGAGCGGCGCATCACCGGCGGCTCGGCGGGCTTCAGATGCCCGCCGGTCAAGAGGACCATCGCCAGCGCCGGTATCGCGGTCAGCGCGACGACCAGGGAGGCGATGACGGCGAGCGCGTAGGCGATGCCGAGCGGTGCGAAGAGGCGGCCGGCAAGCCCCGGCAGCGCGAGGATCGGCAGCACGACGAGGAGGACCGCGAAGCTCGCGTAGACGACGGCACCGCGAACCTCGAAACAGGCCGCGAACACCACCGGCGCGATCGGGCGCGGCGCCGGCAGCGCCTGGTTCTGGCGCAGCCGCCTGACGATGTTTTCGATGTCGACGACGGCGTCGTCGACCACGACGCCGATCGCAATCGCCAGCCCGCCGAGGGTCATCGTGTTGAGGGTCATGTCGCAGCGCAGCAGCACGATGATTGCGGCGAACAGAGACAGCGGGATCGCGACGCAGGAAATCGCCGCGGTGCGCAAATCGAACATGAAGAGGAAGATGACGACGACCACCAGCACCGCGCCAAGCAGGAGCGAAGAGCGGACGTTACCGGTCGCGCGGTCGATAAAGCTCGCCGGGCGGAAGAGATCGGCATGCAGCGCGACGCCGTCGCGTTCGAGGCCGGGGCGCAGTTCGGCGAGCGCGGCGTCGAGGCGCTCGGTGACGAGCAGCGTGTTGGCGCCGTATTGCTCGTAGACGTTGAAGACGATCCCGGGCTGGCCGTCGATCGCGGCGGCGCCAAACGGCGGCTTCGGAGCGACCGCCACGGTGGCGACCTCGCCGAGCAGCACATTTCCGCCGCCGGAACTGGCGATCACGGTGCGCGCGATCTCTCGCGGCGTCAGCGATTGCCCCTCGGTGCGCAGCGTGATGCGCTGGTTGGCGGTGTCGATGAAGCCGCCGCCGCGCACCCCGGTCGCGCGCCGGGCGGCGGCCAGCACGTCGTTGAGCCCGATGCCGAAGCGCTCCAGCGCCTGTGGATGGATCTGCACCTCGATCGAGCGCGCGTCGCGGCCGAAGATCGCGACGCTGGCGACGCCCGGCACCGCGAGCAGCCGCGGCCGGATCGTCCAGGCCGCCGTGGTGCGCAGATCCATCAGCGAGCGCCGCTCGGAGGTCAGGCCGGCGACCAGCACGATGTTGGTCGACGAGGTCAGCGGCGTCATGGTCGGCGCCGCGATGCCGGCCGGCAGCAGCGTCGCCGCCTCGTTCAGCCGCTCGCCGAGCAGCTGGCGGTCGCGGTAGACATCGCTCGAGGCCGCGAAGGTCGCGGTGATGACCGAGAGGCTCTGCACCGAAGTTGATTGCAGGCTGCTCAGCCCCGGCACCCCGTTGACGGTGTTTTCGAGCGGCTGGGTGACGAGCGTCTCGACCTGCTCCGGCGCCAGCCCGGGCGCGTCGGTGCGGATCTGCACCTGCGGCGGGGCGAATTCCGGAAAGACGTCGTATTTCGCGCCGGGCAGCACGTAGAAGCCGTAGCCCAGGAGCGCGAAGGCGAGCGCGATGACCACGCCGCGGTAGCGGATCGCGAAGCGGATGAATGCGGCCTGCAGGCTCGCGCCGCCCGGCACCCCCTAATCCTCGTCGCCCTGGCCGCCGGCGCCGGTCTGCGCGCGGAATTCCTCGGAGAGCAGGATCTGCGCGCCGCCGACCACGATTTCGGCGCCCTCGGGGAGGCCCGGCATCAGGTAGCCGCCGTCGGCAGCGCGCCGCTCGGCCGATACCGGGCGGCGGGCGAAGGTGTCGGGGGCGACGCGGAAATAGGCCCAGGCGCGGCCGCCTTCCCAGACCACCGCCGCGGCCGGTATTGCCGCGCCTTCGACCGTCGCGCCCTGCGGCAGCAGGGCGAGGACGCTCATGCCGGGCAGGAGCTCGCTCTCGGCCGGCGCGGTGAAGTAAAAGCTGATGCCCTGGACGGCCGGGTCGGTCTTGCTCGCGGCCGAGACGAAGTCGAGCGCCACGCGGCCGCCGCCGTCCAGCGCGACGACCGCGCCGGCGCGCGGCGGCTCGACGGCTTGCCCCGGCGGCAGCGTCACCTGCAGCAGTATTTTCTGCCGGCCGATCAGCTGCTTCAAGAGGTCGCTGTCGTTGGCGACGGCGTCGGCGAGCGCCGTGCCCCAGCCCTGTTGCGCGGTCGCCGCCAGCGTGCGCAGCTGCGCTTGCGCCGCCGCGACCCCGGCCTGGTCGACGCGGTAGGCCGCCTCGGCGCTCTGCAGCTCGGCGGCCGAAATGTTCTGCCGGTCCTTGTAGAGCTTCTGGGCGCGCTCGAAGGCGCTGCGCGACGCCGCGAGCTTCGCCTGCGCGACGTCCAGCGCCGCTTTCGCCCGGTCATGGTCGTTGGCCAGCCCAATGAGCGGCTGCAGGTCGAGCACCCGCCCGTAGGCGCGCAGCCGCTCAGGGTGGGCGGCGTTGTGCACCCGCATGGTCGCGATCGCGCCGTCGCGCTGGGCCGCGGCGGCGAGCTTGACCACCGGCTCGCCCTCGCTCGTCGCGGCCGGTGGCGCGGCTTGGGCGGCTCGCTCCGGGCCGGCCCCGCCGCGCCGCCCGGCAAATTCCCGCACCCCGACCACGATGACGGCGAGCGCGATTATCCCGGCGACAAGCGCGGCGGCCGCCCGGCGCCGCGGGGTCATGCCGCCGGTCCCGCCGCCGGGCGCGGGCTTTGCTCGGGCGCCGGCAGCGCCGCCGCCGGCTCGAACAACGGCTGCTGCAGCGCGTCTTCGAGGCGGCCCAGCGCTTGGCGCTGCCGGACGAGCGCCGCGAAGCGCGCGAGTTCGGCCGTCTGCCGCTCGATCCCGGCGGCGACCAGCGTCGGCCGGTCGATGCGGCCCGCCGCGAACGACTGGCGCAGCTGGGTTTCGCGACGGCGCGCGTCGGCCAGCAGCGCGTCGCCGCTCGCCACCGCCGCATCGGCCGCCGCCAAATAGGCGACGGCCTCGTCGAGCGCGCCGAGGATCGCAGCCTGCAGCGCGGTGAAGCGGGCCGCCGCGGCCTGCCGCGCCGCGACCGCCTCGGCGATCGGCCCCTCGTTATGGTTGAAGATCGGCAAGCTCAGGGACGGGCCGAGCAGGTATTTATTGACGCCGAAATCATATTCGTAGCCCGGTCCGAGGGTGACGTCCGGGGTGCGGCCGGCGATCGCCAGCTGCAATGCCGATTGCGCCGCCTCGTACCGCGCCAGCGCGGCGGCGACATCGCTGCGACCGGTCAGGGCGCGGCGGCGCAGCGCGCCCGCCGCAAGATCGGGCGGCGCTGCCGGGTGCTCCAAGGCGTCGAACGAGAGCGCGGCGCCGTCGAGCGCCGCGAGCGGGACGCCGACCGCGCTCGCCAGCCGCGCCCGGGCATCGGCGCGGGCGGCTTCGGCGTCGCGCAGGCCAAGCGCGAGCTGTTCGCGCTCGACGCGCTCGCGGCTGATTTCGGGCGAGGCCGCCGCGCCCGCCGCGAGCCGGCTTTCCAGAAGCCCGACCAATTCGTCCTGCAGCGCCAGGCGGCGGCGCGCCAGCGACAAGCGGCCTTCGGCGCTCCACAGATCGATCAGCGCGCCGCGCACCCGGGCGCGCGCCTGCCACGCCGCAGTCGCGAGATCCTGGCGCGCAGCGGCGGCGCGGTGGCGGGCCGCGGCGCTGCGGTATTCGCGCTTGTCGCCGATTTCGAGCACAAAATCGATAACCGGGCCGAGCGTCATCGGCGCGGCGCCGGCCGGGATCGCGCCCGCCGCGGCGGCGCTGCCGAAAGCGCCGGCGAGGCTCAGCGTCGGGTTCGGAAGCTGGCCTGCCGTGACGATTGCGGCCTGCGCCGCCGCCAGCGTGGCGCGCGCCAAGTCGAGCGAGGGATGGTAATAGAGGGCGGCGAGGGTGAGCCGGGCAAGGCCCCAGCGCGCCCGCGCCGGCGATGGTCGCCCGAGTGCGCTCGCGATGAAGCGCTGCAACCCGGGATCGTCGAGCGAGCGCGCCTCGAGCGCGGCGGCGTTTTGCGCCGGCGACAGCGGCGCCGGCGGTTCGCTCGCGCACCCCGTCAGCCCGCCCAGAGCCCCGCCTAGAACCAGGGTGGCGAGGATCGCCAGTCGGGCGCGCCGCATCGCCTTATCGCGGCATCTGGCGAGGTGGCGCGATCCAGCCTCAGCGGATCGCGGCGGCGACCGCGGCGCCGAGATCCTTGGTGCCGGCGTTGCCGCCAAGATCGGGGGTGCGGGTGCCGCCGTCGGCGAGCACCTCGACGATCGCCCGCTCGACGGCCTGCGCCGCCGCGCGCTCGCCGAAATGCTCGAGCATCATCGCGCCCGACCAGATCTGGCCGATCGGGTTGGCGATGCCGCGCCCGGCGATGTCGGGGGCAGACCCGTGCACCGGCTCGAACATCGAGGGGTATTCGCGCTCGGGGTTGATGTTGGCGCTGGGCGCGATGCCGATCGAACCGACGCAGGCCGGCCCCAGATCGGACAGGATGTCGCCGAACAGGTTGGAGCCGACGACGACGTCGAACCAGTCCGGGTGGCGCACGAAATGCGCGGTCAGGATGTCGATGTGGTACTGGTCGGTCTTGATGTCCGGGTAGTCCTTCGCGACCGAGGCGAAGCGCTCGTCCCAATAGGGCATCGTGTGGATGATGCCGTTCGACTTGGTGGCCGAGGTGACGTGCTTCTTGCGCGTCTTCGCCAGCTCGAAGGCGTAGCGCATCACGCGGTCGCAGCCGCGGCGCGTGAACACCGTCTGCTGCATCGCCATCTCGTATTCGGTGCCCTCGTAGAGGCGGCCGCCGATCGCCGAATATTCGCCCTCGTTGTTCTCGCGCACGACATAGAAATCGATGTCGCCGGGCGCGCGGTTTTTGAGCGGCGTGTCGACCCCGGCGAGGAGCCGCACCGGCCGCAGGTTGATGTATTGCTGGAAATGGCGGCGCAGCGGGATCAGGAGGCCCCACAGCGACACGTGGTCCGGCACCCCGGGATAGCCGACCGCGCCTAAGAATACCGCATCGTACGGGGTAAGCTGAGCGATCCCGTCCTCCGGCATCATCCGGCCGGTCTTGGCGTAGGTCTCGCAGCTCCAGTCGAATTCGCGCCATTCGACCCCGAAGCCATAGCGCCGCGCCGCCGCCTCCATGGCCGCGATGCCCTCCGGCACGACCTCGCGTCCGATGCCGTCGCCGGCGATGACCGCGACGCGATAGCTCTTTGGCATGCGACCTCTCCCCCGTGATCTTCGCCGTGATCTCCCCAGCGGGACCCGCTCCCCATGGGCCGCGCCAGCTTAGCGCGCCTGCTTTTTCGCCGCGTCTGCTTTTTCGTTGCGGTTGGTGAACCGGGCGAGCGGCCCGCCGTTATAGGAGCGGGAATACCGAGCGAGGGCCTGACAATGCCGTTCGATGGTGTTGAGTTGATCGCCGCTGACCCGCTGCACAAGATCGATGCCGTGATCGATCTGCTGTCAACGCCGGAGCGCTGGTGCAAAGGCGCGCTGAAGAGCCATGACGGGCGGCATTGCATCCGCGGCGCGGTGCGCGCGGTCGATGGCGCCGAGGTGCTGGAGCCGGCGATTCTGAGGGCGATCGGCGAGGTGGCGGGCACGCGGTTTCGCCGCATCGAATCGTTCAACGATCATCCTAATACCGGCCACGAGCAGGTTTTGGCGGTACTCGACCGGGCGCGTCTCTACGTCCGCGCCGGGGAACGCAGCGCCCGGGTCGAGCCGGCGGCGCCGCGCCGCTTGCGCGCCGCGCTGAGCCGATGGTTTTACGGCTGAGCCTCGCCGGCCTCCAGCGGGCGGCATTGCAGCGGGGCGCTAACGCCGGTTGACGTCGCCGAGCGATGCCCCGAAGCTTCGCGCGGTTTATCGGGAGATCGGCGATGGCGCTCGACCTGTTGCTCAAGAACGGCACGGTGGTGGACGGCTCGGGGCAGCCGCGCTACCGCGCCGATGTCGGCGTCGCGGGCGGCAGGATCGTCGAGATCGGCCGCATCCGCGCCCCCGCCCAGCGGGTGATCGACGCCGACGGCCTGATCGTCGCGCCCGGCTTCATCGACGGCCACACCCATATGGACGCGCAGGTCGCCTGGGACCCGCTCGGCAGCTGCTCGTGCTGGCACGGTGTCACCAGCGTCGTCATGGGCAATTGCGGCTTTGCGCTGGCGCCGTGCAAGCCCGCCGACCGCGAGTGGTTCGCCCGCTGTCTGACCGCGGTCGAGGACATCCCAACCGAAGCGATGCTGGCCGGCATCGAATGGAACTGGGAGACCTTCCCGGAATACCTCGCCAATGTCGAACGCCTGCCGAAGGGCCTCAATTACGGCATGTATATCGGGCATTCGGCCTTGCGCATGTACGCGATGGGCAAGCGCGCGCTCGACGAGAAGGCGAGCGAGGACGATTTGCGCGCGATGGAGCACGCGGTCATCGAGGCGATCCGCGCCGGCGCGCTCGGCTTTTCAACCTCGCGCGCGACGACGCACGTGACGCCGGACGATACGCCCGTTGCCAGCCGCATCGGCGATTGGGCCGAGATCGAGCGCCTGGTCGGCGCGATGGGCGCGCTCAATTCCGGCATCTTCCAGATCGGCCCGGACATCTCGGGCGGCGAGGCACAGCGGCAATGCCTCGAACAATTGCGCAGAATCGCGCTCGCCAGCGGCCGGCCGATCATGTTCGGCATGCTGGCGACCAAGCAGGGCATCGACCCCAACCCGTGGGACTTCCAGACCCGCTTCATGGATGAGACCGTCGCCCTGGGCGGCCGCATGTACGGCCAGGCGACGACCCGCTCGATCAACGCCGTCTTCTCTCTGAAATCCTACCTGCCGTTCGACGTGCTGCCGGCCTGGAAAGAGATCCGCGCGCTGCCTTTACGCGAACAGAAGGCGCGCCTCGCCGATCCGGAAACCCGCCGCCAGCTGATCGCCGAGGAAGCGACGATGAAGCCGCGCGAGCGCACGCTGCAAGGCGGCGGCGCCGCCACCACCGACCCGCGCAAGCCCAATTACGACAATCTCTTTCCGATGCTCAGCGTCGATTGGGACGACCCGAGCGTCGGCGAATTATCGCGCCGGCAGAACAAGCACCCGGTCGAGGTGATCCTCGACCTGGCGCTGGAAAACGACAACCGCATGTTCGTCCAGCCGATTGTCAACGAAAGTCCGGCCGACGTGCTGAACCTCTTGAAACACCCGCGCACCCTGGCGACGTTCTCCGATTCGGGCGCGCATGTCTGCCAGGAGATGGGGTCGTCATTGCAGACCCACCTGCTTTCCTACTGGGTGCGCGGCAAGCAGCAATTCACCCTCGAAGAGGCGGTGCGCATGCTGACCTTCGACAACGCCTCGGCCTGGGAATTGCCCGACCGCGGCCTCGTCCGCACCGGCTACGCCGCCGACGTCGTGGTGTTCGACGAGGCTACCGTGAAGCCGCGCCTGCCGACGGTCGAACAGGATCTGCCGGGTGGCGCCCGCCGGCTGGTGCAGAAGGCCGACGGCATCGCCGCGACGATCGTCAACGGCGCCGTCGCGCTGGAGTACGGCGAGCCGACCGGCAACCACGCCGGCCGGGTGCTGAAGGGCAGGCTGGCGGCGGCGGGCTGAGGCCTATTTATCGCTGTTCCAGATGTCCTGCAGCAGCTTCCACTTGCCGCCTTCCTTCTCCCAGACGACGGCGTATTTGATGTCAACTTCCTTCAGCGGCGGCTTTTTTGTCATTGCCGAGCAGGTGCCGATCTCGCGCGCTGCGCCGCCGCCCAGCGCCTTGACGTCCATAGCGGTGCATTTGATGTCCTGCATGTCGGCCATCGCGGACTTCCAGAACGCCTCGATCGCCTTCGGATCGTGGATCATCGCGGCGCCGGCCGGCAGCACATAGGCGTCTTTCGTATACATCGCCGCCACCGCCGCGGCCTCGCCCATGTTGAAGGCGGCAGCCCATTGGTCGTCGAGCTTCTGGATCGCCGCCTTTGTCTGCGCCAGCGCCGGAGCGGCGAACAGCCCGAGGCAGACGGCGAGAACCGCGATACGTCGCATGCGCATTTCCTCCCCCTGTGTGATCGCCGATCTTGCCGCCAATGCAACCCTGGCGCAACCTGCCCCAAAGGCGGGCACGAGGAGGCTGTCGGATGGCCTATACGATCCTGCGCGGCGGGCGGGTGCTCGACATCGCGGCCGGCACCGCCGCGCCTGCCGACATCCTGATCGAGGATGACACGATCCGCGAGGTCGGGCCGCCGGGCTCGCCCGCCCCTGAGGGGGCGCGCGAAATCTCGGCGGCGCGGCGGCTCATCCATCCCGGCCTGGTCAACGCCCATACCCACAGCCACGGCAACCTCGCCAAGGGCATGGGGGACCGTTGGACCCTGGAATTGCTGCTGACCGCGGCGCCGTGGCTGGGCGGCAATCGCGGCCCCGACGACATCCATCTGTCGGCCCAGATTGGCGCGGTCGAGATGGTGCTGAAGGGCTGCACCGCCTGCTACGATCTGTTCTTCGAATGGCCGGCGCCGAGCCCCGAGGGGCTGGCGCTGGTCGCCTCGGCCTATGCCGAAATCGGCATGCGCGCGGTGATCGCGCCGATGGTCGCCGACCGCAGCGTCTATGAGGCGATACCCGGCCTCGCCGACGCGGTGCCGGCCGCGCTGCAGGAGCGGGTCAGGGCGTTGCGGCTGGCGCCGGGCGAAGCGACGCTGAAGGCGATCGGCGCCGCGTTGCGCGACTGGCGGTTCGACCGCGACCAGATCCGCCCGGCCGTCGCGCCGACGATCCCGCAGCACTGTTCGGACGCCTTCATCACCGGCTGCGCCGAACTCGCCCGCGACTTCGCAGTCGGGCTGCACAGCCATGTCGCCGAATCGAAGGTGCAGGCCGTCACCGGCATCCGCGCCTACGGCCAGACCCAGACCGCGCATCTCGACGCGCTCGGCGTCTTGGGGCCGCATTTCACGGTGGCGCATGGCGTCTGGCTCGACGACGACGACATGGCCCGGCTCGGCCATCACGGCGCCTCGGTGGCGCACAACCCGGGCAGCAACATGCGGCTGGGCTCGGGCCTCGCCGACACGCGGGCGATGCTCGACCGCGACGTCAACCTCGGCATCGGCACCGACGGCGCTTCATGCGCCGACAACCAGAACATGTACGAGGCGATGCGGCTTGCCTCGTTCGTCTCGAAGGTGCAGGGGCCGGAGTGGCGGCGCTGGCTGTCGACCCGCGAGGCGGCGCTGGCGGCGACCGAGGGCAGCGCCCGGGCGCTCGGCTTCGCCGGCAAGATCGGCCGCATCGCGCCCGGCTACAAGGCCGACCTCGTGATGCTGGATCTCGACCACCCGAACTGGCTGCCGTTCAACGATCCGGTCAACCAGCTGGTGCATTGCGAGGACGGCACTGCGGTGGAAAGCGTGATGATCGGCGGCCGGCTGGTCGTCGAAAACCGGCGCGTGCTGAGCGTCGACCTCGCCCGGCTGCGCGAGCGCGCCGAGGCGGCCCGCGAGCGCCTCGCCGCCGCCAACGCCGACAACCGCCGGCTCTACGAGGCTCTGGAGCCGGTGGTCGGCAGCTATTGTCCGGGCCTCGCGCGGATGCCCTACCACGTGCACCGCTACGGCGCCCGGCTCGATTGAGCGCGAAGTCGACATCGCTAGAGGTCGACTAAAAATCGAACAGTCCGTCGTCGCGAGACTTGCGCACTCGTGGTAAATCCGCTGTTGGTCTTAGGCCGTCGGCACGATGAGCTTGACGAACCTTCGGACGGTCGATGCGGCGATGGCGCCGCAATTTCATCAGAGGCGGTCATGCTGGCTTCGGAATGGCGCGAACTGGAATCGCTCTGCGAACGGATCAGCGGTCTGCGGCATCGCTACGTCGCGGCGCAGCGATCAAAGAACGCCGGGCTGGTCGAAGGGCTCAAGTCGCAACTCGCGCAGGCAAAGCGGCAGCGCGAGGACCTGGTACAGCACATCTCGGCGCATCTTGGCGCCGCCGTCTCGGAGCGGCGCTACGCCTACTCCATCATGCTCGATCACGTCGAGAGCTGAGGCCTACCAGCCGGTAAGCGGCGCCTCGGGCCTGGTCGGCGAGAGAGCGGCAAGCGCGAGTTTAGCGTGGCGCGTCGGTGTCGCGGCGACGGCCGGCGCGGCCGCGGCGCGCGCCGCCGACGGCAGCGCATCGCCGGCCCTGGTAAAGCCAGTCAAATCGAGCACGGCGAGACCGATCGCCAGCAACAATATCGCGACATTCAGGTTGCGGGCCCGGCCGATGCGCCGATTACCGGATCGATTCTTGCCGTAGTCGAGTTGCTGCGGCTGGCCTGCCATCGGCTAAACTCCATAAAGCCAAACTTCACAAAGCCCCCCGCTGACGCACCTCTATGCTGTTGTGAACGCGCGCGAGACTCGATCGGCCTTGACGCTTGCGAAATTTTACCCAGCTTTGCGAAAGAGCCGACATTCCGCCGGCGCTCGCTTGCGACCAAGCCCGCTGTGATGACGCCCAAGAAACCGCTCTTTCGCCTTACGATCTGCGGCATCCCCGAACTGGGCGAGCACTGTGCCGCCGGCGTGACGCATGTCCTCTCGATCCTCGATCCCGATTGGCCCGAGCCGCCGGCCTTCGCCGAATTTGCGCCGCACCGCCGCTTGGGGCTGCGCTTTCACGACGTCATCGAGACGAATAGGCCCGACCGGCTCGCCCCGAGCCGCGCCGATGTCGAGCGGCTGTTGGCGTTCGGCCGCGAGCTGGGCGAGGGGGAAAGTATCCACCTCCTGGTGCACTGCCACGCCGGCGTCTCGCGCTCGACCGCCGCCTCGGCGCTGATCCTCGCGCAGGCGCATCCCGAGCTTGCGGCCGGCGAGGTCTTCGACCGGGTGGCGCAGCTACGGCCGCGCGTCTGGCCCAACCTGCGCATGCTGGAATTTGGCGACGCGCTGCTCGGGCGCGACGGCGAGATCGTCGCCGCGGTCCGCCCGCTTTACCGCCGCCTCCTCGCGCGCGAGCCGACGTTCGAGGACGCGATGATCGACAGCGGCCGCGGCCGCGAGGTGGTCGCCGCCCTTAGCTCAAGGGCGTGCTAGGTAGGGGGATCGTGTTGAGGTCGTAATCGACGCGGAGCACGACAAACCACGGGTGGTCCGGGTCGAGGCTGGCGCCGTCCGAGGTGGCGAGCCGGCCGTCGGCGGTGACCGGGATGCGCCACATCCCGACCGTATTGTCGACATTGCCGCCGATGCCGTCGATCGAGCCCTGATGGGTCGCCACGACGATGTCGCAATGTCCGGGGAAATGGCCGGTCGGCAGGTCGTCGAAGCGGATCGGCCGGCGGCCGCGCCACATGCAGACCAGATCGCCGGGCTGCGGGGCGTAGGCTTCCGGCCGCTCGGCGGTGACCGCGATGCCGGGAAGCTGCCCCATCGCGTGCTGCTTCGCGGCGTTGATGTAGTCGGAATGGCTCGCCGAATAGGGAAAGCGGTGGCCGGCGCCGGCCATGCGCATGACATAATCGATGAACGCCGCCGACCACGCGTAGGTGCCGTCCGCGCTCGCCGGAAAGACCCGGCCCGCCGCGTCGTGCATGCCGGTATAGCCTTGGTCGGGCGCGCCGAGCGGCAGGCCCAGCCACCAATATTCCCCGACCCGTTGCCACATCCCCTCGGAGCGCTCGGCGTCGTAGGAGAGCGCGCTGTTGGGCGCCAGGACCGGCGAGCCGAACGCCCGCCACTCGCGCAGCGCGATCTGCACCGCCGCCGCGCGCGAAAACGGCTGGTAGGGCACGCGGGCGAAGGGTGGGATGTGCGAATCGTCGGCCGGCAGCGCCGCCGGCCCCTGCGGCGCGCAGCCCGCCGCCGCCAGCCCGAGCGCAAGCAAGAGAAGCGCGAATGAGCCTCGCACCGGCCACTGCCTAGCGCAAAATCCTAGAACGCGTAGAGGCGGGCCGGGTTGTCGACCAGGATCTTGCGGCGGGCGGCGGCGTCGCGGGTCCACGCCGCGAGCTGGTTGAGCGCCAGCCCGTCGTCGATGTCGTAGAACGGCGCCAGCGCGTCGCTCCCCGCTCCGGGCGCCGCCGCGTGCGGGTGCGGCCAGTCGGTGCCCCACAAAATGCGCTCGGGATTGGCGGCGATCAGCGCGCGGGCGAGCGGCGCCACATCGTCGTAGGCGGGCGCCTTCTGCGAGCTGCGGTAGGCCCCCGACACCTTGACATAGGCGTGCCCGTCGCCGACCAGCGCGACGAGTTCGGCAAAGCCCGGCTGGGCCGTACCGCCCGCCGCCACGGCGCCGCCGAAATGGTCGAACACGATCGGCACCGCCGAGCGCGCGACCTCGTCCGCGATCCGGGAGATCACCGAAAGCCGGGTATAGACCTGCACGTGCCAGCCCAAAGGCGCCACCCGCGCGACCGCGGCCGCGAGGTTGCGCCGCGCCGCGTCGGGGTCGGTCTCGCCGGCGGTTTCGAGGTTGACGCGGACGCCGCGGATGCCGGCGCGGTTCATCTCGTCGAGCGCGGCGTTGCTGGTCGCTTCGTCGATCACCGCGACGCCGCGGGCGCGTTTGCCGAGGCGGCGCATGCCGTCGAGCGTGCAGGAATTGTCGCTGCCGTAGACGCTCGGCTGCACGATGACGACCCGCGACAGGTGCAGCGCGTCCTGCAGCGCCAGAAGCTCGGCGGCGCTCGCCGGCGGCGGCGTGTAGCCGCGCTGGGGAGACCAGGGAAATTCCGCCGCGGCGCCGAACACATGGACATGGCAGTCGCAGGCGCCGCTCGGCACCGCGAAGCTGACCTTGGTCGCGGGTTGCGAAGCCGTCACGGTGCGGCCTGAAGCGGCCGTCGCCCGCGCTGCGCGCCCGCCGCTCGACGGCGCGCCCTTGCGCCGCGGCGGTGGGGGGGAAGCGGCGGCGCGGCCCTCGATGCGGCTGCGCTTCAGCGAGCGGCTGCGCGCCTGGCCGCCGCCGAGCTGCGCGGCGTCCTCGGCCCGCCACAGCGCGATGCCGCCGGTCAGGCCGTCGGTGTTTGGCACGATCGAGACGTCGGGCGGCAGCGGCAGCTTGATCTGCTTGGCGTTGCCGCCGCCGATGTAGAGATGGTCGAAATTGACCAGCCGGCGCAGGATGCCGATCACCCGCTCGACCCGCTTGCTCCAGCGCTTCTTGCCGACTTTCTCCAGCGCCCGCCTGCCGAGGTATTCGTCGTAGGTTTTGTCGCCGCGCACCGGGTGATGCGCGAGCTCGAGGTGCGGCATGATCTGGCCGTTGGAGAAGATCGCGGTGCCGGCGCCGGTGCCGAGCGTCAGCACCATCTCGACGCCCTCGCCCTGGACCGCGCCAAAGCCCTGCACGTCGGCGTCGTTCATCACCCGCACCGGGCGGCTCCAGCGCTCGGCGAGCGCGGTCTGCAGGTCGAACCCGGACCACAGCTCGGTCCCGAGATTGGGCGCCGTCAGGATGCGGCCGTTGCGCACCGCGCCGGGAAACCCGACCGAGACCCGGTCGAAGGCGCCCAGCTGCGATACCGCGCCGTTGAGCGCCGCCGCCAGCACCTCGGGTGCGACCGGCGGCGGCGGGGTCGGCACGCGCACCCGCTTGCCAATCATCCGGCCGTCGCCGTCGAGCAAAGCCAGTTTGATGCCGGTGCCGCCGATATCGACGGCGAGCGTGCGATGTCCGTCCACGGGCAGGCCTCCTGCGCGATCCGCGGCGACGATAGCGCAGCCGTGATCCGGCGGCCATCGCATCCTCGCGAATGCCGGGTGCGACCAGGGCGCTCCGCCGCAGCGCACCATTTTCTGCTATGATTGCATCGGCGGCAGGACACGGAAGCGATGCGGATTGGCGTGGTGCGGGGCGGGCTGATCTTCGCGATTGCGCTGGCGTTCGCGGGCTTGCCGGCGCGCGCCGCGAGCCCTGCCGCGCCGCTCAATCCGGTCGCCGCGCGGCTGGTTCCCGAAACCGCCGCGGTGACGCCGGGCAAGACGCTGTGGGTCGACCTGCACCTCGACATCGCGCCGGGCTGGCACACCTATTGGAAGAACCCCGGCGATTCCGGGCTGCCGACCGAAATCGCCTGGAGCCTGCCGCCCGGGTTTCGCGCTGGCGACACCCTTTGGCCGACGCCGCAGCGCTTTGTGTTGGGCGCGATCGGCAATTACGGCTATGGCGGCATGGCCGATCTGCTGGTGCCGCTCGCCGCGCCGGCAGACCTCAAGCCCGGCGGCAGCGTGCATGTGGCCGCCGACGCTACCTGGCTGGTGTGCTCGGAGATCTGCATCCCGGGCGAGGCAAAGCTGGCGCTCGACCTGCCGGTCGGCGAGAGCTCTTCCGCGCCCGATCCGGCGACCAGGGCGCTGTTCGAGGGCGTGCGCGCGCGGCTGCCGCTTCCGGCCGATTTCGCGACGCGGTTCGCGACGGTCGGGGGCGAATTGCGCCTGTCGATCCCGGCCGCCGCGCTCGCCGGCATGCGCCGCCCGACCGCGATGTTTTTCCCGCTCCAGGCCAACGTCATCGACGCCGCGGCCGAACCGCGGCAGGAACCCCGGGCGGCCGGGCTCGAGCTGGTGCTGGCGGCGGCCAAGGGACCCTCCGCGATCGCCCCGCCGCGGCTCGACGGCGTGCTGGCGCTGCGCGAAGCCGGCGGCGCCGAGCGGGCCTATGCGATCAGTGCGCCGCCGGCGCCGCCGCCGGTTGAGGGCGCTAGCGGCATCGCGTGGTGGCAGGCGCTGGTCTTTGCGTTTATCGGCGGCGCCATCCTCAACCTGATGCCGTGCGTCTTTCCGGTGCTGTCCTTGAAGCTGCTCGGGCTCGCCGCGTCGCTTCGCCGCGCCGAGGAACGCCGCCACGCGCTCGCCTACGCCGCCGGCGCCATCCTGAGCTTCGCCGCGCTGGGCGGCGTATTGTTGCTGCTGCGCGCCGGCGGCGCGGCGATCGGCTGGGGCTTTCAACTGCAATCGCCGGTCGTCGTCGGGCTGCTGGCGTATCTGCTGTTCGCGATGGGGCTCGGCCTTTCCGGGGTGGTCGAGCTCGGCGCCGGGCTGGGCGGGGTCGGCAGCCGCTTCGCCGGCCATGGCGGGCTCCTCGGCGCGTTCGCCACCGGCATCCTGGCGAGCGTCGTCGCGACCCCGTGCACCGCGCCGTTCATGGGCGCGGCGCTGGGTTTTGCACTGGTCGCTCCGGCGGCGCTGGCGCTCGCGATCTTCGTCGCGCTCGGCGGCGGGCTCGCCGCGCCGCTCGTGCTTGCCGCGATGATCCCCGGGATCGCCCGGGTGCTGCCGCGACCGGGCCCGTGGATGCTGTGGTTCAAACAGCTGCTCGCCTTTCCGCTTTACGGGACGGTCGCCTGGCTCGTCTGGGTGCTGATCCAGGAGGTCGGACCCGGCAGCGCCTTCCTCGCCCTGATCGGCCTCGTCGCCACCGGTTTCGCGGTATGGATCTACGGCCGCACCCGGCTCGCCGCGCCGTCCGGCCGCCGGCTCGGCAGCGGCCTCGCCGCCGCCGGCATCGCCGCCGCGGTGATCCTCGTGGCGCTGGTGGTACCGGCCGGCTCGCCGCCGGGTACGGCTGCCGCCGCCGCCGCGCCGGACGGGCTCGGCTACCAGAAGTTCAGCGCCGCCCGGGTGGCGCAGCTGGCCGCCGCCCACCGCCCGGTCTTCGTCAACCTGACCGCGGCCTGGTGCATCACGTGCCTGGTCAACGAACAGACCGCCCTCGACAGCGAAGCGGTGCGCCGCGCCTTCAGCGCGCGCGGCGTCGTCGCGCTGAAGGGCGACTGGACCCGGCAGGACCCGGACATCACCGCCTTCCTGCAGCAATTCGGCCGCAGCGGCGTGCCGCTCTACCTGCTTTATGGCGCGGACGGCACGCCGACGGTCATGCCGCAGATCCTCACCCAGGCGAGCGTCTTGTCGGCGCTCGGCAAGCTCTGAACAATTGGTCGCAATTTAGCGTTGTGCGGCGGCCAACCCTTGCAGTCCGGCGCGTGTAGTACCATGCTGCGGCCGAACGGTGCGGCGAACCCGTTGCAAATGCGCGCGAACCTTTGATCCCCCAATCGGCTTTCGCGATGCGGCCATGATGAAAGATCTCGCGGTTGACGAAATTCTGGCGACGCTCGGCGACGCCAAGGCGATCAGCCTGAAGCCTGGCGACGTCCTGTTTCGCGAGGGCGACGAAGCCCATGCGATGTACGTCTTGAAGCAGGGGACGCTGCGCGTCCTCAGCGGCAGCACGATCCTCGAGACGGTGCGCGAGGGCGGCATCATCGGCGAAATGGCGATCATCGAGGAGCGCATGCCGCGCAGCGCGACGGTGATCGCCGGCACCTATTGCGAGTTGGTCGAGATCGATGTGCCGCGGTTTCTGGCGATGGTCGCTGACACGCCGGCCTTCTCGATCACCGTGCTGCGCGTCATCTCGCGCCGGCTGCGGGTGATGAACCGGCGCTACCGCGACAGCACCCGCAACCTCTGACCCGCCAACCCCTGACCCTTTAGCGCCGCTCCATCGCCTGGGTCACGGCGCCGCCCGTCGCGGTGCGCCCGCCATCGACGACGTATTGCCCGCCGGTGATGTTGCCGGCGAGGTCGGAGCACAGGAAGAGCACCATGCTGGCGATCTCCTCGGCGGTCGTGTAGCGCCCGGTCGGCATCGCCGCCTGGTAGCGCCGTGCGACCTCGGCGGGGTCGCCCGGGCTGATCTGCTGTTCGAGGGAATGGATCATGCGGGTGTCGACCGGGCCGGGACAGACCGCGTTGACCCTGATACCGTCGCGCGCGACCTCGCCGGCGGCGGTCTTGGTCAGCCCGATGACGGCGTGCTTGGAGGCGACATAGGCCGGCATGCCTGGCGTCGCGACGAGGCCCGCGACCGAGGCGGTGTTGACGACCGCGCCCGATTTCTGTCGCAGCATCTCGGGCAGCACGTGGCGCAACCCGAGAAACACGCCCTTGACGTTGACGCCGATCACCTGGTCGAACATTGCTTCGTCATATTCGGCGGTGTGCTTCCAGGTGCCCTCGATCCCGGCATTGTTGAAGAAGCAGTCGATCCGGCCATAAGCGGCGAGCGCTTCCTTGACGTAATTCTGCACATCGGCCGATTTGGTGACGTCGGCGGCGACGAAGCGCGCTTCGCCCCCCTGCTGGCGGATGATGCCGGCGGTCGCTTCGCCGCCGGCCGCATCGCGATCGACGACGACAACCTTGGCGCCCGATTTGGCGAAGGCGAGCGCCGTCGCGCGCCCGATGCCGTTGGCCGCGCCGGTAACCAGCGCGACCTTGCCGGTGAAGTCCATCTCCATCGCGTTCCTCCTCCCCGGTAGCTGTCATTGCGAGCAGCGCAGCGACGAAGCAATCCCGTCGGCCCGAGGCTGAGCCGGCTCGAGATTGCTTCGCTGCGCTCGCAATGACCTCGTTGATCAGGCTTTTTTCGCGAGCTGCCGCGCCCACCCGGCGAGGTTGGCCATCAGGTCGCGGATAAAGCCCTTCGCCGCCTCGTCGTTGAGATTGCCCTCGGCGTCGAACTTGGTGTGCGCCTGGCCGATCAGCACCTCGGGCTTGTTGAGCGGGTGCATGTCGAGGAAGACGCAAGACCGGCGCAGATCGTATTGCCCGCGGGCGCTGCCGGCCATGCCGGCGGCGGCGCCGATGATCGCGCAGGGCTTGCCGGCGAACGGCTGGTCGGGTGGGCGCGACGCCCAGTCGATCGCGTTCTTCAGGACGCCCGACATCGAATAATTGTATTCCGGGCAGGCGAAGATGAGCGCGTCGGCCGCCGCGATCTGGCGCCGCAGCGTCTCGACCGAGGGCGGAAAGCCCTCTGCGCGGACATCCTCGTTGTAGGGCGGGATCTGCGAGATGTCCGCCACCGTCACGCTCATCCCGGCCGGCTTCAGCGCGATTGCCGCGTTGAGTGCCGCCATGTTGAACGACGCCTTGCGCAGGCTGCCGCAAATGCCGAGTACCGAGATGCCGGAATCGCTCATGCTGGTCCTCCGAGGGCGGGATTTGCCGCCGCCAACCCGTAGCGCAGCGGCCGCATGCCGACAAGCCTCATGGCGGGAAGCGGCGCTTGACGGGGGCGACGAACTGTCTCGTCATACAGCGAGCGGGGCGAGGGGTCGCGATGCGCAATCTGACGGTCAACGGCGAGCGGCTGTGGGCAAGCCTGATGGAATTGGCGCGGATCGGCGCGACGCCAAAGGGCGGGGTGTGCCGGCTTGCCGCCAGCGATCTCGACGCCGCGGCGCGGCGCCTGTTCATCGGCTGGTGCGAGGAAGCCGGCTGCACCGTTACGGTGGACCGAATCGGCAACATCTTCGCGCGCCGCCCGGGCCGCAACCCGGCGCTGCCGCCGGTGATGGCCGGCAGCCACCTCGACACCCAGCCCACCGGCGGCCGGTTCGACGGCGCCTACGGCGTCATGGCCGGGCTCGAAGTGGTGCGTTCGCTGAACGATATGGGGTACGAAACCGAGGCGCCGTTGGAGATCGTCGCGTGGACCAACGAAGAGGGTTCGCGATTTTCCCCCGCGATGGTCGGCTCCGGCGCCTTCACCGGCGTCTTTGAGATCGACCATGCGTTGGCGACGCGCGACAACAACGCGCCCGGGCTGACGCTCGGCGGCGAATTGGCGCGGATCGGCTTTGCCGGCCCGGCCCCGGTCGGCGGCCGCAAGGTCGCGGCCTATTTCGAGGCGCATATCGAGCAGGGGCCGATCCTCGAAGCCGCCGGACTGCCGGTCGGTATCGTCACCGGGGCGCAGGGCCAGCGCTGGTACGAGATCACCGTGACCGGGCAGGAGGCGCATGCCGGCCCGACCCCGATGCCGCGCCGCCGCGACGCTCTCGTTGGCGCCGCCCGGATGATCGACGCGGTCAACCGGATCGGCCACGCGCACGCGCCCTACGCCTGCGCCACGGTCGGCTTTGTCCAGGTCAGCCCCAATTCGCGCAACACGATCCCCGGCCATGTGTTCTTCACGGTCGATTTCCGGCATCCCGAGGACGGGGTGCTGACCCAGATGGACACGAAATTGCGCGCCGCCTGCGCCGAAGCCGCCGCCTCACAAAGCCTCGACGCCGCGGTCGAGGAATTCTGGTATTTCCCGCCGACGCCGTTCGACCCGAAGCTGGTCGGCGCGGTGCGCGAGGCCGCGGCGGCGCAGGGCTACCCGCACCAGGACATCGTCAGCGGCGCCGGCCACGACGCGGTCTACATGGCCCGCGTCGCGCCCAGCGCGATGATCTTCGTCCCCTGCGTCGGAGGCATCAGCCACAACGAGATCGAGGACGCCAAAGCGGACGACCTGACCGCCGGCTGCAACGTGCTGCTCAACGCGGTGCTCGAGAGCGCCGATGCGGCGGCGGTCAGCGGCGCGTAGCAATCTGGTGGATGGACTCCAGCACCTGGTTCCCTTCCGTCATGCCCGCGAAAGCGGTCATCCAGGGCGGTGCGCGTTGTGCCTGCCGCTCCTGGACCCCCGCTTTCGCGGGGGTGACGAATGAAGAAACGGACGCACCTGTTTGAGCGGGACCACTAGCGAGAGGCCGGGCAAGACGGTGGCGAGGGCGGCAATACGCGGCTATTTTGCGGCGCTCGCCGCTGGGAACCTGATTTTTTGGGCCAGCGGGCTGATCAGGTTTCTGATCCTTGGCCCGCGTCCGGGCGACAACGTAGGCTTCGCCGGATTTTTGGTGGTCTTCGTCTTCACCTTGGTCGTCTCGCTAATAACGACGATGTTGCCGTTTATTGCGCTTCTCGCCATCTCGCTGATGTTCAAGATTAGAAGCTGGCCATATTTTGTCGCGTGCGGGATCGCGATAGGCCTCCTGAACACCGGCCTCGTGATCGGCGCGGGATGGACCGACCGGCGAATGTGGGCTCTCAATGCGACCCTCTGGCAGCATCTGAGTGCAAGCGGGGCGCTCGGCGGTTTCGTCTATTGGTGGGTGGCGGTGAGGGGCCCCGGCCGCGCCGCCGGCGCCCCCTGACGCTCCGCCGCCGCTCTACTCCGCCGCCGCCGGCAGCGCCGCCGCATCGGCCGGTGCCGCGCCCTGCGCCATCGTCGGCGAGCGTGCCGCGACGAGCATTGCGGTGATCGTGTAGCCGAGGCCGGTAAAGGCGATCGTCGTCACGGTCGGGATCCAGCTCGCCGGCACGACGAACATGTAAAAGAGGAAGCCGAGACCGGTCCACGCCACCGCAACGAGGTTGAAGCCGCCCCAATAGCGATAGCGCCCGTCGAGCGTGAAGAGGGCAGGGACGTCGAGCCGGGTGCGCTTCAGGAACAGGTAATCGCACACCAAGACGCCGGCGATCGGCGCGAAGACGTTGCCGAGCAGCGTCGCGTAGTGCAGGTAGCTGTTGAGGACGTCGGGCACCGCCGACAGCGCGATGCCGAGGACGCTGGCAATGAGCGTCGTCCAGAACCGCCCAGCCCGTTCAAAGATGTTCGAGAGCGAGAGGCCGCCGGTATAGAGGTTGAGGACGTTGATCGTCCAATTGTCGAGCGCGATGAAGACGAGGATGAAGAGCAGCGTCAGCCAGCTCGTGCTGAGGTTGGCGACCAGCACGAACGGGTTCGCCACCTTGCCGAGCGTCGCGGCGGCGCCATAGGCCCCGAGCGCACCCCCCAATACCGTGCCGATCGCCGCCGCCGACAACGTCCCGACCCACATGTCGGTGCGGGTGCGCGAATAGCGGCAGAAATCGGCGGAATCGGTGATCATCGTCAGCCAGCCGGCGGCCGAGGCGTTGAGCCAGGCGACGAAGACGACCCAGTTCCACCCCTTGGTGCCGGCGAAATTCCACACCGCGCTCGGCGCGAAATTTGGGTCGGCGTGGTTGGCGAGGAACACGAACAGATAGGCGAACAGCGCGATCTTTAGCGGCAGCGCGATGCGCGACAGGTGCTTCAGCGATTCGTAGCCGACCACGGCGACCAGCGCCTGCAGGATGCCGAAGGCGACGCTGACCAGGATCAGCGAATACTGGATGCCGGTCAGCTTGTTCAGCACCGCGACGATCGCGGTCGCGCCGATCATCGTCTGGAAGGCGAACCAGTAGCACGACGCGATCGAGCGCAGGAACGAGGGGATCAGCTTCGAGCCGCGCAGCCCATAGACCGCGCGGGTCGCGACCTGGCCCGGGATGCCGTAATCGACCCCGACCGTCGCCATCACGATGTAAAAGCAGCAGGCGATGACGATGCCGGCGCATTCCGCCGTAACCGAGGCCTGGAACGAGAGGCCGGCCGCGACGCCGAGGCCGCCGCGCAGGATCGTCGCCGGATTGATCAAAAAATTCAGGATGATGCTGAAGAGGTCGTACCATTTGACCGTCTTCTTGGCATCTGGGATCGCCTCGATGCCGAATTGCTCGACGCGGGCCGGCTGGCGGTAGCGTTTCCGCAGGTCGTGCTCGATCTGGGTATCGAAGACGGTGTCGGCCATCGCGTTCTCCTTGGGGTGGTGAACCGGCGCTTGCCTCGCGAAGCGTTCAACCCACCGGGTTGTGCGGACGGCGCTCCCCCCTTCTCGTTCAGCAATTGCCAAGCATCTGCTGTCTTCTTGGGCTATATCGCCCAATCTGACTAATTAATGACCTGCGGGTGCCTAAGAACTAGTCTTGCTGATTATTGCGGCGATCAGCTCAAACCAGCGCTTCTCTCGTACGACTTCTCTTATGCTATTTTCGGGCCAAGCGAGGCGACACCTGACAGGGAACCGCGCCGCGACGACCGTAGAAATCTGTCGCGGCGATTTACCGGCTGGTTTCTGGCGGCTCGGTCGCCTAATTAGCGGACATGAGTGAACTCGCGCTGCGCCACGGGCTGAGCTTTGCCGAGCTTTACCAGCGCGACGGGCTGGTGCGGCTCGATCGCGCGTTTGTCGGGCATCTCGCGGCGGTCGACGCGGCGCTGCATCAGCGTCTGATGGCCGGGCGGGCCGCGCTCGACCGCAAGGCCGAAAGCGATCTCTTGGTCGATCTCGCGCCGCATCTCGAGGATTTCTTAGGGGAGTTGTTTGGCGTCGCCGCCGAGGTGCGGGCATTGCAGGCGGCGCACGACAAGCTGGCGCCGCTTTACTCGGTGAAGCGCTTGTTCGTCCAGCGCCGCGCCGTCAAGGAGATCAAGGCGGCCGACGCCGCCCATCTCAACGGCCACCGACTGGCGCAGGAACTCGATGCGCAGATCGGCGGCGCCGCGCTCGATGTCGCCACGCGCCGCGGTGTCCTCGATTGGGAACTGCGCTACGCCGCGGCGGTGGCGCGCTGGCTCGACGACGAGGCCGCGCACAAATTGCCGCTGCGTGCCGCGCTCGAATACGCCGCCTGGGCGACGCTCGCGCCGGCCGGGCAGGAGCGGCACCGCCGCGGCCTCCTGTTTCGCGTGCCGCAGCGGCTCGACATGCACCACCTGGTGCCGATCGAGACGATCGAGCGCCATGGCGTCACGATGCTGCGCCTGCCCGAAGAGGAATGGCGAGCGCGCGACGGCTTCGCCCTGACCGATCCCGGCACCGACCTCGCCGGCGCGCTGGATCACGCGAACTACTGCATCTGGTGCCACAACCAGCAGAAGGACAGCTGCCGCAGCGGCATCCACGACAAGGACGGCGGCTTCCGCAAGAGCACCTTCGGCGTGACGCTGGCCGGCTGCCCGCTCGACGAGAAGATTTCCGAAATGAACCTCGTGAAATCGCGCGGCAATTCTGTGGGCGCGCTGGCGATCGTCGCGGTCGACAACCCGCTGTGCGCCGCGACCGGCCACCGCATCTGCAACGATTGCATGAAGGCCTGCATCTACCAGCGGCAGGAACCGGTCGACATCCCGCAGGTCGAGACCCGCACCCTGAAGGACGTGCTGGGGCTGCCCTGGGGCTTCGAGATCTACAGCCTGTTGACGCGGTGGAACCCGCTCGATTTGCGCCGGCCGCTGCCGAAGCCCGCATCGGGCTACAAGGTGCTGGTGGTCGGGCTGGGGCCCGCCGGGTTCAACCTGGCGCACCATTTGATCAACGACGGCCATTTCGTCGCGGCGATCGACGGGCTGAAGATCGAGCCGCTGCCGCCCGAAATCTCCGGCGTGACGGGGGGAGGCGAGCGCGTCGCCTTCGCGCCGATCCGCGATGTCGCGAGCCTCTACGAAGGGCTCGACGCGCGCATGATGGCCGGCTTCGGCGGGGTTGCCGAATACGGCATCACGGTGCGCTGGGACAAGAATTTCCTCAAGATCATCCGGCTCCTCCTGGAGCGCCGGGCGCAGTTCGCGATGTATGGCGGCGTGCGTTTCGGCGGCACCTTGACGATCGACGGCGCCTTCGGGCTCGGCTTCGACCATATCGCGATGTGCGCCGGTGCCGGCCGCCCGACCGTCATCCCGATGCAGAACGGCCTGGTGCCGGGGGTGCGGCAGGCTTCCGACTTTTTGATGGCGCTGCAGCTGACCGGGGCCGCCAAGGCGGACAGCATCGCCAATTTGACCGTGCGGCTGCCGGTTGTGGTGATCGGCGGCGGCCTGACCGCGATCGACACCGCGACCGAGGCGCTGGCCTATTACCCGGTGCAGGTCGAGAAATTCCTCGCACGCTATGAGACGCTGGTTGCCGAGCGCGGCGAGGGACCGATGCGCGCGGCGTGGACCGGCGCCGAGCGCGAGGTCGCCGACGAATTCATTGCCCACGCCAAGGCATTGCGCGAGGAGCGCGAGGCGGCGTCGCGCGAGGGCAGGGCGCCGCGCTTCGCGAAGCTGATCGACTCCTGGGGCGGCGTCACGATCGCGTATCGCCGCCGCCTCGTCGACGCGCCTTCCTATACCCTCAACCACGAGGAGGTGGCGAAGGCGCTGGAGGAGGGCATCCGCTTCGCCGAGATGCTGACCCCCGAGGCGGTCGAAATCGATCTTTTCGAGCAGGCCGCCGCGCTGCGCTTGACCCGGCATGTGCCGGCCGAAGTGGGCGGCCACCAGCCGCTGGCCGACCAGCACGCCGGCGAGGAGGTTGTCTTGCCGGCGCGCACGATCCTGGTCGCCGCCGGAACCCAGCCCAATACCGTCCTGGCGCGCGAGGACCCCGAGCATGCCGCGCTCGACGGCCGCTATTTCCGCGCCCTCGACGAAGCGGGCCAGCCGGCGAGCCCCGAGCGGGTCGCCAAGCCCGACGCGGTGCACGTGCTGATGAACCTCGCGCCCGATGGCCGCGCGGTCAGCTTCTGGGGCGATCTGCACCCGAGCTTCGCCGGCAATGTCGTCAAGGCGATGGGCGGCACCAAGCAGGGCTATCCCGTCATCAGCCGCATGCTGGCGAAGCTGCCGCCTGGATTGCCCGAACCCAGGGCGTTGCAGGCGCGGCTCGATAATGAATTGCGCGCCCGGGTCGAGCGGATCGAGCGGCTGACGCCAAAGATCGTCGAAGTCGTCGTGCACGCGCCGATGGCGGCGCGCGCCTTCCAGCCCGGCCAGTTCTACCGGCTGCAGAATTATGCGAGCTATGCGCCCCGGGTCGACGGCACGATTCTCGCGATGGAGGGCCTAGCGCTGACCGGCGCGTGGATCGACCGCGAGCGGGGGCTCCTCTCGACGATCGTCCTCGAAATGGGTGGCTCGTCCGATCTCTGTGCCCTATTGCAGCCGGGCGAGCCGGTGATCCTGATGGGGCCGACCGGCACGCCGACCGAAACCCCTTCCGGCGAGACCGTCCTTTTGGTCGGCGGCGGCCTCGGCAACGCGGTCCTCTTTTCGATCGGCGCGGCATTGCGCGCGGCGGGCTCGCGCGTCCTCTATTTCGCCGGCTACAAGGAGTTGGCCGACCGCTACAAGATCGCCGACATCGAGCGCGCCGCCGACGCCGTCGTCTGGTGTTGCGACGAGGCGCCGGGCTTCGCCCCCGGGCGGCCGCAGGACAAGGCGTTCGTCGGCAACATCGTCGCGGCGATCGCTTCCTACGGCGAGGGCGCGCTTGGCCCGGCCGCGATCGCGCTCTCAGCGGTCGACCGCATCATCGCGATCGGCTCCGACGGCATGATGGCGGCGGTCGCCGAAGCGCGCCGCGCGGCCTTGAAGCGCTATTTCCGCCCCGGCCACCGCGCGATCGCCTCGATCAACTCGCCGATGCAGTGCATGATGAAGGAAATCTGCGCCCAGTGCCTGCAGCGCCATTACGACCCGGCGAGCGGCACCGAAACGGTCGTCTTTTCCTGCTTCAATCAGGACCAGGACCTCGACCACGTCGATTTCCCAACCCTGCGCCGCCGCCTCAGCCAAAACGGCGCGCAGGAAAAGCTGACCAAATTATGGGTCGACCGCTGCCTGAAGCGCCTCGGGAGGCGCGAAGCGGCGGCGGCGGAATAGTACGAGGCGTCATCCCGGCGAAGGCCGGGACCCATTCATCAACCATCTCGCAGGTGGAGAAGTGGGTCCCGGCCTCCGCCGGGATGACAAACCAGATTCACTCCGCCGCCGCGCGCGGCGCTTCGACGAATTGCGAGAGGTAGCTGCCGCGCTTGCGCAGGCCCTCGCGGTACATCGCCTCGAATTCGGCTTCGGGGAAGGAGTGGGTCGAGGGGCGCGCCATCAGCGCGTCGGTCCACGCCTTGAGGCGCGGGTATTTCTCCATGATCCCGATCTTCTTGATCCGGTCGAGGAAGACATAGCGCTGCAGGAACGGGGCATAAGCCGAGTCGACCAGCGAATATTTGGCGCCATTGAAAAACGGGCCGCTGCCCTGCTTTTCGAGCGCCTTTTCGAGCCGCTCGAAGGCCACCGGGGCGGCTTCCAGCGCCTTCTTGTACGCGTCCTCGGTCGCGGCGTAGGCGCAGCCGGTGACCGCCGAGGCGAAGGTCGGCACATAGTCGGTCCAGGCGCGGTTGATCGCGCGCTGGATCGGGTCGGCCGGATGCAATTGCGGGCTGACCATCTCGTCGAGGTACTCGTTGATCGCGTTCGATTCGAACAGCGTCACCTTGTCGTCGATCGTCAGCACCGGCACCTTCTTGTGCGGCGAGATCGCGAGAAACCAGTCAGGCCGGTTGTCGCTTTCGATGTGGCGGAACTCAAAGGTCGCGTTCTTTTCGCGCAGCGCGATCGCCGAGCGCTGCACCCAGGGGCAGGTCTTGAAGCTGACCAGCGTGTATTTCGCCATGATATCCTCCCTTAGCGGCGTGGAATGGCCGGCAAGATCGCACACTCCGCCGCGCTAGGCTACGATCGGCTGCAACTGTCGTCGCGCTATCGGAAAGGCTTCTGGCATGCCGGGTCCACTCAATGGGTTTCGCATCGTCGATCTGACCTCGAACGTCGCGGGGCCGCTGGCGACGATGATCCTCGGCGACCAGGGCGCCGACGTGATCAAGGTCGAGCCGCCCGACGGCGACTCGACACGGCACGGCGCGAACCGGCGCGGCGGCTTCACCGCATCGTTCGTCAACAACAACCGCAACAAGCGCTCGATCGTGCTGAACCTGAAAGAGCCGGCGGCGCTCGACGTGTTGAAGCGGCTGGCCGCGACGGCGGATGTCTTCACGCAGAATTATCGGCCCGGCGTCGCCGAGCGGCTTGGCGTCGGCGAGGACGCGATCCGCGCCGTCAAGCCTGACATCGTCTACGTGTCGACCAGCGGCTTCGGCGAAAAGGGCCCCTATGCCCAGGCGCCGGCGTATGACCCGGTGATCCAGGGGTTTTCCGGCCTCGCCACGGTGCAGGCCGGCTCGGACGAGGCGCGGCCGCGCCTCGTGCGCACGATCCTGCCCGACAAATTGACCGCGATCACCGCCTCGCAGGCGATCACCGCGGCGCTCCTGGCCCGCGCCCGCACCGGCGAGGGCCAGCACGTCCGGCTGTCGATGCTTGAGGCGGTGGTCGCTTTTTTGTGGCCGTCCGACATGAGCGCCCAGACCTTTGTCGGCGCAGGGGACAAAGGTGGGCCGGTGCGGCAGGAGGCCGCGAGCGCGATCGACCTGATCTATGAGACCGCCGACGGCTACATCACCGCCGCGGTCGTCACCGACCGGCAATGGCAGGGCCTGACCCGCGCGCTGGAAACGCCGGAATGGCTGGAGGACGAGCGCTTCAAGACGCCGGCTCTGCGCCACCAGAACATCGAGGCGCGGCTGCAGATGACGCAGGACGCGCTGATCGGCCGCTCCTCGGCCGAATGGCTGGAGCGGCTGACCAAGGCCGACGTGCCGTGCGGACCGGTGCTGACGCGTGGACAAATGATCCGCCACCCGCATATCGCGGCGCTGGAGTTAATCGAGGAATACGAGCACCCGAAGGCCGGGCGTCTGCGCCAGGCGCGCAACGCGGCGCGCTTTTCCGGGACCCCGGCGACGATCAGTCGACCCGCGCCGTCCCTCGGCGAGCACACGGACGCGGTGCTGGCCGAGCTCGGCTATTCGCCGGCCGAGATCGCCGCATTGCGCGCGACGGGTGCACTGAACTAGCTAGCCGTCATTGCGAGCGCAGCGAAGCAATCTCGCGGTGGACGCACCCGGATCGGGATTGCTTCGTCGCTTCGCTCCTCGCAATGACATGACGGAGGCAAAGTGGATGATTGATTTCTATTACTGGCCGACGCCGAACGGCTGGAAGATCAGCATCATGCTGGAGGAATGCGGCCTTCCTTACCGCGTCATCCCGGTCAATATCGGCAAGGGCGACCAGTTCGCGCCGGAGTTTCTCGCGGTCAGCCCGAACAACCGGATGCCGGCGATCGTCGACCATGACGATCCCGAGGGGCCGCTGAGCGTCTTCGAGTCGGGCGCCATTCTGCTGCACCTCGCCGAGCGCAGCGGAAAATTCATGCCGGCCGGGCGCGGCGCCCGCAAGGAAATCATGGAGTGGCTGTTCTGGCAGGTCGGCAATCTCGGGCCGATGGCCGGGCAATTGAGCCACTTCGTCAATTACGCGCAAGGCGAGCACCCCTATTCGCACCAGCGCTACGCCGACGAATACAACCGCTGCCTTGGCGTGTTGGAGCGCCGGCTGGCAGGCCGGGAATACATCGTCGGCGACTATTCGATCGTCGACATGTGCTGCTGGCCCTGGGTGCTGATTTCGAAGCCGTTAGGCCAGGCGCTCGACGAATTTCCCAACCTCGCGCGCTGGCGCAAGGCGGTGATGGCGCGCCCGGCGGTGCAGAAGGGCGTCGACCTCGGCAAGGAGTGGCGCCGCGCCGCCCCACCTACCGACGAGGAACGCAAGATCCTCTTCAACCAAACCGCCCGCGCCGTCCTCGGCCGCTAAGATAAAACAGCCCGATAAGGGGGAGTTATCCCAAGACCGCTTCCCGGCGAAAGCCGGGATCCACCGTTCAAAGGCTCGACTGGCGTATTGGTGGGTCCCGGCTTTCGCCGGGAATGCTTTTGTTGTTCGGTTATTTCGTGCGGTATATCGCGGCCGGGTGGGGCGGGGCGAGATGGGCGCGGCCGGGGCCGAACAGTTTCTCGCGGTAAGTGCCCGGCCGGTAATCGCGCTTGTAGGCGCCGCGCCGCGTTAGTTCCGGCACCACGAGATCGACGAAATCCTCGAAGCTCTCTGGGGTCACCGCGTAGGCGAGGTTGAAGCCGTCGACCCCGGTTCGCTCGACCCAGTCGATCAGCGTATCGGCGATGTCCTCCGGCGCGCCGACGAAGAGCGGGCCGCGGCCGCCGATCGCGACGTGCGCGGCGAGTTCCCTC
>DATGFP010000066.1:0-10067 GCA_035309005.1 Allostellaceae bacterium | reverse complement strand
TGATCCGTCGCGCGACCGTCGAATGCGAGCGGCTGGTGCCCGGCATTCGCTGCATGCCGTTTGGCCATCTTGGCGATGGCAATATCCACTTCAACCTGGTGCAGCCCGAAGGCGCTGACGGCGATGCGTTTCTCGCCCACGACAACGAGCTGATGGATGCGGTCAACGAGATTGTGCGGGACCTCGATGGCAGCTTTTCGGCCGAGCACGGCATCGGCCGCCTCAAGCCCTACATGATGCCCGAGTGGCGCGGCGGCCCCGAACTCGAGATGATGCGGCGCATCAAGGCGGCGCTCGATCCGGCCGGCATCCTCAACCCGGGCAAGCTGTTGCCGTAGCCCTCCCGGCGACCGGATTGCTTCGCGACGCTCGCAATGACCGTGATTTGGTTGTCATTGCGAGGAGCAGGGCGACGAAGCAATCTCGCACCGACGATCTTCACGTCCGGAGGGAAGCATGCGCGTCAACCGCTTTGCCTTTATCCTCTGCGTTGTCGCGGCGACGGCGGCGCGGGCCGAGACGCCGCAATGGCTGACCCTGCCGCCGACGCCGACGCTGCCCAAGGCGGCCCAGAGCGGCCTCGCGCCGGTCAACGGCATCAAGCTGTGGTATGCGACATTCGGCAAAGGCGCCGATCGGGGCGAGCCGGTGATCCTGCTGCATGGCGGCCTCGCCAACGCGAATTACTGGGGCAACCAAATCCGCGCCCTGGCACCCAATTACCGCGTCGTCGTGCTGGACAGCCGCGGGCACGGCCGCAGCACGCGCAACGCCGAGCCCTACGGCTACGATTTGATGGCCTCCGACGTAATCGGCCTGATGGATTTTCTCAAAATCCCGAAGGCCGCGATCGTCGGCTGGAGCGACGGGGCGATCCTCGGCCTCGACATCGCGATGCACCACGAGGAGCGGGTGTCGAAGCTTTTCGCCTTCGCCGCCAATTCCGACCCCTCGGGCGTCGCCGACATCGCGCAGAGCGCGGTCTTCAGCGCCTTCATCGCCCGCGCCGCGACCGAATACGAGGCGCTGTCGCCGACGCCGCATGAATACAAGGCCTTCCTCGCCCAGATCACCCGGATGTGGGAAACCCAGCCCAACTGGACCGCCGCCGATCTGCACAAGATCGCGGTGCCAACCTGGATCGTCGACGCCGACCACGACGAGGCGATCAAGCGCGACAACACCCTCTTCATGGCCGCCCAGATCCCCAATGCCGGCCTCTTGATCCAGCCGCAGGTCAGCCACTTCTCGTTCCTGCAGGACCCCGAGCAGTTCACTGCCGACGTGCTGCATTTCCTGCGGCACGTGAAGGGGCAATGACGCCCGCGTCAGAGCGGCCAGGTGCCGCCGGGGAAGGGGATGATCGGCACGTCGCTGCCGGCCGGCAGGGCGGGGGCGTGTGGCGGGCGCATGACGAGGCAGTCGGCGGCGGCCAGCGGGCGCATCATCGAGCTGTCCTGGACCTCGAACGGCACCGCTTCGAGGACGCCGTCGCCGGCGCGCACCAGGCGGGCGCGCAGGTAATCCTGGCGACGGTCGTTCGGTTTCACCGCGACGCCGAGCCGCGCCGTCGCCGGCGACTCGGCAGCGTCGGGCTCGCCGCTCAATTTCTCCAGCGCCGGCTTCAGGAACAGCAGCGAGCAGACCAGCGTCGAGACCGGGTTGCCGGGCAGCCCGAGCATCGGCGTGCCGCGGTAATGCCCAAACATCAAGGGCTTGCCCGGGCGCATCGCGATCTCCCAGAAATCGATCGCCAGGCCGTCCTCGCTCAGAACATCGCGCACCAGATCGTGCTCGCCGACCGAGACCCCGCCGGTCGTCACGAAGAGATCGACGCCCTTGGCCGCCGCCGCGATGTGGCGCAGCGCGTCGGGGTCGTCCGGCGCGTTGCCGACCAGCACCGGCACGCCGCCGCACACGGTGACGAACGCGCACAGCGCCAGCGCGTTCGAGCTGACGATCTGGTGCGGCCCGATCGGATCGCCCGGCATCACGATCTCGTCGCCGGTCGAGAGGATGCCGATCCGCGGCCGGCGGTGGACGAAGAGCCACGGCCGGTTCATCGCCGCGGCGAGGCCGATATGGCGCGGCGAGAGGCGCGTGCCGGCCTTGAGCAACACGTCGCCGTCGGCGAAATCGAGGCCGGCGCGCCGCACGTAGCGGCCGCGCGCCGCGCCTTCCTTGACCTCGACCCGGTCGCCCTCGCGCATGGTGTCTTCCTGGATCACGATCGCGTCGGCGCCCTCGGGCAGCGGCGCGCCGGTGAAGATGCGGGCCGCCTCGCCGGCTCCGACAACGCCGCCGAAGCCGGCGCCGGCCGGAATCTCGGCGACGATGCGCAGGCTGGCCGGCACGCTCGCGACATCGGCGGCGCGCACCGCATAGCCGTCCATCGCCGAGACCGCGAAGGGAGGCTGGGTCCGCCGCGCCGCCACGTCCTCGGCCAGCACCCGCCCAACCGCGTCAGCGATCGACACCTGCTCGGTCGGCAGGGTTTCGATCGGCGCCAGCAGCCTCGCTAGCGCTTCTTTAACCGAGATCATAAGATCGCCTCATAATCACCTGATTTTCCGCCTGACTTGTGCAGCAGGCGCAGATCGGTCACGACCATGCCGCGGTCGAGCGCCTTGCACATGTCGTAGATCGTCAGCGCCGCGACGCCGGCCGCGGTCAGCGCCTCCATCTCAACCCCGGTGCGACCCTTGAGGCGGCAGGTCGCGGTGATCTCGACCGCATTGCGCTCGGGCACGCAGGCCAGTTCGACCGCGACCGAGCTCAGCGCCAGCGGGTGGCACAGCGGGATCAGTTCGGCGGTGCGCTTGGCCGCCATGATGCCGGCGAGGCGCGCCACCGCCAGCACGTCGCCCTTGGCGACCTCGCCGGCCTGGATGCGCGCCAGGGTTTCGGGCCGCATCACAATTCGCGCGCCGGCGACCGCGACCCGGTCGGTCTCGGCCTTGTCGGACACGTCGACCATGCGCGCGCGGCCTTCGACATCGGTGTGGGTCAGATCCGCGAGGCGCAGCAGCCGGCGGGTCGCAGCGGCGACATCGCCGGCCCGCATCAGCGATTCGCCGACCAGGAAGCAGCGGGCGCCGGCAGCCGCCAGGCGGTCGAGATCGGCGGGCTCGGAGATGCCGCTCTCGCCGACGATCAGGCGGTCCGGCGGGACCAGCGGCGCGAGTTCTTCCGTGGTCTGAAGGTCGACCTTCAAGGTCTTGAGATTGCGGTTGTTGATGCCGATGAGCCGGGCGTCGAGCCGCACCGCGCGGTCGAGTTCGGCGCGGTCGTGCACCTCGACCAGGACATCGAGCGCGAACTCGCCGGCGAGGGCGGCGAGTTCCCGGGCCGCGCGATCATCGAGCGCCGCCATGATCAGCAGCACGCAATCGGCGCCGAGCGCCCGGCTTTCGGCGATCTGGTAGGGGTCGAGGATGAAATCCTTGCGCAGCACCGGGAGCGCGCAGGCGGCGCGCGCCGCCACCAGATCGTCGTCGCTGCCCTGGAAATAGGGCGCGTCGGTCAAGACCGAGAGGCAGGCGGCGCCGCCGACTTCGTAGGCCCGGGCGAGGCTGGCCGGATTGAAGTCGCCGCGGATCAGGCCGCGGCTCGGGCTCGCCTTCTTGATCTCGGCGATGAGGCCGTAGCGCTCGCCGCTCGCCGCGCGCTCGAGCGCGTCGGCGAACGGCCGCACCGGCGGCGCCGCGGCGGCGCGCGCCCGCAACTCGGCTTCCGAAGTGGCCGCCTTGCGGCGGGCAACATGGGCGCGCTTTTCGGCGCAGATCTCGGCGAGGACGTCAGCCACCGCTGGGCACCTCGTTGGTCAGCGCGACGAGGCGGTCGAGGACACCCCGCGCGGCGCCGCTGTCGATCGCCTGTGCCGCGAGGTCGGCGCCGTGGCGCAGATCCTCGGCGCGGCCGGCGACGACCAGCGCCGCGGCGCTGTTGAGCACGACGATGTCGCGCAGCGGGCCCCCTACGCCGGCCAGCACTTCGCGCATCAGCGCGGCGTTGTGGGCCGGCTCGCCGCCCTTCAAATCCTCGATACGAGCGGGCTTTAGACCGGCTTCTTCAGGTACAACATCAAATTCGATGACGCGGCCGTCGCGGAATTCGGCGACCTTGGTCACCCCGGCCGTGGTCAATTCGTCGATGCCAGAGCCGTGCACCACCCAGGCATGCTCGGCGCCGAGCCGGCCCAGGACCTCGGCCATCGGCCGCACCCATTCCGGCGCGAAGACCCCGACCAGCTGGCGCCGCGTCCCGGCCGGGTTCGACATCGGCCCGAGGAGGTTGAAGATCGTGCGGGTGCCGAGCTCGACGCGGGTCGGCCCGACATGGCGCATCGCGCTGTGGTGGCGTGGCGCCATCAGAAAGCACATGCCGATTTCCCACAGGCAGCGCCGAACGATTCCCATGTCGGCGTCGATGTTGACGCCGAGCGCGGTCAACACGTCCGCGGCGCCCGAGCGCGACGAGAACGCGCGGTTGCCGTGCTTGGCGACCGGCACGCCGCACGCCGCGGCGACCAGCGCGCTGGCGGTCGAGATGTTGAAGGTGCCGGCCGCGTCGCCGCCGGTGCCGACCGTGTCGATCGTGCCGGGCGGCGCGTCAATCGCCAGCGCCTTGCGGCGCATGATGCGCGCCGCGCCGGTGATCTCGTCGACGGTTTCGCCGCGCACCCTGAGCGCCATCAACAGCGCCCCCATCTGCGCGGGCGTCGCGTCGCCGCTCATGATGATCTCGAACGCCGCCTCGGCCTCGGCCTCGGACAAGGTCCGCCCGCTCGCCAGTTGCCCCAAAAGCGGTTTCAAATCCGCGGTCGCGTCGCTCATCGCAATATGCGCTCGGTCATGGGACCCTATATATCAGGCTCGGCCGCCGGACGGAAACCGGGGCCATTCGGCCGGTTGCGCCGGGCGGCGGCGGCTGCTAAAGTCATCTCATGAGCATGATCGCGCGTTCGTTGAATTGGTGGCGGCCCGGGTAACAGGGGCGGCCATATTCGCGTTTTTCTATAGGCCGCCGCGGAGCACCGGGCGGCCTTCGCATTTTCACCCGCGACGGCACGACGGACCTCCGAGGCAGCTTCAATCCGGAGGGATCCGTGCAGCGCACCAGCTATGAAACCAAGGGCGGCATCCGCGTCGACCGCGAAACCGTGCCGCAGCCCTACAGCCCGGCCGACACGAGTTTGGCCGAGCGGCTCGACCGCCAGCGCGGCGTCCTCTTTTCGTCGAGCTTCGAGTTTCCCGGCCGCTACACCCGCTGGGACATGGGGTTTGTCGACCCGCCGCTGATGCTGAGCGCGCGCGGCCGCGATTTTCGCATCGAGGCGCTGAACGAGCGCGGCCTGCTGCTGCTGGACGCCGTCGCCGAGCATCTCGGGGATTTGCCGGCGGTCGAGATCCGGCGCAGCGAAGCGAACCGCCTCGACGGCACGATCGGCGACAGCGAGAGCCGCTTTCCCGAGGAGGAGCGCAGCCGGCAGCCGAGCGTCTTCTCGGTGCTGCGGGCGCTCGGAGCGCTGTTCGCCAGCCCGAAGGAGCAGGATCAGGGGGACGGGCATCTGGGGCTCTACGGCGCCTTCGGCTACGACCTCGTATTCCAGTTCGAGCCGATGCCTCTGCGGCTGCCGCGCCCGGCAGACCAGCGCGACCTCGTGCTCTACCTGCCGGACGAGATCCTGATCGTCGATCATATGCGCCAGCAGGCGGCGCTCTATCGCTACGACTTCACGGTGGCCGGACGCTCGACGGCGGGGCTGCCGCGCGCGACGCCGCCGGCACCCTACCGGCTCGACCCCGAGCGCGCCGCCCGGCCGCGCAGCAGCGACCACGCCAAGGGCGACTATGCCAAGCTCGTCGAGCGCGCCAAGGGGTCGTTCATCCGCGGCGACCTCTTCGAGGTGGTTTGCGCGCAGCTCTTCGAGGAAGGCTGCGGCGACCCGCCGAGCACGGTCTTCCACCGGCTGCGCCAGGCCAACCCGGCGCCCTATGGCGCGCTGGTCAATCTCGGCGAGGGTGAGTTTCTGGTGTCGGCGTCGCCGGAGATGTACGTCCGCGTCGAAGGCGAGCGCATCGAGACGTGCCCGATTTGCGGCACCATCCGGCGCGGCCGCGACGCCTTGGAGGATTCCGAGCGCATCCGCGAACTGCTCAATTCGACCAAGGACGAAAGCGAATTGACGATGTGCACCGACGTCGACCGCAACGACAAGTCGCGGGTCTGCGTCGCCGGCAGTGTCAAGGTCATCGGACGGCGCCAGATCGAGATGTATTCGCGGCTCATCCACACGGTCGACCACGTCGAGGGCATCCTGCGGCCAGAATTCGACGCGCTCGACGGGTTTCTCAGCCACGCCTGGGCGGTGACCGTCACCGGCGCGCCGAAACTATGGGCGATCCGCTTCATCGAGGCCGAGGAGCGCTCGCCGCGGCGCTGGTACGGCGGCGCGGTCGGCCGCCTGACCTTCGACGGCAACATGAACACCGGGCTCACGCTGCGCACCATCCGCATGCAGGACGGCGTCGCCGAGACGCGGGTCGGCGCGACGTTGCTCTACGACAGCGATCCCGTGGCCGAGGAAGAGGAGACCGAGCTGAAAGCCGCCGCGCTCTTCAGCGCGATCGGCGGCCCGAAAGCCGGCGCCAGGGCCCCCGCCGCGCCGGTGACACGCTCGGCCACCGGCCGCTCGGTGCTGCTGATCGACCACGAGGATTCGTTTGTCCACACGCTCGCCGGCTACGTCCGTGCGACCGGCGCCGAGGTCATGACGCTGCGCCACGATTTCGCCCGGGCGCAACTGAAGAGCGGCAGCCGGCCCGACCTCGTCGTGCTGTCGCCGGGTCCGGGCCGCCCCGACGATTTCGCGATGCGCGAGACGCTCGATCTGTTGCTCGGCCGGCAGATCCCGATCTTCGGCGTCTGTCTCGGGCTGCAAGGCCTCGTCGAATATTTCGGCGGCACGCTCGACGTGCTCGACACCCCGATGCACGGCAAGCCGTCGGTCGTGCGCCGGCTGCCGAGCCGGCTGTTGCGCGCCCTGCCCGAACGCTTCACGGTCGGGCGCTACCACTCGCTCTACGCGGTGCGCGCGCGCCTGCCGCAGGTGCTGTCGGTCGCGGCCGAGACCGAGGACGATCGCGTCGTCATGGCGGTCGAGCACCGCTCGCTGCCGATCGCCGCGGTGCAGTTCCACCCCGAATCGATCATGACCGCGCCGGGCGACGTCGGCATGCCGATCATCGAGGCCGCGCTGTCGCTGCTGCGCGAGCCGGCGGCGGCCGCCGGCGGCTAGAACCGTATCCCCGTCACCCCCGCTTTCGCGCGCAAGCGGGGGTCCAAAGCCAGCGTCAGATCGTTCGCCCTGGATTCCCGCTTTCGCGGGAATGACGAGGCACGAAACGAAGCGCGCGCTAGAACATCTTGTCGAGGGCGTCGCGCTTCAGTTCGACTGGGAAGCTGCGGCGCAGCGCGGCGGTGAACTCGCCCGCCAGGTCGAGCTTCTCCTCGTTCGCGAGCTTGTCCGACATGCCTTGCGCGGCCGCGGCGGGGACGCTCTCCGGCACCTCGATCTTGGTCAGCTGCGCGGCGTAGGCGCCGGTCGCGTCGCTGGCGGTGACGACATCGCCCGGCTTTGCCGCAAACAGCTTGGCGACGAGCGCGGGCGCGACGCTCTGGCGCGGTTGCGGGGTGCGCGACAGCGATACCGCCGGCATCAGCGTCAGGCTCTTCGCGGCCGCCGCCTTGGCGAGCGGCAGGTCGCCCTTGACCGAAGCGGCGAGCGCCTCGGCCTGCTGTTGCGCCGCCTGCAGCTTCTGCCCGGCCTGCCAGGCGGCGACCGCCTGGTCCTTGACCTCGGCCAGCGGCCGCGTCTGCGACGGGGTGATCTTGTCGATGCGCACCGCGAAGATCGCGCCGTCTCGCGTGTCGGTGACGCGGCTGGTTTCGCCCTGGTTGGTGGCGAAGGCGGATTTGAGGACCTCGCCGGCCGCGACCGGCAGCTTGACCGGCTTGCCGTCGGGGCCGTGCCCGGCATCGTCGATCGCCGCGACCGCGGCAAGCTTCAGCCCGTATTTCTGGGCGACATCGGCGAGCTTGGCGCCGCCGGCAAGCGCGTCGTCGGCCGCGTTGCCGATCTTGTCGAGCCGGTCGACCGCGTCCTGCAGCTTCAATTCGGCCGCGATCTTGGGCTTGGCCTCCTCGAAGCTTTGCGTCGCCCCGGGGACGATCTTGACGACCCGCAGGATGTGCCAGCCGAGCGGGCTCTTGATCGGCGGGCTCGCCTCATTGAGCGGCAACTTGAACGCGACATCGCCCAACTCGTGCGGGATTTCCTTCTGGTTCAGCAGCCCGAGATCGATCGTTTCGGGGTCCTGTCCGAGGCCGGTCGCGATTGCCTTCCAGTCCTTGCCCGCCTTGAGCGCGGTGAGCGCCTCCTCGGCCTTCTCTTCCGACGGCGCCAGGATCTGCTGGATGTCGCGCTGCTCGGGGGTGACGAACTCGTCCTGGCGCTGCTGGTATTCCTTGCGCAGCTTGTCGTCGGGGATGGCGGCAGTCTCCTCGAGATCGGCCGGCGCCAGGCTGGCGAGCGTAAAACCGCGGTATTCCGGCGCCTGGAAGAGGTCCTTGTGGTCATCGTAGAATTTGTTGAGATCGGCGTCGCTCGGCTGGCCGATGCCACCCACCGCCGCCGCCGGGAACGCGACGATGTCGGCCAGGCGTTTCTCGTTCTGATAGCGGTAGACCACATCGATCACCGGCTGAGGCGCGCCGACTCCGGCGGTAATCGCCTGCAATAGATCGCTGCGCGGGATGTCCTGGCGCAGCCGCGCCACCAGCTGGTCCTCGGTCAGGTGGTTGACCAGCAGCGCCTGCTCGAAGAGCTGGCGGTCGAACTTGCCGTCGGGACCGCGGAACGCCGGGTTGTCGTAGATCGTGCTGCGGATGACGCTGTCCGAGACTTCGAGGCCGAGCTGCGCGGTCTGCTGGTCGAGCAGCTTGCGGTCGATCAGCTGGCCGAGCACCGAATCGAGGATCCCGAGCTGCTTCACCTGCTGCGGCTCGATCGCGCCGCCGAGCTGCGCGCGCAGGCGCTCCAGCGTCGGCTGCAGGGCCTGCTGGACCTCGGCGGCCCGGATGTCCTGGCTGCCGACCGTCGCGACGACGGTGTCGGCCGACCCCGAATTGTAGAACGGCGAGCGGGTGTAGATGCCCCAGAACCCGAACGACACGATCAGCAGAGCAAAGAGGATTTTGACGATAATCGAGCCCGCTCTGCCGCGGATCGCTTGCATCATGGCGTGAAACGCTCGGCCTGGCGGGGTGGGCGCTGGCCAGCCGACGGCCGGTTGACCTCGGCGCACCCCGGTGTGATCGTTGCGCCGAACATAGAGATGCCCCGGCGGGGCCGCAACACCCGCCGGGCGCGCCTCTCCGGCCGCCGAAGGTGGACCCCAATGGCTGAACGACAACGCCTCGTCGCGGGCAACTGGAAGATGAACGGGCTGCGGGCCGACGGCCTCGCGCTAGCCCGCGCGATCGCGGTCCGCGCCGGCGAGCCGCACGCCTGCGAGCTCTTGGCCTGCCCGCCGGCGACGCTGGTGGCCGCAATCGGCGAGGCGCTCAGCGGCAGCGGCATCATGCTCGGCGGTCAGGATTGCCACGCCGCGCCCTCCGGCGCCTATACCGGCTCGATCAGCGCCGAGATGCTGAGGGATGCCGGCTGCAGCCACGTGATCCTCGGCCATTCCGAGCGGCGCCACGGCTGCGGCGAGAGCGACGGCGACGTGCATGGCAAGGTCGCCGCCGCCTGGCGGGCCGGGCTCGTCGCGATCCTCTGCGTCGGCGAGACGCGGGCCGAGCGCGAAGCCGGGCGGGCGGAGGAAATTGTCGCGGCGCAACTCGCCGGCTCGCTGCCCGAAGGCGCCACCGCCGCCCGCCTCGTCGTCGCCTACGAGCCGGTCTGGGCGATCGGCACGGGCCTCACCCCGACCTTGGCCGACATCGTCGCGATTCACCAAGCGATCCGCCGCCGCGTGCCGGCGGCCACGCGGATTCTCTAC
>DATGFP010000065.1:0-9599 GCA_035309005.1 Allostellaceae bacterium | reverse complement strand
TTCTGTTCAGCCAGTTCATGGGCGGCCTGACCACCGCGATGTTCCTGTTCCTGATTGCATCGGGGCTGTCGCTGGTGTTCGGCATCATGCGCGTCATCAATTTCGCGCATGGCTCGTTCTACATGATCGGCGCCTATCTGGCTTGGCAGGGGGTGCATTGGTGGCATCCGAGCGGCGCCGGGTTCTGGGCGGCGGCGTTGTTCGCCGCCGTCGGTGTCGGGGTGATGGGCGCGATCATCGAGCGATTGTTCTTCCGCTCGCTCTACGGCCGCGAGGAGCTTTACCAGCTGCTCTTCACCTACGCCTTGGTGCTGATCCTCGGCGACGCCGCGAAGTTTCTCTGGGGCACCGGCCAGCTATCGGTGTCGACGCCGCCGGCGCTGGCCGGCAGCGTGCAGATCTTCGGGACGACGCAGCCCATCTACAGCCTCTTCATCATCGCGATCGGCCCGGCTATCGCGTTCGCCGGCTGGCTGGTGCTCAACCGCACCGGCGTCGGGCGCATGGTGCGGGCGGCCCAGATGGACCGCGAGATGCTCGACGCGCTCGGCGCCAATGTCGGCACGCTTTATACCGGCATGTTCGTCTTCAGCGCATTCCTCGCCGGGCTTTCGGGCGCGCTGGTGACGCCGATCCAGAGCATCGTACCGGGCATGGACGTCCTCATCATCGTGCAGGCCTTCATCGTCGTGGTAATCGGCGGGATGGGGTCGTTCTGGGGCACCTTCTGGGGCTCGGTGATCTACGGCGAGGTGCTGTCGTTCGGGATCTTGATCTTCCCCGGGTTCTCGCTGTTCTCGGTCTTCGCGCTGATGGCGGTGATCCTGATCGTGCGCCCGTGGGGCCTCTTCGGGCGGCCGCTGTGACGACGACCGCGCTGCCGGCGACGTTGCGGCGCGGCCTCGTGGCGCGCCGCGTGCCATGGACCTTGGTGGTTTTTCTCGTGCTCGCCACGGTGCCGTGGGTGGCCTCGCGCTACGACGCCTTCCTAGCCGAGCAGATCGTCATCGACGCGCTCTTTGCGGTCAGCCTCAACCTCCTGCTCGGCACCACCGGCCTGGTCTCGTTCGGCCATGTCGCCTATTTCGGGGTCGGCGCCTATGTCTGCGGCATTCTGATGAAGACCTACGGCGTGCCGTTCAGCCTCGCCTTTCCGGCCGCCGGGCTCGGCACCGCGGTCTTCGCGCTCATCTCCGGCTATTTCTGCGTGCGGCTCATCAAGCTCTATTTCGCGATGCTGACCCTGGCGTTTTCGCAAATCGTCTGGGCCATCTGCTACAAATGGAACGATGTCACCGGCGGCGACCAGGGTCTGCCCGAGATCCCCTATCCCGATCTCGCCTGGATGGACCACGTTCCCGGCCTCTCGGCGCTCGGCATCGGCGACCGCTTCTACCTCTTGACGCTGGTGCTGGTGGCGGTCTCGCTGGCGGTATTGCACCGCGTCGTGCGCTCGCCGTTCGGCCGCATGCTGACGACAATCCGCGACAACCCCGAGCGCGCCGCCTTTATCGGCGTCAACGTGCGCGCCTACCAGCTCGCCGCCTTTGTCGCGGCCGGCACCTTCGCCGGCTTTGCCGGGGCGCTCTACGGCATTTTCAGCCGCGGCGTCTTCGCCGATTACGTGCTGTGGTCGAAATCGGCCGAGGTCATGATCATGACGATCCTCGGCGGCATGGGGTTCTTCTGGGGACCGCCGGTCGGCGCCGCCGCCTTGGTCTGGCTCAATCAGGCGATAACCTCCTACACCGAATATTGGCCGTTCGTCCTCGGCACGATCCTGCTGGTGCTGCTGTTCGCGCTGCCCGGCGGCATCGTCGGCGGCATTGTCGGCTTGTGGACCCGGGCGCGAGGGCGCCGCGGTGCTTGAAATCTCCGGCCTGTCGAAATCCTTTGCCGGCTTCCGCGCGGTCTCCGATGTCAGCCTGACCGTCAAGACCCGGCAGATCGCCGCCGTCATCGGCCCCAACGGCGCCGGCAAATCGACGCTCTTCAACCTGATCACCGGGCATCTGCAAGCCGATAGCGGCCGCGTCGTGCTCGACGGTCGCGACATCACCGGCGCCCCGCCCTATCGCCTGTGCCGCATGGGGATCGGGCGCTCGTTCCAGCGCACCAACATCTTCACCAAGCTGACGGTCTTTGAAAACCTGCAGGCGGCGTTTCTGATCCACCGCGGCCGCGGCCTTAATTTCTGGTCGCTCGCCGACTCGTTCTATCGCGACGAAACCGCCGCGCTGCTCGCCTCGGTCGGCCTCGACGGCCAGGAAAACGTCGAGGCCGGCACCCTCAGCTACGGCAACCAGAAGCAGCTCGAACTGGGGCTCACCCTGGCGAGCGACCCGCAGGTGCTGCTGCTCGACGAGCCGACCGCCGGCATGTCGGCGAGCGAAACCCACGATACGATCCGCCTGTTGGAGCGGATCGCCGCGGAGCGCTCGCTGACGCTCCTCTTCACCGAGCACGACATGGAGGTCGTGTTCGGCATCGCGCAGAAGATCGCGGTGCTGCATCAGGGCCGCATCATCGCCGAGGGCCGGCCCGAGGAGGTGCGCAACGACCCCGAGGTGCGGCGGGTTTATCTCGGCCATGGGCTGGTGCACGCGCAATGACCGCGCTGCTGGCGATCGAGGAGCTTTATGCCGCCTACGGGCTCAGCCGTGTGCTGTTCGGCGTCTCGCTCGGAATCGAGGCCGGCGAGTGCGTCTGCCTCTTGGGCCGCAACGGCGTCGGCAAGACGACGACGATACGCTCGGTGATGGGCCTCTTGCGGCCGACCAGCGGCGCGATCCGCTGGAAGGACCGCGACATCGCCGGCTGGGCGCCGCACCGGGTGGCGCGCGCCGGCATCGGCTTCGTGCCGGAAGACCGCCGCATCTTCGCCGAGCTGACGGTGTGGGAAAACCTCGACGTGGCGGCGCGCGCGGCGCGGCGCGGCGGCAGGTGGGACCTCTCCGCGATCTACCAGCTCTTCCCGAAACTCGACGAATTGCGCGACCGGCCGGGCGGCTTCCTGTCGGGCGGCGAACAGCAGATGCTGACGATCGCCCGCACGCTGATGGGCAACCCGGAATTGCTCTTGCTCGACGAGCCGTCCGAGGGGCTGGCGCCGCTGGTGGTCGAGGATTTGCTCGCCAACATCCGGGCGCTGAAGGAGGAGGGCGTGACGATCCTCCTGGCCGAGCAGGGCGTCGACTTCTCGCTGGCGCTCGCCGACCGCGTCTATGTCCTCGAAAAGGGCAGCATCCGCTATACCGGCCCCGCCGCCGAATTGCGCGACGACGCGGCGCTGCGCGACCGGCTCCTGGCGCTGTGACGCCAGCCCGCTCGGGCGGCGCCATCGAGCGGACGCCAAGCACCTGAAAACGCGCCGTCATCGCCGAACTCACCGGCAAAAATTTCGCGACAATCGCGGCGAATTATCTTACCGTTCTCAATTCATAACGGGCTCCAACAAGAGAGCCGACCGGGAGGCTGGCCGATACCCCGCACGATGTGCGGCTGCAACGCGACCAACCTGCTGATCGCAGCGCGATCCCTCCTACCTCTTCAAATCAACCGAACAGGTGAAAACGATAGCTGGAGGCTTTTCAGCAATGAGCGTCGCACAGGACACAACAAAGCGGCTTCCCTGGTACAAGGAGCCGACCAAGGATCAATGGCTGGCGTGGTGGGCAGCGTGGCTCGGTTGGACGCTCGACGCGTTCGACTTCACCATGTTCCTGTTGATCATGGTGCCGATCTCGAAGGAATTTAACGTTCCGCTGACCGATGTCGCGTTCGTGCTGACCGTTACGTTGTGGTTGCGGCTGGTCGGCGCCGTAGGCTCGGGGTGGCTAGCGGACAGGGTCGGCCGCAAGATCCCGCTGATGATCTCGATCATCTGGTACTCGCTCGCCAATTTTGCCGCCGGGTTTTCGCCGAGTTTCCTTTTCCTCTTCGTGTGCCGCGCGCTGTTGGGCATCGGCATGGGCGCGGAATGGCCGGCCGGCGCGGCGCTGGCGATGGAGACCTGGCCGGTGCGTTCGCGCGGCTTCATGGGCGGCGTGCTGCAGGGTTCCTGGGGCATCGGCTTTATGATTTCGAGCGGCATCTACGGGCTGTTCTACAATTCGATCGGCTGGCGCGGCATGCTGTGGGTCGGCGTCCTTCCGGCGCTCTCGGTGTTCTACGTCCGCAAATTCGTCAAGGAGCCGCCGATCTGGGTCGAGAACAAGCGGCGTCAGCGGGCCGAGAACCGCGAGGTCAAGGCGCCGCTGCTGGCGATCTTCAAGCCGATCGTGCTCGGCAATACGCTGACCTCGTGCTGGTGGATGGCGAGCGGCTTTATCGCCTACTACTCGATCAACGCGCTGTTCGCGACGCATCTGCAAAAGGATCTGGGGCTGAGCCCGGCGCTGGTGGCGACGCCGATCTTCTTCGGCAACCTCGGCGTCTTCGTCGCGAGCTGCGGCTGGGGCTACGTCGCCGACCGCTGGGGCCGGCGCTGGGCGATGATCATCCCGGCGCTGATCGCCGTCCCGCTGACCCCGCTCTATCTGTTCAACCCCAATATCCTGTGGATCGTCTTCGGCTTCCTGATGCAGGGAATGTGCGCCGGCGGCGGCATGCAGGGGCAGATGGCGCCCTACCTCAACGAGCGCTTCCCGACCGAGGTGCGGGCCAGCGCGACCGCGTTCTGCTATCACCAGGGCGCGATCTGGGGCGGCTTCGTGCCGCTGGTGCTGACCTATTTCGCGACGCACTACAATGTCGGCTTCGCCGTTCCGATGGCGGTGGCGACCATCGTCGCGACCCTGAGCTTTGCCGCCTCTCTGGTGTTCGCGCCGGAGACCAAGGGCAAGATCCTGGTGCCCGATCTGATCATCGCCTGAGGCGGGAGGCGGTGCGGATTAGAGGGCGATCCGCACCGCCTCGCCGTCCGCGTCAAGTCGGGCGCCGAGCCGGGCGCTCCCTTCGCTGATCCGGGCGAAGGCGGCGCCCTCCTCGGCGAGCGGACACAGCACGGTTTCGTTCGCCGCGTTGTGGCGGACGAAGCGAAAGCGCGCCGCGGCGATCCCGCCCGGCGCGACACCGACGTGCGCCATCATGCCGATCCAGTCGCCGTGGCGGCGGCCGCCGTGGCCGGTATGGAACGAGAAGCTGCCGAGCCCGTAGAAGATCGGCTTGCCCTGGTAGATTTCCACGGGCAGCGAATAGTGCGGCCCGTGCCCGATCACGATGTCGGCGCCGGCGTCGATCGCGGCGTGCGCGATCTCGGTCATGTAGTCGAGCACCTCCTCGCCCAGCCCCCAATGGCACGAGGCTACGACGATGTCGGCCTGGCGGCGCAACGCCGCGATGTCCTCGGCGAAAGCGGCGAGGTAGCTGCGATCGGCCCAGGTCACGACGATCGGCGGCACGCCCGGCCGGTTCATCGGCGGAATTTCCGGCCGGGTCTTGTGGGCCGGCACCTGGTAGGCGGTGTGGCCGCGAATGACCGCGATGCCGGGGCCGCGCTCGCTGGCTTCGTGGTTGGTCGGCCAATAGACCGAGCTGCGCTGCACGAAGCCGACGCGCAATCCGTTGCGGCTGACGATCGCCGGCGCGCGCGCCGCGCCGAGGGTGGCGCCGGCGCCGGCATGGGCGATGCCGAGCCGGTCGAGCCGGTCGATCGACCCGAGGATCGCCGCATTGCCGTAATTGACGTTATTGGCGAGGCCGACGGCCGTAATGCCGCCCGCTTTCAACGCCTCTCCGGCGACGGCAGGATCGGCGAAAAACCCTTCGTGCTCGACCGTATGCAAGTCGGGCGGCGCGTAGAGGCAGCATTCGAGATTGGCGAAGACGAGATCGGCGCCGCGCAACACCTCGACGACCCGCGCGAACGGCACGGCCGGGTCATCGACATTCATCAGGTTCACATCACCGACCAGGATCATCGAGGGCATGATGTTGCTCTTTCCTTCCGCAGCGCCGCACCGAGAGTGCGTCCTCACGGCGCGCCTCGCAATGACGAGACGCCATGTCATTGCGGTGAAATCGCTCCGCGGCGGCTTCCGGTGTTTCCCTCGGGCGCCGCTTCCGTTTTAATCGGCCGCAGCAAAACGAAAGGGCGGAGCGCCGATGATCGACAAATTCGTCCGCTCGGTGGCCGAGGCGATGGCGGGCATCAAGGACGGCTCGACCGTGCTGGTCGCCGGATTCGCCCAGGTCGGCGAGCCGCGCGCGCTGATCGACGGGCTGATCGAGCAGGGCGCGAAGGATCTCGTCGTCGTCCACAACACCGCCGGGCGCGGCCGCGAGGGCGTCGCGCGCCTCATTGGCGAGGGCCGCGTGCGCAAGATCGTCTGCAGCTTCGCCAGGAGCCGCGGCTCGGTCATTTTCGAGGAGGTGTTCGCGCGCGGCGAGATCGAGCTGGAGATCCTCGGCCAGGGCACGCTGGCCGAGCGCATCCGCGCCGGCGCCGCCGGCATCCCGGCCTTCTACACGGCGACCGCCGCCGGCACCAAGCTGGCGGAGGGCAAGGAGGCTCGCGTCTTCGACGGGCGCGAATGCATCCTCGAACACGCGATCTACGGCGACGTGGCGCTGGTCGAGGCGTGGCGCGCCGACCGCTGGGGCAACCTCGTCTACCGCGACGCCGGGCGGAACTTCAACCCGGTGATGGCGGCGGCGGCCAAGCTGACGATCGCGCAGACCCAGCAGATCGCCGAACTCGGCGAACTCTCGCCGGAGGAGATCGCCACCCCCGGCATCTACGTCAACCGGCTCGTGCACGTCGACGCCGGCGACCCGCCGCTCAAGACCTGACCGCAAAATCGAGCAGGAAAGTAGCAAATGGCAGCAACGCAGACTTGGCAGCCGCTCGAGCGCGAGGCCCTGGCGGCGCGACTGGCGCAGGACATCCCGGAGGGCTGGTCGGTCAATCTCGGGATCGGCATCCCGACCCTGGTCGGCAATTACGTGCCGCCCGAGCGCGAGGTCGTCTTCCACTCCGAAAACGGCATCCTCGGCATGGGCCCGGCGCCGACGCCCGACAAGGTCAACCGCTGGCTGATCAATGCCAGCAGCCAGTATGTGACCTTGCGCGCCGGCGCCAGCTATATGAGCCATTCCGACAGCTTTGCCCTGGTGCGCGGCGGCCACCTCGATCTGTGCGTGCTCGGCGCCTTCCAGGTCGCCGAAAACGGCGACCTCGCCAACTGGGCGCGCTCGGACGACGACAACGCGCCAGCGATCGGCGGCGCGATGGATCTCGCCGCCGGCGCCAAGCGCATCTGGATCATCATGGAACACAATACGCGCTCGGGCGAGCCGCGCCTCCTCAAGCGCTGCACCTATCCTTTGACCGCGGCGGGCTGCGTCAAGCGCGTCTACACCGAACTCGCGGTCCTCGATGTGACCGAGCGCGGCTTCGCCGTCATCGACATGGTCCCCGGCCTGACGATCGACGAATTGCAGGCACGCACCGAAGGGAAACTGCATCGATAGCGACGTCATTGCGAGCCACCCGCAGGGCGGCGAAGCAATCCCGATCCACCCGAGCACGGTCGGCGCGAGATTGCTTCGCGTTGCTCGCAATGACGCAGAGGGACGAGAGATGAATTTCGACACCGAATACGATTTTGTGATTGTCGGGGCCGGCTCGGCCGGCTGTGTGCTGGCCAATCGGCTGTCGGCCGATCCGGCGACGCGGGTGCTGATCATCGAGGCGGGCGGCAAGGACAGCAACCCGTGGATCCACATCCCGGCCGGGTTCTATCGCAACATCTATAACCCGGGGATCACCTGGCAGTTCGAAACGGAGCCGGTACCCGGCCTCGGCGGCCGCCGCATCTCGTGGCCGCGCGGCCGGGTGCTCGGCGGCTCCTCGTCGATCAACGGCCTGATCTACATCCGCGGCCAGCGCCAGGATTTCGACTATTGGCGCCAGCTCGGCAATGTCGGCTGGTCGTATGACGACGTGCTGCCGTATTTCCGCCGCGCCGAAAACCAGGAGCGCGGCGCCGACGACTATCACGGCGCGGGCGGGCCACTATCGGTCTCCAATCTGCGCGCCCGCCACGAATTGCACGACGCCTTTATCGGCGGCTGCCTGGAGGCCGGGTTCAAGGCCAACCCCGATTTTAACGGCGCCGACCAGGAAGGCGCCGGCAATTACCAGCTGACCGTGCGCGGCATGCGGCGCTGCAGCACCGCCGTCGCCTACCTGAAGCCGGCGATGAAGCGGCCGAACCTCACGGTCGAAACCGACGCCTTCGCACAGCGCGTGCTGTTTGACGGCAAGCGCGCGATCGGCCTCGAATACCGCCAGAACGGCGCCGTCAGGCAGGTCGCGGCGCGGCGCGAGGTGCTGCTGGCCGGCGGCTCGCTGTTGTCGCCGCAGCTCCTGCAATTATCCGGGGTCGGGCCGGCCGAGCTGCTGCGCCAGTACGGCGTCGGGGTCGTGCACGACCTCGCAGGCGTCGGCGACAATCTGCAGGACCACATCGGCGTCCGCGTCATCTACAAGGCGCGCCATGCCAACACGCTGAACGAGATTTCGCACAGCTGGCTGCGGCAGGCGCGGGCCGGGATCGAGTACATCTTTGGCCGGCGCGGCGCGCTGATGATGGGGGCGGCGCCAATCGGTCTCTTCGCCAAGACGCGCGAGGGGCTCGCCTCGCCCGATGTGCAATATCAGTTTCTCGCCGGCAGCACCGACAAGCCCGGTGGCGCAATGCACCCGTTTCCCGGCTGCTCCCTGGTGGCGATCCCGTGCCGCCCGGAGAGCCGCGGCTGGCTTCGCATCAAATCGCCCGACCCGGCGGTGCCGCCGGCGATGCAGCCCAATTACCTTGCAACCCAGGCCGACCGCGACACGATCGTCGCGGCCCTCAAGATCTCGCGCCGCGTGTTCCAGACGCCGGCGATGCGGCGTTCTGTCAGCGAGGAATTCTGGCCCGGCGCTGCGGTCGACAGCGACGAGGGACTGCTCGAACACGCCAAGCGCACCGGCAGCACAACCTTCCACCAGACCTCGACCTGCATGATGGGAACCTCGGAGCGGGCGGTGGTCGACACCGAACTGCGCGTCTACGGGACTGAGGGGCTGCGCGTCGTCGATGCGTCGGTGATGCCGGCCGTCATCTCCGGCAACACCAATGCCGCGACGATCATGATCGCCGAAAAGGCGTCGGACCTGATCCGCGCCGCGCGGAGCGGCGGCGCCGCACCCGCGAGGGCGGCTTAGAGGCCGGGCAATTTCGGCGTCTCGACCCAGGCCGGGCGGGCGCGGCAGGCGTCGAGATAGGCCTTGGTTTTGGGGAATGCGCCGAGGCCGAAACCGGCCTTCTCGACGACGTTGAGGATCGGGCAATAGGCGCAGTCGACCAGGCTGAAATCGCTGCCCAGCAGCCATTTCCTGCCCGTCAACCGCGCTTCGACCACTGGCAGCACCGCACTCAGCGCCTGCTCGCCCTGGGCGAGCGCCGCCTCGTCCACCGGGATGCCGGTGACCTTCGAGCGGATGCGCAAGGCCACCTGGCCGGCCGCCGGCATCATGTGCTGCGCCAGAAAGAACAGCCATTGCAGCGCCTCGGCCCGGCCGCCCGCCGAAGGCGGCCACAAGCGGCCGG
>DATGFP010000064.1:0-2830 GCA_035309005.1 Allostellaceae bacterium | reverse complement strand
GTATCCATGCGGTGAGCACCGCAGGGTGGGCGATTTCAGCGCTTGACTGGCGGTCCGTTTCCGGCGGCTCTTTCGTCCGCGATGATCTCGCGCAGTTTGTCGATGCCGTCTTGGGTGAAGGCTGGCACCCCGTCCTCGCCGACGCCGTGGACCCAGAGGCTGCCATCCTCCGGCTCCATGCCGATCGACAGGTCGAAGAGCCAATCTTCGTCCTCGCCGAGCAGGTTTGCGACGTAGCCGATCGTGAAGACGGCGCTGATCGCCGCCATGGTCAGGCGGCCTGGCTGCGCGGGGCCGATCTCGGCCGCCAATTCCACGGCAGCAGTTGATCGATGTCGCGAGCCGGATGCCCAGCGATGCGGGCCAGGGCGTCGGCCAGCCAAGCCTGCGAATCAACATCGTTCAATTTGGCGGTGACGATCAGGCTGTACAGCGCCGCCGCCCGCTGCCCACCGCGATCGGAACCCGCGAATAACCATGATTTTCTGCCGAGGGCGATACCGCGTAGCGCTCGCTCGGCCGCGTTGTTGCTCAAGCAAATACGTCCGTCGTCGAGGAAACGGGTGAAGGCTGGCCAGCGCTTCAGCAGGTAGTCCATCGCCTTGGCGAGGTCGTTGCCGCGCGACAGCTTGGGCCGCTCTTCGCGCAGCCATCGTTCGAGATCGGCGACCAGCGGCGCGCTCGCTTCCTGGCGGACCTGCCGCCGCCGTTCGGCACTCTGGCCGTTGATCGTGCGTTCGATCGCGAACAGCGCGTCGATGCGGCGGACCGCCTCCACAGCCAGCGGCGAGAGCACGCTCGCGGTTTTGCCTTGCGCCTTGCGCCGGGCGTTTGCGGCGACATCGGCCAGGACGAAGAACGGTCGGCGGGCATGCACCCAGCACCCTGCCTCGACGATCGGCCCCGGCTTGCGAGCGGCCTCGTACAGCTTGTTGTACCCGCCATAGGCGTCGGCCTGAAGGATGCCGGCGTAGCCGGCGAGATGCCGGGCCGGGTGTTCGCCGCCGCGATCGCGCGAGTAATAGAACATCGCCGCCGGCGGGTCCTTGCCGCCGAACGGCCGGTCATCACGCACGTAAACCCAACATCGACCGGTGTCGGTCTTGCCGGTGGCCAGCACCGGCACCGTCGTGTCGTCGCCGTGCAATCGCTCGGCCGCGAAGACGTGCGCCTCGACCCGCCGCAGCAGCGGCGCCAGCACGGCGCAACAGGCGCCGACCTGGTCGGCCAAGGTCGACAGGCTGAGCGGCACCCCCTCCCGGGCGTAGCGTTCGGCCTGACGGTTCAAGGGCTGATGCTGCCCGTACTTCTCGAACAGGATCATCGCCAGCAGGCTCGGACCCGCCCAGCCGCGCGCGATGACATGGAACCGCGCCGGCGCCTGGCTGATCCTCTCGCAGTCGCGGCAAGTAAACTTCTCGCGAACGTGCTGGATCACCTTCCACTGGCGCGGGATCACCTCCAGCGTCTCGGTGATGTCCTCTCCCAGCTTGCGCAGCCGCGCGCCGCCGCAGCATTGGCAAGTGGCCGGTCCCGGCTCGACCACCCGCTCGCGCGGCAGGTGCTCGGGAAACGGCTGACGCGCCGGCCGCTTGCGGGTGAACGCCATGACATTCGTCGTCTTCGCCACCGCGCGCTCGGCGGCGAGCTCGTCCTCGCTGGCCGAACTCTCGAGTTCCTCGAATGCCAGCTCCATCTGGTCAATGAGCCGCACCGTGCGTTCCGAGTGATGGCCGTAGAGCTGACGCGTCAGCTTCTCGATCTGCAACCGCTGGTGCGCGATCACGGCGGCATCGTCGGATGCCTTGGCTTTGGCTACCGCCAGTTCCGCCTCGACCCGCGCCGCCCGGGTGCGCTCGGCGAGCAGCGCCGCCCGCAGCGCGTCAATGTCTTCCGGTAGGTCTTGGCGGGTGGTTGCCATGCCGGAAGCGAATCATAAATCCCGGCCGGCGACTCGCGAAAAATGCAGGGACCTATCCCGCCCGCTGCGGCCGGAACGTATGGCGCGGATTGCGCCAGTCGATGCCGTCGAGCATGTAGGCAAGCTGCGCCGCCGAGATGGCGAGCGTCCCGTCGGCCGGCGACGGCCACACGAATCGCCCCTGCTCCAGCCGCTTCGCGTACAGCGACATGCCGATCCCGTCGTGCCAAATTATTTTAATCAGGTCGCCTCTGGCACCTCTGAAAACGTAAAGATCGCCGGCATGCGGGTCGCGTCCGAGAGCTTCCTGAACCTGCAGCGCCAGGCTGTTCATGCCTTTCCTCATGTCGGTCCGGCCGACCGCCAGCCACACCCGAACCCCCGAGGGAACCGGGATCATCGCCGCGCCAGCACGTCGAGGACCCGCTCCAGCGCCGCCGCGTCAACATCGCGATCGACGCGAACCCGTCGCCCGCCGGCCAGCTCGATCTCGATCAGCCCGGCCTTGCGTCGCCGCCGGCGCGGCGCCTCCGCTACCGCTGTCGTTTCCACGGCCGGCCCCGGCAATGACCGGAGGTCATGGGCGATCTCGACCGCCACGAAAGACGGCAAATCCGAGGCCCCCGGCACCCCGATGACCCCGAGATCGGCCAGCCGGCGCCACTTGTACACCTGCGCCGGCAGCAGCCCGTGGCGGCGCGCCACCGCCGACAGGTTCGCCCCCGGTGCCATCGCCTCCGACAGCACCGCCAGCTTCTGCTCGACGCTGAACCGGCGCCGCCGCTCAACCCGACCCAGCACCTCGGCCGTCGCGTAGGACATCGATCTTGCGCTATCGCTAACTCCAACTCCTCGACGGCATCCCTCATCTCTCCGCCGTTCGCAAGGCGGTGCTCACCGGCGGGATAC
>DATGFP010000063.1:0-13290 GCA_035309005.1 Allostellaceae bacterium | reverse complement strand
CTACCGACCGCTTGCGCCCTGCCTGAGCAGAAAACTCCGTCCCGATCACCCCCAAATCGCAATCCGACAGCCTCCTGTTGCCCAAACACCGACCCCGACAGGCCTCTTCTACCCGGTGAAACCCTTATGCAAAGGTCCCGCGAAGCGGGGGAGGTGGCGACCCCGGACTTGATCCGGGGGAGCCGGAGGGGGCTACTCCTCGATCCCGAGCAGCTTTGCGGCGGTGGAGCCGAGGATCTTGATCTTGTCGGCGTCGGTGATGTCGGGGATCGAGAGGATGTGGTCGACCGGATCGGTGTTCCACGGGAACGGGTAATCGGTGCCGAGGACGACGTTGTCGACCCCCATCTCGTGGATCAAATGGCGCACCGCCTCGCCCGTAAACATGATCGTGTCGGCAAGAATCTGGCCGTTCCTCAGGTATTCGGTCGGCTTCTTCTTGGGCGGCGTGCCGACCCGGTTCGGGAACACCTTTAGCACCGCGTCCGAGCGGTTGGCATAGGACGGCAGAAAGCCGCCGCCATGCGCGCCGCAGATCTTGAGGCCCGGGAAGCGGTCGAGCGTCCCCTCGAATATGAGGTGCGACAGCGCGATCGTGGTTTCGAGCGGGTTGCCGATCGTGTTGGTCAGGAGGCCGTTGCCGGAAAGCCGGCCCGAGGGCTCCAATTCGCGCGTGCCGAGCGGATGCATGAAGACGAGCACGCCCAGTTCCTCGCACTTCGCCCAGAACGGGTGGAATTTAGGGTTGGCGAGGTCCTCGCCGGCGCACGAGCCGCCGACGCCGACGCCGCGCAGGCCGAGGTTTTTTACCGCGTGCTCGATCTGCTGGGCGGCGAGATCCGGGAATTGGATCGAGGCCGTCGCGAAGGCGACGAAACGGTCCGGGTTGCCGGCGCAGAATTGCGCCAATGCCTCGTTGTTGATGCGGATCAGCTCGGCGGCGGCATCGCGCTCGGCGCGATACCAGTAGGGGTTGATGCTCAGCGCCTGGACATCGACGCCCGAGCGGTCCATCTCGGCCAGCCGGTCGCCGAGATTGGACCACAGGAGGGCCGGCGCCTCGAGCGGGTGATTGATCACCTTCGCCGCGTCCGGAACGATGCAATGGGCGTGCACGTCGACGGTCTTCGCCCGCTTGCCGGCGATGACGACTTCCCAGCGGCGATGCGCGTGCGCATGCGCCCGCCCCGAGCCGCCACCCGAAGAAGCGCTGGCGCCGGCGCTGACGCCGGCGGTGAACTCGCAGTCGGTAAAAACGATTTGATCCCCGCTCACAGGCATCCCTCTCTCCCCGATCCTTTCAACGCCCGGACCTCCCAGGCGGCCGGAGCCTACACCGGCTGGGCGACGGAATCCCATGCCTTCGCGAAATCGTCGCGGCATTGCGGGGTTGCGCGCGGAGCCGCGCGTTGCCAGGGTTGTCGCCTTGGACGCGCCGACGGAGAAGGGCGAGATGGCAGACAATGAGGGCGGCGCGCCGCGCTGGCAGGACCAGCTCTACGACCTGTTGCGCCGCAACGGCGTCACCCAATTCGCCTATGTGCCCGACGCCGGGCACCGCATCCTGATCGACCGCTCGCTCGCCGACCGCGGCGCGCAATCGGTCGCGCTGACCACCGAGGAGGAGGGGGTGGCATTGCTCGCCGGCGCCGATCTCGGCGGGGCGCGCGGGGTGCTGCTGATGCAGTCGAGCGGCACCGGCAACTGCGTCAACATGCTGTCTCTGGTCAAGGGCGGGCATTTCCCGTTCCTGACGATTGTCAGCATGCGTGGCGATTTCGGTGAGGGAAACCCGTGGCAATACCCGATGGGCCAGGCGGTCGAGCCGGTGCTTGAGGCGATGGGGGTCATCTGCCTGCGCATCGAGCGCCCCGAGGAAGTCGTCCCGACCGCCGCCGCGGCCTGCACGATGGTCTTCCAGGGTGGCCGCGCGGTCGCCGTGCTGCTGACCCAGAAACTGCTCGGCGCCAAGGCGTTTTAAGGAGGGGAGCGATGGCGGATTACCCGCAAGGCGTCGACATGGCGGCGGCAATCGCCGCCGGCTTCGTGCTCGACCGCCGCGACGCCGTGCCGGCGTTGATCGGGCGGCACGAGGATTTCCTCTTTGTCACCGGGCTGGCCGGGACCGCGCGCGACATCGCCGCGCTGACCCATGATGGAGCGCACATCTATACGATGGCGGGCGCGATGGGCGGCGCCGCGATGATCGGCCTCGGGCTCGCGTTGGCGCGGCCCGATAAGCGCGTCCTGGTGGCGACCGGCGACGGCGAATTGTTGATGAATTTGGGCGCGCTGGCGACGATCGCGGTGTTGAACCCGGCCAACCTCGCGATCCTCGTCGTCGACAACGGGCATTACGGCGAGACCGGCTACCAGAAGAGCCACACCAGCCTTGGGGTCGACCTCGAACGGGTGGCCGCCGGCGCCGGCCTCAAGCGCACCCGCACCGTCGCGGCCGACGCCGATCTCGCCGCCGGCGCGCGCCTGTTGCGCGAAGGCAACGGCACCGCCTTCGTGGTCCTCAAGGTCAAGCCCGACGACCCGCCGCCCTACAAGCGCGACCTCGACCCCGCCTCCTGCCGCACCCGCTTCCGCACCGCGCTACTCGGCGCGGGCTGACCTCATTTCTGCGGGTATCCGGCTTTCGCCAGCGCCTCGCCGATTTCCGGGAGGATCGCCGGGTCGTCGATCGTTGCCGGCACGCGGTAGTCCGCCCCGTCGGCGATCGCGCGCATCGTGCCGCGCAGGATCTTCCCCGACCGGGTCTTGGGCAGGCGCTCGACGACCAGCACGGTCTTCAGGCTGGCGATCGCGCCGACCCGCTGGCGCACCAGCGCCGCAACCTCGCGCTCGATATCGGCCGGCGCGCGATTGGCGCCCGCCTTCAGCACGACGAGCCCGAGCGGCACCTGGCCCTTCAGCGCATCCGCGACGCCCATCACCGCGCATTCGGCGACGTCGGGGTGGGCCGCGACGACCTCCTCAATCTCCCCGGTCGAGAGCCGATGGGCGGCGACGTTGATGATGTCGTCGGTCCGCGTCATCACGTGGATATAACCGTCGGCATCGATCAGGCCGGCATCGGCGGTCTGGTAATAGCCGGGAAAGGCGCTGAGGTAGGATTCAATGAAACGCTCGTCCTGCTGCCAGAGCGTCGGCAAGGCGCCCGGCGGCAGCGGCAATTTGACCGCGATGGCGCCGATCTCGCCGGGTTTCACCTCGTTGGCCTCGCCGACCGCGTCGGCCTCCAGGACGCGCACGTCCCAGCCCGGCACGGCGCGGCTGCACGAGCCGTACTTGACCGGCAGCCGCTCGATGCCGAGGCAGTTGGCGCCGATCGGCCAGCCGGTCTCGGTCTGCCACCAATGGTCGATGACCGGCACTTTCAAATGGTGCTCGGCCCATTGGATTGTCGGCGGGTCGGCCCGCTCGCCGGCGAGAAAGAGGGCGCGGAAGCGGCCGAGGTGGTAATTCCGAATGAGGGCGCCCTCGGGGTCCTGCTGGCGGACCGCGCGAAACGCGGTCGGCGCGGTGAAGAAGACGCGCACATCGTGCTGCGCGATGACCCGCCAGAAGGCGCCGGCATCGGGGGTGCCGACCGGTTTCCCCTCGTACATGACCGAGGTGCAGCCGTAGATCAGTGGACCATAGACCGTATAGGAGTGGCCGACCGCCCAGCCGACATCGGAGGCGGTCCAGAAGACTTCGTCGGGCTGGACGCCGTAGATGTTGCGCATCGACCAATGCAGCGCCACGGCGTGCCCGCCATTGTCGCGCACGACGCCTTTGGGGACGCCGGTGGTGCCCGAGGTATAGAGAATGTAGAGCGGGTTGGTCGCCGCCACGAAAACGCAATCGGCCGGCCGCGCCGCCGCCTCCAGCTCCTGCCAATCGTGGTCGCGGCCGGCGACCAGCTCGGCATGGCACATCGGCCGCTGCAGCACGACGCAGGCTTCGGGCTTTACGCGCGCCTCCTCGATCGCCGCGTCGAGCAGCGGCTTATAGGGAATGACCCGCGCCGTCTCGATGCCGCAGGAGGCCGTCAGAACGACGCGCGGCCGCGCGTCATCGATGCGGGTTGCCAGCTCGTGCGGCGCGAAGCCGCCGAACACCACCGAATGAACCGCGCCGATCCGGGCGCACGCCAGCATGCCGATGGCCGCCTCCGGCACCATCGGCATGTAGATCAGGACGCGGTCGCCGGCCGTGACGCCGAGCGTCGCCAGCATGCCGGCGACGCGCGCGGTGCGATCGCGCAGCTCGCGGTAGGTGAAATGCCGGATCTGGCCGGTGACCGGGCTGTCCCAAATCAGCGCCACCCGCTCGCCGCGCCCGGAAGCGACATGCCGGTCGAGCGCGTTCCAGCAGGTATTGAGCCGCCCGCCCGCGAACCAGCGATAGAACGGCGGGCGACTGCTATCGAGCACCTTGTCCCAGCGTTTCTCCCAGTCGATCGCCGCGGCCGCCTCGGCCCAGAACGCCTCAGGCTCGGCCAGCGAACGGCGATAGGTCTCAGCATAGCTGGTCATGGCGTCCTCCCTTGATCGTGCCGAGCGAGGCAAATCCAACCCTCTTGTGCGAGGGCTACAACCCGACTAAGTTTGATTAGTCTAGTCGAAAATGCGAGCCATGCGAACCGTCAACATCCACGAGGCCAAGACGCATCTGTCGCGGCTCGTCGCGCGCGCCGCCAACGGCGAGCCCTTCATCATCGCCAAGGCGGGCAAGCCGCTGGTCAAGGTGGTGCCGCTCGACGCCCCGACCGCCCGTGCCCCGCAACGGTTTGATTTCCTCGCCGGAAAAATCAAGGTACCCGACGATTTCGATACCATGTTCCGCGACGAGATCGAAATCGAGTTCTACGGGCAGAAATGAGGCTGCTGCTCGATACACACCTGCTGTTATGGACAATCAGCCAGTCGAGAAGGCTCTCGCCACCGGCACGGCAGCTGATTGGCAATGCCGATAACGAGTTGTGGTTCAGCACCGCCAGCATTTGGGAGGTGGCAATCAAGCATGGCCGCGGACGCGACGACTTCCAGGTTGATCCACACATGTTGCGGCGCGGGCTGCTCGACAACCTCTATCAGGAGTTGGCGATTACCGGAGAGCATGCGGTCGCGATCGCCGGCTTGCCGCCGCTGCACAGCGATCCCTTCGACCGCATGCTGGTCGCGCAAAGCGTGATCGAGGGCATCACGCTGCTGACGGCCGACCCGCTGGTGGCGCAATATCCGGCCCTGGTGCAGAAGGTGTGACGCGGCCGCGGCTGGTACGGCCGCCTCATGCCGCCGGATGCCGCGCGCTTCCCGCAAGGCCGTTCCTGAGAGGCAATCACGATGACGTCCCCGGAGGGCAACCCCTACGAAATCGGCCTCGGCAAGAACGCGGCGAATTTTGTGGCCTTGTCGCCGACCGGCTTCCTCGTACGCACCGCTGCGGTCTATCCCGAGCGCACCGCGATCATCCACGGCGAGCGGCGCTACAGCTGGCGGCAAAGCCTCGAGCGCTGCCGCCGCCTCGCTTCGGCGCTGGCGGCGCATGGCGTGCGCGCCGGCGACACGGTGGCGGTCATGGCGCCCAATATCCCCGAAGCCTTCGAGGCGCATTTCGGCGTGCCGATGGCCGGCGCCGTGTTGAACATGCTCAATATCCGCCTCGACGCCGAGACGATCGCCTTCATCCTGCGGCACGGCGGCGCCAAAATCCTCATCACCGACACCGAGTTCTCCCCCACCATAAGCCGCGCCCTGGCGCTCCTCGACGAGAAACCGCTGGTGATCGACATCGCCGACCCCGAAGGGCCTGGCGGCCAGCGGCTTGGGGCGCTCGACTACGAGGCCTTCATCGCCGCCGGGGACCCCAATTTCGCCGGTCTGACGCCACAGGACGAGTGGGACGCGATCGCGCTCAACTATACCTCGGGCACTACCGGCAACCCGAAGGGCGTCGTCTACTCCCACCGCGGCGTCTATCTGGAGACGCTCGGCAACATCCTCGTCTGGGGCATGCGGCAGCACCCGGTCTACCTGTGGACCTTGCCGATGTTTCATTGCAACGGCTGGTGCTTCATCTGGTCGGTGACGGCGCTGGCCGGGACCCATTTGTGTCTGCGCCGGGTCGAGGCGGCGGCGGTCTACGACGCGATCGAGCGCTTGGGCGTGACGCATCTGTGCGGCGCGCCGGTCGTGATGAACCTGCTGCTCAACGCCCGCAACGAGCCTCTGCCGCGGCCGGTCGACATGATGACCGCCGGCGCCGCGCCGCCGGCGGCGGTGATCGGCGGCATGGAGGCGCTCGGCTTCCGCATCGCCCACGTGTACGGGCTGACCGAGGTCTATGGCCCCTCGACAATCTGCGCCTGGCACGACGAATGGGACGCGCTGCCGGCCGACCGGCGCGCCCGCCTCAAATCGCGCCAGGGCGTGCAATATCCGGTGCTCGACGGGCTGATGGTCGCCGACCCCGAGACGCTCGCCCCGGTGCCGAGCGACGGCGCGACGCTGGGTGAAGTCTTCATGCGCGGCAACATCGTCATGAAGGGCTACCTGAAGAACCCGCAGGCGACCGAGGAAGCCTTCGCCGGCGGCTGGTTCCACACCGGCGACCTCGCGGTCGCCCACCCCGACGGCTACATCGAGGTGAAGGACCGCTCGAAGGACATCATTATCTCGGGCGGCGAAAACATTTCGACGATCGAGGTCGAGGATGTCCTCTACCGCCACCCGGCGGTCATGGAAGCCGCGGTCGTCGCCCGACCCGACCCGCAATGGGGCGAGACCCCGTGCGCCTTCGTGACCCTGAAAGACGGCGCCGCCGCCGAAGCCGCCGAGATCATCGCCTTCTGCCGCCAGCATCTGGCGCATTTCAAGGCGCCGCGCCACATCGTCTTCGGCCCGCTGCCGAAAACCTCGACCGGGAAGATCCAGAAATTCGTGCTGCGGGAGCGCGCGAAGGCCAAGGGCTGAGGCCCGGCGCCGCCGACGCAATGTGCCGGGGCGGGCAGCGAACAAAAAAGCCGGGGAGGCATTGCCTCTCCGGCTTTTTTCGGCGGCAGCCGCGGGTGACGCGCCTATTGTTTCTCCAGTTGGAAGATCTCGTCCTTGATGCGCAATTTTTGGCGTTTCAGATCGCTGATCGCATCGTGGTTGGGAAACGGGCGATGGGTTTCCTCATCGATGGCGCGATCGAGGGAAGCGTGTTTTTCGCGGAGCGCCTCGATGTGCTCTTGCACCGACATGCCGTGTCCTCCTCGTAGACGGTGACAGCTTCCGATGGTAACGCCGGATGGGCCGGCCGGCCAGGGTGTGCATCGGCGTCATCGAGATGGGACGCCCGATGCCGGTTTGCAGCGCCGGCACCGTGTCGGGAGAGGGGAGCCACATGCCGCAGAATTCGCGCCCGCCGCGCCTCGTCGTCGGGATCAGCGGCGCCTCCGGGGCGATCTATGGCGCGCGCCTCCTCGAATTGCTGCGGCCGCTGCCGGTCGAGACGCACCTAGTGATGAGCCGCTCGGCCGAAGTGACGCTGGCGCTCGAAACCGGTCTGAAGCCGGCCGATCTGCGCGCCCGCGCCGATGTCGTGCACGCCGCCGGCGATCTCGCGGCGCCGATTTCGTCGGGTTCCTTCCCGACCATCGGCATGATCGTCGCGCCGTGCTCGGTTCGCAGCATGGCCGAGATCGCCACCGGCGCGACGACGACCCTCCTGACGCGGGCCGCCGACGTCACGCTGAAGGAGCGCCGCCCTCTCGTGCTCATGGTGCGCGAGACGCCGCTCCACACCGGCCACCTGCGGACGATGGTTACGCTCTCCGAAATCGGCGCGGTGATCGCGCCGCCGGTGCCGGCCTTCTATGCGAAGCCGCAGAACCTCGAACAGATGATTGACCAGACGCTGGGGCGCATCCTCGACCTGTTCGGCCTCGATTCCGGCACCGTGCGGCGCTGGGGCGAGCCCCCCGAGGGTGCCGCGCCGCGCGCGCGCCTCAAGCCTCGCGGATCTGCACGACGACCTTGATCGCGTCGTCGATGCGCTCGCGGGCGTAGCGGATCGCGGTCGGCACCTCGGCGAGCGGGAAGCTGTGGGTGTGGATCAGTCGGGCGTCGAACCGCTTCTGCGCCATCAGCGCGGCGGCGCGGTGGGTCGCGCTTTTGCCCTCGCCGCGGATGCCGAAGACATAAATGTTGTTGCGCACGAGATAGGCGAGGTCGACCGGGACCGGCTCGGCCGGAAAGGCGGCGAGGCAGATGCGGCCGCCACGGTTGACCATGCGCGCCGCTTGGTCGAGCGCGCCCGCGGCGCCCGAGCATTCGAGGACGTATTGCACGCCCTTGCCGCCGGTGATGCGCCCGACCGCGGCGACCGCGTCCTCGCGCGTCGCGTTGACCACCGCGTCGGCGCCAAGCAGCCGGCCCATCTCGAGGCGGCGGTCTCGCGTCCCGGTCAGGATCACCGGCTGGGCGCCCAATGCCTTGGCGACCGCCACCCCCATCAGGCCGATCGGTCCCGGGCCGATCACCACGACCCCTTCGCCGGCGATGATCCCGCCCATCACGTCGAGGCCGTACATCGCTGTGCCGGCGGTGACGACCAGCGTCGCCTCGGCGTCGCTCATGTCGTCGGGGATGTGGACCATCGTATTGATGTGGTTGACCGCGTACTCGGCGAAGCCGCCGTCGGTCGAGAACCCGTTGGCGCGGTGGCCCTTGTCGCGATGGCCATAATTGAGACACGAGGTATACATGCCCTCGCGGCAGCGCTGGCAGCGGCCGCACCCGGCGTGGACCTCGACCGTGATGCGGTCGCCGATGTCGAACTCGTCGACCCCGGGGCCGAGCTGCACCACCGTCCCCATGTACTCGTGCCCGGGCGTAAAGCCTTTGTTGAACGGCAACCCGCCGTCGATCATCGCCGGCACGCCGTGGCGGATGATCTCGATGTCGGTGGCGCACACCGCGATCGCATCGACCCGCACCAGGACCTCGGCGGCGCCCGGCTGCGGCACCGGCTTCTCGACCAGCGCGAGCTCTTCCGGGCCGCCCAAGACCCAGGCCTGCATCGTCGCCGGTATGCGGTATTGGTTGGCGCCGGCGGCCGCCGCGTCGCGCCCATCTGAGGCCATAACCGCTCCCCTTGTTCCGGAACCCGCCGCAACTCTCGCGCTGCGGCAGGGCGCCGTCAACGCCGCGGCCGTCGCGCGGTCAGCCGTGCCGCATCAGCCCGGCGAGGGCGCGGCTGAGCACGCCGGCCTCGGCCGCGCCGGCAGCCTCGCCCAGGTACCGCGCGAGATTGGCCATGGCCGCGGCCAACGGGTCGGCTTGCGAAGGGCCTGCCGCCTCGCTGCCGAGGATCGCGACGAGGCGGCGCTGCGCCGCGCGCTCGGCGGCGATTTCGAGGCCCGCGACGCGCCGGCGCAATGCCTCGATATCGCCGTCGCGAGCGCCTTTCAGCTGCCGGCGCAGCCGCCGCAGCGGCAGGATGATGCCGGCCTCCAGCGGGGCGATTGCCGCCGCGGCGCCGGCGAGAATCGCCGAATCGAGCGCCTTCCCCCGCGTCCCGAGCCAGAGCGCGAGCAGTATCAGATTGACGTTGCGGCCGGCGCGATCCTGCAGCGCGATCAGCGCTTCGGCGACCCCCGGGCGGGCATAAAGCGCCAGCGAGAAGCGCCAGAACGCGGCCGCCGCCGCGCCGCTGTTGCCGTTTTGCTGCTGCATTCCCGCCGCCCGATGAAACCGCCGCGATTCGTGCTATATGGGGCGGTAAGCCGCAGCCGCCCCGGAGGGGGCCGCATCACCGGCGCCAACGGCGCACCGCACCGATGGATCTCGACGTCGAAGCCCTGAAGGCCAAGCTCGCCGCGCTCAAGACCGAGCACCGCGACCTCGACGACGTGATCGCGCGCGTCGTCGAGCGCGGACCGTTCGACCAGCTTCAGCTGCAGCGCCTGAAGAAGCGCAAGCTGCTCTTGAAAGACCAGATCTCGAAAATCGAGAGCGAGCTGTTGCCCGACATCATCGCCTGAAGCGCCGCGCGAGGTGTCGCCAGCTAGGCGGGGGCGCGCGCCAGGGTGCGCTTCTGGGCATACATCGCGCGATCGGCGGCCTCGATCGCCTGCTGCGGCTTGTCGGTCCCCGAAAACGCATGGACACCATAGGCGGCCGAGACCCGAACGCTGTCCTTGCCCCAGCGCAGCGGCGTCCGGGCGATCGCCTCGGCCAGCGCGGCGGCCTTGCCGTGTGCCTGCGCCGCGTCGCTGTGCGCCAGGATGACGCCGAATTCGTCGCCGCCGAGCCGCCCCGCGACATCGCTCGCCCGGATATTGTCGCGCAGCACCGTCGCGACATGGCGCAACGCCGCGTCGCCCGCCGCGTGGCCGTGCTCGTCGTTGATCTGCTTCATGTTGTTGACGTCGAAATAGACCAAGCTGGCCGGCACGCCGTAGCGGTGGCTGAAGGCGATCGTGCGGCCGAGCGCGCGCACAAAGGCGCGCCGATTCGCCAATGGGGTCAGCGCGTCCTCGTCGGCCAGGCGTTCGAGCGCGGCGATCTTGCCGCGGGCCTTGGCGAGTTCATCGTGCAGCCGGTCGCGCTCGGCCGCCAGCCGGGCGACCACCGCGCGCAGCTCCGGCGTCAGCGTTGCTTCGTCGATGCCACAGATGCCGAGGACTGCCGCGGCGCCGGCACAGGCCTGCGGTGGCCGGCTGCGATGGCTAAATTCCGCCTGGGCAGGTTTTGCAAGACGCGCCGACAAGGTCAGCTTTTCCTCGAATGGGCCGGGCGCGCAGAGCCGCGCGGTCGCTGTCCGATTATCTTCATATAACCAGGGTTAAGCGATTTCCGAAACAAATTTGCCGCGCATTCGAGGCAAATTCGCCGGCGCCGACGGCGACGCCTCGCCGGCTTGTGGGAGCGGGCGGCGCACCTATAATCGCCCGGCGGCTGGGCGAACCGGAAGGGCGATATGAGCGAGGCGGCCTCGGCGATCGGCATCATCATGGGCAGCCAGTCCGATTGGGAGACGCTGCAGCACGCCGCGCATGCCCTCGACCGGCTCGCCATCCCCTACGAGACCCGCATCGTCTCGGCCCATCGCACGCCCGAGCGCCTCTACGCCTACGCCAAGGGCGCGCAGGCCCGCGGCCTGAAGGCAATCATCGCCGGAGCCGGCGGCGCCGCGCATTTGCCGGGGATGGTCGCGGCGCTGACCCCGCTGCCGGTGCTCGGCGTCCCGGTCGAGAGCCGCGCGCTGAAGGGTTTGGACAGCCTCCTGTCGATCGTCCAGATGCCGGCCGGCGTGCCGGTCGCGACCTTTGCGATCGGCCAGGCGGGCGCCACCAACGCGGCGCTCTTCGCCGCCGCGATCCTCGGCCTCTCGGACGCCGCCGTCGCCGCCGCGGTGGTGCGCTGGCGGCAGGCCCAGACCGACGCCGTCGCGGAGCGCCCCTCAGACGCCGCCGGCCAGCGCTGATGCCTGCGCTCCGGCCGTTGCCGATGCTGCCGCCCGGCAGCACGATCGGCATCCTGGGCGGCGGCCAGCTTGGCCGGATGACCGCGATGGCGGCGGCTCGCCTCGGCTACCGCACGCATGTTTTCGCCAACGAGCCCGACGCGCCGGCGGCGCAGGTGTCGGCCGCGGCGACGGTCGCCGCCTTTGCCGATGCCGCGGCGGTGGCGCGGTTTGCCGCGGCGGTCGATGTCGCGACCTGCGAATTCGAGAACGTACCGGCCGCCGCGATGCGCCGGGTCGCGGCGAAGCGGCCGCTGCTGCCGCGCCCGGAGATCGTCGAGATCGCCCAGGACCGCCTGCGCGAAAAGAATTTCCTGCGTTCGATCGGGGTCGCGACGGCGGAATACCGCGAGGTCGCGAGCCCGGACGCCCTGGCCGAGGCGATGCGCGAGGTTGGCTGTCCGGCGGTTCTCAAAACCGTGCGGCTCGGCTACGACGGCAAGGGCCAGGTGCTGCTGGCGGCCGATAGCGACCCGGCCGACGCCTGGCGCCGCATGGGCGCCACGGTCGGCATCCTCGAAAGCTTTGTCGATTTCCGCTGCGAGGTCTCGGTCATCCTCGCCCGTGGCGGCGACGGCGAAATCGCCGCCTACCCGCCGGTCGAGAACCGCCACGTCAACCACATCCTGCACCGGACGAGCGCACCGGCCCGGCTGGCGCCCGAGGTGGCGGCGGCGGCGACGGCGATCGCGCGCCACATCGCCGAGCGGCTCGAGCTCGTCGGCGTGCTCGCGGTCGAGATGTTCGTGACCCAGTCGGAGGCGATCCTCGTCAACGAATTGGCGCCGCGGCCGCACAATTCCGGGCACTGGACGATCGACGCCTGCCTCACCAGCCAGTTCGAGCAGCTGGTGCGGGCGATCTGCGGGTTGCCGCTCGGCTCGACCGAGCGTCACGCGGATGCGGTGATGACCAACCTGATCGGCCGCGACGTGGAGCAATGGCGGGCGGCGCTCGACGACCCGCATGCGAAGCTCCACCTCTACGGCAAACACAAGGTTCAGCCCGGCCGTAAGATGGGCCACGTCACCCGCCTATCGCCGCGCAGCGGCGGCACGCCCTGAACAGTCAGTGGGGCCGACGTTCGGCGAGCGACTTGACGAGGCCCCAAAAGCTGATCAGCGCCCAGAAGACCTCGATGACAACCGAGGGAAAATTCCACTCGAAGCACAGCGACAGAAAGATCAATAGCGCGGCCGCCAGATTGGCCGCCGGGTATCGCCAATCGTCCGAGCGCAGCCAGCGCTGCTGGTTGGCAAAATAGGCGATGACCGCTATTGCCGCGCCGGCAAAGCCGGCCAGGTCATAGGGCGCGATCCGCATCGCCGCCGCCGTTTTCAGCAGCCGGCGTCAATCGCCGGCGAGGTCGCGCGATTCGGGCAGGAACACATCCTGCCAGGAACTCGGCTCGCGCTTCAGCCGGCCGATCCGATACATGAATTGGGCAAGCCGGGTGACGCCGGCCGGCGGGGCGCGATAGGCAAGATCGGGGTCGCCGATCATGTCGCTGAGGTCCTCGAGCGAAAGGTCCCGGTCCTTGACCGCAGCGGCGAACATCTCGGCCGCCGCGCCCGGGCTCTTCGCGATCAAATCGTCGGCCGCCTGCAAGGCGGAGAGGATCGCCTTGCACAATTCCGAATTGGCGGCGCGAAACCCGGTCGTCGCAACCAATAAGGCGGCTGTGTGTGGACCGGCGATGTCGAACGAATCCATGACCCGGTGGATCGCCTTGTCGCCGAGCTCGGTATCGGCATAGGGCGCGCGCGAGAAATGGGCGTCGAT
>DATGFP010000062.1:0-29018 GCA_035309005.1 Allostellaceae bacterium | reverse complement strand
CGCGATGTGGCGCTTCATGCGCGCCTATGTGCCGGAATGCGCGCCCATCCTGGTCGATGCCGACGAAGCGGTCGCGGCGCTCGCGCGGCGCTGGTTTTATCTCAGCCAGCCGGTGGTGATCGAGACCGCCGAGCGCTTTCTCGCCGGCAACCGGCAGCTGTTCGACGCGGTCCTGGTCGATCTTTACGACGCCAAGGGGCCGGCGAAGTTCGACGCGGCATTCTGGACGCGCTGCCTCGCAGCGCTGGCGCCGGGCGGCTGCCTCGCGGTCAACTGGGCCGATTTCGCGACCAACCGCGAGGTGAAGCCGATGGCGGAGGCGCTGAGCGCGGTCGCCGCGGCGCAGGGGCTCGCCCCCTATTACGTGACGCGGCACGGCTTTCGCGACAACCTCATCCAATACCTGCCAACCGGCGGCGAGCGCCGGCCCGAAGGCATCGCGCCGGCCCTCGAGCGCTTCGCCCGCGACCGCCGCCTGCCCGACCGCGGCCGCTACATCCTCGAACACTGCCTGATCTCCGAGGGCTTCCCGCTCGAAATTTAAGGCGCGGCCGCCGCGCGGGCGGCGCGCTCGCGGGCCGAGACCGGGTGCGGCACCCAGGGCCGGTCGCCGCGGCTGGCGTTGGCGGCCTCGACGGTAACGCGCCCGGGTTCGAGCCACAGCGCGATCGCGCCCTGCCGCCAGCTGTCGATGCGGTCCTCGACCGGGATGCGGCCGCGGCAGGCGAACCCCGCCGGGATCTGCGCGACGATCGCGTCGACGGTCTGGCACGGCACCGGCAGCCCGGCTTCCGCCGTCACCAGCGCCACCCGTTGGCCCGCCGCCGCATAGGTGCATCGCCCGGCCTCCGCACAATCGAGCGGGCCGGCGGCGCCTTTGGGCCACTCCGACAGCGCCGCGCCGGTTTCACCGGTCAGGAGCGAGCGGGTCAGCCGCTCGGCGCCGGCGGCGACAAAGTAGCCGCCGTCCGGGGAGCGGACCGCGAGGAAGTGGCCGAAATCGCCGAGAATGATGTCGGGCGGGCGGGTCAGCAGCAGCGTCGCCATGCCGGCCGCGATGCCGATCGTGCCCCACCACCGCCAGCCGCCCTGCCACAGGCACAGCCAACAGCCGCCGAGCGCCACCAGCACCGCGCCGGCGGTCGGCAGGCGCGGCACCGACCAGACGTCGCCGGGCAGCGCGGCGACCCAGCGCGCCACCGCGATCGTCAAATCGATGCCCCAGCCCATCGGCACCAGCGCCAGCTTTTCGAGGCCGAACGGCATCAAGAGGCAGGCGACGACGCCCCACGGCAATGTCCACATCGCCGAGATCGGCACGGCGACCACGTTGGCGAGCGGCGAATAGAGCACGACGTGATGGAAGTGATAGATCGCGAAGGGCTCGGTGCCGAGCGTCACGATCAGCGTGGTCAGCGCCACCGCGCCGCAATAAGAGAGGAGCTTGCCGCCGAACGAGCGGCTGCGGAAGAAGCGGCCGAGCCGCTCGCCCCAAGTCTCGTAGACCGCGATCAGCGCCACCACCGCGCCGAACGACATCTGGAAGCTGACGCCGACCAGGCTCTCGGGCTGCAACAGCAAGACGACCAGCGCGGCGATCGCGCAAATCCGCATCGACAGGCGCAGCCGGTCGATCACGATCGCGGCGAAGACGATGCCGTTCATCACAAAGGCGCGCTCGGTCGGGATCGCTGCGCCCGAGATCATCAAATAGCAGAAGAGGACGACAAGGGTGACGCCGGCCGCGATCTTCTTGATCGGGTAGCGCAGCGTCACCGCCGGGATCAGCGCCAGCCCGCCGCGCACCGCAAAAAACACAAAGCCGCCGACGAGGCCGAGATGCAGCCCGGCGATCGCCAAGAGGTGCGACAGGCCGGAATCGCGAAACGCCTGCTTGACTTCCTCCGCCATCGTGCCGCGCTTGCCGGTGATGACGGCTGAAGCGACGCCGCCGGTCGAGCCCGGCAAGGCCGCGTTGATGCGGCGGGTCATCTCGGCGCGCAGCCGCAGCAGCCACTCGCGCCAGCCCCCGCCGGCGGCGGCGAGCGCATCGCCTCCGGCCGGCTCGGCGAGCAGGTGGGCCGCGCCATAGCTGTAGCCGACCCCGCCGATGCCGGCGAAATAGAGCTCGCGCTGCAGATCGCGGCCGCCCGGCAACACCTGGCCCGGCACCGGAAAGAGCTTGGCCTTCATCGTGACCCGGTCGCCCGGCTGCAGCGGGTCGCTGCTCGCGGCGATGTGGATGCGCAGGCGGCGCGGCTGTTCGTCGGCGCCAAGCCCGGGCAGCGGGTCAGGCGCGACGACGACCCGCCAGCCGCGATCGAGCGCATCGATGTCGATGACCCGGCCGCTCAGCGCGAGCGGGCCGAGCCGGCGCTCCAGCATCGCGGTGCCGCGCTCCCAGCGCGCCTGCTGCATCACCGCAAACCCGGCCGCGACAAAGGCCAGCGCGATGGCGCTGTCACGCAATGACGGCCGGCGCCGCAACGCGACCGCCGCCGCGGCGGCCGCCAGCATCGCGGCAACACCCACTCCGGCCGGCGGCTCGACCGTCAGGGTGAAATAGAGCGCGATGCCGGTCGCGAGGAACACCACCAGCCACAGCACCCGGCGCTCGCCCTCGGCGGCCAGGGCCGCGCCGAGGGCGGCGAGCGGACGCGGCGGGCGGCGCGGCGGCGCGCCGATCCCCTCGCCCGCAACCGCCAGATCAGCCATCGCGCCGCCTCTCGCCTCATGCGATAGTAATCGATCGGCGGCTCGCGCGACAGCAGCTTGCGCCGCGCTTGACCGCGGCCCTCTGGCGGCCTAGAAACCGCGGCCCCATTTATTATCGCTGTCGCTGAAACGAGGTGCCGCATGGCCCGCAAATGCCCCGTCACCGGCAAGGGTGTCCAGGTCGGCCACAATGTCAGCCATTCCAACATCAAGACGAAGCGGCGCTTCCTGCCCAACCTGCAGCGCATCTCGCTGTTGTCGGACACGCTGGGCGCGGTGCGGCTGCGCCTCAGCACGACGGCGATCCGCACGATCGAGAAAAACGGCGGGATCGACGCCTTTCTCAAGGGCGCCGCGGACGCCAAACTGTCGCCGGAAATCCGCCGGCTGAAGCGGCGCATCGCGACCGCCGCCGCCCGCAAGGCCGGCTAGAAGCCGGTTTCACATTTGCGCGACCGGGCGCTTGGCCGTCCGGCAATGCCGCCCATCTCCTGAGCCAATGAAAAGGGCTTCAAGGGAGGACGCGATGGCGCTGATCGAACGTGAACTGGAAACGCAGGGCTTGTTGCCGCGCGGCAGCTGGTCGCGGCGCGGCTTTGTGATGACCTCGCTGGCGAGCGGCTTTGCGCTCTCGATGCAGCCGGTCTCGGCCGAGACGATCACCACCGACGCGCAAGGGCTGCTGGCGGGCGAAGTCAAGGTGCCGACCGCCGACGGCGAGATGCCCACTTATCGCGCGATGCCGGAGGCGGGCGGGCCGTTCCCGACCGTGCTGGTGGTGCACGAGGCCTTCGGCGTCCATGAGCACGTCAAGGATTTGTGCCGGCGCTTCGCGAAGCTCGGCTATTACGCGATCGCCCCCGAACTCTTCGCCCGCCAGGGCAATGCCGCCGCCCTCAAGGAGCCGGCGCAGATCGGCAAGCTCTTGGCCGGCGTACCGACCGCCGAGTTGATGAGCGACCTTGACGCCGCCGTCATCTACGCCAAGGCGAGCGGCAAGGCCGACACCGCGCGGCTTGGCATTACCGGCTTCTGCTGGGGCGGGTTTGTCACCTGGATGTATGCGGCGCACAATCCCGCCCTCAAGGCGGCGGTCAGCTGGTATGGGCCGGACCGCAAACTCACCGCGCTCACCCCGCAAAACCCGGCCGAAATCGCGGCCGAGTTGAAATGCCCGGTGCTCGCGCTCTACGGCGGCCAGGACAAGAGCATCACGCCGGAAATCATCGACAAGCGCCGCGCCGCCTGCCAAGCCGCCGGCAAGACCTGCGAAAACAAAATCTATCCGGACTCGCCGCACGGCTTCAACGCCGACTACCGGTCGAGCTACAACGCCGCCGACGCCAGGGACGGCTGGGCCCGGATGCTCGCCTGGTTCAAGGATCACGGCGCCGCCTGAGGGCAAGGCCTTCAGCGTTTCGCGGCGGCGCGCTCTAATGCCTGGATCACCGCCGGGCGGTGGCTGTCGGCGGCCCAGCTGATCGCGTCGCGGCCGGTGAAATCGGCTTCCCGCGGGTTGGCTCCCTTGGCGAGCAGCGCCTGGACCAGGGCGACGTTGCCGCGGCTCGCCGCGAGCATCAAGGGCGTCATGCCGTTGCGGTTCTGCGGATCGACCGCGGCGCCGAGATCGAGCAGCAGCTGCGCCAGCTCGACGCGGCTGCGCTCGACCGCGTAGTGGAGCGGCGTGTTACCGAGCTTGTCCTTGACGTCGAGATGGGCGCCCGCCTTGATCAGGATCGCCGCGATCTGCAGATTGCCGTTGAGCGCCGCGATGAGGAGCCCGGTGCGGCCCTCTTCGTCGACCTCGTTGGCGTCGTGGCCGCCGCCGACCAGCCGCTGCACGGCCCGGGCATCGTTGGCGCTCGCCATGCGGGCGACATTGTCCCAATAGGAGCCGAAGAGGCCGATATCGGCCCGGGCGCTGGTCGCCGCCACGAGGAGGCCGAGGCAGGCGGCGACAAGGCGGCGCGGCAGGCGAGCGCTCACGGCAGGCGCCGCGCCTCTGCCGGCCGCTCGAGCCCGGCGAGCCAGTCGAGCGCCGCCGCGACGGTCTCGACCGCCGGGCCCGGCTCGGCCGGCGGCCGCCGCACCATGACGACCGGCAGGCCGAGTTCGCGCGCCGCGACGAGCTTCGCCTCGGTGGCGGCGCCGCCGCTCGCCTTGCATACCAGGACGTCGATCGCGTGGCGCGCGATGAGCCGACGCTCCTCGACGACGCCGAACGGGCCGCGCCCGAGCACGATCTCGCACCGCGGCAGCGGCAATGGCGCGCGCGGCTGGTCGATCAGGCGCACCACGAAACTGACGCCCTCGGCCGGCGCGAACGCTTCGAGCCCGGTGGCGCCGACCGTCAGCCAGGCGCGCCGGCCGACGCGGCCGACCAGCCGCGCGGCGGCGGCAAGGTTGTCGACCTCGATCCAGCGGTCGAGCGGATGGCGGCGCCATTGCGGGCGGCGCAGCACGAGGCGCGGCACCCGGGTTTGCTCGGCGGCGAGGCGCGCCGCCCGCGAAATTTCCGCGGCGAACGGGTGGGTCGCGTCGATCAGGCGGTCGATCGCGTGTTCGGCGAGGTAGGCCGCAAGCCCCACCGCGCCGCCGAAGCCGCCGATCCGCACCTCGCCGGCGAGCGGCCCCGGCTGCCGGGTGCGGCCGGCCAGCGCGGTCGTCACCCGGATCGCGTCGCCAAACCGGGCGAGCGCGCCCTGCGCCAGCGCCGCCGCCTCGCCGGTGCCGCCGAGGATCAAAAGGCGGCCTTCGCTCATGCCGCCGCGCCCGGAAAATCCGCTCCGCCGCTGCGGGCGAGAATATCGCCGTCCCGGCCAACCACCGCGACCTCGACCCCAATGTCGCCCGAGAGCGTCGCCAGCGCCACCTCGCGCGCCTGCCGCGCCACCGCCGCGGCGAGCGCCGCGCGATGCTCGCCGGCACTGTCGAGGACCGCCGCCGCGCTCTCCCCGCGCCGCGCCGCGGCAACCGCGACGGGGCCGCCGCCGACCGCCGCGAGAAGGCCGGCGAGCGCGTCGCCGTCGAGCCGGCTGCGGCTCGAATGCAGGTCGAGATTACCCTGCGCCAGCTTGGCGAGCTTGGCGAAGCCGCCCGCCACCGTCAGCCGCCTCACCGGGTGGCGGCGCAGGTATTTGAGGGTGCCGCCGGCAAAGTCGCCCATGTCGATGAGCGCCTGGTCAGAGAGCGAGTAGAGACGCTGCACCGCGCGTTCCGAGGTCGTGCCGGTGGCCGCCGCGATATGCTCGAGCCCGGCGGCGCGCGCGACGTCGATGCCGCGGTGGATCGCGTGGATCCACGAGGCGCAGGAATACGGCACGACGACCCCGGTGGTGCCGAGCACCGAGAGGCCGCCGATAATGCCGAGGCGGGCGTTCATCGTCCGCTCGGCGAGCGCTTCGCCGCCCGGGATCGCGATCGTCACGACGAGGTCCGGCGGCGGCGCGCCGTTCGCTTCGGCGACATCGGCGAGCGCCGCTGCGATCATCGCGCGCGGCGCCGGGTTGATCGCCGGCTCGCCGACCGCGAGCGGCAGGCCGGGCCGCGTCACGGTGCCGACCCCGGCGCCGGCGCGGAAGCGGATGCCGCTGCCGGGCGTCCCCCAGGCGAGCTCGGCGACGATCAGCGCGCCATGCGTCACGTCGGGGTCGTCGCCGGCGTCCTTGAGGATGCCGGCGCGCGCGACGCCGTCCCGCCGCTCGGCCAGCGCCAGCGCGAATCGCGGGGCCTGGCCGCGCGGCAGGCGGATCGTGACGGGATCGGGGAAGCGGCCGGTCAGGAGCGCGCTGAAGGCAGCGCGCGCCGCCGCCACGGCGCAGGCGCCGGTGGTCCAGCCGCGGCGCAACGGCGCCTGTGCGTCCCCTGCCATCGCGCGATCTTAGAGCAACTTTCGCCCTGGTTGAATCGCCGTGCTGACCTACCCCGCGGCGCGGCCTTTGTGTACGTTGCCCGGATGATCGACGGCGCGCGTCTCCAATTGCCCGAGTTCCGCCCAGGCAGCGTCTGGCTGGTCGGGGCCGGGCCGGGCGACCCCGGCCTCCTGACCGCGTTGGCGCTCCATGCCCTGGAGCAAGCCGACAACGTCGTCTACGACGCGCTGGTCGATCCGCGCATCCTGGCGCTGGCGCGGCCCGGCGCCACGCTCGACTATGCCGGCAAGCGCGGCGGCCGGCCGTCGCCCAGCCAGCCCGACATCTCGGCCCGGCTGATCGCGCTGGCGCGGGGCGGCCGCCGCGTGCTGCGCCTCAAGGGCGGCGACCCCTGCGTCTTCGGCCGGGGCGCCGAAGAGGGGATGGCGCTGGCGGCGGCGCGCGTGCCGTTCCGCATCGTGCCGGGGATCACCGCCGGGATCGGCGGGCTCGCCTATGCCGGCATCCCCTTGACCCACCGCGATCACGGCTCGGCCGTCACCCTTCTCAGCGGCCACGACCGCAGCGGCGGGGTGCCGCAGGGCGTCGACTGGGAGGCGGTCGCCAAAGGCTCGCCGGTCCTCGTCTTCTACATGGGCCTGCCGCATTTCGGGCGCATCGCGGCGCGGCTGATCGCGGCCGGCAGGCGGCCGGACGAACCCGTCGCGGTCGTCAGCAAGGCAACGACCGCCGGGCAGCGCGTGCTGGTGTCGACGCTGGCCGAGGCCGCGGGCGACGCCGCTGCGGCCGGCATCGAGCCGCCGACGCTCGTCGTCGTCGGCGAGGTCGTGCGGCTGCGCGCCGCGCTCGACTGGCTGGGCGCCGGCTGACCGGCGGCGGCTCGCCCTCCTACTGGAACGCGTCCGGGAAGATCAGCTTGAAATCGAGGGCGAGGTCGGGGCCCTGGAAGCGCGCCGGCGGCGGCGGAAAGCGGCCGACCGCGGCAACCATCTGCTGGATCCGCGCGTCGATGTCGGGATAGCCCGAGCTGCGCTTGATCGCGATGCTGCCGATCGTGCCGTCGGCGAGGACGACGACCGACAGCACCGTCTCGCCGCGGCGCCCGGCGAGGAAGGCGGCCGTCAGCATGTCTGCGTGACGCCGGGTCAGGGTGACGAGGTAGTCGAGATAGTTGCCGTTGCCGGTGTCGCCGGCGGCGGTCGGCGCCACCGATGCGACCGAGGGCGCCACGCTCGCCGTCTGCTCCGGCTGGCGCGCCGCGGGCGCCGGCGCCGCCTCGCGCGGCGGGGCCTCGTGCGGCGGGGCCTCGTGCGGCGGATTAGGCTCCGCCCGGGGTTTTGGCGGGCTGGGCTGTGGCGGGCTGGGCTTTGGCGGGCTGGGCTTTGGCGGGCTGGGCTTCAGCGGCGGGATCGCGACTGGCTTTGGCGGCGGTTCCGGCGGCGCGGCGGGTTTGGGCGGCACGGTGGCGACTTTTGTCTCGGGCGGCGTCTCGGCCGGTGGCGTCCCAGCCGGCGGCAGCGCGCTCTTCGCCGCTTCGAGCGGCGTTTCGACAAAGCTCTCCACCGCCGGCCGCTCGATCACCAGCTGCACCGGGATCGCCCCGGCGAGCTCGGCCGGCGCGGTGGTGCCGCCGAGCAGCAGGAGCAGCGGCAGGAGGTGCACCCCGAGCGAACCGACGAGCCCCCACCGCGAGCCGCGCTGCAGCACCGGCGGCGGCGACTGTTCGGGCTCCGCCGCGCCCTTGGGGTCGAGCCACCAGGTTTGCCCGAATTCGACCGGAAAGGGGGCCCAGCCAAAGGCAAGCGCCGTTTCGGGCTCGACGGTGCCGGCGGCCGCCGCCGGATCGAGCCACCAGCTGCCGCCGAACTCGACCGGGAACGGCGCCCAGGCGCAGACCAGCGCCGGGTGCCCGCCCTCGGGCGCCGCGCCGCCCGCCCCGGCAATCTCGAACGGCGCGGTAGGGCGAGCCGGGGAGCGGTCCGGCGGTCTATCCGGCGGGCGAGCCGGGGAGCGTTCAATAAGATCGTCCACTGGCACCCGCGAGATCCTATCCGCTCAGCCGCTTATTGCCGGATCAGTCCGTCGGGGAAGGACTGGGAATAATTCAGCGTGATGCGCGGCCCCTGGATCCATTGCGGCAGCGGCGGGAAGCGCCGCACCGCGGCGACCATCTGTTCGACCCGGCTGTCGATGTCCGGGTAGCCCGAGCTGCGGGCGACCGCGACGCGCGCGATCGTGCCGTCGTCGAGCACCACCAGCGACAGCACGGTATTGCCGCGGCGGCCGGCGAGGAACGATTGCGGCAGCATATCGTAATAGCGCCGGATCAGCGACATGCAGTAGGCGAGGTATTCGTCGCGCGTCGCCGCCGGCCCGGGAAAGCGCGCGCGAAGCGGCGCGGGCTCGCGGTTGGGCGCGAGCCGCGCCACGACCATGTGTTTCGGCGGCGGCTTGGCGGCCGGCGTCGGCACCGGCTCGGCGGGCGCCGCCGGTGCGTCCGGCAGCGGCGGCATCACGGCGACCAGCTTTTCCGCTTCGCCGGCGGCGGCCGGCGGCGCCGTGGCCGGCGGCTTGTCGGGCGGCGCCGTCTCGCCGAAATCGTCCGAGGCGAGCCGCCCCGGCGGCGGCTTGCGCGCCTCGGGCTTGGGGGCCGGCGGTGGCTTGGGCGCCGGCGGCGGCTCGACGACGAGCTGCACCGGGATCGCGGCAGGCAGCGCGGCCGGCGCCGGCGTCAAATCCATGAGCAGGATCAGCGGCAGCAGATGCAGCGCGAGCGAGCCGACGACGCCCAACAGCGCGCCCCGCTGCCGGCTGGCCGGCGCCCGCGCCTCCGGCGCGCCCGCCGCGCGCGCCGGGTCGAGCCGCGGCAGGGCCTGCTCGCCACCGGCAATGCCCACGACGAGGGCCGGCTCGGGCCGGAGTTTCGGCGATTCCCCAACAGACCCCACCGCGGCCGGGTCGACCCTGAAGCGGTCGAGGAGATCGTCCGGCCGCGCCATGCGTGCCTCGGATCAGGGCGCGGCGTCGGCGAGGCCGGCCAGCTCCAGCCACTGCGCCTCGTCGAGCGTCGCGACCCCGAGCGCCGCGGCGCGCGCCGCCTTGGAGCCGGCGTCGGCGCCGATCACCACATAATCGGTCTTGGCCGACACCGAGCTTGCGACATTGGCGCCGAGCGCCTCGGCCCGCGCCTTGGCTTCCGAGCGGCTCATCGCATCGAGCCCGCCGGTGAAGACGATGGTCTTGCCGGCGAGCGGCGATTCGCGCCGCGCCGGCGCCGCGTAGTCGAGCACCGTCAGCTCGCGCCCGAGATCGTCCAGAATCTCGCGGTTGTGCGGCTCGGCGAAGAACCCGACGATGTCGGCCGCCATCGCCGCGCCGATGCCATGTACGTCGAGGAGCCCCTTATAGGCGGCGCTTTCCGGGTCCTGCGCCGCTTCCATCTCGTGGCGCCATTCGTCGAGCGAGCGGTAGCGCCGCGCCAGGAGCCGCGCCGTCGCCTGCCCGACCTGCGGGATGCCGAGCGCGTTGATGAAGCGGTCGAGCGCGATGCGCCGGCGCTCGTCGATCGCGGCCAGCAGCTTTTTGGCGCTGACCTCGCCCCAGCCCTCGCGCCCGGAAATTTCCTCCGCCTTGAGCCGGAAAATGTCGCCGGGCTGGCGAATGAGGCCGTCTTGCCAGAATTCGGCGATGTGCTTGTCGCCCAGTCCCTCGATGTCGAACGAGCCGCGCGCCACGAAATGCTTCAGCCGCTCGACCGCCTGCGCCGCGCAAATGAGGCCGCCGGTGCAGCGCCGCGCCGCCATGCCGGGCTCGCGCACCGCGAGGCTGTTGCAGATCGGGCAATGGTCCGGGAACACATAGGGCTCGGCATCCTTGGGCCGGCGCTCCATGACGACGCCGACGATCTGCGGGATGACGTCGCCGGCGCGCTGCACGATGACCGTGTCGCCGATGCGTACGTCCTTCCGCGCGATCTCGTCCTCGTTGTGCAGCGTCGCGCGCTGCACGACGACGCCGCCGACGGTGATCGGCTCGAGCATCGCGGTCGGGGTCAGCGTCCCCTGACGCCCGACCGTGATCATGATGCCGCGCATGATGGTTTGCGCCTGCTGCGCCGGAAATTTGTGCGCCAAGGCCCAGCGCGGCGCCCGGCTGACCATGCCGAGCCGGGCCTGCAGCGCGAGGTCGTTGATTTTGTAGACGACGCCGTCGATGTCGTAGGGCAGCCCGGCGCGGCGCTCGCCGATGTCGCGGTAGAAGGCGAGCACTTCGTCGACCCCGCGGCACAGCCGCGAATGCTCGTTGACCGTGAAGCCCCAGTCGGCGAAGCGTTCGAGCGCCTCGGCGTGAGTGCGCGCGAACGGCCGGCTCGCCTCGCCCCAGTGATAGGCAAAAAATTTCAGCGGCCGGCGCGCCGTCACCGCCGGGTCGAGCTGACGCAGCGAGCCGGCGGCGACGTTACGCGGGTTGGCGAACACCGGCTCGCCGGCCGCTTCGCGCTCGGCATTGACCGCAAAAAACCCGGCGCGCTCCATGTAAACTTCGCCGCGGATCTCGATGATGTCGGGCCAGTCCTTGCCGGCGAGCCGCTCGGGCACGCTCTGCAGCGTGCGGATATTCGCGGTGATGTCCTCGCCGGTGACGCCGTCGCCGCGCGTCGCGCCGACCACCAGCCGCCCGGCTTCGTAACGCAGCGCCGCCGAGAGCCCGTCGATCTTCGGCTCGGCCATGACCTCGACGACGTCCTCGGCGACCTGCGCCTCGGTCGCGGTGCGCCGGAAGAAATTGCGCACGCTGGCAAAGAAATCGCGCACGTCCGCCTCCTCGAAGGCGTTCTGCAGCGACAGCATCGGTACGCTGTGGGTGACCTTGGCGAAGGTCGCGGCCGGCGCCGCGCCGACGCGGCGCGACGGGCTGTCGGCGCGCACGAGTTCGGGAAAGCGCGCCTCGATCGCCGCGTTGCGGCGCCGCAGTTCGTCGTAGGCGGCATCCGAAATCTCGGGCGCGTCCTTGGCGTAATAGAGCTGGTCGTGGTGCAGGATCTCGGCCGCCAACCGCGCCAATTCGGCCTCGGCCTCCGCCTCGCTCAGCGCATCGACCGACTGTGCCGAGAGCGCCGCCGTCACGGCTGCGCCCCCTCGATCAGGCTGGCGGCGGCGGCGCGCGCCTCGGCGGTGACGGTCGAGCCGGACAGCATGCGGGCGATTTCCTCCTGCCTTGTGCCTGCATCCAATTCCTCGACCCGGGTCACCGTGGCGCGCTCGGCCTGGCGCTTGGCGACCCGCCAATGGTGCGCGCCGCGCGCCGCGACCTGCGGCGAATGGGTCACCACCAGCACCTGCAGCCGGGCGCCCAGCCGCTGCAGCCGCTCGCCGACCGCCGCCGCGACGGCGCCGCCGATGCCGCTGTCGACCTCGTCGAAAATGAGGGTCGGCACCGACGAGGCGCCGGACAATACGAGCTTCAAGGCCAGCATGAAGCGCGACAGCTCGCCGCCGGAAGCGATCCGCGCCAGGGCGCCGAACGGCGCGCCGGGATTGGTCGCGACCTCGAACTGCACGCGCTCGCAGCCGAATTCGCCCCATTCGGCCTCGGCGAGCGGCGCCAGCACGGTGCGGAAGCGCGCCTTGTCGAGGCGCAGCGGCTGCAACTCGGCGGCGATCGCGTCGTCGAGCCGCCGCGCCGCGCGCGCCCGGGCCGCCGACACCGCAGCCGCCGCCGCGATGTAACCGGCGCGCGCCGCCGCCGCGGCCTTCTCGCACGCCGCGACCTCGTCGGACCCGGCATCGATCGCCGCCAGCCTTTCAGCGAGCGCGGCGCGCAGCCGCGGCAGGTCGGCTACCTGGACGGAATGCTTGCGGGCCGCGGCGCGCAATGCGAAGAGCCGCTCCTCGACCTCCTCCAGGGCGCGTGGGTCGAGTTCGAGCAAATGCCCGGCCTGCGACAGCGCCGCCAGCGCCTCGCCCGTTTCGGCGGCGGCGCGCTCGGCCGCCGCCAGCGCGCCGTCGAGCAGGCCCTGGGCGCGGTCGCGGGCGCGCTCCAGCCGGCGCAGCGCGCGCGACAGCGCCTGCTGCGCGCCGCCCTCGCCGTCGATCTCGGCGATCGCCTCGCCGATCGTCTCGCCGAGCCGCTCGGCGTTCTGCAACAGCGCGCGGCGGGCGGCGAGGCGGTCCTCCTCGTCGCCTTCCGGCGCCAGCGCGTCCAATTCGGCCTTGTGGTGGCGCAGCAGATCCTCTTCGGCGCGCGCCTCGGCGAGCCGGCAGGCCGCCACCGCCACCGCCTCGCGGGCCCAGCACCACCGGTGCCAGGCGGCCGCCAGCGCCGCCGGCGAGACCGCGTGCTCGGCATAGGCGTCGAGGAGCGCCCGGTGCGTCGCGGCGTCGAGCAGGCCGCGCTGCTCGCCCTGGCCCTGGATCTCGACGAGGCTGTCGCCCAATTGGCGCAGCAACCCGACGCTCGCCGGCTCGTCGTTGACAAAGGCGCGGCTCTTGCCGTCGGCGGCGACCAGGCGGCGCAATACGATGCCGCCGGCGAGGTCGCTCGGGATGCCCGCCTCGCGCAGCACCGCGGCGGCCGGGTGATCGGGCTCGACCGCGAACTCGGCGACGACCGAAGCCTGCTCGGCGCCGGGGCGCACCAGGCTCGCATCGGCGCGCCGCCCGAGCGCGAGGCCCAGCGCGTCCAAGAGGATCGATTTGCCGGCGCCGGTCTCGCCGGTCAGGACGCACAGCCCCGGCCGGAAGGCGAGCGCCAGGCGGTCGATCAGGACGACATCGCGAATGGTCAGGCCGAGCAGCATGCCGGACGATAAAGTTTGATCCGCATCGGCAATGATATAAGGCGCGGCCCCCGCAAGCCAGCAACCCCGCCGCACGCCCCCGCACCGCCGTCCCCGCCGCGCTCCACCCAGCGCTGAGCGTCTTGGGGGGAGGAATCAGAGCCGTCGGCAGGGGTGACTGCGCGAATACATGAAACCGCATTCCCGGCGAAAGCCGGGACCCACCCATCGGGCGGACAGCCGCTGCAGAGTGGGTCCCGGCTTTCGCCGGGAATGCGGAATTATATTACGTCGCTAGCGGCCGAGCACGCGGTCGAGCGTCTGGACCAGGTTGTCGGGGCCGGGCGGGGTTTCGGCTTCGGCGGCGGCGAGCGCGGCATAGTGCCGGGCGATCGCGGCGTAGATGTCGGCGGCCGGCCGGTAGGCGCCGTGAAAATCGGCGATCTCCTCCATCTCGGCGACCCAGCGATAGGCCTTGTCGTACATCCGCGGGATGCTGGCCGAGAGGTATTTGAAGATCTGCGGCTGGCTGTCCGAGAGTTCGGCGAGAAAGGCTTCGGCGCAGCCGAAGCGCGCCGCGCCGAGCATCATCGCGGAGCCCAGCGCGGTGATCCCCTTGGTGATCCCGGCATAGGACATCTTGAGCCCGGAGGCGGCGCCGATGGGGCCGTCGATGGTCCGCCAGTCGAGCCCCCAGTCGCGCAGCACGCGGGTCTGCGCCACCGCGGCGCCCGACGCATAGATGTGCGGGCTGTAGCCCGGCCGCGGCGGGCCGCCGATGATCCCGCCATCGACAAAGAGGGCGCCGGTCGGCGCGACCGCCGCGGCGACGCGCTCGGCGGTTTGCGGGCTGACCGCGTTGCAATCGACGTAGATCGGCTTTTTGGCGAGCGCGCTCAGCGCCGGCGCGAGGCGCCGCGCCAGGCTTTCGGCTTCGCCCGGCGGCAGGATCGCCAGGAAGAAATCGGCGCCCTCCAGCAGCGCCCGCTCGTCGGCCATCGGCTGCATGCCGGCGTCGCGGGCGCGCTCGGCGCTCGCCGCGCTGCGCCCGCCGAGCAGCGTGCGCACCTGGGCGCCGCTCTCGTGGAGGCGCTTCCCGACCCCGGCCCCCATCATCCCCTGGGCGACGATCGCGACAGTAATGCTCATCGGCCAACCTCTCGGAAAAAATCCTGTCGCGTAATAATGGCGATATCACAGATGGAAAATCCAGCCGCGTTCCCTAGCCTGCGCCCCCTGGCGGCAAGCCGCCGGTAGGAGAGTTGCTACCGGGTCCGGCAGGAGGTTTGCGCCAGACCGACCGGACGAAACCGATCAGCACGGCGAGGCAAATAATTCCGCCAAGGATATCTACTACGGTCCGCGCCATTTGAGCCACTCTTCGACGAGTCGTTCCTAATAATCCACCCGCAGGTGCGGCGGAAGCGGCGATCCATGTTTCACTGAGGTTGGCCGCGTCCCGGCGTCGCCTAAAATGTCTCCGTCACCGCCGCGCACGGAGCGGCACGTCGGTTGCCCCTGGCTTCCCGCTTACGCGGGAATGACGATCGGGGCTCATCGGAGCGGCTCAGGCGGCCTTGCGGCGCACCCCGGCGACGACTTGCTGCAGCGCGAAGATGCCGATGCGGTGGCAGAAATCGCCGAACCCCTCGCCCGCCGCGCGGGACGCGGCGAAGAGCGCGAAGAGCGGGTCGAGCGCGTCGGCGAGCCCGGGGATGTCGAGCCGCTCGGCGATCGCCTCGTTGAGCCGCGTGCCCTCGAAATCGCCGCCGACATAGAGCGAATAATACCCCGGCACCCGGCCGACGATGCCGATGTCGCCGCTATAGGGCCGGGCGCAGCCGTTGGGGCAGCCGGTGATGCGGATGCTGAGGCGTTCTTCCGCGAGGCCCCAGCGTTGGAGCCGCGCGGCGATCGCGCCGACGATGTCGCCCTGCACCCGCTCGGCTTCGGTCAGCGCCAGGCCGCAGCTCGGCAAGGCCGGGCATGCCAAGGCCCAGCGCTCGACCGGCAGCAGATCCTCGGCGAGGCGCACCCCGTGCTCGCGCAAGATTTCGGTGATCGCGGCGCGCTCGGCCGGGTCGATCTGCGAAAGGATAATGTCCTGGCTCGGCATCAGGATCGGGTCGCAGCCGAAGCGGGTGACGATCTCGCGCAAGGCGGTGCGCAGGCGCAAGGCGCCCTCGTCGACGATGCGGCCGCTGGCGACGGGCACACCGAGATAGAGCCGGCCGTCGCCCTGCTCGTGCCAGCCGAGGTGATCGGGCACCGCGAAGGCGGGCATCGCCCGGCAGGGCGCCAGCTTCTTCCCGAGATCTTCCGACAGGCGCTCGCGGGCCCATTCCTCGCCGCGCTCGGCGATGACGTATTTGAGCCGGGCGTGGCGGCGGTTGCCGCGGTCGCCCCAGTCGCGGTGTAGCCGCACCACCGCGGCGGCCGCGGCCAAGAGGTCGTCGGGCTCGACGAAAGCCACCGCGGTGGCGAGCCGCGGGTAGGTTTCCGGCTTGTTGTGGGTCATGCCGTGGCCGCCGCCGAGGAGGAAATTGTAGCCCCTGAGCTCGCCCCCCTCGAACAGCGCGACGATCGCCAGATCGTTGGTCAAAACGTCGATCGTGTTGTCCTCGGGGACCGCCAGGCCGATCTTGAACTTGCGCGGCAGGTAGCGCTCGCCGTAGAGCGGGTCGGGCGCCTCCTCGGTGACCTTTTCGCCATCGACCCAGATCTCGTGATAGGCGCCGGTGGCCGGCAGAAGCTGCGTCGAGAGCAGGCGCGCATCGGCTTCGAGGCGGCGGTGCGCCGCGTCGCGGATCGGCGCCGGCACGGTGGTGACGGTGCGCACGACATCGCCGCACGCCGCCAGCGTCGTCAACAGCGCCCGGTCGATCGCGGCGATCGCCGCCTTCAGCCCGCGCTTCACGACACCGTGAAACTGGATGCTCTGCCGCGTCGTGATGCGGAGCGAGAAGTTGGCGTAGCGCCCGGCCAGCTCGTCCAGCGCGAGGTACTGCGCGGCGGTGAGGCGGCCGCCCGGGATGCGCACCCGCACCATGAACTGCCAGATCTTCGCGTCGCCCCGCTGCTTGCGCTCGGTCGCGCTGTCGCGGTCGTAGCCCTGGTAGACGCCGTGAAACTTGAGGAGGCTGTAGCCGGCATTGTCGAACGGCGCAGCGGTGTCGGCGAGGTCGCGCGCGAGGTTGCCGCGCAGCTGCCGGCTCTGCTGCTTGACCGCTTCGGCCTTCGAGAGATCGGCGCTGTTGGCCACGCCGCGCCTCAACCGGCGAGGCCGTTGGCGGTGAAGAGCGCGGCCTGCGTCGGCCGGCGCGCCGCCAGCGGCCCGACAACCCACAAATCCTCTACGTTTTCCGGCGCCCGGGGGGCAAGGCTGAGCCCGGCGTCGCGGCCTGGGCGGGCCGCGATCAGCTGCACGACGCTCCAGCCGTCGGCGGCGAATTGCAGCGCGCGCGCCGCGATCGCCAAACCGTCGCGCCGATGATCGCGCGACAGCGGCTCGGCATAGGAACCGAGCGGCAGCATTTCGGCCACGAGCTCTTCCAGCTCGCGCTCGTAGAGGACGACATTGGCGCTGGTTATCGCCTCGCGCTCCGACGCGCCGAGCTCCGCCGTGCTCGCCTGCTCGATCAGCCAAACCTGGCCCGGCTCAATCGTCGGCGCGGCCTCGGACCGCCGGTGCAAGCTCATCCTCGGGTTCCTCTCGCCAGGCTCAAGTAAATAAGCGACGCTATTCGTCACCGCGCCGGGTCTAGACGTGACAATAAAGATGGATTGAGGGACAAAAAGTGTCAAATAGTAATATTTTACTTTATTATTACTCGCCGAAGACGATCCTGCTGAAAACCGGCGATCGCGGAAAAAGCTGTTCTTTCACTCCTCGCGCTCGGCGGCGCGGCGGTCGCGGAAGGCGCGCGGGTGCAGCCGGTAGGCGGTGATGTGCTTGAGCCGCTCCATCGCGAAGCGCGAGGTGACGTTTTTCATCGGCGCCAGCGCGATCAGGCGCTTGTAGAAGGCGTCGTATTCGGCCATGTCGGCGACCGCGACGCGCAGCATGTAATCGACGTCGCCGGCCATGCGGTAGGCTTCCATCACCTCGGGCAGCTCCGCGATGCCCTGGCTGAAGCGCTCGAGCCAGTCGGGCGTGTGCTCGCCGGCTTCGATGCTGACCATGACCGAGAGCCCGACGCCGACCCGCTCGGGGTCGACCAACGCCACCCGGCGCACGATGATTCCCGCCGCCTCCAACTTCTGGATGCGCTTCCAGCACGGCGTCGCCGAAAGCCCGACGCGCTCCGCCATCTGCGCGATCGACAGCGTCGCGTCCTGCTGCAGGATCTCGAGGAGAAGCCGATCGATCTCGTCCATGCTCGCCTACCTTACCCGGAAATCGCGGGCCTCACCCCCACCCTGCCCTCCCCCGCTTGCGGGGGAGGGTTCGCCCGTCCGCGCCAGCATCCCTCCCCCGCCGGCAGCATCCCCTCCCCCGCAAGCGGGGGAGGGTTAGGGAGGGGGTGAAGGTGGATTTATCCTGCAACCCCGCGTCACACCGTCGCCAGCGCTCGTTCGAGATCGGCCAGCAGGTCGGCTTCGGCTTCGAGGCCGGCCGAGAGGCGCACCAGCCCGTCGCCGATGCCGAGCGCCTCGCGCTCCTCGGGCTTGAGGCGCGAATGCGTCGTCGTCGCCGGGTGGGTCACGAGGCTTTTCGCGTCGCCCAAATTGTTCGAGATGTCGACCAGGCGCAGCGCGTCGAGGAAGCGGAAGCAGGAATCCTTGTCGCCGGCGATGTCGAACGCGACGAGCGTGCCGCCAGCGCTCATCTGGCGCTGCGCCAGTTCGTATTGCGGATGGCTCGGGAGGCCCGGATAGATCACCCGCGCGATCTTCGGGTGGGCTTCGAGAACGCGCGCGATCGCCAGCGCGGTGCGGCATTGCCGCTCGACCCTGAGCTCCAGCGTCTCCAGCCCCTTCAGGAGCAGCCAGGCGTTGAACGGCGACAGCGATGGGCCGGTGTGCCGGTAGAAGAGGCCGAGATCGTCCTTGACGAATTTCTCGCTGGCGAGGATCGCGCCGCCCAGCGCGCGGCCCTGGCCGTCGATGTGCTTGGTTGCCGAATAGACGACGACGTCGGCGCCGAGCTGCAGCGGCTTCTGCAACAGCGGCGTCGCGAACACGTTGTCGACGACGAGGATGCCGCCGGCGCGGTGCGTCAGGCGCGCCACCGCCTCGATGTCGATCAATTCCATCGCCGGGTTGGAGGGGCTCTCGCAGAACGCCACCGCCGCGCCGCCCGCCAGCGCCTCTTCCCATTGCGCCAGGTCGCGGCCGTCGACCTGCACGCTCTCGATGCCGTAGCGCGGCAGGAGATCGGCGACGATGTAGTGGCAGGAACCGAAGAGCGCCCGGCTCGCGACGATCCGCTGCCCGGCGCGCAGCTTACAGAGGAGCGCCGCGAAGACCGCCGCCATGCCGCTGCCGGTGGCGCGGCAGGCTTCCGCCCCCTCGACGAGGCGCAGCCGCTCCTCGAACATCGTCACGGTCGGGTTGCGGTAGCGCGAATAGACGTAGCGCGAGCCATCGGCCTTGAACGCGGCCTCGGCTTCGGCGGCGCTGCGGTAGACAAAGCCCGAGGTCAGAAAGAGGGCTTCCGAGGTTTCCTCGTACTCGGTGCGCTCGCTGCCGCCGCGCACCAGGAGGGTCGCGGGGGCGAGCTCGCTGGCGAGCTCGGGCGGGAGGATCGGCTTCGGCATGGCGGGCGCTCCATCGGCGACCCGCGCGGCCCGGGGGGCCTCAGCCAACAAAAAACCCCGGTCCGCCGCGGGCCAGGGTTTTTCTCAAACTCCCCGACCTTTTAGCGCAATGTTTAACGTGGCGCGCAAGCCGGTCGGCTCAAATCCCCACGACGCCGATGACCTACCTCGCCCAGGCGCCCGCTGTCAAGTAGCGGCAGGCACGCGCACCGTGAGCAGCTTCAATAGATCGTCCACCACGTAGCTGCTTTCGACGAGTTCGAGGCCCGCCGCGGGCACATGCTGCTCGGTCTGCCGGTCGAAGCCGGCGCCGTATGCCCAGGCGATCCAGGGCTGCCAGAGACGCGAGAGGATGCGCCGCAAGGTGCCGCGCGGCCGGACGTATTCGAGCAGGCGGATGAGGCCGCCGGGCTTCACGACGCGACCCAGCTCGCACAGCGCCGGCACCTGCATCTCGTTGGGCAGCACGCAGAATAGAAAGGTCGCGACGGCGGCATCGAACGAGGCGTTCGGAAAGCCCAGCGCGGTCACGTCCATCTGATAGAGGCGGCCGCCGGCGGCGAGCATCGGGCAGCGCTCGTGCGCTCGGGCAAGCATCGCCGGGCTGGTGTCGATCCCGGATACGGTTGCCGCCGGCGGGTAGAATTCGCAATTGCGGCCGGTCCCGATCCCGGCATCCAACAGGCGCCCGGCCATGCCGCGAAACAGCAATGGGCGCAGCGCGCGATAGCGGCGCCGCTCGAACGGCAAATCCAGCAGATCGTAAAACGGCGCAATGCGCTCGTAGCGGGCGACGTTGGAGGTTTGCATCGCGGCGTCTCCCCGGTTTGCGCGATCGGCGGCGATCCGCGGGGAGACTACCCAAGCGCGCAAGCGGTCCGCTAGTCTCCGCGAAACCATCGCGTCTCCCCGGACTGCGGCGGGATGACGGATTTATCGATAGGTCGCGGCGCCCGGCCTCGGCATCGAGATCGCTCGCCAGATTCGCCGCCCGAGGGGCGCGGCTGCGCGATTTGCGCGCGGCGCGCCGCCCCCAACAGCGCCACCGGCGCGCCGCCCGATTGACCGGGAACGGCGCGGACGGCAGGATCGTTAGGAGATCATTAGTGGAATTGGTGCAAGGCTTAGTCGCCTGGAGGGAAAGGAATCGTCATGAAGACGCTGCTGGCGGCGCTCGCCGCCGTGATGCTGATCGGCGCCGTCGCCACCGCGACGCCGGCGCAGGCCAATTGCTGGTGGAACGGCTACACCTGGCGCTGCTGGTCGCCGGCCTACCACCCCTATTGGCGCCACCACCATCCGTACTGGCGCCACCCTCGCCGCCACTGGTAGCCCCTGGTAGCCGGAGCGCGCTCAGGCGACGAGGCGGTCGAGCCGGTCGCGCATCCGGTACCAGCCGCCAATGATGGGCAGGAACCACGGGTTGCCGGTGTAGAGCGGGTGGCCCGGGAAATCTTCGCTGTCGAACGCGCAGGGCGCGTTGGCGACGCGCGCGATCTTGCGCGCGGTTTGGGTGCCCAGATAGGTCATCATCGCGACCCCGCTGCCATTGCAGCCGAGGCAGTAATGGAGGCCCTCCTCCTCCCCCATATGCGGCAGCGCATCCAGGGTGAAGGCGGTGTTGCCGGTCCAGCTGTGGGTGACGCGCGCGCCCCTCAATTGCGGAAAGCGCTCGGTCATATAGCCGTGGAGCACGCGGGCGCAAAGCCGGGGGTCGGCCGCGGTGAAGCGGGCCCGCCCGCCGAACACCATGCGCGTCCCGTCGGGCGACATCCGGTAGTAGCACAGGACGCGCTTGGTATCGGAAATCGAGCGGCCCCTCGGGATCAGTGACGCCGCCACTTCCGGCGGCAACGGCTCGGTGGCGATGATGTGGCTGGCGATCGGCACGACGCGGCGGCGCAGCGCCGGGGTGAGCGAACCGGTATAGCCGTTGGTGGCGATCACCACGTCGCCGGCCGTCACGTCGCCGCGGCTGGTGGTAAGACGCCAGCCGGCGCCCTCCGCGATGATCCGCTCGACCGCCGCCTCGGCGCACACCGGCACGCCGCGCCGCAAGCACGCGTCGAGAAGGCCCTTATAATACAGCGCCGGGTGCAGGCTCGCCGAGCGCTCGACGACCATGCCGCCGTGGTAATAGTCGCTGGCGATCTCGTCGCGCTGGCGCGCCCGCGGCACCATGTAGGCGCCCGAGGCGGCGTCTTCGTTGAGGGCGCGCAGCCGGCTTTCCTGGTAGGCGTAATGCTTGGGCGTCCAGGCGCCGACAAAGCGCCCGCGCTGGCGCCAGCAGCACTCGATCTCCTCCTCGGCGATCAGCCGCTCGATCAGCGAGAAGGCGTCCGCCGCGTCGGCCAGGAGGTGCTGCGCCCGCTCCGGCGCGACCGCGGCGGCGCGCCCCGAAAAGCTCTTGCCGATATTGACCCCGCCCGACACCGAGCCGCCGTTGCGCGTGCTGGCGCCGATCCCCGGCACGCCGCGCTCCAGCACCACCGCCTCCACCCCGTGCCGCGCCAGTTCCAGCGCCGCCGCCAGCCCGGCATAGCCGCCGCCGACGATCGCGACCCGCGCCGCCGCCGGCACCTCGGCGAACTCGCCGGCGACCGGTCGGTACGCCTCCCACCAGTACGGCTCGGCGACGAAATCGGGGTGAAAGATCTCGGCAGCACGCATCGCCAGCGCTCTCGCAAAACGGCATCCCAGCGATTTGAGCCCGATCGGGCGCCGCGGCGCCAGCGCAATTGCGCCGCAGCGGCGAGTTCCGGCGCCGCGAGGCCGACTTTCTGCTTGTGAGCCTCGGCGGGGAGCGAATTCCGTTGCGGCGCGCCTTCCTCGGACGGAAAGTCTTGCCCGAAGCGACGTCGATCGCGTCGCACACAAACGGGAGGAAGCCATGAAATTATCACGTCGTCACCTCGCCGCGGCGGGCGTGCTCGCGCTCGCGGCCTCGTCCTTGACCCGCGCGGCGGTCGCGCAAACGGCCGATGAAGGGGCGGTGAAGAAGGCCGTCGAGGAATTGCGCGCCGCCTGGATCAAAAAGGACAAGGCGACACTCGACTCGCTCACCGCGGCGCAGCTGAGCTACAGCCACTCCGACGCCCGGCTGCAGAACAAGGCCGAATTCATCGCCGGGGCGATGACGCGAAAGGGCACCGTCAAGTCGCTCGAATGGCCCGAAATGACGGTCCAGATCGTCGGCGACAACGCCGTCGTGCGCCACCTTTGGGTCGCCGAAAGCGAGCTCGACGGCAAGGTCACCAACACCAAGATCGGCGTCATGCAGGTTTGGCAGAAACAGGGCGGCCACTGGAAGCTCCTGGCGCGCTCCTCCTGGAAGTTGCCGCCGCCGGCATAGCTTGAAGCGGGCGGTTCGCTATCGCGGCCCGCCTGCCGCGACATCGATCCGACCCGCACCGGCGCGCGCCACCTCCGGCGCCAGCGCAATAGCGTCCGCGCGCCCCTCCCCGGCCGTCCGGCTTTCCGCGCAGCGTTCCGATAATCCTCCTTGATGTAAGAAATGATATAACATATCGTTAAATTTTATAACATCCCGATGGCGCGAGATCATCGATGCACGGCGGATGCGGTTCGGGCAGGCGCGCAGCCGAGAAGGCGCGCCGATCGCGGCGGGCATCGCCAGCGCAGCGCCCTGGGGCGGCGCCATGCGCGGTTCGCGCCGGCGGCCTCGCCGCGCTTGTTTGCCTGCTGTGGGGGATGCCGGCCGCCGCTGGCGAAAGCGCCGCCGACGCGCCCGCGCAAGGATCCTTGGTGCTCAACGTCGATATTATCGCCAAGGCGCTCGATGCCGCGCGCGCGCAGATCGAGCCGAGCCTCGGCGCCAGCACCTACAAATTCACCCCCGCGGCAATCGCCGACCAGCCGCAGGGCGACAACGCGCCGTTCAACCAGTTGGTTCTGCAGGCCCCGAGCGTCAGCCAGGATTCGTTCGGCCAGCTGCACGTGCGCGGCGACCACGCGAATTTGCAGTACCGCCTCAACGGCGTGCAACTGCCGGAGGGCATCAATGTCTTCGGGCAGGCGCTCGAAACCCGTTTGGCGCAATCGGTGTCATTGATTACCGGCGCGCTGCCGGCGCAATACGGCTTCCGCACCGCCGGCATCATCGACATCCAGACCAAGACCGGCACCCTCGACCCGGGCGGCGCGGTGTCGCTCTACGGCGGCTCGCGCGATTGGCTGCAGCCGAGCTTCGAATACGGCGGACGGGTCGGCCAGGTCGACTACTTCGTGACCGGCGAGTTCCTGCACAATGCGATCGGGGTCGAGAACCCGACCAGCGGTTTCAACGCGATCCACGACAGCACCGACCAGCAGCGCGGCCTTGCCTATCTCTCCGGCATCATCGACCCGACGGCGCGGCTGAGCCTCATCCTCGGCACCTCGCGCAGCCAGTTCCAGATCCCGAACAATCCTGGCCAGACGCCGAGCCTCGGCCTGGTGGTCAATGGCGTCAGCGATTTCGATTCCAGCCAGTTGAACGAAAACCAGCGGCAGATCACGCATTACGGCATCGCCACGTTGCAGGAGACACTTAGTCCGCTCGATTTCCAGCTCTCCCTCTTCAGCCGCTACAGCAGCGTCTACTTCACACCCGATCCGCTCGGCGATCTGCTGTTCAACGGCGTCGCGCAGACCGCCTACCGCCGCGACATCGCGACCGGCACGCAGGGTGACGGCAGCTACCGTTTGTCGGCCGATCACACCTTGCGGGCCGGGTTCTTCGTTCAGGGCGAGCGCGCGATATCGCAGGCCAGTTCGCAGGTGCTGGCGCTCAACCCCGACGGTTCGCAGGCCTCCGACACCCCGCTCTCGCTGGTCGCTTCGAGCGGCAAGACCGGCTGGCTTTACGGCGTCTACTTGCAGGACGAGTGGAAAATCCTGCCGACCGTCACAATCAATTTCGGCGGCCGCTTCGACATCGTCGACGCGTTCACCCACGAAAACCAAATCAGCCCGCGCCTCAACCTGGTGTGGGAGCCGAGCGAGCGGACAACGCTGCATGCCGGCTACGCCCGCTATTTCACGCCGCCGCCGTTCGAGTTGGTCGGACCCGCCGACATCGCGCCGTTCGCCAACACCACGGCGGCGCCGAGCGTCACCACCGACAGCAACGTCAAAGCCGAGCGCGACGACTATTTCGATGTCGGCGCCCAGCAGACCCTGCTACCCGGGCTGAAGGTGGGCGTCGATCTCTACTATCGCCGGGCCACCAACCTGATCGACGAGGGCCAGTTCGGCGCGCCGATCATCCTGACCGCGTTCAACTATGCGCACGGCATCAACCGCGGCGCCGAGCTGACCCTCGCCTACGATGTTGACGATTGGCACTTCTACGGGAATTTCGCGGCGGCGAAGGCGCTCGGCAAGGACATCGTCTCCGGCCAGTTCAACTTCCAGCCGGACGAACTGGCCTTTATTGCCGACCATTACATCCACACCGATCACGACCAGACCTACACCGCCTCGGCCGGGGTTGCCTACACCTATCCGGCGACGAAAACCCGCATTTCGCTCGACCTGCTCTACGGCAGCGGCCTGCGGGCAGGCGGCGGCACCCCCAACGGCAGCAGCCTGCCCGACTATCAGCAGGTCAATCTGAGCCTCGTGCAGAAGATTGCCGCCGGCCGCTTCCAGGGCCTTGAGGCGCGCCTCGACATCGTCAATCTGCTCGACGCGAAGTACGAGATCCGCGACGGCACCGGGGTCGGCGTCGGTGCGCCGCAATTCGGACCGCGCCGCACGGTCCTTGCCGGGCTGACGCAGCGGTTTTAGCAGGAAATTTCGTGTTCCTCATTTGTTCTTGACATCATCATATCATTATGATATTAACATCACGATGCCAATTTCATCCAGCAGGCACATCCATGCACGACATCGCTCTGCCGCCGCATCTGCGGCGCGACCAATATGGGCGCTTTACCAAGGGGCATTCGGGTAATCCCACCGGGCGGCCGGTGGGGCTGCGCAATCGCGCGACGCTCGTCGTCGAGGCGCTGCTCGAGAGCGAGGCGCAGGCCTTGACCCGGAAGGCGCTCGACCTCGCGCTCGAGGGCGACACGACCGCGCTGCGCCTCTGCCTCGACCGTGTCGTCGCGCCGCGCCGCGAGCGGGCCGTCGCGTTCCACATGCCGCAGATCGCCGGCCCGGGCGACCTCGCCAGCGCGATGGCCGCCCTCGCCACCGCGGCGACGCAGGGCCTCATCACCCCGAGCGAGGCGGCGCAGCTGGCGCAGGTCGTCGAGACTTATATCCGCGCGGTCGCGACGAGCGATTTCGATCGCCGGCTGAGCGCCATGGAGGGCACCGCCTTCGAGCGCAATTGAGCCGCCGCCGCGAGCGGGCGCGGCCTGATCTCGCCAAGCAGGATCAGGCGGATCAGGCGCGCCGGGATCAGCCGCGCTGGCGGCGCGGCGCGCGGCTTCAGTTGCGGCCTCAGTTGAAGCGCGGGCTAACCTTCTCGCACAACAGCTGCAGCGATTTCATCACCCGCTCATGCGGGATCTTGGTGCCGCAATTCATCTCGCACAGGATGCCGTCGAGGCCGAGATGCTCCTTCAGGCCCTGGAGCCGGTCGGCCACCCGCTCGGGCGAGCCGACGATGAGCTTCTCCCTGAGCGCATCCTCGTAGCTGATGGTTTGCAGCCGCCGGCCGCGCTCGACCCGCATGTCAGCTTGCTGGACGCCGGAACGGGTCGCCGAATCCTCGAGCCGCTCGCCCAGGTAGCGGTAGAAATACATGATGCTTTCTTCCGGCTCCTCGCGCGCCGCGCGGTCGGTGTCGGCGAGGTATACCGGGGCGCGCAGGAACACCTTGCCCTCGCCCGGATGGCCAGCTTCCTTCCACGCCTGGCGGTAGGCGGTGATGTTGGGCTCAAGCTCCTCGAGGGTTCCGAGCCGCACCGCGACGAAGACGGCATGCCCCTGGCGCGCGATCTGGGGAAAGGTGTCGGCGCTGTTGGCGGCGACGCGGATCTCCGGCCACGGCTTTTGATAAGGCTTCGGGGTCACCTTGACGTTGTCGAAGCTGTAATACTTGCCCTGGTAGGAAAACGACGGCTCGGTCCACGCCCGCTTCAATATTTCCAGGGTCTCGGCAAAGCGTTCGCGGCTCTCGCCATAGGGCACGCCGTAGGCTTCGTAAGTGCGCGGAAAGCCGCTGCGGCCGACCCCGAAGATCAGCCGACCATGGCTGATCTGGTCGACCGTCGCGACTTCCTCGGCCAGCCGCAGCGGGTGGCACAGCGGCAATACCTGGACCGCGGTGCCGATCTTCATGCGGCTGGTGCGCGCCGCGATCGCGCTCGCCAGGGTCAGCGGCGCCGAACAGACCGAGCGTTCCGGCGCGACATGGATTTCCGCCAGCCACATCGCGTCGAGCCCCCAGCGCTCGGCGGCGTCGATCTGCTCGAACGAGGTGGCGAAAGCCGCCTCGTCGGTGACCCCCGCGGTCCGCTGGAACTCGTGGAACATCCCGAACTCGAACGCCATCGCCATCCTCCCATCGCAGCGGCCCCGGCCGCGCCAACCCTGGGCCAAACCCTCGGAAACCTTGGTCGCCCGGAGATTAGGGGCGAATTCGCGGGAAGGCTAGTCAAGAACGCCGTTGCCGAATTGGCCGGCCGCGGCCCTTTGGCGCGCCGGGGCGCCCGATGCCGACCGCCGAGCCCGCCACGGTTTCGAAACATAAATGGACAAATTTCGCGACGTTTTATAACTTACATTATAAATATTAACTGGGCCGCGACGAGGATACACGCTAAACTTGAACGACAATATAGCTCTCGCGCATACATCGCAAGATATCGAGGGGTTGTGGTCCGCGCTCAACGCCGGAGAACTCGATTCGTGCCTCGCCTACCTGAGCCAAGCCGACAGGACTGACGAACCGGACGCCGCACTCGAATGCCGCCTGGCCGAGGCGCTGCTGCACGAGGGGCGGCGCGAGGAAGCGGTCGAGTGCTGCCGCCGCGCGCTGCCGCGGGTCGCCGGCGATGTCGCGATGTTGCAGATCTGCGCCTGGGTGTTCAGCAATTGCCGGTGCCATGAAGCGGCCGCTTCGGCCTATCGCGGGCTCCTCGCGCTGTGCCCGGACTGGGCCGAGGGCTATCGCCATCTGAGCGGCTCGCTCGCCGCGCTCGGCCGAGCCGAGGAGGCGATCGCGGCCGCGCTCGATGCCGCTTCGCTGACGCCCGACGACAGCGCTGCCCTCGTCTACGCGGCGGAATTGCTGATGGCCGCCGGCCGCATCGACGAGGCTGCGGGGCTGCTCGGCGGCGCCGCCGACACCGCTGCCGAGCCGCGGCTGCTGCGGGTGCTGTCGGCGGCTGAGATGCTGCGCGATCGGCTGCCGGCGGCGCTCGCCGCGATCGACCGCGCCCTCGCCGAGGCGCCCGACAATGCCGAATATCACGCGCATCGCGGGCATCTTTTGTGGCAGCTCGGCGATATCGCGGGCGGCGCCGCAGCGCTCGCGTGGGCCGCGGCGCTCGACCCGGGGAACCGCGAGGTGCAGCGCGCGCAGCTAAGCCTTTACCTCGCGGCCGGCCTCGTCAGCGAAGCGACCGCGGCCGGCGGCGCGCTATTGCAGCGCTTTCCGGACGACAAGCCCGCCGCCGAAGCGGTGCTGCACCTCCTGGCGCACCGCCTCGACACGATCGACGGTGAATACGTCGTCTTGAGCGGCGCCGCCGAACGGCCGCCGCGACCGCTGCGGCCGCCGCCCGGATGGCTCGACCGCTGGCGCGGCCAGCGCCGCGTCATCGGCGCGCTGATCATCCGCGAGACCCGGACGCGCTTCCCCGATCTAAAGCTCGGGTACGGCTGGGCGCTGATCGAGCCGGTTCTGCACATCACGCTATTGTCGGCGACCTTTGCGGTGCTGATGCGCGGCCAGCCGCCGATCGGCCGGCATTTCTTCATCTTCTATTACACCGGCCTTATTCCCTATCTGATGTTCGTCCACACCAGTAGCGGCATGTGCCATGCCATCACCGGCAACGGCGCGGTGCTGCAGTTGCCGCCAGTCACGACGTTCGATGTCGTCGCGGCGCGCGGCCTTCTCGAAATCATGACCGACATCGTCGTCGCGGCGGTTCTGCTCGCCGGCTTCAACGCGATCGGGCTGGCGGCGCTGCCGGATGATTTGTGGCAGCCGGCGATGGCGCTGCTGGCGATTGCCGCCTTAGGCTGCGGCTGCGGTTTCATCAATGCGGTGATCACCGTTTTTTGGCGGTCGTGGGAGAAGGGCTACGCCCAACTCGCCCGCGTCCTCTATTTCATCTCCGGCATCTTCTATGTCCCAGGGATGATGCCGGATTGGGCACGCGAGGTGCTCGCCTGGAACCCGCTATTGCAAGCGATCGACTGGTTCCGCGCTGGGTTCTTTGCGAACTACCAGCCACACTGGCTCGACCGCTCCTACGTCGTCGTCCTGGCGATCCTGGCGCTGTTGGCCGGCTTCGGCCTCGAGCGCAGCTTGCGGCGCCGGCTGAGCGTGCCGCTGTGATTACCCTCGACAAGGTGGCCAAGGCCTATGCCACGGCCGCCGGGCGCAAGATCGTGCTCGCGGATGCCTGCGCCGAATTCGCGCCGGGCCACAATGTCGGCATCCTCGGCGCCAATGGCGCCGGCAAGTCGACGCTGATCCGGCTGCTGGCGGGTTCCGAGATGCCCGATCGCGGGATGATCCGCCGCTCTGCCAGGGTGTCGTTTCCGCTCGGCTTTGGCGGCACCTTCCACGGCGATCTCTGCGGTCGCGAGAATGTCGCGTTCATCGCCCGGGTCTACGGCGCCGGCCTCAGGGCGACAATTCGCTTTGTCGAGGAATTCGCCGAGCTCGGCGAATATTTCGACATGCCGGTCAACACCTATTCGGCC
>DATGFP010000061.1:0-15811 GCA_035309005.1 Allostellaceae bacterium | reverse complement strand
CGTGTCGCACTAGATTTGGTTTGATGAAAGGGCGGATCACGGATTTCGTTTTGGGAACGAAGCAGGAACATGGCGCTGGTGTCAATAGGCGATTCTAGCTCTGATTTGACAACCGCTCCGCCGGTCTGCTTATGTCGCCGGCGAACCCGACCACCGCGACCCGATCCTCGGCGAGACCGCGCGCAAGACGCACCTCTTGATTTGCTGCTCGCGCGCCACCAGCGAGGTCCTGGAGCTGGACCTGTAGCGGGCACGGCCCAGATCGCCATAGTCGTCATCCCCGGGCTTTGACCCGGGGATCTGGTGCCGGCTCGCCGAGATGGCCGGGTCGAGCCCGGCCATGACGGAATATCGGAAGCGAAGCCGCGTCAGTTCACGAAGCGGTAGAGCTTGGCGGCGTTGTCGCAGACGATCTTCTTCTTGATGTCGGGCGGCAGGTGGCCGAGTTCCTTCTCGATGTATTCCTGCGAATCCGGGTAGATCCCGTCGGGATGCGGGAAGTCGGAGCCCCACATGATGTTGTCGGCGCCCAGTTCTTCCAGCAATTTTACGCCGACCGGATCGCTCTGGTAGGTGGCGTAGCACTGGCGGTGCCAGTAATCGCTCGGCTTCATCTTGAGGTCGAGCTCCTTGAACTGGTCCTCCCACTCGGCGTCCATGCGGTCGAGGATGTAGGGGATCCAGCCGGTGCCGGCCTCGCCGATGACGATCTTCAGGTGCGGCCGGTGCTCGAGCACACCGGCGAAGATGATCGACATCAACACATCGGCCATGTGCATCTGGAAGCTGGTGATGCTGGAAGCACGCGCCGCCAGGAGCGTCTTGCCGCTGAGCTTGGAAAAATCGCGCCGAGCGCCGCCGATCGTATGGAAATGCAGCGCCAGCCCGCTCGCCGCCGCGGCGTCCCACACCGGATTCCACCACGGGTCCCACAGCGCCGTCATGTCGTATTTTCGGGCGATTTCGAGGCCGCGCACGGCGCCCCGCGCCGCCACCCGCTCGATCTCTTTGACCGCGGCGTCGCGGTCGTGATTGGGGATGCAGGCGAGCCCGGCGTAGCGGTCGGGCTGCTTCGCGCAGAAGCCGGCCAGCCAGTCGTTGTAGATGCGCAGCATCTCGCCGCCCGCTTCGTCGTCGCCGAGCCGGCCGGTCGCGCCGAGAATGCCGTAGAGCACCTCGGCCTGGATGCCGTCGCGGTCCTGGTCCTGCAGCCTAAGATCGGGGTCGGTCAGCCGCCGCGTCGCTTTCTGCGAGTCGTCGTAGAGCCCGGTCGAGGCCATCCGGTCGGAGCGGTGGATGACGCCCGGCACGTATTGCCGCCCGGCCGAGCCCATGCCGGCGTCGAGCCCGAACGAGGCGCCGCTCTTCGTCACCCATTCGCGTCCGCGCGGCCCCTCCGTCACATAGGGCATGCGGTCGCGGAAAGCCGGCGCCGCGTTGGCGGTGAAGAGATCGGGCGGCAGCCAGATCAGATCGATGTGGCAATCGGCGGAAATGACATCGTATTTCATGGCCCTGCCCTCGGCGCGCTGGCGGTTGGGGACAGCCTAGCGCGCCGTGGCCGCGGCGTCACCACGCGGCGATGTCGAGGAAGGTGCTCTGGTAGGTGGCGCCGTCGCCCAGATCGGTGTAGCGGTCGGAGCATAAGAGGTTGATCGTGCCTCCTAGCGTCTCGCCGTCCGGGCGCTGGCCGGGCACCAGCACGACCCCCGGCCGCACCTCGTCGCTGACCCGCAGCACGAGCCCGACCGCGCCGCGCTCGTTGAAGAGGCGCACCGGCGCGCCGTCTGCGAGGCCGCGACGTGCCGCCTCCTCGGGGTGCAGGATGCAATAGGGTTCGCCCTCGCGGCGGCGCAGGAACTCGACCCCGGCATAGGCGGTGTGAGCCTGGAAATAGCCGGGCGCGGTCAACAGACGCAACGGCCACCGCGCTGCGTCCTGCTCCTCCTGCGGATCGGGCCGCCAGTCCGGCATCGGCGCATGGCCCTGCGCGGCCAGCTGCTCGGAATAGAATTCGAGCCTGCCGGACGGCGTGCTGAACGCCTGGCCGCCGTCGCCGCCGTAGCGGAACGGCTGTCCCAAGCGCACCTCGTCGGGATCGAGCGCGGTGCCGTGGAGCAGTTCGGCCAAGGCTTCCGCCGGCGTCATGCGGAAGATCGGGTCGCTGAGCCCCATGCGGCCCGCCAGTTCCTGCGCCAGGCGGAAATTGGACCATGCCTCGGCCTGCGGCGGCACCGCGGCCGGTGCGTATTGCGCCCAGTAGGTGCCGTAGGCGCGGTAGAAATCCTCGGTTTCGAGATAGGTCGCGGCCGGTAGCACGATGTCGGCATAGCGCGCGGTCGCGGTCAGGAACGGATCGTGGACGACAGTGAAGAGATCTTCGCGCGCGAGGCCCTGCCGCACCTTGCCGGCGTCGGGGCAGGTGACGGCAGGGTTGTTGGCGGCGATGAAGAGGGCGCGCAGCGGCGGGTCCGCCATGGTGAGGAGAGCCTCGCCGAGCCGCAGATGGTTGACGAGCCGTGTCTCGGCCGGCCCGGAGGGCTTGCGCAGCGCGGCATAGTTCAAGTCGCAGGAGGCGGCGGTCAATAAGAGGGCGCCGCCGCCGCGCCTGCCGTAGGCGCCGGTGACCCCGGGTAATAGCGCCACGGCGCGCAAGGCTTCGCCGCCACGCGCGAGGCGCGTCATGCCCTCGCCGAGGCGGATGAACGAGCGCGGCGCGGCGCCGTAGAGCGCCGCAAACTCCTCGATATCCGCTTCCGCGAGGCCGGTGATCGCGGCGACCCGGGCGGGCGAAAAGCGCGGCAGCACCTCCGCGTCGAGCTGTTCGAAGCCGAGCGTGTGGGCCGCGATGTAATTGCGGTCGACGAGCCCGTCGCGCGCCAGGATGTGCATGATGCCGAGCGCCAGCGCGGCATCGCTGCCCATGTTGAGTTGCAGGTGGCGGTCGGCGAGCCGCGCGGTGCGGCTCCTGCGCGGGTCGATGACAATCACCTTGACGCCGCGCTTCTGCGCCGCCTCGGCGCGCGCCCAGAAATGCACGTTGGTGGCGACCAGGTCGGCGCCCCACGAGACGATCAGATCAGCCTCGTCGACCGCTTCCGGGTCGGCGCCGCCGATAGGGCCGACCGTCATGTTCCAGGCTTCCTCGCAGCACGTGTCGCACACCGTGCCGGCGACGAGGCGGCTCGCGCCCAATGCGTGAAACAGGCCGAGCACCAACCCCCGGTTCATCTGCCCCTGGTGCGCGCTGTAGGCATAGCCGAGGAGGGCCCGCGGCCCGGATTGGGCGATGATCTGCTGCCAGCGCCGGGCGATTTCGTCGAGCGCTGCTTCCCAGGAGACAGGCGCGAATTCGCCGGCGCCCTTCGGCCCGGTGCGGCGCAGCGGCGTCCGAATGCGTTGCGGCGAGTGCACCAGTTCGGCGTCGCGATTGACCTTGGCGCAGGCAAACCCGGCGGTGAACGGCTGCTCGGAATCGCCCTTGATGCGCCGGACGCGGCCGTTCTCGACCTCGGCCAGCAGCGAGCACATGTCCGGGCAATCATGCGCGCAAACGACGCGAACCGTTTCCACCGGCCACTCCAGCCTGTTCGATCCAACCCTGTTCTGTCATTGCGAGCGAAGCGAAGCAATCTCGCCGAGATCGCTTCGTCGCTGCGCGGCTCGCAATGACAGCCGGGGAATTCGGGCTATGATCCGGCATCGCCGCAGGAGATACCCAATGCCCGATCTCATCGAAACCAGCGAAAACGGCATTAGCACGTTGACCCTCAACCGGCCGGAGCGCCTGAACGCGCTGTCGCCGGCGATGACGGCGGGGTTAAAGGAGGCGCTGGAGCGGCTCGCGACCGATCACGCGGTCGGTGCGATCGTCATCACCGGCGCCGGGCGTGGCTGGTGCGCCGGCGGCGACGTCAAGACGATGGAGGCGCGCGGCGAGGGCCAGACGATCGAGGACCGCGCCGAGGGCCTGCGCCGAGCGCACCAGCTGCCGATGCTGATGCGCGCGATCCCGAAAATCGTCATCGCGATGGTCAACGGCCCGGTCGCCGGCGCCGGGCTCGGCCTCGCGCTCGCCTGCGATTTGCGCATTGCCGGCCGCTCGGCGCGCTTCGGCACCGCCTTCACGCGGATCGGCTACAGCGGCGATTACGGCGGCTCGTGGAGTTTGACGCGCCTCGTCGGCACCGCCAAGGCGCGCGAACTCTACTTCACCGCCGACATCATCGACGCCGAGGAGGCGGGCCGCCTCGGCATCGTCAACCGGGTCGTCGCCGACGCCGAATTGCACGCCGAGACGATGGCCTTGGCGCGGCGCATCGCCGATGGGCCGCTGGTCGCGCTCGGCTACATGAAGCGCAACCTCTTGGCGGCCGAGACCGAGGATTTCCAAACCGTCCTCGACCTCGAAGCGGCGCACCAGGCGCGCTGCGCCTTTACCGAGGACCACAAGGAGGCGGTCGCCGCCTTTGTCGAGAAGCGCCGGCCGGCGTTCAAGGGGAGGTGAGGGGGTGGCCGGGCTCTATTTCGAGCAGTTCCAGGACGGTCAAGTGTTCGAGCACGCGCTATCGCGCACCGTCACCGAGATGGACAACGTGCTGTTCACGACGCTGACGATGAACCCGCAGCCCTTGCACCTCGACGCCGAATTCGCCAAGACCACCGAGTTCGGCCGGCCTCTGGTCAACAGCATCTTTACCTTGGGCCTCGTCATCGGCATCAGCGTCGGCGACACGACGCTCGGCACGACGATCGCCAATCTCGGCATGACCGACGTGCGCTTTCCCAAGCCGGTGTTCCACGGCGACACGATCCACGCCCGGACGACGGTGATCTCGACGCGGACCAGCCGCTCGCGCGGCGATTCCGGCATCGTCGAATTCGAGCACGAGGGCCTCAACCAGCACGGCGAGACGGTCGCGATCTGCCGCCGCGCCGCCCTGATGAAGACGCGGCCGCGATAGGAGGCAAGCATGCGTTCGCTGCTGTTCGTTCCGGCCGATAGCGCGCGCAAGCTGGCGCGCGGCCTCGAAGCGGGGGCAGACGCGCTGATCCTCGACATCGAGGATTCGGTGGCGGCGGCGAACCGGCCGCTGGCCCGCAGGCAGGCGCGCGAGTTTCTGGAAGCGCACGGGCCGGAGCGCGTCCTGCGTTATGTGCGGATCAACCCGCTCGACAGCGGCCTCGCGCTCGACGATCTCGCCGCGACGGTCGCCGGCCGCCCCGACGGCATCCTGTTGCCGAAATGCGTGCCCGAGGACGTCCGTACCCTCGATCATTACCTGTCGGCTTTCGAGGCGGCGGCGGGCGCACCGATCGGAGCCATCCGCATCATCGCGATCGCCACCGAAACCCCGGCCGCGGTATTTGCCCTCGGCGGCTACCGCGGGGTGTCGCCGCGGCTGGAGGCGGTCACCTGGGGAGCCGAGGATCTGGCGGCCTGCGTCGGCGGCAGCAACCGCACGATCGCCGGCGATTACGACGGCCCCTACCAGCTGGCGCGCTCCTTATGCCTGCTGGCCGCGGCGGCGGCGGGCGTCACGGCGATCGACACGATCTACACCGATTTTCGCGACGAGGCCGGGCTCAAGGCCGAATGCTTTGCGGCGCGGCGCTCGGGGTTTACTGCGAAGATGGCGATCCACCCGGCCCAGCTTGCCCAGATCAACGAAGCCTTCTCGACGAGCGCCGCCGAGCGCGAATGGGCCGAGCGCGTCGTCGCTGCCTTTGCCGCCCAGCCCGATGCCGGCACGCTGGCGCTCGACGGGCGGATGATCGACAAGCCGCACCTCGTGCTGGCCCGCCGCCTCCTCGGCCTGCCGCAATCCTAGGGTTACGCGCCGGGGGTCGAAGCCTCGTCGAGGATGCGCACGATGTGGCGCGCCTCGCGGCCGGTGCCGTCGGCGATCTGGTGGCGGCAGCTGGTGCCGCAGGCGGCGAGCAGCGTCTCCGGGGCGGCGGCGCGCATCTTCGGCAGGACGCCCAGTTCGCCGATCTGCATCGAAATGTCGTAATGCTCGGCTTCCAGGCCGAACGAGCCGGCCATGCCGCAGCACGTCGAATCGAAGGTCTCGACCGCGAGCTCCGGGATCAGTCGCAACGCCTCGGCCGCGGCGGCGGCGGTGCCGAACGCCTTCTGATGGCAATGCCCGTGCAACAGCGCGGTTTTTCCCGGCATCGCGGCGAGCGGCAGGTCGAAGCGGCCGGCAGCGCGCTCGCTCTCGACGAATTCCTCGAAGAGCTGCGCGTGGCCGGCCAACGCCGTCGTCGCGGTGCCCGGCAAGAGCGCCGGGAATTCGTCGCGCAACGTCAGCAGGCAGGCGGGTTCGAGGCCGATGATTGGCATGCCGGCGGCGAGCGCCGGCGCCAGCGCGTCGAGCGTGCGGCGGGCTTCCTTCTTTGCCTCCGCGACGAGGCCGGCGGCGAGAAGCGTGCGGCCGCAGCACAGTGGACGCCCGCATCCCGGCTCAGGCGTATTGACCCGGTAGCCGGCGCGCGCCAGCACCCGCTCGGCGGCCCAGGCATTCTCCGGCTCGAAGTAGCGGTTGAAGGTATCGACCAGCAGGATGACGTTTTTCCCCCCGGCCGGGCCGGTGTCGGTGCTGCCGCGGTAGTGATCGGCCGACCATGCCGGCAGCTGCCGGCGCGCGCTGAGGCCGAGAAGCCGTTCGCCGAGCCCGGCCAGCACCGGCAGCCGGTTGCGCAGGTTGAGCAGCGGCGCGAGCCGCGCGGCATAGGGCGCATAGCGCGGCAGCCAGGCGACGGCGCGGTCGCGCAGCGAAATCCCGCGGCGATTTTTGTAATGGTGCAGGAACTCGATCTTCATCCGCGCCATGTCGACGCCGGTCGGGCATTCGCGCTTGCAGCCCTTGCACGAGATGCACAGCGCCATCGTCTCGCGCATTTCTTCGGAGACCAGCGCGTCGGGGCCGAGCTGGCCCGAGAGCGCCAGTCGCAGCGTGTTGGCGCGGCCGCGCGTCAGGTGCTCTTCGTCGCCGGTCGCGCGATAGGACGGGCACATGACGCCCGGGTCGGATTTGCGGCAGGCGCCGTTGTTGTTGCACATTTCGGCGGCGCTGGCGAAGGAGCCCCATTCCGACCAGTCGAGCGCGGCGCCGAGCGGCAGCTGCCGGTAGCCCGGCTTGAACCGAAACAGCGTGCGGTCGTCCATTTTCGACGGCCGCACGATCTTGCCCGGGTTGAAGAGGCCGGTTGGGTCGAAATTGTCCTTCACTTCCTCGAAGGCGCGCACGATGCGAGGCCCAAACATCGGCTCGTGAAATTCCGAGCGCACCAGGCCGTCGCCGTGCTCGCCGGAATGCGAGCCTTTGTATTCGCGCACCATCGCGAAGGCTTCCTCGGCGATCGCCCGCATCTGCTTGGCGCCGAGTTCCTGCTTCAGGTTCAGCACCGGCCGGACATGCAGCGTGCCGACCGAAGCGTGCGCGTACCAGGTGCCGACGGTGCCGTGCTTGTGGAAGACTTGCGTCAGCCGGTCGGTGTATTCGGCGAGGTCTTCGAGCTGCACCGCGCAGTCCTCGATGAAGGAGACCGGCTTGCCGTTCCCCTTCATCGACATCATGATGTTGAGGCCTTCCTTGCGCACGTTCCACACCGCGCTCTGGAAGGCCGGGTCGGTCGCTTCGATGACCGCGCCGGGAAAGCCGAGATCGGCCATCAGCTCGACGAGCTCTTTGAGGCGGCGCAGATTGTCCGACGGTTCGTCGCCGGCGAATTCTGTCAGGAGGATCGCGTCGGGCTCGCCCGCCACGAAGCGCTCGACGACCGGGCGGAAAACCGGATTGTCGCGCGCCAGCTCGATCATCGTGCGGTCGACCAGTTCGACCGCGGCGGGGCCGAGCTTGACGATATGCTGGGTCGCGTCCATCGCCGCGTAGAATGTTGGGAAATGGCAGATGCCGAGCACCCGATGCGAAGGTATCGGTTGAAGATCGAGCTCTATCTCGCTGAAGAAGGCTAACGTCCCTTCCGAGCCGACCAGCAGGTGCGCCATGTTGTGGCCGGCGTCGGAGATCATGTCGATGTTGTAGCCGCCGACCCGGCGCAGCAGTTTCGGGAAGCGCGCCGCGATCTCGTCGGCCTCCCGGCGGTGCAGCGCGCGCATGTCGTGAACCAGGCCGCGGTAACGTTCGGACGCCCCCTCCCCATTAGCTTCGTTCGGGCCGAAATTGCCCGGCACCTCGGCAAAGCGTGCTTCGCTGCCGTCGGCCAGCATCGCCTCGATCGCGCGCACGTTATGGACCATGTTGCCGTAGCGGATCGAGCGCGCGCCGCAGCTGTTGTTGGCGGTCATGCCGCCGATCGTCGCGCGGTCGCCGGTCGAGACATCGACCGGGAACCACAATTTGTGCGGCTTGAGGCGCTGGTTGAGCCGCTCCATGACGACCCCGGGCTGGACCCGCACGCGGCGCGCCGCCGCATCGAGCGCGACGACCTCGTTCATGTATTTGCTGCAATCGAGGACCAGCGCGCGGGCCACCGTTTGGCCGCATTGCGAGGTGCCGCCGCCGCGCGGCAGCACCGGCACGCCCTCCTCGCGGGCGATCTGCAACGCCGCCGCGACATCCGCCTCGTCTCGCGGCAGCGCGACGCCCAGCGGCTCGATCTGGTAGATCGACGCGTCGGTCGCGTAGCGGCCGCGGCTGAACGGGTCGAACAGCACCTCGCCGCGCAATTCGCGGCGGAGGCGCGCTTCGAGGCGTGGCGCGGGAATGTTGTCGAGCGGCATCGGGCGATTCGCGGCTGGGGATGGCTGGCCCAGCCTATCGGTTAAGCGCCGGCCGGGCAACGCATCGCCGCAAGCGGGCAAGCACGCGGTGGGCGACAGTTTAAGCGGAGAATGGCGCGCGGAATCGCGTAGCTTCGGCCGAGGTGTCTATATGTAGGGCAGGAAAACCCGGCGCCGCGCCGCGGCACCGCTTTTGCATGCGTATTCTGACAGCATGGCCAACGACATACCGGACCTTGGCTTGGTGATCGACAAGGCCCCGCGCAGCGAATCGCCGCCGCCGATCGCCGATCTGCCGGCGAGCGAGGCGGCGATCGACGAGTTCAAGGCCAATGTGCTGGCAAAGCTGGCGCTGGCGATCGGCAAGGACGGCGACGCCGCCACTCCGCGCGACTGGTTTGTCGCCACCGCGCTGGCGCTGCGCGACCGGGTCATTCATCGCTGGCTCGCGGTCAACCGCGCCAGCCATGCCGGGGGCCGCAAGCACGTCTATTACCTGTCCTTGGAATTCCTGATCGGGCGGCTTTTTGCCGATGTCGTCGAGAATTTGCGGATGACCGAGACGGTCAGGGCGGCGCTCGGCGATCTCGGCGTCGATCTCGACCGCATGCGCCGCGCCGAGCCTGACGCCGCGCTCGGCAATGGCGGGCTCGGCCGGCTCGCCGCCTGCCTGATGGAGAGCATGGCGAGCCTCGGCGTGCCGGCGTGCGGTTATGGCATCCGCTACGACCACGGCCTGTTCCGCCAGGTGATCCGCGACGGCTGGCAGCAGGAATACGCCGAGGATTGGCTGTCGTTCGGCAACCCGTGGGAGTTTGCGCGGCCGGAGGTGGTCTACGACATCCAGTATGGCGGCCAGGTCGAGAACGTGCTGGTCGGCCGGCGGATGCGGCCGGTGTGGCATCCCGAAGAGACGATCGAGGCCGTCGCCTACGACACGCCGGTGGTCGGCTGGCGCGGCCGCCACGTCAACCCGCTCAGGCTGTGGTCGGCGCGCGCCGTCGATCCGTTGCGGCTCGACGCCTTCAACGAGGGCGACCACGTCGGCGCGCTCTCCGAACAGGCCAGAGCCGAGGCGATCTCGAAGATCCTCTACCCCGGCGACAACTCGCTCGCCGGCCGCGAGTTGCGGCTGCGGCAGGAGTATTTCTTTGTCTCCGCCTCGCTGCAGGACATCGTCGGCCGCCACCTGCAATATTACAGCGACCTGCCGACGCTGCCCGACTACGCGGCGATCCAGCTCAACGACACCCACCCGAGCATCGCGATCGCCGAACTGATGCGCCTCCTGATCGACGTCCACAACATGCCCTGGGACACCGCCTGGCAGATCACCGTCGCGACCTTTTCCTACACCAACCACACGCTGTTGCCGGAGGCTTTGGAAAGCTGGCCCGTCGAATTGTTCGGGCGGGTGCTGCCGCGTCACCTCGAAATCATCTACCGCATCAACGCGCGCCATCTCGAGAACGCCGGCGAATGCGGCCTGGTCGACGACGATTTGCGGGCGGCGATCTCGATCATCGACGAGAGCGGCGAGCGGCACGTTCGCATGGGGCATCTCGCTTTCATCGGCTCGCACCGCGTCAACGGCGTCTCCGCCCTCCACACCAGCCTCCTGCGCGAGACCGTGTTCGCCGATCTGCACCGGCTCTATCCCGATCGGGTCGTCAACAAGACCAACGGCATCACCTTCCGGCGCTGGCTGCACCAGGCAAACCCGCGGTTGACCCGCCTCCTGTGCGAGGTGTGTGGCGATGCGGTGCTGGACGACGCGGCAATCCTCCTGCGCCTGGCCGACCACGCCGGCGACGCCGCCATCCTGCAGCGCCTCGCCGCGGTCAAGCGCGCCAACAAGACCGCGCTCGGCCGCTTCATCTACGAGCAGACCCGCCAGCCGGTCGATCCGGACGCGCTGTTCGATGTCCACATCAAGCGGATCCATGAATACAAGCGGCAGCTGCTCAATCTGCTCGATACGATCGCGCGCTACCACGCGATCCGTGCCGATCCCGGGGCCGGCTGGGTGCCGCGTGTCAAGATATTTGCCGGCAAGGCGGCGGCCGGCTACGCCCGCGCCAAGCTGATCATCAAATTGGCCAACGACATCGCGCAGGTCATCAATAGCGACCCGGTGACAAGCGACCTGCTGCGCCTCGTCTTCCTGCCCAACTACAACGTCAGCCTCGCCGAAATGATTATTCCGGCGGCCGATTTGTCGGAGCAGATCTCGACCGCCGGGATGGAAGCCTCCGGCACCGGCAACATGAAGCTGGCGCTCAACGGGGCTCTGACGATCGGCACGCTCGACGGCGCCAATGTCGAGATCCGCGAATGCGTCGGCGCCGACAACATTTTCATTTTCGGCCTCAGATCAGAGGAGGTCGCGGCGCGCCGCCGCCGGCGCGGGCTCGACGCCGAGGATGCCATCGCCGCCTCGCCCGAGCTTGCCCAGGCGATCGACGCAATCGCCGACGGCGATTTTTCGCCGGACGAACCGGGCCGCTTCCGGCAGCTCGCCGACAGCCTACGCGATCGCGACCCATACATGGTCGCGGCCGATTTCGCGGCCTATCGCGCCGCTCAGGACGACGTCGACACGCTGTGGCGCAATCGGCTGGCCTGGGGCCGCGCCGCCGCCCTCAACATCGCCCGCGTCGGCTGGTTCTCGGCCGACCGCACGATCGCCGAATACGCCGCCGAGATCTGGAACATTCCAACGAAGGAGGGCTGACCCGGCCGGGGCAGCCAATGCTCTCCAAGCGCGTCCCGCGCGCTCAGTAGCGCCGCAGCAGGCCGACGAGGCGGCCCTGCACCTTGACCCGGTCCGGCCCGAAGATGCGCGTCTCGTAGGCCTGGTTGGCGGGTTCGAGGGCGATCGAGGCGCCGCGCCGGCGCAGCCGCTTCAGCGTCACCTCGATATTGTCGACCAGCGCCACGACGATGGCGCCGTTATCGGCGGTGTCGCAACGCTGGATGATCACGGTATCGCCGTCGAGGATGCCGGCGTCGACCATGCTGTCGCCCGCGACTTCGAGCGCGTAATGCTCGCCGCGGCCAATGAGGCTCCCCGGCACCGCGACGGTATTACTCTGGTCGCGCAGCGCTTCGATCGGGGTGCCGGCGGCGATCCGGCCGTAGAGCGGCAGATCGAGCGCGGCAGTGTCGGCCGCGACCGGCGCTCCGGGCAGCGCGGCGGCGAAATCGCCGCGGATCACGGTCGGCGAGAAGCGGCCGCGCTCGATCGCGCCATTGCCGTTCGCGGTCGACGGTGCGGCGCTGTCTTCCGGCAATTTGACGACCTCGAGCGCCCGCGCTCGGTGCGCCAGCCGGCGGATGAAGCCGCGTTCCTCCAGCCCGCTGATCAGCCGGTGGATGCCCGATTTCGAGCGCAGCTGCAGCGCGTCTTTCATCTCGTCGAACGACGGCGCGATGCCGGTCGCCGAGAGGCGCTGGTTGATGAAGATCAGCAGCTCGTGCTGCTTTTTCGTCAGCATGGCGTTACCCCGCCGTGAACAAACCCAAAACGATGGCGGTTGTTCTACTTTGGTTCGCCACCAACGTCAAGCCGGCTCGGCGCGCAGCCACGATTTTGTTAATCTCGCCGGCACAACCTTCGGCTGGCAGCGATGGCGCGCGCGATCATCATCGACACCGATCCCGGGATTGACGACGCGGTCGCGATCCTCCTGGCGGCGGCCTCGCCTGAATTGGAGGTCCTGGGCCTTGTCGGTGTTGCCGGCAATCTGTCGCTGGCGGCGACGGTCGACAACGCCCGCCGCCTCGTCGAACTGGCTGGCCGCCCCGAGATTGCAGTTTACGCCGGCTGCCCGGGACCGCTTGCGTTGCCGAGTGTCGGCGCCCAGGACGCTCACGGCGCGGGTGGCCTCGGCGACCTGAAGCTGCCGCCGCCCAGCCTGCCGCCGCGGCCCGAGCATGGCGTCTTCTACTTGATCGAGACGCTGCGTCGCGCCGGACCCGGCAGCGTCACGCTGTGCGCGCTCGGGCCTTTGACCAACATCGCGACGGCGCTCGTCATGGCGCCCGAAATCGCCGCCGCGATCGCGGAGGTGGTCGTGATGGGCGGCGGCTCGCACGGCAATGTGACGGCGGCCGCCGAATTCAACATCCATAGCGACCCCGAGGCCGCCCAGATCGTCTTCGCCCGCGGGCTGCGAATCACGCTGGTGCCGCTCGACGTCACCGAGAGCGTCCGCAGCACCGCGGAGCGGATCGCGCCGATCCGTGCGCTCGGCATGCGCTGCGCCGCCGCGGTCGCCGAACTGCTCGGGCCGCGCCGCGCGCTCGGCCAGCCGCCGATGGCGATGCACGACCCCTGCGTCATCGCCTGGCTGGTGGCGCCCGAGCTGTTCGGCGGCGCCGACGCCAATGTCGCGATCGAGAGCCAGGGCAGGCTGACCCGCGGCATGACAATCATCGACCGGCGCAGCCGCCGCGGCCCGGCCAACGCCCGGGTCCTCGACCGCGTCGACGCCGCGGGGCTCTACCGCCTCTTGGCCGAGCGCCTCGCGCGCCTGCCGTGAGGCCGGTCCTGAGGGGGAGGGTGTGCGAGCCGGTGTATCCCGCTACTATGCGCCGTCACTTTTCCCCCTGGAGGAACCCCGATGATCATCGAGATGCGCACCTACCGGCTTAAGCCCGGCTCGATCCCCGAAGCCGAGAAGCGCTTTGCCGAGGGCCTCAAGGAACGCACCCGGGTGTCGCCGCTCGGCGCCTTCTTCCGCACCGAGGTCGGGCCGCTCAACCGCATCATCCATTGCTGGCCCTATGAGGATCTGGCGCACCGCACCAAGGTGCGCGCGGAAAAGATCCCGGGCTGGCCGCCCAAAATCCAGGAATTCATCGAGGAGATGGAGAGCAAGATCATCATCCCGGCGCCGTTCTCGCCGAAGCTGGAGCCGCGCAAGCTCGGCGGCCTTTATGAGATTCGCACCTACACGATGCTGCCGGGCGCCGCCCCGACGGTGATCGAGCGCTGGGCCGAGCGGATCGAGGGCCGCACCAAACTGTCGCCGCTCGCCTTCTGCGGCCACACCGAATTGGGTGCGCTCAACCAGTGGATCCATGTCTGGGCCTACAAGGACGCCGCCGAGCGCTTCCAAATCCGCGACAAGGCGCGCGACACCGGCGCTTGGCCGCCCAACACCCGCGGCCAGTTCGTCCGCCAGGAGAACATGTTCGTCGTACCGGCCGAGTTTTCGCCGCTGCACTAAGGTCTTGCCAGTCACTCCGGGGCCGGCGAAGCCGGAACTCGGAGTGGCCGCTATCGTACAAGGCCCTATCGTCCGCCACCCAGCACCGAGAGCGCGTGGCGAACGAGTTTCTTGGTCAGGGTCGGCAGCGCGTAATCCTTGAAGTCGCCGGGCCTGGCCCAGATGCCGACGATGTCGTCGGCTGTGGTCGCGGCGACCAGCGCGAGTTCAAGGCGAAAGTGCGTGAAGCCGTGCTCGACGATCCCGGGCAGCGTCGTCCAGTCGGCGGCGGCGGGTGCAGCCGCGATAGCCTCCTCGATGCGCCACGGTTCGGCGCGCCATGGCGTCGAGGGCAGTTCGATCATACCGCCGAGGAGCCCTGCGTCCGGGCGGCGGCGCAGCAGCACCGCGCCGTCGGCTCGCTCCAGCCAGAACGCGACGCCGTGGCGCAGCGGGCGCTCGGGCTTCGCGGCCGGCGCTGGGAGTTCGTCGGCGATGCCGAGCGCACGACCGGCGCAAGCATCGCGCCACGGGCACAACACGCAGCGCGGCCGGCGCGGCGTGCAGATGACCGCGCCCAGATCCATCAGCGCCTGCGCGAAGTCGCCGGCCCGCGCGCCCGGCACCAGCGATGCCGCGAGCGCCTTGAGGCGCGGCTTGGCCGCCGGCAGCGGCGCGCGCTCGGCGACGAGCCGCGCTATCACCCGCTCGACATTGCCGTCGACCGCTGCTTCCCGGCGGTCGAACGCGATCGCCGCGATCGCTGCGGCGGTGTAGTCGCCGATCCCGGGGAGCGCCCGCAGCGCCGCCTTGTCATCCGGGAAGTCTCCGCCGTGGCGCGCGACGACGGCCCGGGCGCAGGCGTGGAGGTTGCGGGCGCGCGCGTAGTAGCCGAGCCCCTGCCAGGCATGCAGCACCGCGTCGAGCGAAGCTCCGGCAAGCGCATGAATGTCGGGCCAACGCGCCACGAATCGGTCAAAATAGGGGCCGACCGTCGCGACCGTCGTCTGCTGCAGCATGATCTCGCTGAGCCACACGCGGTAGGGGTCGGCGCGGCTTCCGGGCGGCGCCCGCCACGGCAGGTCGCGGCGGTGGTGGTCATACCAGGCGAGCAGCGCCGCGGCATCGGGCGGGGCTGATCGCGGCGGTTGGGAGCGCATCGACTTCATGGTTGAAGGGCCAACGGACCGACAAGTCCCGAGATTACCGGGCGCGACCCCCGAGGGCGAGCGCCGGCCCAAGTTGCGCTCCGACTCCCGCCAGGGCGGCATGCGCGCGGTCGGCGTCGCCGCCGGGCGGGTCGCCGCGCCGATCGTCGCCGGCAGCGGCGGCATCCTCGCGCGGCTCAAATTTCACTGGGCGACGGTGGCCGGCGCTGAGTTCGCGGCGATCGCGTGGCCCGAGGCGCTTGGCCGCGACGGCGCCTTGAAGCTGCGCGTCGCCGCCGGTTGCGCGCTCGAGCTGCAGCACCGGGCGCCGCTGCTGATCGAACGCATCAACCTGTTTTTCGGGCGCGGCGCGGTGGCGCGCCTCGTTCTCGTCCCGGGCAAGCCGCCGCTCGCGCCGCCATCCCGGCCGGTGCCGCCGGCGCCGCTCGGGGCAAGCGAGGCGCAAGCGCTGGAGGAACGCGTCGCCGGCATCGCCGACCCGGCCTTGCGCGCCGCGCTCGCCGGATTGGGCGAACTCGTGCTGCGCGGCGCGCAGCGCTGGCCTAGGGTCGAAACCCAATCAGACGATTGACGCAAGGAAGGAGGCGTGATTCAAGCTGGAAACTTCGGGAGCTTGGATCATGGCGGGGGAATTCTGGCTCGACGATCGGCAGTGGACGGCGATCGAACCGCTGTTGCCG
>DATGFP010000060.1:0-18364 GCA_035309005.1 Allostellaceae bacterium | reverse complement strand
CGCGACCCTGGCGGCGCAGCTGATCATCGAACGGACGATCAACCACGTCCCGGCGATCTCGGGCGGCGTCGGCGCCTCGATCCAGGTGCCGCGCCCCATCCTCTTCGGGACCCAGCTTAAGACCCAGACGCAGCTTTATTTTTTCCTGATGTTCTTTGTCGTGCTGGCGATCGTCGGAACCTCGAATTTGATCCGCAGCCGGATCGGCCGCGCCTTCATCGCGATCCGCGACCAGGACATCGCAGCCGAAATCATCGGCATCAACATCTTCAAGTACAAGCTTTACGCGTTTGCCATCTCGTCGTTCTACGCCGGCGTCACCGGCGTGCTTTACACCTATTACTATGGCATCGCTAATTACGAGCAATTCGGCATCGACGTCTCGATCAATTACCTGGCGATGATCATCATCGGCGGGCTCGGCTCGGTGCTCGGCGCGATCTTCGGCGCCGCTTTCATCACGCTTCTGCCGGAGGCGGTGCGCCTGTTTTTGAAGCACTACGGCAGCATGGTGTTTTCGCAAGATGCGGTGCTGCGAATCGTGCCCAACATGCAATTGATTTTGTTTGGCGGATTGATCATCTTCTTTCTGGTGGTCGAGCCGGAAGGGCTGAACCGGTTGTGGCGCAACATCCGCAATTATTTCAGGGTGTGGCCATTTTCTTATTAAACGTGAAGCAAGTGCAAGCAAAGGGAGGATACGAATGACACCGCGATCCGCAAGGTTCCTCACCCTCGCGCTGGGGGTGGCGATGGCAGCGGCGTATACGGGCTCCGCTCGCGCCGCCGACAAAGGCACGATCCTGTTGGGCATGCAGTGCGACCGCACCGGGCCGACCCAGGTGGTCGGCACCGCGCTGTGCCCGGGGACGCACGACTATATCGACATGATCAACGCGCAGGGCGGGGTCGACGGCTGGAAGATCGAGGCCGACGAGGTCGACAACGCCTATACGGTCCCGCCGGCGATCGCCGAATACGAACGCGCCAAGCAGCAGGGCGCGGTCGGCGTCATGGTCTACGGCACGCCGCAGACCGAGGCGCTCAACCAGCGGCTGGAACAGGACAAGATCCCTGGCACATCGCCCGGCTTCGGCATCGCCGCGTCGGCCGACGGCAAGTATTACCCCTACCTGTTCCCGATCGCCGCCAATTACTGGTCGCAGGGCGCGGCGGCCGTGCAGTTCGCGAAGCAGCAATTGGGCGGCAGCCTTAAAGGCAAGAAGATCGCCTATATCTTCTATGACAACCCGGCCGGCCACGAGCCGCTGCCGGTCGTCGAGCAGTTGTCGAAGGACGAGGGCTTCACGCTGCAGACCTTCGCGGTGCCGCCGCCGGGCGTCGACGTCAGCTCGCAGGTATTGGCGATCGCCCAGCAGTTCCGGCCCGATTTCGTGATCGACCACACCTTCGGCAAGTCGCCCGCGCTGGTCATCAAGGGATTGCAGCAGAACGGCTATCCGCTCGACAAGGTGGTCGCGCTGGTGTGGGCTTCGGGTGAAGCGGATATCCTGGGGGCCGGCGGCTGGAAGGTCGCGCAGGGCTACAACACGATGCAGTTCGCCGGCGCCGGCGAGAACTACCCCGTGATCAACGAGATCAAGGCGTTCTACAAGAAAGCGGGCAAGGCGCCGCCGGCGACGATGGCCAGTACGGTGTATTACAACCGCGGCGTCTTCCAGGCCGCCGTGTGGGTCGCCGCGGTCAAGAATGCGCTGAAGCTGAGCAACGGCAAAAAGCCCACGCCGACCGATGTCGCAAAGGGCTTCGAGATGATCAAGGACTTCAAGCTCGGCGGGCTGGTGCCGCCGATCACGATCAGCCCGACCGACCATGAAGGCGGTGGATGGGTGCGGATCTTCCAGGTCAAGGGCGAGGCGTTCGTCCCCAAGACCGACTGGTTCCGCGGCTATCGCGACCTGGTGGTCGCGAAGGAGGCGAAGATCGCCGAGCAGATGGCCCAGAAGTCGAACTAGCCGTCCGCTGACGCCGACCGCACCGCCTTTGCCGGCGCGCGCCGGCGAAGGCGGCGTTTGGCGTCCATGAAGCAAATAAATGGATCGAGCCGAGCATGCTGGCGCTCAACAACATCGAAGTCGTTTACGATGGCGTCATCCTGGTGCTCAAGGGCGTCTCGCTGAACGCCGAGGAGGGGCAGATCACCACCCTCCTCGGCGCCAACGGCGCCGGCAAGACGACGACCCTCAAGGCAATCTCGGGGTTGCTGCGCACCGAGCGCGGCGAGGTGACGAAGGGCAGCGTGGAACTCGACGGCGAGCGGCTCGACGGGCTGATGCCTTATGACGTCGTCAAGCGCGGCGTCGCGCAGGTGTTTGAGGGCAGGCGGGTATTCGAGAACCTCAGCGTTCAGGAAAACCTCGTTGCCGGCGCCCATAGCCAGCGCGACCTAGCCAAGGTCCGCGCCGGCATCGAGCGGGTCTACGCGAGCTTTCCGGTGCTCAAGGAGCGCCGCCAGCAATCGGCCGGATACCTCTCCGGCGGCGAGCAGCAGATGCTGGTGATCGGCCGGGCCTTGATGTCCGATCCCAAGGTGGTCTTGTTGGATGAGCCCTCGCTCGGCCTCGCGCCGATGCTGGTGGCGGAGATTTTCGATGTCGTGCGCCGCCTGAAGGACGAGCAGGGGCTGACCGTGCTGCTGGTCGAGCAAAATGCCGCGCTGGCGCTGGATATCGCCGACCATGGCTATGTCATGGAGAACGGCCGTATCGTGCTCGAGGGGCCGGCGGACAGCTTGCGCCAGAACTCCGACATCAAGGAATTCTACCTCGGCCTCAACGATACCGGCGCCCGCAAATCCTATCGCGACACAAAGCATTACCGCCGACGCAAGCGCTGGCTATCGTAGGATTTAGCCCGCCCGGATGGCGGATAGGCCGGTCGTCAGGAGCAGCTGAGCATGCCCGCAACTCTCCCGCGCATCGCCGTTATCGGCACCGGCGGCACGATCTCATCGCTCGGCGCATCGACCCTCGATGTGCTGGACTACCCCGATTTCGGGCAGAAGCTGACTAGCGAAGCGCTGCTCGACCGCTTCCCCGAGACCCGCCTGGTCGCCAATCCGCTGCCGGTGAATTTCCGGCAGGTCGGCTCGACCGCGATCGGCCCCGCCGACTGGCTGGAATTGCGCGCGCTGATCCACCGCACTGCCGCCGAGGATCCGGCAATTGAGGGTTTCGTCATTCCGCACGGCACCGCGACGCTCGAGGAAACCGCCTTTTTCCTCAACCTGACGCTCGCGGTCTCGCAGCCGGTTGTGCTGGTCGGGGCGCAGCGGCCGGCGAGCGCGCTCGGCACCGACGCCGGCATGAACCTCGTCAACGCGCTGCAGGTCGCCGGCTGCGAGGAGGCGCGCGGCAAGGGCGTCCTCGTCGTTCTCAACAACGAGATCCACCCGGCGCGCGACGTCGTCAAGACCTCGACTTATCGGGTGCAGACCTTCCGCTCGCTCGATTACGGCGCGCTCGGCCATGTCGATGGCGACGGCCCGCATTTCTACCGCGCGCCCCTCAGGGCGCACATGCCGGATACGCCGTTCGCCAAGCGCGAGATTGCGGCGTTGCCGCGTGTCGACATCATCTATTCCTACGCCGGCGCCGATGGCGACCTCGTCGAGGCGGCGGTCGCGGCGGGGGCGAAGGGCCTCGTCTCGGCGGGGTTCGCGCCGGGGACGCCGAGCCCGGCGCAGCAGGCCGCCTTTCTCGCGGCGGCGCGGTCGGGCGTCGTCGTCGTGCAATGCAGCCGCGCCACCGGCCGCATCGCGCCGCGCCGTCGGCTGCGCGAGACCGGCATCGTTGCCGGCGAGGACCTGACGCCGCAAAAGGCCCGCATCCTTTTGGCCCTGATGCTGCTGACGACCACCGATATCGCAGCGATCCAAGCGGCGTTCCAGAGCTATTGACCGCCGGCTATAGCGCCTGCGGGTTTTCGTCGACGATCTGCTCGGCGAGGCTGTTGTCGACCGCAGTCTCGTAAGGCGTCCCCTTGGCGAAGCCGCTGGAGACCAGCGCGGCGACGAGCCGCTCGTAGCCGTCGCGCGGGACGATCGGGTCGGGGCTCCAGATGTCGAGCGCGCGGTAGCGCGCGATCGAGGCATTCAGCAGCGCATGCGGCACCGCCGGGAAATACGGGCGCACCGCGTCGGCGAGCGCCTCGGGCGGCTCGCGGTGCAGCCATTTCTGCGTCCGGTAGAGCGCGCGCACCAGCTTCAGAAACTCGTCGCGCTTGGCCGCCAGCGTCGCGTGGCGCGCATAGAAGGTCGTGTAGGTGCACGGCCCGCGATCGGCCGCGGCATACCACAAATGTCCCACGCCGGAGGCGATCATCTCCTCGGCAAACGGCTGGCACAGCTGCGCCGCGTCGACCTCGCCGTGTCGCAGCGCCACCGCGTTTTCGGCCATCGTCCAATCGTCTACCCGGTTGATCAGCTCCGGATTGAGCCCGGCGCGCCGCAGATCCTGCTGCAGGCATAGCCACGGGGTCGGCACTTCGCTGACGGTCGCGAGGCGCACCGCGGTCAGCACCGCGAGGCGAAAGCTGGGCCGCGGGGTGCGCCCGACCAGCATGAACGGGTCGCGGCTGACCCCTTCGGCGAAACACACGAGGTCGCAGTTGGCGCGCTGGTCATAGGCATGGTTGACCCGCATCGGTCCGCCCCAGGTCACGTCGACCGTGCCATGGAACAGTCCGTTGGCGGCTGCCGCGGGTCGTGGCGCGCTGACGAAACGCACCTCCAGGCCCTCCTTCTCGTAGGCGCCGAGCGCCAGCGCCGCATAAAAGGGGGCGTAAAACAGCGCGCGGAGCGATTCCTGCAGAACGAGCGCCATCGCCCTCACCCCGCCTGGAGGATCGCCAGCGCGGCGTCGGCGAAGACCTGCGCACCCAGCATGATGTCCTCCTCTTTCGTGTCTTCGGTCCAGTGATGGCTGATGCCGTTGCGGCTCGGCACGAACATCATGCCCGAACGCACTCGCCGCGCCAGGATTTGCGCATCGTGACCGGCGCCGCTCGGCATGCGGCGGTGCAGCCCGGGCGCGCGGGCCTCGGCTGCCCGCTCGATCAGGCCGCTGAAGCCGGGGTCCATCGCGGTCGGGGTGCTTTTTGAAAGCGGTGCGATCGATACCCCGCACGGTCCGGCCGCAGCGGCCGCGGCCACAAGCGCGTGCAATTCATGCTCGAAGCGCGCCAGGATTTCGCCGTCGGTGTCGCGGAACTGGACCTGCATCTCGGCGCGCCCCGGCACGATGCTCGGGGCGTTCGGGTCGACCAGGATGCGTCCGATCGTCCATACCGTCCGCGGGCCCGCGATCTCGGCGAAGCGGTCGTGGAGGCGGCTGGCCAGACGCACCAGCGCGGCGGCGGCGTCCTTGCGGCGATGCATCTCGGTGGTGCCGGCGTGGTTTTGCTGGCCGCTGACGGTGACCCAGTAGTTCCAGCTGCCGACGATCCCCTCGACGACGCCGATGCGCTGGCCGGCCCCTTCGAGCGTGCTGCCCTGCTCGATATGGGCCTCGAGATAGCCGACATAGCGCGCCGGATCGATGCGCTCGCGGGGCCGCCCCTGATAGCCGGCCTCCATGAGCGCCTGCCGCAGCTGCTTGCCGTCGCGGCTGGCGGCGTTGTCGATTTCGGCTTCGGTGAGCGCGTCGGTGAACGATCGACTGCCCAGCATGTTGCCGTAATGCCCCTCTTCGTCGGCCCAGGCGACCGCCTCGATGCCGAGCGCGGCATCGCCGCCGAAGGCGCGCGCCAGCTCAAGCGCGTAGATGACGCCGAGCGCGCCGTCAAGCCAGCCGCCATAGGGTTGCGTCTCGCTGTGCGAGCCGACCAGCAGCCGCCGGGTGGCGCGCCGGTTGCGGCCGATCACGTTGCCGATGCCGTCGATCACCGGCTCCAGCCCGGCTTCGGCGAATCGCTCGGCGAGCCATTGGCGCGAGGCGACGTCGTCCGCCGAATAGGTCGGACGGTGCACTCCGGTCTGGTAGCGGCCGAACTCGGCAAGCCGTCTGAGATCGGCTACCACCCGCGCCCCGTCGGTTGTCGGCATCGCGCTCTCCGTCGTCGGTGAACCTGTCAGCGATTTAATCCGCGGTGGGCCCGGCGGGCGGGGAGTGTTGCGGTCCCGCCCGCCTATTCTATGCAGGATCGTGAACGGAGTGTCTCGAGATGAACAAGAGGATCGTCGCCGGTGCCGCGCTCGTCGCCGGGATCGCCATCGCCTCGCCAATGGTTGCCTGGTCGGCGGCGGACAGCGGACCGCAGACCCAGCAGGCGGCACCCGCGGGAACGCCCGCGCCGGAGCGGGCGGGGCCGATGATGGGCCGCCCGGGCTGGATGGGTGGCATGATGATGCAACGGATGGCGCGGTTGTCGCCGCAGCAGCGCTGCGAGGAGCGCCTTGCCCGGCGCGCCGGCATGATCGCCTATACGGTCGAGAAGCTGAACCTGACGGCGCAGCAGAAGCCGCTTTGGGACAAGTTGCAGGGCGAGTTGCAAGCGGCCGCCGATAAGGAGCGCCAGCTGTGCGGGTCGTTGAAGGCGGCCAACCAGCAGACGATTGTCGATCGGGCAAGCCGGCGCGAGCAGTTTCTGTCGGCTCGGCTGCAGGGTTTGCAGCAGGTCCGGCCGGCGCTCGCGCAGTTCTACCAGGCGCTGACGGAGGACCAGAAGGCGATCATCGATCATCCGTTCCGGCGCGGCTGAGCGACGGCCGGCGCGCCCGCCGCGTGGGCTACTTGACCTCGACCAGCTCGATCGCCTCGCGGCTCGGGCCTTCGATCATCGCGGCGCGGGTGTCGCCGAGCTTGTAGGGACCGTCGAGGAAGCTGACGCCCTCGCCCTTCAGCTTTGCGACCCAGGCGTCGAGGTCGGTGACGCTGAGCCCGATATGGTCCTGCATCTGGCCGCGGCTTGGGGCGAGCGGCCGGTCGGCTTGATTGGCGTACCACGTCAGAACGACGTCGCCGAATTCGACGCCGGCGCGCGGCGTCCTGAACATGCCCTCGCGGTTGAGCGCCGGCCAGGTGCGGTCGGCGCCGCGCTCGACCCGGCAATTCGCCTCGCTCAGCTCGGTGTCGGGGAAGCCCTGGCGGACCGGCGCGTTGAGGTGCTTTTTGTACCACAGGAGCGCGCAGAACGGCTGCTCGTGCCACATGTGGACATGGTTGAAGCGCTCCGCCGGGTAGTCGCCGGCGATCTCGAACAGCGCGTCCTCGGGGCCGCCCGACATGTAGGCGAAGCCGCCCTTGCGGGTCGGCTGCACGCCTGCGGCGCGCGCCTCGGCGATCTGCGATCGGGTCAGCCCCAAGGTATTGCCGATGCTTGGCCAGGTGTCGCTGCTGATCAGCACCGAGCCGCCCTCGTCGGTGGTATAGAGCGGCCGCATCTTAACCTCGGCGCGTTCCTTGAAGGCGGCGACGGTTCGCTGCGAGTCGGCGACATGCCAGCCGAAATGCCAGATCGCGCTCTGCGGCTGGGTCGGCGGCGGGGCCGCGACCTTGTCGAACAGGATCAGGACATCGTTCGGCGACTCCAAGGCCGGCATGCCGCCCCAGCTGCCCTTGCGGGTGCTGGGGAACTGGCGGGTGTAGAATTCGATCGCGGCGTCGGGATCGACCGAGTTCAGGTGGAGGTGGTGAAAGCCTGGGGTCGCGAGCATGGCGTCATCCTGCGGGAAATTTGTCCCCACTATGCGCCGGGCGCGGCGGAAATCAACGTCGCGCGCGCCGCGGCGGGGCCGTGCGATTTGACTTGGCCGGCTCGCCGATTATAGTGCGGCCACTTTTCCCGAGAACGTGGGCGCGTGCGCCCCGGCCGCCGCGCGGGTGCGAGGCAGGGCCCTATCGGGACAACAACAACTCAAACCGGACCTCTTTGTCATGAGCAAGCGCGAGGAATCGAAGTACAAGATCAACCGCCGTCTGGGGGTCAACCTGTGGGGCCGCGCGAAGAGCCCGCTCAACCGGCGGGAATACGGGCCGGGACAGCATGGCCAGCGGCGCAAGAAGCCGTCGGATTACGGGACCCAGCTATCGGCCAAGCAGAAGCTCAAGGGCTATTACGCCAATATCGGCGAGCGCCAGTTCCGCCGTCTCTACGAGGAGGCGGTGCGGCGCCGCGGCGATACCGGCGAGAACCTGATCGAGCTGTTGGAACGCCGGCTCGACGCGGCGGTCTACCGGATGAAGCTGGCGCCGACGCCGTTTGCCGCCCGCCAGCTGATCAATCACGGCCACGTGCGGGTCAACGGCCGGCGCGTCAACATACCCTCCTACCAGCTGCGCGACGGCGACGAGCTCGAGCTCGGCAGCCGGGCCAAAGACATGGCGCTGGTCCTCGAGGCGAGCCGCTCGAGCGAGCGCGACGTGCCGGACTATGTCGAGATCGACCACGACCGCATGCGCGGCCGCTTCGTTCGCGCTCCCAAACCGGCCGACGTGCCGTTTCCGGTGACGATGGAGCCCAACCTCGTCATCGAATACTATTCGCGCTGACGGACGTGGCGCGCGGGGCCAAGGCTTAGCCCGCCGCACGCCCATCGGCCGATTTTCTCCACCGTCACCCCCGCGCGAGCGGGGGTCCAGGGCAAGCGATCGCGACCGGGGCTCTGGATCCCCCTTTGTGCGGGGATGACCGGAACCAGCGGGGCTTGTCATGCTGACCCTGCAACTGGCGATCGTGCTGTTGCTGATTTTGGTCAACGGCTTTTTCGCGATGGCCGAGATCGCGCTTGTCACGTCGCGACCGGCCCGGCTGCAGCCGCTGGCGGCGGCCGGCAGCCGTGGCGCGGAAGCCGCCCTTGAGCTCAAGGGCGATCCGTCGCGGCTGCTCGCGACGGTGCAGATCGGGATAACCATCATCGCCGTGCTGTCGGGTACCTTCGGCCAGGCGACGCTCGGCGAAAGCCTGCAGGACTATATCGCCGCCAGGGGCGGGGTGCTTGCCGCCTACGCCCATATCATCAGCATGGCGGTGGTGGTGATCGCCATCTCCTATTTCTCGCTGATCCTCGGCGAATTGGTGCCGAAACGCATCGCGCTCGCCCATCCCGAGCGCATCGCCGCCGCGCTGGCTCGAATCATGCGGGTGATGGCGCGGCTCGCGGCGCCGCTTGAATGGCTGCTGAGCATGACGACCGACCTCGCGCTAAAGCTGTTCCCGCTGCACGGCGAGCCGATCCCGATTACCGACCAGGAGATCGGCTTCATGTTGCGCGAGGGCGCGGCGGCCGGCCATATCCCGCTCGGCGAAACCACGATCGTCGAGATGGCGCTGCGGCTCGGCGACCGCCGCGTCAGCGCGGTGATGACGCCGCGCACCCAGATCGAGTTTCTCGATCTCGACGACCAGGAAGACGAAACCCGGCGCCGCATCCGCGAAAGCGCCTACTCGCGCTTCCCGCTGGTACAGGGCGGCTCGCACCAGCTCACCGGTATCGTCCAGGTCAAGGATTTGCTCGCGGCATTGCTGGCCGGCCAGCCCTTCGACCTGCGCGCGGCGCTGCGGCCGCCGCTGTTTGTGCCGAACACGGTGACGGTGCTGCGCGCGCTCGAGGTTTTCAAGACCAGCGGCGAGCCGATGGCGCTGGTCGTCGACGAATATGGCGACCTCGAAGGGCTGGTGACGCTGACCGATATTCTGGAGGCGCTGGTCGGGGAAATTCCCGGCGGCGGCGAGGCCGACTCCCGCGTCGTGCGCCGGGAAGACGGCACGTTCCTGGTCGACGGGATGGTTGGCCTCGATGAACTGAAAGGGCTGCTGGGGGTTTCCGAGCTGCCCGGCGAGGATCCCGATTTTCACACGCTCGGCGGCTATTTGATGGCGCGCCTCAACCGCGTGCCGATGGTCGCCGACCGGATAACCGCCGATGGCTGGCGCTTCGAGATCGTCGAGATGGACGGGCGCCGCGTCGACCGCGTGCTGATCGTGCCGATCAAAGCAAAGGCGCGGCGGCCCTAGCGCGACGGCATCCGGTTGGCGGCGATCGCGCCGTCCTTGATGACCAGGGGGACGCGGGCGGGATCGCACAGGATGGCGATGTCGGCCAGCGGGTCGCCGTTGACGACGACAAGGTCGGCCAGCTTGCCGGGGGCGATCGTGCCGAGTTTGTCCTCCTGGCCGAGGCATTCGGCGGCCCAGCCGGTCGCGGCCTGCAGGGCCTGCATCGGGGTCATGCCCGCCTTGACGAGGCATAGAAGTTCGCCGGCGTTGGCCGGATGGCCGTGGCCGCCGGCGTCGGTGCCGGCGACGATTTTGACCCCGATGGCGAGCGCCCGCTTGATGCTTGCGACATGGTGCTCGTAGAGCGAAGCGGCGCGCTCCTTGACGTGCGGCTGCGGCGATTTGCGGTGGTATTCGTAGACGAGCAGCGTCGGCACGAAAAAGATGCCGCGCTCGGCCATGCGTTCGAGGTGGCGCGGGTTCTCGTCGAGGTAGCTGCCGTGCTCGATCGAATTGACCCCGGCCTCGATCGCGATGTCGAGGCCGCGGCCGCCGAGCGCGTGGCACATCACGCGGCGGTCGAGCGCCTGCGCCTCGTCGACCAATGCCTGCATCTCGTCCAGGTTGAAGGCGCTGTCGCGCGGGCCGTGGCCGGGCCGCGAGCTGGCGCCGCCGGTTGTCGCGCATTTGATGACGTCGGCGCCGGCCCGCACCATCTTGCGCACGACCTGCCGCACCTCGTCGGCGCCGTTGGCGACGCTCGGCGGCAGCAGCGGGTCGCCCGGGATGCAGCAGCAATCGTCGAGCGGCAGTCCGGACGGGCTGACCGCGTCGCCGATGCCGCCATGGGGCGAGATGATCGATAGCGACAGGACAAGGCGCGGCCCTTCGATCAGTCCCTCGGCGATCGCCTGCTTGAACCCGGCATCGAGCCCGGCGGCGTCGCGGATCGTCGTGTAGCCGGCGGCGAGCGTCTGCTTCAGCACCGCGGCGGTGCGCAGGTGGCGCACGCTCTGCGGCTCGTCGAGCCGCCAGCGGTGCGCCAGATCGTATTTATGGTTGGCCATGTGGTCATGGCAGTCGATGAGGCCGGGCAATACCGTCATGCCGGCGACATCGACGATCTGCGCCTCGGCCGGAAAATCAGCTTCGTTGCGGCTGGTGACCGCCGCGATGCGGTTGTCGCGGATCACGACGGTCGCGCCGCCCACCGGCGCGGCGCCGCTGCCGTCGATCAGCCGCGCGCCCTTCAGGACGATCATTGGAATTTCTCCGCCTTCGCCTCCCGGAGCGGGGTGCTGGCTTCGGCGAGGCGGCGCAGCAAGGGCGAGGGGGCCCAGCGCTCGCCGTAGCGCTGATGCCAGGCGGCGATCTGGTTGTAGACCTCGCGCACCCCGATGCCGTCGGCCCAGTACATCAGGCCGCCGCGATAGCGCGGGAAGCCGAACCCATAGAGCCACATCACGTCGATGTCGCTGGCGCGGATCGCTTTTCCCTCGTCGAGGATGCGGCACGCCTCGTTGACGCTGGCGAAGAGCAGCCGCTTCAGGATCTCGTCGTCGGTGAATTCGTGTTGCGGCACGCCGAGTTCGGCCGCGGTGTCCTTGATGATCTTGGTCACTTCGGGGTCGGGATGGGGGGTGCGATCGCCCGGCTCGTAGCGGAACCAGCCCTTGCCGTTCTTCTGGCCGAGCCTTCCGGCCTCGACGACGCGGTCGGCGATCGGCTGCTTCCGGTAATTGGGGTACTGGGCGGCGCGGCGCTTCCTCGTGTCGTAGCCGATGTCGAGGCCGGACAGGTCGGAGGTCGCGAACGGCCCGATCGGATAGCCGAAATCGACCATCACCTTGTCGACCTGCTCGGGGAGCGCACCCTCCTCCAGCATGATGATCATCTCGGTGCTGAACGGCGCGCGGCTGCGGTTGGCGACAAAGCCGTCGCCATTGCCGGCGAGCCCCGAAACCTTGCCGATCTTGCGGCCCAAGGCCATCGCCGACGCGAGCACGTCAGGCGCGCTCTTGGTGCCCTCGACCACCTCGAACAGTTTCATGACATTGGCGGGCGCGAAGAAATGCGTGCCGGCGACGTCCTGCGGCCGCTTGGTGGCGTTGGCCATGATGTCGATGTCGATGCCCGAGGTGTTGGAGTAGAGGAGGGCGCCCGGCGGCATCACCGCGTCGAGCTTTTTCCAGACATCCTCCTTGACCGAGATCTGCTCGAAGACCGCCTCGATCACGACATCGCAATCGGCGAGCTCGTCGATCGACGCCACCGGATGGATGCGGGCAAGGCGCTTGTCCATCTCGTCCTGCGCCAGGCTGCCGCGCTTGACGCTGGTTTCGTAATTGCTGCGGATGCGCGCCATGCCGCGCTCCAGCGCCTCCGGCGTCGCGTCGGTGATCTTCACGTCGAAGCCATAATCGGCAAAGCTCATCGCGATGCCGCCGCCCATCGTGCCGGCGCCGACGACGGCCGGATGGTCGGTCGGGCGCAGCGCCGTGTCGCGCGGAATGTGCGGCAGTTTGGCGACCTCGCGCTCGGCGAAAAAGGCATAGCGCAGCGCCTTCGCCTCCTCGGAATTGACCTGCTGGTCGAACAATTTGCGTTCGAGCGCACAGCCGTCGTCGAACGGCAGCGTGCACGCCGCCTCGACCGCCTCAATGCAGGCATAGGGCGCGCGCTGGTTGCGGGCGCGCCGCGCGATCGCCTTTCGCGCCGCCTCGAACAATGCCGGCGTCCCCTCGGCGAGTTTTTCCGACTTGTCGCGGATGCGCGGCAATGGCCTTGTGTCGGCGACGCGGCGGGCGAAGGCGATCGCACCGGCCTTCAGGTCGCCCTCGGGCATGACCTCGTCGATTATCCCAAGTTTTTCGGCCTCGGCTGCAGGAACGTGGCGGCCGGAGGTGATCAGGTCGAGCGCCGCTTTGGGGCCAATGAGGCGCGGCAGCCGCTGGGTCCCGCCGGCGCCCGGCAGAATGCCGATCTGCACCTCGGGCAGGCCCACCTTGGCGCTCGGCACCGCGACCCGGTAATGGCAGGCAAGCGCCATCTCAAGCCCGCCGCCCAACGCATAGCCGTGGATCGCCGCGACGACCGGCTTCGCGCTGTCGTCGAGCACATCGTAAGGCCGCCGCCCGGTCGGCGGGGTGGAGGGGCCGCGGCCGAACTGGCGGATATCGGCCCCGGCGATAAAGCTCCGGCCCGCCCCGATCAGCACCATCGCCTTGACCGCCGGGTCGGCATTCCCCTTGTCGACCGCCACGACGATGCCCTCCGGCACCCCGGGCGACAGCGCATTCACCGGCGGATTGTCGACGGTGATGACACCGATATCGCCGTCCTTCTCGAAGCGGACCAATTCGCCTTCGGCCATTTCCCTCTCCACCAAAGATAATTTTCACCACCGAGACAGTGAGGCAGTGAGATTTTCGCAGCCCCAGGCTCAACGTACCTGGCTGTCACTGACCCCTTTGAAGGGTTACACGAAATACTCCGGGCGAAGCCGGATACAATGAGAATTTCGGCGGTCGGCCCCGGGGCCAGGGTGCAATTCCTCTCGAAAGCATCCACCGCCCAATGTCCGCAGATATCAATTCACGACAAGTGTCATTCCAAAAAGAGTCTTTATCAATGTTAGCTACGACCGGATGCTCAAGCCCATCAACAAACAATCGGACTGATTTCCAATCTCGCTTGAAATATTGATCACGGTCAGAACGGCCGATCTTGATACCATATCCCGCTGCTGCCGTGCGAGGCGCCGCGCCCCCCTTCCAGGCTGTACCAATGAAGCTATCCATCTCGTCTCACTGCCTCACTGTCTCACTGGTAATTTATACTGTCGCTCCGCTCCCTAGTATCACCGTGCTTTGCGACGAGAGGACGCCGCCGTTGCCGTGGGCGATCGCGGTGGCGGCGCCGGGGACCTGGCGGGCGCCGCATTCGCCGCGCAGCTGGCGCACCGCCTCGATCAGGATGAAAAGGCCGTACATGCCGGGGTGGCAATAGGAGAGCCCGCCGCCGTTGGTGTTGACCGGCAAGGCCCCGCCCGGCGCGATGCGGCCGCCCTCGACAAACCGCCCGCCTTCGCCCTTGGGGCAGAAGCCGAGGTCTTCGAGAAAGAGGATCGGGTTGATCGTGAAGGCGTCGTAGAGCTCGACGACATCGATGTCCTTCGCGGCAAGCCCGGCCATCGCATAGGCCTGTCGGCCGCTCTCGATCGCGCCGGTGAGCGTCAAATCGGGCATGCTCGAAATGTTGGCGTGGGTGATCGCCGAGCCGCAGCCGAGCACGTAGACCGGCGACTTTTTGAGGTCGCGGGCGCGCTCCGCCGCGGTCAGCACGATCGCGCCGCCGCCGTCGGTGACGAGACAGATGTCGCGCACGGTGAACGGATAGCTGACCATGCGGGCGCCGAGCACTTCGGGGATCGTTAGCGGCTTTTTCTCCCAGGCGGCCGGGTTGAGCAGCGCCCATTGCCGCGCCGCGACCGCAACCTCGGCCATCTGTTCGCGCGTCGTGCCGAATTCGTGCATGTGGCGCGAGGCGGCCAGCGCGTAGGCCGAGGAGGGGAGGAACGGCCGGTATGGCGTCTCGTACGGGTTGACCTCGCGCACCGAAGCCTGGCGCCGCCCGACGCTGCGCTGGGTCGAGCCATAGGCGATGACCGCGACCTGGCAGAGCCCAAGCTCGATCGCCGCCGCGGCGTGCGCGACGTGGAACTCGAACGACGATCCGCCGAGGATCGTCGTGTCGATATAGGAAGGCGAAATGGCGAGGTATTCGCTCAGGTTGAGGCCGGAGGTACGCGATTGCGTCGTCGCGCAGAAGAGGCCGTCGACGTCCTTGAGCCGGAGGCCGCAATCGTCGAGCGCGCGGCTGATGCCCTGGGCCATCAGGTCGATCGGGTTCAACCCGTCGGCGACATGGCCGAGATCGCTTTCCGCCGCCCCGACGATCGCCGCCGCGCCGCGCTTGAGACCGCTCATGGCGTGCCCTCGGCCGGGGTGAAAATGGGGTAAGACGGCTCATCCCCCGGCGGCCGGTGGACCCGGAAGCGGACCCGCATGCCGATTTTCACTGCCGCCGGGTCGATGTCCTCGACCCGGCTCATCAGTCGGAAGCCCTCGTCGCAATCGATCAGCGCGATGTTATAGGCCTCCCCCGCCGGGAAAGGGTGCGTCACGGTCGTCGCGTAGACCGTGCCGAGCCCCGAAGCGACCCGCCATTCGAGCGCGGTGCTGCCGCTGAACGGGCAAACGAGCCGCGGGTAGAATACCGCCCGCCCTGCTGCCGGGCTCCATTGATAGGCGAGTTCGCCCCGGTCGAGGTGGGACTGATAGATCGCCAGTGGCGATTGCGCCATGACGCTTCCCTCCTCACGCTGCTCTGGCCGGCGCTGTCGCGCGCAGATCGGCGCGGATCAGGTCGCAGGCCTTCTCGGCGATCATGATCGTCGCGGCGTTGGTGTTGCCGGAAATCACCGCCGGCATCACCGAGGCGTCGATGACGCGCAAGCCGGCGATGCCGTGCACCCTGAGTTCGCTGTCGACGACCGCCGTGTCGTGCGATCCCATCATGCAGGTCGAGGTCTGGTGGAAGGTCGTGCTGCCGGTCTTCTTGGCGTGTTCGAGCAGGCCCTCGTCGCTGTCGACCTGCATGCCCGGCCAGAATTCCTCGGCGACGTATTGCTGCATCGTCGGGGTCTGGAAGATGCGCCGCGAGATCTTCAAGGCCGCGATCATCGTCTCCTGGTCGGCGCGGGCCGCGAGGTAATTCGGCTGCATCGCCGGCGGCACCGCCGGGTCGGGCGACTTGATGCGGAGCCAGCCGCGGCTTTCCGGGCGGCACGGGATCGCCACCAGCGAACAGCCGGGGAAGGGATGCATCGGCTCGCCCGGCTTATCGAAGCTGCCGGCGAGGAACTGGTACTGGCAATCGGGTGAAGCCAGGCCCTCGCGCGTCCGGGCGAAGAGGCCGATCGGCGCGGCCCCCATCATCAACGCGCCGCGCCGGCCGAAGATGTATTCGAGGCCGGTTTGCACCTGGCGCGCCCAGCTGCGCGAGATTTCGTTCAGCGTGTTCGCCTTGCGCGCCTTGTAGATCAGGCGGCAGCCGAGATGGTCTTGCAGATTGTCGCCGACGCCCGGCAGTTCGTGCACGATTTCGATGCCGTATTGGCGCAGCAATTCGCCCGGCCCGACGCCGGACAATTGCAGCAGCTGCGGCGACAGCAGCGATCCGCCGGCGAGCAATACCTCATGCCGTGCGCCGACCCGCTTGACCGCGCCGTTCTGCGCGTATTCGAGGCCGATCGCGCGCTTGCCGTCGAACAGCACGCGCTGCGCGAAGGCGCGGGTCTCGACTTTCAGGTTGGGGCGCTTCATCGCCGGGCGCAGATAGGCGATCGCGGCGCTGCACCGCCGCATGCCGCGCACGGTCAGCTGGTAGTTGCCGACGCCCTCCTGCTCGGCGCCGTTGAAATCGGGGTTGGCCGGGAAACCAGCCTCCTGGCAGCCGGCGGTGAAGGCGTCGTGCAGTTCGTGCGGCGCGCGCAGGTCGGAGATCGACAGCGGGCCGTCGCCGCCGTGGAAATCGTCGGCGCCGCGCTCCTGGCCCTCGGCGCGGCGGAAATACGGCAACACGTCGTCATACGACCAGCCGACATTGCCGAGCTGCCGCCAATAGTCGAAATCCTGCTTCTGGCCGCGGATGTAGATCAGCCCGTTGATCGAGCTGGAGCCACCCAAGACCTTGCCGCGCGGCCACGAGATGCGGCGGCCGTCGAGCCCCGGCACCGGTTCGGTCTCGAACTGCCAGGTGATCTTCGGGTGATAGATGTTGCGGTAGAACCCGGCCGGGATGTGGATCCACGGGTTGGTGTCCTTGCCGCCCGCCTCGATCACCAGCACCCGGCATCCCGGATCCTCGCTCAGCCGGTTGGCGAGGACGCAGCCGGCCGAACCGGCCCCGACGATGACGAAATCGTACTTGCTGCCTAAGTTCACTCCATTGACCTTAATGTGTGATGCTGTTACGCGCCATTCTACCAATATCCCTATCCCGTTAGAACGGGTTTTAGGCGAAATTTGCTTTTGATGATTACTCGATCCACCCAGGCTGTCGTATCGTTATGTGAAAGATATAATCGCATGACGCCCGGTTCAGGATAAGAGACATTTCCCCGTAACTTATAATATTCAGCTGAAGGATTTTTTCCTCTATCATTTAGGTGGCAGCGTACGATTCCATCGGGTGGCATATTAGAGACTTTTATTACAAGTGCTCTCAGAAGATTATGTCGTCGATCCTCGGATAGACGCGAATTTGGCACATGCTCATGGAATAGCCTGGGGATTGATCCCTTCACATGCTCATATTGCTGCACAACGATGCAGGTTTCGTCAGACTTTAGCTCGTCGCATATCCGATAATTCTCATACATAGATGCTGGCTTCCTCAGTCTTTAAACCCGATGCAGCGGCGCCTCGGTGCGCTGCTGCAATTCGTCGAGGGTCAAGCCCGGCACCATGTCGATGACGACGAAGCCCTTGGGCGTTACGTCGATAACGGCGAGTTCGGTGTAGACGCGCTTGACGCAGCCGGCTGCGGTCAGCGGATAGGAGCAGCGGCGCAACAGACGCGGCTCGCCCGCGCGCGTCGTGTGCTCCATGACGATCCAGATGCGCTTGGCGCCGGCCGCCAGATCCATCGCGCCGCCGATCGCCGGCGCGTTGTCGTCGTCCGAGCGGGCCCAGTTGGCGAGATCGCCGTTCTCGGCGACCTGGAAGGCGCCGAGCACGCAGAGGTCCAAGTGGCCGCCGCGCACCAGCGCAAAGCTGTCGGAGTGGCTCATGTAGCTGGCGCCCGGCACCAGTGTTACATACTGGCTGCTGGCGTTGACCAGCCAGCGGTTGACCTGGTCGGGCGCCGGCGCCGGCCCCATGCCGAGAATGCCGTTTTCGGAATGGAACACGACCTCGCGCTCGGGCGGCACGTAATTGCCGACCAGGGTCGGGATGCCGATCCCGAGATTGACCGACCATCCCTCCGGAATGTCCTGCGCCACCCGCTTCGCCAAGGCGTCGCGGCTCAGCTTCTGCCAATTTGTGCTTTGCGCCATGTCCCGTCTCCCACTGGCCGCGACGCCGCCATCCTAACAACTCGCATTACCGGCGGAAGCCGGTTTCCTTGGCTGAAGGTGTCCGAGTCTTCGCCGGACCTTTGCGTGCGTAACCGGCCGAAGTCCGACACAGCAAGCCTGCATTGACCGGCCAGCGTCCTTCGAGACGCGTCCTTCGGACGCTCCTCAGGATGATGTAAACCGGTGATGGCATAAGAAAACCGTCATCCTGAGGAGCCCGCGCAGCGGGCGTCTCGAAGGACGCACAGTGCCGATCCAGCGGGT
>DATGFP010000059.1:0-2341 GCA_035309005.1 Allostellaceae bacterium | reverse complement strand
GACGAACATGTAGCTCGTGTCGCGCACCATGAAGATGAAATCGGTCATCGCCGGCGAATAGACGTCGCCGCCGGCGCACGGGCCCATGATCACCGAAATCTGCGGAATGACGCCCGAGGCGAGCACGTTGCGCTTGAACACCTCGCCATAGCCGCCGAGCGAGGCGACGCCTTCCTGGATGCGGGCGCCGCCGGCATCGAACAGGCCGACGATGGGCGCGCGGGCGCGCATCGCCATGTCCTGGATCTTCATGATCTTCTGCGCGTGCGTCTCCGACAGCGCGCCGCCGAACACGGTGAAATCCTTGGCGAAGGCGAAGACGCTGCGGCCGTTCACGGTGCCCCAGCCGGTGACGACGCCGTCGCCGGCGATATGCGACTTCTCCATGCCGAAATCGTGGGAACGGTGCTCGACGAACATATCGAGCTCCTGGAACGAGTCGCGGTCCATCAGCAGCTCGACGCGCTCGCGCGCGGTGAGCTTGCCGCGCCGGTGCTGCGCCTCGATGCGGCGGGCGCCGCCGCCGGCGCGCGCGCTCTCGCGGCGCTCTTCGAGCTTGTCGAGAATGTCTTTCATGGCGTGTTTTCTGGTCCGCTTTTGGCGGCCCCCGGCCGGCCGGACTCTTATAGCGTTTTCATAGCAAGCGCCGGGCCATGCGTCACGGGCGCGATCTAGCCCCTCCCCCTTGTGGGGAGGGGTCGGGGGTGGGGGTCGCGAGGCAAGTGGATGCGTCCACGTTGGCGCCCGGCCTCCCGACCCCCACCCTGCCCTCCCCACAAGGGGGGAGGGTTCAAGGTGCGGGGGCGGATGAGGCGGAAGCTTCCTTCACCGCCGCGACGATTCCGGCGTAGCCGGTGCAGCGGCAGAGGTGGCCGCTCAAAACCTCGCGGATTTCGGCGTCGGAGGGGTGCGGATTGCGGGCGAGGAAATCGGTGAACGACATCAGGATGCCCGGCGTACAGAAGCCGCATTGCAGGCCGTGGTTGTTGCGCATCGCCTGTTGCAGCGGGTTGAGCGTGCCGTCGGCGGCGGCGAGCGACTCCACCGTGCGGACCTCGCGGCCTTCCGCCTGCACCGCGAGCGTCAGGCAGGAGCGCTGCGCGACGCCGTCGATCAGCACCGTGCAGGAGCCGCAGATGCCGTGCTCGCAGCCGACGTGGGTGCCGGTGGCGCCGAGGCCGTGGCGCAGGAAATCGCTGAGCAGCAGGCGCGGCTCGGCGTCGGCCGCGAGCTTGCGGCCATTGAGCGTGAGCGCGATCCGGACCCGCTCGTTTTTGTTGACGCGCCGCGTCATTGCTGCACCTGCCTGGCGTCGGCCACCGCGAGCGGCGCCAGATTGCGGAACAGGTCGCGCCGCAGCGCCGCCGAGGCGTGCAGATCCTCGTAGCCCTCGAGCTCTTCGGCCCAGCTATCGACCGCCGCGGCAACGCCGTCGATCGGGATCTTGCGCACCATCGGCCGGCCGGCCATGCCGCCGACGCCGAGCCGCACCGATTTGCCGTCCGGCACGACCGCAGCGACCGCGACCATGGCGAAATCGCCGTGGCGCCGCGCCACCTCGCGGAAGGCGACACCCTGCCCGGCCGCGACCGGAAACCGCACCGCGGCGATCAACTCGTCCGCCGCGCGCGCGGTGGTCAGCATATCCTGCTGAAAGTCGTGCGCCACGAGCGTGCGGCTGCCGCGCTGCGAGCGCAGCACGACCTCGCCGCCGAGCACGGCCAGCGCCAGCGGGAGTTCCGAGCTCGGATCGGCGTGCGCCACCGAGCCGCACACGGTGCCCTTGTTGCGGGTCTGGAAATGGCCGACGAACGGCAGCGCCGCCGCGACCAGCGGCAGCTTTGCCGCAAGCTGCGGCCAGGCCAGCAATGTGTTCTGCGTCACCGCCGCGCCGATCTCGATCGCCGAACCGAGATCGCGGATGGTATCGAGCGCGGCAATGCGGGAAATATCGATCAGCACCGCGGGCTCGATCAGCCGCAGATTGAGCATCGGCAGCAGCGACTGGCCGCCGGCGAGAATGCGCGCGTCGTCGCCGTGCTCGGCAAGCAGCGCCAGAACCTCCTCGACCGTGTCGGGCCGCACGTAATCGAACGGACGCGGTTTCATCGGCTCGCTCCTCCCCTCCCCCTTGTTGGGAGGGGATGGGGGTGGGGGTCGCGCGGCGAGGTGCACGCGTCACCGCGTGGACGAGACCGCATCACCCCCCACCCCAACCCTCCCCCACAAGGGGGGAGGGAGCGCGCCGAGATATTTGCTGCGTTTCCAAAAATGAACTTCATTTCTGCCCGCCTTCCAGCATGGCGTGGATGCGGCGCGGCGACGCCGGCAGCGGCACGTC
>DATGFP010000058.1:0-39494 GCA_035309005.1 Allostellaceae bacterium | reverse complement strand
CGCCTCCAGCCGCCGGTTGCCGCCGCCCACCACCAATGCTTCGGCAAAACTCGCCGGCTTGCTCTCGCGCCGCATCACCACCCCCAACCATGCCCCTGGCCAAGTGAATCATGATCCGTCACTTATGCAAAGGTCCCGCTTGCGCGGGGGTGACGAATGAACGGAACGCTCATCGGTTTGAGCTTGACTCCAAGCGAAAGCCGGGCGGAACCGCGTTGGTTCCGCCCGGCCCGGCCCCGAAGTGAGGTGAAGCGCCTCGGGGTTGAGTGGGTAACGCAGCGCGAGAGGGGCGTGTTCCCGGCTCAGCCGGCGATGCTGCCGCGCAGCTTGCCGATCGCCTCCAGGTGGTGCTCGGCGGCGCCGGCGAAGCGCAGCACGAGGTGCGAGGCGCCGGCCTCGACCCAGCTTGCGAGCCACGCCGCGGCACCCTCGGCGGGGCCGGCATAACTCGCCTGGCGGGCCCGCATCTCGGCCGCCGGTCGGCCATAATAGCTCTGCATGAAGGCGTTCATGCGCTCGTCGGCGCGCGCCGCGTTGTCGTCGATCGCCAGGGTCAGGTATACCGCGCCGGTCAGCTGCCCGGGGTCGCGTCCGGCCGCGTGCGCAATCTTGCCGATTTCCGCCCATTGCGCGCGCCACTGGCCGGGGTCGGGCGAATTGGGGAACCAGCCGTCATAGAGCCGGCCGACGCGTTCGAGGCTGGCGCGCACCATGCCGCCGATCCAGATCGGCGGGCCGCCCGGGCGATGCGGCGCCGGCCCCAGCGTCGCGTCGTCGACGACCCAGCGGCCGTTCCAGCTGACGGGCTTGCCGGTCCACAGCTCGCGGCAGAGGCGCAGCCCTTCGAGCATGCGCCCGACGCGCTTCTCGAACGGCACGCCGCAAGCGAGAAACTCGGCGCGGATGTTGGGCACGTCGCTGGCGATGCCGACGCCGAGGATGAAGCGCCCCTCGCTGATCTGGTCCAAGGTCGCGATGCCGTGCGCCAGCACCACCGGGTTGCGCAGCGCCGGCAGCAAAACCGCGGTGCCGAGTTGGGCGCGTTTGGTGCGCGCCGCGACCGCGGACAAGAGGGTCAGCGGCTCGTGCCGTGGCCGCGCCAGGATCGAATCGCCGACCCAGATCGAATCGTACCCCAGCCCCTCGGCGCGCTCGGCCAGCGCCAAGAGCGGCGCCGCGGCGGGCCGGCCCTGCATGACCTGCTCGCGGGTCGGCAGCAGGTATCCGATGCGCACCGGCATGGCCGGTCCTCCTTTGCTGATGCGCCCAACCGACCCCTAGGTGCGGCGGGGGGCGCCGGCTTTCTCGACGAGCTGCTCCAGCACCTCGTAGGGCTGCGCGCCGACGACGCCGTGGCGGTCGGCGACAAAGGTCGGGACCCCGGTGACGCCGTAGCGGTGCGATTTCTCCCAGTCGGCGTCGACCGCGTCCTTGAAGCGGCGCTCCGCCAGCACCGCGCGCGCGCCGTCGGCCGTCAGCCCGACCGAGGCGGCGATCTCGACCAGAACGTCGAGGTCGCCGATATTGCGCGCCTCGACGAAATAGGCCTTGTAGAGCGCGTCGTGCAGCGCCGCGCCGCCGGGCTGGGTGTCGGCCCATTTGCCGAGCTCCTGCGCGAGCCGGCTGTTGTAGGTGTGGGTGCGCCGGCCGTAAGGCAGGCCCTCGGCGTCCATCAGCCCCTTCATGCGCTGATACATCGCCTCGGGATCGGTGCCGCGCCGGGCATAGACCTCCGCCATCGAACGGCCCTCGAGGGGCGTCTCCGGGTGCAGCGGAAAATGCACCAGCCTGGTCTCGATCTCGAACGTCTCTTTCAGTTTTTCAACACGCACGGTGCTGAGGTAACACCAGGGTCAAACGTAGTCGGTGAAGATCTCCAGCGTGACCGGCTCGGTCATCGCCCCTCTCCCCGTTCGATTTTCCCGGCAGGCATTGTAGAGGAGCCGGCGCGGCCGGCAATGGTTAACGAGCGGCGGGCGGCGCTAGGCGTGTCGTCGGGCGCGGATCGCGCGCCATACCTTCTCGGGCGTCGCCGGTAGTTCGACGGGCGGCGCGCCGATCGCGGCGAGCGCATCGTTGACCGCGTTCATCACCGCGGGAATCGCGCCGATCGTGCCGGCTTCGCCGACGCCCTTGACGCCCAACGGGTTCTTGTCGGTGGGCGAGGAGTTTTCGCGCAGCTCGAAGGCGCAGAAATTGTCGGCCCGCGGCATCGCGTAATCTTGGAAGGAGCCGGTCACCAGCTGGCCGCTGTCGGGGTCGTAGACGAGGTTTTCCATCAGCGCCTGGCCGAGGCCCTGGACGATGCCGCCATGGATCTGCCCCTCGCACAAGAGCGGGTTCAGCATCGTCCCGACATCGTCGACCGCGCAGTAGCGCGCGAGCGCCACTTCGCCGGTCTCGATGTCGATCTCGACTTCGCAGACATGCGCGCCCGAGGGAAAGGTCGCCGCGTCGGCCGGGCCGTAATTCGAGCGCTCGGTGAAGCCCGCTTCGGTGTCCGGCGGCAGCGCGGCGCCGTTGAAGGATTGCCGCGCCACCTCCTCGATTCCCACCGAGCGGTCGGTGCCGAGAATCGTAAAGCGGCCGTGCTCGAAGGCGATGTCGCTTTCGGCCGCTTCCAAGAGGTGGGCCGCGATGTGGCGGCCCTTGTCGATCAGTCGGTCGGCGGCGGTGACGACCGCCGACCCGGCGAACTGGGCCGAGCGCGAGCCGAAGGTGCCGATCCCCATCGTCACGAGATCGCTGTCGCCCCAGCGATAGCGGATCTTGTCGGCGTCGATGCCGAGCTTGTCGGAGAGGACCTGCTTGAAGGTCGTCGCGTGGCCCTGGCCGTGGTCCATGCTGCCGCACAGCAGCACGACGCCGCCCGCGGGATCGAAGCGGATCTCGGCGTGCTCGTAGTCGCGCCCGCCGGTCGCCGCCACCGTCGTCGCGACCCCGATGCCGAAGAGCTTGCCGCGAGCGCGCGCCGCGGCGCGCCGCCCGGCGCTGCCGTCATAGGCGCTGAGCGCCAGCGCGTCGCCGAGGTTCTTGGCGAAATCGCCGCTGTCGTAGGTCTGCTGCAGCGGCGTCGCGTAGGGCATCGCGCTGGCCGGGATCGTGTTGCGGCGGCGCAATTCGGCCGGGTCGCGCCCCAGTTCGCGCGCCGCCTTCTCGATCACCATCTCGGTCGCGTAGATCGGCTCGGGGCGGCTGCCGCCGCGATAGGGCGCGGTCGTCATCGTGTTGGTCAAAACCGCGGTCGCCTCGGCGTGGACCGCCTGGAAGGTATAGGTATTGACGTGGCAGCCCATGCCGATCGTCAGCGGGATGGTCGGGCGGTCGCTCGAGAAATAGGCGCCGATCGAGGAGACCCAGCGGGTCCGCAGGGCGAGGAATTTGCCCTCCGCGTCGAGCGCCAGCGCGGCCTCGATGATGCTGCCGCGAGCCTGCTCGTCGCTCTGGATCCCCTCGCTGCGCTCGGCGATCCAGCGCACCGGCCGCCCGACAATTTCGGAGGCCCATAAGGACAGCGCATATTCCGGGTAGCAGCCGCCCTTCATGCCGAAGCCGCCGCCCATCGTGTCGCAGACCACGCGCACCTGGTGGTGCGGCACGCGGAAGATCTGCCCGGCCAGCGCCGCGCGAACCTGGTGCACCGACTGCACGGTGCAGCGGATCGTGTAGCGCTCGTCGGACGGGTCGTAGTGCGCGAGACAGCCGCGCGGCTCCATGCTGTTGGCGGTGACCCGGTTGACGACGACCTTGTGGCGGGTGATGTGATGCGCCCGGGCGAAGGCGGCCTCGACCGCCGCCCGGTCGCCGGCGGCATGGGTGAAGGCTTCGTTGCCCGGGTTGTCGTCCCACACCAGGGGCGCCCCGGGGGCGAGCGCCGCCTCGGCCGAAACGACCGCCGGCAGCGGCTCGTACCCGACCGCGATCAGTTCAGCGGCGTCTTTCGCCTGGTTCAGCGTTTCGGCGACGACAAAGGCGACCGGATCGCCGACGTAGCGCACCCGCCGCTGCGCCAGGAGCGGCTGCGGGCAGACAAAGGCCGCCGCGCCGGTGTGCTTACGGCGCGGCACGGCAGGCCGCAGCGTCCCCAGCCCGCGCGTCGCGAGGTCGGCGCCGGTCAATACCGCGAGCACCCCCGGCGCGGCGCGGGCGGCGCTGGTGTCGATCGCCGCGAGGCGGGCATGCGCGTGCGGCGAGCGCAGCACATAGCCGCGAGCGCCGCCCGGCGCCGCCACGTCGTCGACATAGCGGCCGCGCCCGGTGAGGAGGCGCAAATCCTCCTCGCGCCGCACCTTCTGCCCGATCGCCTGTATGCCCATGACGCTGCCCCTTGCCCGGTCCCGCCGCGGGCGAATGCTATCGCCGCGCCGGCGCCGGCACAGCACAATTCACGTGCTGCCGATCCTCTTTGGGAAGGGCAGCTTTGCCGATCCGGCGCTTGCCGAGTGGGCGAAGGCGCGCCATCTTGCAAAACTTGGCGCGCAAAGAGGCAGAGGCGGGGGATCACGACTAGATGACGACCGAGGCGCTGGCGGGGCCCCATAGCGGCGGCAGGGCGGCGGAGTACCAGGCGATCGCGCTGGTCTCCTCGGCGCATTTCGTCAATCACTTCCAGAGCCTGGTGTTGCCGCCGCTGTTCGCGATCCTGACCGCGCGGCTGGGGATCGGCTTTGTCGAGATCGGGTTTGCGCTGACGGTCGCCAATCTGACGGCGGTGGCGGCGCAACTGCCGGTCGGGTTCCTCGTCGACCGGCTCGGCTCGCGGCGCATGCTGGTTTTGGCGCTGACCCTCGCGGGGCTCGCCTTCATCGGCTTCGGCCTGGCGCCGACCTATTGGCACCTGCTCCTGGCGATGGGGTTGATCGGGCTCGCCAACAGTGTCTTCCATCCGGCCGATTATGCGCTGTTGTCGGCGCGGATCGCGCCGGTGCGGCTGGGGCGCGCCTTCTCGATCCACACCTTTTCCGGGTTTCTCGGCAACGCGGTGGCGCCGGTGACGATGCTCGCGATTGTCGCGGCGTTCGGCCTCAATATCGGGTTGATCGCGGCCGGCGCGATGGCGCTGTGCGTCGCGGCGCCGCTGGCGCTGACCCGCGGCGTCGACAATCTGCGGCCGGCGCACGGCGCCGCTCCCGCCGGCGGCGGCGCGAAGGGGCTGACCGCGATCCTGACCCCGACGATCCTGGCGCTGACCGCGTTTTTCGCCCTGCTCAGCCTATCGTCGAGCGGCATCAGCAATTTCTCGGTGGTCGCGCTGGGGCGCGCCTACGGCACCCCGATCGGGGTCGCCAACCTTGCGCTGACCTTCTATCTCGGAGCGCAGGCGCTGGGCGTGCTGGCCGGCGGCTTTGTCGCCGACAAGGTCCGCAGCCACGCCGAGGTCGCGGCGATCGGCTACGGCATCAACGCCTGCATCGTGCTGGTCATCGGCACGACGGCGCTCGGCACGCTGCTGTTGATCCTGACGATGGCGACGGCCGGGTTTCTCGGCGGGCTGATCATGCCGTCGCGCGACATGCTGGTGCGCGCCGCGGCGCCGCCGGGGGCGGTCGGTCGGACCTTCGGCGTCGTCACCGCCGGGTTCAACATCGCCGGCACGATCGGCCCCTTGATGTTCGGCTTCATCATGGACCACGGCGCGCCGCAATGGGTGTTCCGGGTCAGCGTCATCATCATGGCGCTGACCGCGATCATCGCCTGGGTCGGCGACCGCCGCACCGCCGCCCGGCGGCGCGGCGCGGCAACCGCCGCCGCCGAGTGACCCTCAGGCCGAGCCCAGCCGCCCGATCAGGGCCTGGGCGGCCGCCGGCGCGCGGATTTTCGCGCCGTTGATGAAATAGAGAAAACAGTCGCGGCCCTCGCCCGACCAGCCCTTGAGGCGCGCAGCCCACTGGTCGAGCGCGGCGGGCGGATAGCCGGTATCCTCCTTTTCCGCGCAGCGCCGCAGACGCAGATAGGCGAAGTCGGCGGTAAGCTCCGCGAAGGCCGGGTGTGTCGCGTCGTCGACCTGCGCCACCGCGATGCGGCGCTCGCGCAATAGGTCGATGAAGCTCGGCGTGCGGAAGCTCGGGTGGCGCACCTCGACGACGTGACGGAGGGCGCGGCCGCCGAGTTCGCCGGGCAGCAGATCGAGAAAGGCCGCGAAATCGGCCGCGTCGAACTGCGTCGTCGGGGCGAACTGCCAGAGGATCGGCCCGAGCTTCTGCCCCAGTTCGAGAAAGCCGCTGTCGAAAAATCTCTGCGTGTAGGGTGCCGCGCTCGCCAATTCGCCGCGATGCGTCAGAAAGCGCGGGCCTTTCAGCGAGAACATGAAATCGGCCGGCGTCTCGTCGTGCCATTTCTTGAAGCTGGCCGGCGTCTGGATGCGGTAGAAGGTGCCGTTGATCTCGATCGCACCGACCCGGCGGCTGGCGTAGGCCAGTTCCTCGGCCTGGCGCAGGCCGGCGGGATAGAAGCTGCCGCGCCACGGCGGATAGACCCAGCCGCCGATGCCGATGCGAATGGCGCCGCTGTTTTTCATCGCCGGTTAGGTTGTAGACTGACGCCACCCTCACACAAGGAGAAAGCCATGCCAGTCAAAGCCGGAGTGGTCCGCGTCGGGACGCGGCAAACCAGGCGCGGCGCCGCCGAAACCTTTACCGGAGTGGTGTTTCAGGACCCGGTGCTGGTCGCCGAGGCGCCGTCGCGGATGGGCGGTTCCGTCGTCACCTTCACGCCGGGGGCGCGCACAGCGTGGCACTCCCACCCGGTCGGACAGACGCTTTATTGCCTCAGCGGGGTCGGCCGCATCTGCTTCAAGGGCGAGAAGCCGCAGGCGCTGAACCCGGGCGACATCGTCAACATTCCGCCCGACACGATGCATTGGCACGGCGCCTCGCCCGAGCGCCTGTTCGCGCATCTGGCATTGTCGGAAGCCGGCGAGCAGGGCCAGGGCACCGCCTGGGGCGAGCACGTCAGCGACGCCGAATACAGCGCGCCGGCAAGCGGCGGCTGACCCCCGCCTCAGCTATGGCGCGCTGCCCGCCGGGTCGGCCTGCGGGTTGAGGGCGGCGCGCCAGCGCCGCAGCGCCGCGCGCAGGCTCGCCGCCAGCTCGCGGCGCACCGGCGCCCCGAGAAAATCGCCGATGACGAGGCTCCTGCCGTGCGAAGCGACGAAGAGCCGGTTCGACTCGTCCGGCCGCTCCTCCAAGACGACGCGCAGCCAGAACGGCTGAAAACGCCAGGCCCGGCGCTCGCCGTAGATGTCGATCCGCTCGACCGTGAAATCCTCGCCCGAGAGGCGCAGGATCTCGCGCTGGCGGGCGCTGCGATAGCTCAGGCGGAAGGCGAGGTAGAGCGCCGCGACGTCGAGCCCGAAAAAGCCGAAAATCGGCCACGCGCCGAGCGACAGGAAGACGATGCCGACGACCAGGCTGACCAGGCCGAGTAGCCCCATCAGCACGTGAAAGCCGCGCGGCGGCAGGCTGCGGTGCGGCAGCAGCACACGTTCGAAAAAGAGGGTGGTGGCGGCGCTCACCGGCCGACGATAGCCCGGCCGGAGCGCGTCGCAAAGCGCCTCCGATAGCCGCGTCGGCTCGCCGCCCGGAAAGATTGCGCCGCGAGCGGCTTTCGCTATAGTGCGCCTCCCCTTGCCGGCGCCGGAGGATTGCCCCCGGGTCGGCTCGACCCGGCCGGCCCCCGTCGCGAAAGCCTTGGGCGCTCCGGGTCCCTAACAGCCACAAGGGACGCAATAGATGCCGCTTTACGAAAACGTTTTCATCGCCCGCCAGGACATATCCGGCGCCCAGGTCGAGGCGCTGGCCGATGGCTTCACCCAGCTGATCGCCGAGCAGGGCGGCGAGGTGAAGAAGCGCGAATACTGGGGCCTGCGCAACCTCACCTACCGGATGAACAAGAACCGCAAGGGCCATTACGTGCTGTTCAACATCGACGCGCCGGCGCCGGCGATCGCCGAGCTCGAGCGCACGATGCGGATCAACGAGGATGTGCTGCGCTACCTGACGCTGCGGGTCGACGCGCTCGAAGAGGGGCCCTCGCCGGTGATGCAGAGCCGCGGCAGCCGCGAGGACCGCCCGCGGCGCAGCGACCGCGACCGCTATGAGCCGCGTGAGGAGGCCGCTCCCCTGGCGCCAGCCGCCGAACCGGCGCCCGCTCCCGCCGCCGAGCCGGCCGAGCAGGTGGAGGCGTAGATGGAAAGCCAGAGCGGATTCTCGCCGGCGCGCGGTGGCGGTGGCTCGGGCGGTGGTGGTGGAGCGGGCGGCGGTGGCGGCGGCGGCGCTGCCCGGCGGCCGTTCTTTCGGCGCCGGAAATCCTGCCCGTTCTCCGGCCCGAACGCGCCCAAGATCGACTACAAGGACGTCCGCTTGCTGCAGCGCTTCGTGTCGGAGCGCGGCAAGATCGTGCCGAGCCGGATCACCGCGGTCTCGACCCAGAAGCAGCGCGAGCTGGCGCGGGCGATCAAGCGGGCGCGCTTTCTCGGCCTCCTGCCTTACGTGGTGAAGTAGCGAAGGCGCCGGCCGCAGGAGACGGGGACAATGGGCCGGCTGGCGACGGTCGCGGTCGCGGTTGCCTGCGGCGTCGTCGGGGCGTGCCTTTACCTCGCCGCCGAACTCGGCACGCCCGGTGCGCTGATCCTGGTGTATATGACGCAGCTGCCGCTGTTCGTCGCCGGGCTGTGGCTCGGCGCCGGTGCAGCGCTGGTTGCCGGGCTCGTCGGCTCCTTGGTGTTGTTCGCGGCGAGCGATCTGCTGGCGGCGGCGCTGTTCGCCGCGATGAACGCAGCGCCGGTGGCGATCCTGGTCCGCCAGGCGCTGCTGGCGCGGCGCCGCGGCGACGGCGCCGTCCTTTGGTACCCGCCGGGCTTGCTGACGGCATGGCTGGCCGCCTTCGCGCTGGTTGGAATGGCGGTGGCCGTATTGCTGTTCGGCGGGCCGCAGGGCTTGCACGCTGCGCTGCGCGGCCTCGTCGCGCAGGTGCTCGACCGCGTCGCCTCGCGCCACCTGCCCGATCGCGAGGAGGTCGCGGCCGGGCTGGCCTTCATTATTCCCGGCATTGTCGCCGCCTCGTGGATGATCATGGCGATCGCCAACGGCGCCTTGGCGCAAGGGGTGCTGGCTCGCTTCGGGGCGAGCTGGCGGCCCTCGCCGGACCTCGCGGCGCTCGGCCTGCCCTTATGGCTGCCGATCGCGCTGGGGCTGGCCGCGGTGGCGACATTGTTTGGCGGAGCGTCGCGTTTTGTCGGCATCAACCTCTTGATTGCGCTTAGCGTGCCGTTTTGCCTGGCCGGCCTCGCGGTGCTGCACGCCGCGGTGCGGCGCCTGCCCAACCCGGCGATGGCGCTGGTCGGCTTTTACACGATGGCCGGGCTGTTTGGCTGGCCGTTTCTGGTGATCGCGGTTCTCGGGCTGCTGGAAAGCTGGCTCGGTCTGCGCCGCCGCCTCGCACCTCACGGAGCAAGCATCGATGGTTGATCTCATTCTCCTCGAACGGGTCGAGAAGCTCGGCCAGATGGGGCAAGTCGTCAAAGTCAAGCCGGGCTTCGCGCGCAACTACCTGCTGCCGCAGAAAAAGGCGATGCGCGCGACGAAGGAAAACCTCGCCTATTTCGAAACTCAGCGCACCCAGCTCGAAGCCAACAACCTGCAGCAGAAATCAGAGGCGAGCGAGATCGCGCAAAAGGTCGAAGGCGTCACCGTCGTGGTGATCCGCCAGGCCGGCGAAAGCGGCCAGCTCTACGGCTCGGTCGCGGCGCGCGACATCGCCGAGGCGGTGACCGCCGCCGGCTTCACCGTCGACAAGCGCCAGATCGTGCTCGACCGCCCGATCAAGACCTTGGGGCTCCACCCGGTCCGCGTCATGCTGCATCCCGAGGTCGCGGTGACGGTGACGGCGAACGTCGCGCAATCCGCCGACGGGGCGCGCATGCAGGCCGCCGGCATCAACCCGCTGGAAGAGCGCGACGATGACGCCGAGCCCGAGCCGCCGGGCGCGGAGTCGCCGCGGCCTTAGTCGCCCATGGCCGTAGTCGCCGGATTGGCGCGCGGCATGCTTGACGCCCGGCCGGCAACCTGCCGATAATCCGGGCATCCAAGGGGTGCCCCGCCGAAGGGGCTGAGAGACCGCTGGCCCGGTGCGTATCGGGGGTGCGGAAAACCCTTTGAACCTGATCCGGGTCGTGCCGGCGTAGGGACAGGAAACGCTTCGGCAAGCGCCGACTTCCCCACATCGCGAGCGACCGGGGTCTTCGCAACGGAGGCCACCATGCCCGATTCCGCTCCTTTGTCGTCCGCCACGTCGACCGCGAACGGCGCCGAGCCGCGCGTCACGACCGGCCCGTTCCCCGCTTCGCGCAAGATCCACGTCGCGGGCAGCCGCCTCGGCGCGATCGGCGTCGCGATGCGCGAGATCGACCTCGAAGCCTCTTCGGGTGAACCGCCGCTGCGGGTTTACGACACGTCCGGCCCCTATTCCGATCCCACCCTCGCCACCGACATCCGCACCGGCCTCGCCGAACTGCGCCGGCCATGGATCCTGGCGCGCGGCGACGTCGCGGCGGTGGAGGGCCGCGACGTCAAGCCCGAGGACAATGGTCTCAGGCGCGGCGAAGAGAGCGTCGTGCCGGTGTTCAACCGGGCCGGGCGCACGGTGCTGCGCGCCAAGCCGGGCGAGGCGGTGACGCAATACGCCTACGCCAAGCGCGGCATCGTCACGCCCGAGATGGAATATGTCGCGATCCGCGAAAACTTGGGCCGCGAGCAGGCGCTCGCCCGGGTCGATGCCGGCAATTCGTTCGGCGCCGCGATCCCCGAGCACGTGACGCCGGAATTCGTGCGCGACGAGATCGCCCGCGGCCGCGCCATCATCCCCAACAACATCAACCATCCGGAATCCGAGCCGATGATCATCGGCCGCAATTTCCTGGTGAAGATCAACGCCAATATCGGCAATTCGATCGTCACCTCGGGGGTCGCCGAGGAGGTCGACAAGATGGTGTGGGCGACGCGCTGGGGCGCCGACACGGTGATGGACCTCTCGACCGGCCGCAACATCCACACGATCCGCGAGTGGATCATCAGGAATTCGCCGGTGCCGATCGGCACAGTGCCGATCTACCAGGCCTTGGAAAAGGTCGGCGGCAAGGCCGAGGATTTGACCTGGGAACTCTTCCGCGACACCCTCATCGAGCAGGCCGAGCAGGGCGTCGATTATTTCACGATCCATGCCGGCGTGCGGCTCGGCTACATCCACCTGACCGCCAGCCGTGTCACCGGCATCGTCTCGCGCGGCGGCTCGATCATGGCGAAATGGTGCCTGGCGCATCACCAGGAGAATTTCCTCTACACCCATATCCGCGAGATCAACGAGATCATGCGGACCTACGACGTCAGCTATTCGTTCGGCGACGGCCTCAGGCCGGGCTCCAACGCCGACGCCAACGACCGCGCCCAGTTCGCCGAATTGGAAACCCTCGGCGAATTGACCAAGCTCGCCTGGGAGGACGGCGTCCAGGTGATGATCGAGGGCCCCGGCCACGTGCCGATGCACAAGATCAAGATCAACATGGACAAGCAATTGGAGGAATGCGGCGAAGCGCCGTTCTATACGCTGGGGCCGCTCGTCACCGACGTCGCGCCGGGCTACGACCACATCACGAGCGGCATCGGCGCCGCGATGATCGGCTGGTTCGGCACCGCGCTCCTCTGCTACGTGACGCCGAAGGAGCATCTCGGGCTGCCCGACCGCGACGACGTCAAGACAGGCGTCATCACTTACAAGATCGCCGCCCACGCCGCCGATCTTGCCAAGGGCCACCCGGCGGCGCGGCTGCGTGACGATGCGTTGTCGCGTGCCCGCTTCGAGTTCCGCTGGAGGGACCAGTTCAACCTGTCATTGGACCCCGAGACCGCGGAAAAATTCCACGACCAGACGCTCCCGGCCGACGGCGCCAAGCTCGCGCATTTCTGCTCGATGTGCGGCCCCAAATTCTGCTCGATGCAGATCACCCAGGAGATCCGCGACTACGCCAAATCGGGCATGGCCGAGAAATCGCAGGAATTTCTCGAACAGGGCGCCGAGATCTATCGCGACGAGCACGGCCAGCCGCGCGCCGCGGCGGATTAGCTCTGCGTATGGGGTCGGCCCGTGACCGCCCCGGCTGACGAGCTTGACCAGCGCCGCGCCGCGCGGCGCTATCCCGAGCGGCCGATCGTCGCGGTGCTGGCGGTGGTGCTGCGCCCGATGGAATTGGAAACCCGGGCACTGATCGTGCAGCGCGCCCAGCAGCCCAATGCCGGGCGCTGGGGGTTTCCGGGCGGCGTCCTCGAACTCGGCGAGACGGTCGCCGAGGGCGCGATGCGCGAACTGCGCGAGGAAACCGGCATCGCCGCGGAACCCGCCGGCATCCTCGACGTTCACGACGCGATCCACCGGGACGAGGAAGGCCGCGTCCAGTTTCACTACACGCTGATCGCGGTGCGCGGGGTCTGGCGCGCCGGCGAGGGCGAGGCGGCCGACGACGCCGCCGCGGTCGCCTGGGTCAGCCGCGGCGAAATCGTGGCCGGGCGCTACCCGACCTTCCCGACCCTGCTGCCGCTGTTCGACCTCGCCCTCGGGAGGACATCATGAGAGGCTTCATTCTCGGCTTCCTCGCGACCGTCGCGGTGATCCTCGGGGCCGGCTACCTGCTCTTGAGCAACGGCTATATTCCGATCGGCGCCGACGCCGCCCCCGGCCGGCTGGAGATCTGGACGGCGAAGATGGCATTGCGCGCCAGCCTCGCGCGCGAGGCGCCCAAAAACCCCAACCCGGTCGCTCTCAACGACGCCAATCTGATCGCCGGCATCCAGCTTTACGAAAAGCATTGCGCGATCTGCCACGGCACCGCGAAGGGCGACGCCTCTGCCTCGCCGCTCGCCAAGGGGCTCAACCCGCAGCCGCCGCAGCTGGCGACCGACGGGGTCGAGGACGACCCCGAGGGCTATTCGTTCTGGAAGATCAAGCACGGCGTGCGCTGGACCGGCATGCCGGCCTGGGAAGCCACCCTCAACGACCAGCAGATCTGGACCCTGGCGCTGTTCCTCGCGCACATGGACAAACTGCCGCCCGCCGCCCAGCAGGTCTGGCAGAGCGTCCACAACTAGAGCCTTGTCCGATCAGGTTGAATCGTCATTCCCGCGCAAGCGGGAATCCAGGGGCAACCAGTCTGTCGCTTGCTCTGGACCCCCGCTTGCGCGGGGGTGACGGGGACATGTTTCGATCTCATCGGATCATGCTCCAGCGCGCAGCACCCGCCCGGGGCCGGCTGATCAGCGCGGGCGGCGCAGCATCGGGCCGAGGTCGCGCCCGCCGAACAGGTGGAGGTGGAAATGCGCCACCTCCTGGTGCGCCGCCGCACCGTGGTTGGCGAGGATGCGGTAGCCGCCCGCCGCCACCCCCTCGGCCCGCGCGATGTGCCCGATCGCCCTGAAGAACCCCACCTGCTCGGCCGCCGACGCCTTCGCGGAAAAATCGTCGACCGAGACGTATTGGCCTTTCGGGATCACGGCGATGTGGACCGGCGCCTGCGGATTGATGTCGCGGAAGGCCAGCACATGCTCGTCCTCGTAGACCTTGGTGCACGGCAGTTCGCCGCGCAGGATGCGGGCGAAGACATTATCAGGGTCGTAGGGCATGCTGCCTCGCCGCCACGCCGGCGTTCAGCCCAGTTCGCCGCGCAGCTGCTGGCGCAAACGGTCGATCACGACGAGTTCGCCGCGGCGCTCGATGTGCCAGAAGGCCCAGCCGTTGCAACTCGGCGCGCCCTGCACCTGGGCGCCGACGAAATGAATGGAGCCGCGGTGGTCGGCCGAGATCAGGCTGCCGTCGGCGCGCACCCGGGCGCTCCACCGCCGGCGCGCGTCGACCAGCACCTCGCCGGGCTGCAAGAGGCCGCGCTCGACGAGGTTGCCGAACGGGATGCGCGGCGCCTCGCGGCGCGATTCGAGGAGGACGGCGTCCGCCGCCGCCGGGCGGACGCCGGCGATCCGCCGGCGCGCCAGCGCGACATAGGCGGGGTCCTGCTCGATGCCGATGAAGCGCCGCCCGAGGCGCTTCGCCACCGCCCCCGTCGTGCCGGTGCCGAAAAACGGGTCGAGCACCGTGTCGCCCGGCCGGGTCGAGGCGATCAGCACGCGGTGCAGCAAGGCTTCCGGCTTCTGCGTCGGGTGCGCCTTGCGCCCCGCTCCGTCGCGCAGCCGCTCGGGGCCGCCGCATAGCGGGATCAGCCAGTCGCTGCGCATCTGCAATTCGTCGTTGAGCGCCTTCATCGCCTCGTAATTGAAGGTGTAGCGCGCCTCGCGCGAGTGGGCGCACCACAGCAGCGTCTCGTGCGCGTTGGTAAAGCGGCGGCCGCGGAAATTCGGCATCGGGTTGGTCTTGCGCCACACCACGTCGTTGAGGATCCAGAAGCCGAGATCCTGCACCGCCGCGCCGATGCGGAAGATGTTGTGGTAGCTGCCGATGACCCATAACGCGCCGTTCGGCTTCAGGACGCGGCGGCATTGCGCGAGCCAGTCGCGGGTGAAGCGGTCGTATTCGGCAAAGCCGGCGAACTTGTCCCACTCCTCCTCGACCCCGTCGACCCGGCTGTTGTCGGGCCGGTGCAATTCGCCGTTGAGCTGCAAATTGTAGGGCGGGTCGGCGAAGACGAGGTCGACCGAAGCCGCCGGCAGGCGCGCCAGCGCCGCCAGGCTGTCGCCCTCGATGATCGCATCGCGACCTATCGGTTGATCATCCCGCATTCCGGGCAATCTGCGCGCGATGACGGAATCCGTCAATTATTGGATTGTATTGGCCGCGGCCAAATCGCCGCTTCGCGCTCCTTGCACTTCGTCATCCACACCGACTCCTTGCCCGAGGCGACGACAATCCCGTTCTTGAGGTATTCGTGCCCGCCCGCGCCGATCGAGCCGACCGAGCGGTAATGCCGGTGGTCCGGCGCCAGAATGCCCCACTCCTCGTAGCTGCTGCCAATCTCGGCGCTGCCGACGCCGGCGGTATAGACTTCGCGCAGATGCACCGTATCGTTGCCCTGGCGCTCGACCGAGCGAACGGCGGCGGTAAGCTCGCTGGTGCCCGGGCCGAACGTCAGATGACGGATGACGTCGCCCTCCTTGCCGGCGGCGAATTCGAGGTGCGGGTTGGCTGGCGCCGGCCTTGCCGCGCAATCGACGGCCCACGACCCCAAAAGCCCGGCCCCGGCCATCGTTTCGGCGACGCTGCCGGCGACGGCCGGCGGAAGCGGCCAGATCGTCGCGAGGATGGCCGCGCCGACGACCGGCTTCACGGCGCCCCGGCTTCGAGCGCGGCAATCAGCGGCAGCGCCAGTTGCCCGGCGGCGACCAGGCGCACCGGCTCAAACGAGCGGCGATGGTGCGGCGTGACGCCGAGGCGGCGGATGCCGTCGCAGTGTGCCGCCGTTGCGTAGCCGACATTGGTCTCCCAGCCATAGCCGGGGTAGCGCTGCGCCAGGGCGCGCATGATGCGGTCGCGGGTGACCTTGGCGACGACCGAGGCGGCGGCGATCGAGAAGCTCAGCGCGTCGCCCCTGACGATTGTGCGCACCGCGCAGGGCAGCGCCGGCGCGACATTGCCGTCGACCAGCGCTATGTCGGGGGCCAACCCGGGCGGCCCCGGCGACATCGCCAGCGCGGCCACCGCCCGCCGCATCGCGAGTAGGCTCGCGCGCAGGATGTTGATGCCGTCGATCTCGCGCGCGCTCGCCGCCCCGACGCCGATGCTGACCGACCCGCTCCGGACCCCGGCGCACAGGGCGCGGTAGCACTCCTCGCGCAGCTCGCGCGACAAGGCCTTCGAATCGTCGAGGACGCGGCGCACTTCGCCACGGAAGCGGCGCCGGTCGATCACCACCGCGGCGGCGACGACCGGCCCGGCGAGCGGCCCGCGGCCGGCCTCGTCGACGCCGCACACCCGGCCGGCGCAGGACCGCTCGATGGCGAAGTCGGGCATCCCCTCCCCTCGTAAAAAGCGGCGCGGCACTGCCGCTGCTCGTGCCACCCCGCTGCTCGTGCCACCCCGCTGCTTGTGCCACCCCGGCATGGCGCAGGCAAGCCGATCGACGGCCGCAAATATCCCCCGGCGCTCGGATCAAAACATGAACATATTTCGTTGACATAGGTTGTAGCGTTTACTATTCTCGCTTTGTTCTCACGCGAGAACGCCTCCGGGGAGGAAAGCCCATGCGATGGACGCTCTTGATCGCGGTCGCGGCGATTGCCGCCACCCTATGGCTGCCGGGCGAGGCGGCGCAGCCGGCCGCCCCCGGCGGCGGCGACAAGATCACGTTCGAAGACTACCGCGAGTGGCGCGACAATTTCCTCGAACGGCGGCGCAGCGAGCTGGCGGTCGCGCTGTCGGCGGGCGATCTTTCGGCCCAGCACAAAGCGCGCTTGGAGCAGACCAAGGCCTATTACGACTGGCTGGCCGGACTTTCCGCGGCCGACCGCGACCGCCGCTACCGCGACCGCTTCGAGCGCATCGACAGCGACCATGACGGCACGATGGACCGCGCCGAGCGTGCCGCCTGGCGCGATAAGCAGCGCGCCTTCTACCATCGCGACGGCACCGCCGAGTCTGCCGCGAGGCCTGCCGCCGGGTCTGCCGCCGGGCCTGCCGCCGGGCCTGCCCACGGGCCTGCCAGCGCTGCTGCCGCGCCGCCGCCGATCGACTGAGCGGCGTCCCTATCGCGCGCTAATTGATCGCCCAGCGGTAGCCGACCTCGGGGGCCCGCCGCGTATTTGGCGCCGCTCCGAGCGTCGGTCCGGTATAGCCTTGCGTCTTCTCCGCCGCCGGCAGTTTCTTCGGCGGCGCCGCGAGGTGCTCGCCGGCCACGATCTGCTGTGAAATCTGCGGCACGAGATCAAAATTAACGCAATTGCGCGATTTTCCCGCCGGGCAGGTCGCCCAGGCGGCGCCGCTGCTCGAGATAGACGCCGCGACAAGCGCGGCCCAGGCGCCCGGGCGCATCTTTGCCCCCTATCCCTGTGCGTTCCGGCGAATTGTTACATGAGAAAGCCGGTTATGACGAATCGGAAATCATCTCGCGCCTCGCGGGCGCCTTCCGGGAAGCGGTGACGGGCGGGCGGCTGGCCGGTCGCGGTAGCGACAATCGCCGCTAAAAGGTGCGACCTGCCATGCCACCGACGCGCGCGCTGGGGCTCGGCCGCGCGTTGCCTCGGTTGAGAAAACCCCGTAAGCTGCCGATAAGTTGGTTGTTATCAATGTCCCGGAAACTATTTGCGGTTAAGTTGCCGGCGCCGGGCAGCGCCCAGGAGCCCCGAGCGCGGGGCAACTCGGGCGCGGGAACCGGGAGTTTCGCGGCGCCGTTTCTTCACGCGGCAAGCGCAACGCATCGACGCTGACTAGCGAGGCCATCGTGTCCCTACCCCCCAGGATCGCGAGCGCTCGTCGCCCTTGGCGCCGTCAGTGGGCGTGGCCAGGTGCCGCGGCGGTCGTTGCCGCCCTGGCGCTGGCGACGTCCGGCGCCGCGGCCGAACCGCCCGACCCAAGCGCCGCGATGCTGGTGCCCGCTTCGCTGCAGCCGGCGACCGCGCCGCCCGCCGCCGGCGACGGCGAAATCAGGAGCCGCATCGAGGGCGCAGCCGGGCTCGCCGTCGCCGGCGAGCGGCTGCACGGCGCGCTGCTGCGGCAGTTTTATGCGGCGCACAACTATGAGCCGGTATGGTCGACCCACCAACCACAGGCGACCGCCTTGATCAATGCGGTGCTGCGGGCCGGCGAGCAGGGCCTCGATCCGGATCTTTTCCACGCCGCGCTGCTGCGCAATCCGGCCGCGCTGTCGCCGGTCGACCGCGAGCTCGTGCTGTCGGACGCATTTCTGTCCTATGCCGATGCGCTCGCCCGCGGCGTGCTGCCGATCGAATTTCGCATGGACGACGAGGATTTGACGCCGCTGCCGGTCGATGTCGCGGCGGTCCTCGGCACCGCGATCTCGAGCCCCGATCCGGCCGCGGTCATCGAGGCGCTGGCGCCGCGTTCGCCGAGCTATATCGCGCTGCGTCAGGCGTTGCAGGCCTATCGATCGGCCGCCGCCGTGCCGCCGCCCGGCCCGGCACCGCGCGGCGCCGGGTCGAGCACCCTCCCGGCCGAGCAGTCGGCGGCGAGCCGGGCGCGCGAAATCGAGATCAACCTCGAGCGCCTGCGCTGGCTGCCGCGCGCGCTTCCGCCCGACCGCGTCTGGGTCAACACCGCGACCGCCGAGCTGACACTCTATCGCGCCGACCAACCGGTGTTCGCGACGCGCGTCGTGGTCGGCCAAAACGACAAGCAGACGCCGGAATTCACCACGACGATCGACAGCCTCCTGTTCGATCCGCCATGGAACGTGCCGCCGTCGATCGCGCGCAGCGAGATTCTGCCGAAGCTCGACCGCGACCCCGGCTACCTCGCGCGTCATCACATGGTGTATCGCCACGGCGGGGCGATCGAGCAGCTGCCGCCGAGCGCCCTGGGCCAGGTCAAATTCGAGATGAAGGACCGCTTCGACGTCTATCTGCACGACACGCCGGAGAAGCTGCTGTTCGCTCGCGCCGACCGCCGCAAGAGCCATGGCTGCGTGCGCGTCGAGAACCCGCGCGTGCTGGCGTCGCTGCTGCTGCAGCAGCCGGTCGAGGTGATCGATCGCAACATCGCGCAGCGCGCGACGCATTCGCGCCCGTTGCCGGCGTCGATCCCGGTATTCGTGGTCTACCAGACGGCGTTCCTCGACGCGGCGGGCCGGATCGCCTTTGCCCCCGACGTCTACCAGCGCGATAGCGAGATCTGGCAGCGGCTGCACCCGCTGGGGCAGGCGCCGGTGGCGCAGCACGAGGTGGCGGGCCAACGCCCCGGCTGAACAGCATCCTGAGGCGATCAACCTGCACAGGAAAATTCGCGAAAAACGCGGCTAAAAGCTGCCCGCTCCTGCATAACAGGGTTGTTTTGGGCGGCAGAGCGATGCTATGGCGCTCCCCGGGGAATTTGGGGGGATCGGCCAATGCCGTCATCGAACTGGGCATCTTCCTTGCTGACCCGGCGCCGCGTGCTCGGCACCGCGGCGGTCGCGACCGCCGTCGCGCTCGTCAAACCGTCACCGGCGGTATCCTTCGCGCCGCGCTCGGTGTCGCTCTACAACACCCATACCGGCGAATGGGTGCGCACCGTCTACTGGGCTGACGGCCATTACATTCGCGACGCCGTGCGCGACATCAACTGGGTGCTGCGCGACCATTATTCCAATGAAGTGAGGCCGATGAACGCCGGCATGCTCGATCTCCTCGGGATGCTGCGCAGCCGCCTCGACACCCACAACCCGTTCCTGGTGATCTCCGGCTATCGCTCGCCGAGCACCAACCACATGCTCTACCTGCGGCACAACGGCGTTGCCGCCAACAGCTATCACATCCAGGGCATGGCGATCGATCTACGGTGCGAAAGGCGGGACCTGTCGCAGGTGCGCGGGGCGGCGATGAGCCTGCGCTGCGGCGGCGTCGGGTATTATCCGCACTCCGATTTCGTCCATGTCGATTGCGGCCCGGTGCGCTGCTGGTAAAGGATTTTGGGGCCCGGCGAAGCAGGCCCACCACCGCGGAACTACAGCCGATCGCAAGGCGTCTTTAGCCATAGCAATGGCTAAACACAAGGTTTCGCGATGGGCTTCATTCTGCTGATCATCCTGATCCTGTTGCTGGTCGGCGCGCTGCCGACCTGGCCCTATAGCGGCGGCTGGGGCTATTACCCGAGCGGCGGCGTCGGCCTTCTCCTGGTCATCCTGATCGTCCTGCTGATCGCCGGCCGCATCTAGTCTAGCGGCGGGCGAGGGCGCCGCGCTTTTAAGGAATCCGGCCGCCGGCGCTTTCAAGGAGCGCCCAGGCGGCGGGGTCGAAACGCGGCCGCCAGCGCCGGTGGAAATCGCCGAGCTTGGCGCGGATGTCGGCGGTGTCGGCCTGGTTGAGAGTGATCCCGGCCGCGCTCAGAGCGGCGGCGCCGGCCGCGTTGACCGCTTCGACGTCGGCGCGCTGCAACAGCGCGAATTTGTCGGCGTTGCGCTCGACGATGAACCTGAATTCGCTCGGCAGGCCCTGCCAGGTCGCGGCATGGGCGAGGAGCGTAAAGCCGGTCCACCAATGCGCGGTCAGGCTCAGATAGCGCTGCACCTCATATAACCGCAGCGACTGCACGACCCCGAGCGGGTCGCTCTGGCCGTCGAAAACCTTCGACTTCAGCGCATCGTAAAGCCCGCTGAACGGCACCATGCCGGGCTCGGCGCCAAGCGTGCGAAAGAAATCGGCGGCGAACTCGCCGCCCGGCGTGCGGATCTTCAGCCCGGCGAAATCGTTGGCCCGCTCGATCGGCCGCGTGCTCGTGGTGATGTGGTGAAAGCCGTTCTGCCAGCCGCGCGGGAAGGCAAAGATCCCCGAAGCGGCGAGTTCGCGGCGGATCATGTCGCCGAGCGCGCCGTCGAGCGCGGCGAAGACGGCGCCACTGTCCGCGAAGGCGAACGGCATCAGCGGCAGCGCGCTGGTCGGCGCGACGCCGCCCAAGAGCGCCCCGGTCAGATAAAATTCGAGCGCGCCGGCGCGCAGATCGGCAAACATCTGCGGGTCGGGGCCGAGGCGGCTTTCCGGGTAGACGTCGAGGCGGAATTCGCCACCGGTCTCGGCGCCGATCGCCGCCGCCATCTCGGCGAGGCGGCGCGCGGTCGGGCTGTGGGCCGGCTGGTTGACGCCGAGGCGTTGATGGAAGCGGGCGGACGCCGTCATGATGCTACTCCGCTGCTACTGCGCTACTACTCCGGGGCGGCGCGGCGGCGTTCCTCGGCGAGGAGCGCGGCGAGCCGCGCCATATCGCCGCCGCCCGCCAAGGCGTCGACCGGGACCGAGAGCCGTCGGCGCCAGTTGGGATGGCCGTCGGTGGTGCCCGGCAGGTTGGCCTGCTCGGTTGCGCCGGCGACGTCTTCGAATTGCACCAGCACGAGGCGGGCGCGGCTGCGCGCAAGATAGGCGTGGATCGCCTCGCCGAGCGCCGCGCCCCAGGAAGGTGCGTCCTCGGCCGGGAGGAATTCGGCGAACCGCTCGGGCGCGAGGAGCCCCTGGCCGGCCAGCGCTTCGAGCAGCATGCGGCGGTCGCGCCGGCGCTCGGCCGCTTCGCCCGCCTCGGCCGCGGCGTCGGGGTAAAGCCCGAGCTCGCGCCGCCACGCGATGTCGCGCCCGAGCCAGAAGCCTTTGAGCGTCGCGAGATCGTGCGTCGCGGCCGTGGCCGCGGCGAGCGGCGGGTAGTCGCCGGGCGGCGCGAAGCTGCCGTCGCCGCGGCGCTCGAACACCAGCACGCGATAGGACAGCACGCTCGCCGCCTGCATCGCCTCGCGAAATCCTTCCGGCACGGTGCCGAGATCCTCGCCGATCACGGCGCAACAATGCCGCCGGCTTTCGAGGGCGAGGAGCCGCAGCAGCTCGCCGAACGGGTAGTTGACATAGGCCCCGGCGGTGGCCGGGCAGCCGCTCGGTACCCAGTAGAGCCGCCGCAGGCTCATCACATGGTCGATCCTGAGGATGCCGGCGTGCCGCATGTTGGCGCGCAACGCGGCGATCAGCGGGGCAAAGCCGCGCCGGCGCAGCGCTAGCGGGTTGATCGGCGCGAGGCCCCAATTCTGCCCGCGCCGGCTCAGCGCGTCGGGCGGCGCGCCGATCGCCATGTCGGGAACCACCAGATCCTGATCGGCCCAGGCCTCGGCACCGTGCGGATTGACCCCGACCGCGAGGTCGCGGTAGAGGCCGATCGCGAGCCCGCCGGCGCGCCCTGCAGCGGCCGCCTCGCCGAGCTGGCGGTCGGCCTGCCATTGCAGGAACTGGAAGAACTCGACCCGGGCGGCGTGCGCGGCGGTGAATTCGGCGACCGCGGGCGAATGCGGGTCGCGCAGCGCCGCCGGCCAGGAATGCCAGGAAAACAGCGCGCCGCTCGCCTGGAAATGCTCGTGCAGCGCCTCGAACGTGGCGAACGCCGAGAGCGCCCGGCCGCCGGCCTGGCGGAACGCGTCAAAATCGGCGCCGGCCAAGCCGCCAGCGCCCCGCCGCGCGCGAAAGCGCTGAAACAACGCTTCCAGCGTTGGCCGCTTCGACGCCGCGACCGCGGCATAGTCGACCAGCTCGGGCTGCGTCGCCGCCGCCGGCGCCGCCATGTCGGCGGCAAAGCCGGCGACGCGGGTCACATCGATATAGAGGTAATCGAGCCAGGCCCGGCTCGATGGCGAATAGGGACTGCAATGGCGCGGCTCGGCGGCGAAGAGGGCATGCAGCGGGTTGATCCCGACCGTTGCGGCGCCGAGCTGTCCGGCCCGGCGGCACAAATCGGCGAGATCGCCGAAGTCGCCGATCCCCCAATCGGGCTCGCGGCGCAGGCCGTAGAGCTGGGCCGTCAGCCCCCAGCATCTGGCGCCCGGCGCCAGCGCCTCGCCGAGATGGCAGGCGGCGGGCGCGACGGCCAGGCAGATTTCCGCCGTCGCGCCGCCGCCCGTGACCCCAAGGCGGTGATAGCCGAGCGGCAGGCCGCTGGGCAAGCGCAGCTCGGGCCCGTCGCTGCGGCCGGAAACCTCGCCGCCCTCCTCGAAGCGGCAGTGCCACTCAACGGAGCTCGCCCCGGCCGGCAGGCGTAAATGCAGCGCCGCGGCCGGCGCCTCGTGCGCCACGACGCAGAGCGGCGCCAGCCCGAACGGCGTCGCCTCGGTCGCGTCGGCGAGCTCCTCGGCGGCCTGCCGTGGGTCGTCGGGCAGGCCGAAGGCGGCAATGAGGCGCGACAGCGTCTCTTCGCCGGGCTCGTGCACGATGCCGAGCGCATCAACATGGCGGGTCGCGATGCCGAGGAGGCCGGCGAGATGGCGCAGCTCGTCGAGCCGGCTCATCGCGCCTCAGGACGGCTCGGCATCGCCGTCCTCTTCCGGGTCGCCGCTGTGGTCGGTGAAATCGCTCTGCACGACCGTCTCGCCGTTTGCGGGAGAGCGCACGACCGGGGCGCGATTGATGAACAGCGCGAAGGAGTGCGGCCGCAGCGGATAGGCTTCGCCCGGCTGCCACTGGCGTCCCCCGGTGACCAGCCCGGTCGGCTCGGCGGTGTCGACCAGCGCCTCCCAGACCAGCGCAGTCGGCAGGTGCGGGAAGTGGAAATCGAGCTCGCCCGAATAGGCGTTCATCATCACGAGAAAGCTCTCGTCGATGTCGCGCTGACCGCCTTTGGTGTAGAATTCGCCGGCCGCACCGCACAGCACATAGCCGAACGACAGCGCGGCGCTGTTGCCCCAATCCGCGTCGGTCGCCTCGACCCCGGCCTGGGTCACCCAGGTGATGTCCTTGAGGCCGGCCTCGGACAGCATCTCGCCGCGAAAAAAGCGCGGCCGCGAGAACACCCGGTGGCGCCGCCGCAGGCGAATGACGTCGCGCACGAAGCGGCGCAGCGCCTCGTCCTCCGGCGGGATTTTCTGCCAGTCGAGCCATGACACTTCGTTGTCCTGGCAATAGGCGTTGTTGTTGCCCTGCTGGCTGTGGCCGAACTCGTCGCCGGCGACCAGCATCGGGACGCCCAGCGACAACAGCAGGGTGGCGAGCAGGTTGCGCTTCTGCCGGTCGCGCAACGTCAGGATCGCCGGATCCTCGCTCGGTCCTTCGACGCCGCAATTCCAGCTGAAATTGGGCTCGTGGCCGTCGCGGTTGTCCTCGTTGTTGGCTTCGTTGTGCTTGTGCTCGTAGCTGACCAGATCCTGCAGCGTGAAGCCGTCATGCGCGGTGATGAAATTGATGCTGGCCCACGGGCGCCGGCCGCGATAGCCGAAGATGTCGGAGGAGCCGGCAACGCGCGAGGCCATCTCGGCGACGAGCCCCTGGTCGCCCTTCCAGAAGCGGCGCACCGAGTCGCGGTATTGCCCGTTCCATTCCGCCCAGCCGGGCGGGAAGTTGCCGAGCTGGTAGCCGTAGGGGCCGATGTCCCACGGCTCGGCGATCAGCTTGACCCGGGCCATCGCCGGGTCCTGCCGGATCGCGTCGAAAAACGCGCTGTCCTGGCTGTAGTCGCCGCCCTCGCGCGCCAAGGTCGCGGCGAGGTCGAAACGGAAGCCGTCGACATGCATCTCGAGCGCCCAATAGCGCAGCGAATCCATCACCATCTGCAGGACGCGCGGATGGTCGAGGTTGAGCGTGTTGCCGCAGCCCGTCACGTCGGTGTAATGGCGCCGGTCGCTGTCCAGCCGGTAGTAGGACAGATTGTCGATGCCGCGAAACGACAGCGTCGGCCCGAGGTGATTGCCCTCGCCGGTATGGTTGTAGACGACGTCGAGCAGCACCTCGATGCCGGCTTCGTGGAGGCGCTTGACGGCGGTCTTGAACTCGCCGACGGCGCCCGCCGGCAGGTAGCGCGGGTCGGGCGCGAAAAAGGCGATCGTGTTGTAGCCCCAGTAATTGGCGAGGCCGGCATCGGCGAGGCGGCGTTCGGTGGCGACGGCCTGGATCGGCAGCAACTCGACCGCGGTCACGCCCAATTCGACGAGGTAGTCGATGACGGCGGGCGAGCCGAGCGCCGCGAAGGTGCCGCGCGCGCTCGGCTCGACCGCGGGATGCCGCATCGTGAAGCCGCGCACGTGCATCTCGAGGATGATGCTTTCCTCCCACGAGATGCGCGGCGGGTGGTCGCGGTTCCAGGTGAAGGCGCTCTCGACGACGCGGCACTTGGGGACGAAGCGGGCGCTGTCGCGGCGATCGAAGGCGAGGTCCTCGCGCGGGCTGCCGACGCGGTAGCCATATACCGCATCGCTCCACTGCAACGCGCCGGAGATCGCCTGCGCGTAAGGGTCGAGCAATAGCTTGTTCGGGTTGAAGCGGTGCCCGGCGGGCGGATCGTAGGGGCCATGCACCCGGTAGCCGTAGAGCTGGCCGGGCCGCACCTCGGGCAGATAGCAGTGCCACACCTCGTCGGTGTATTCCGGCAGCGCGATGCGCGCCTCCTCGCGCTGCCCGGTCTGGTCGAACAGGCACAATTCGACCTTTTCGGCATGCGCCGAGAACAATGCGAAGTTGACGCCCTCGCCGTCCCAGGTGGCGCCAAGCGGGTAGGGCTGTCCCGGCCAGACCCTGATCGATGGCATCGGGTGCGCCTATTGCGCGGCGACGAAGATCACGACGCCGAGCGGCGGCAGGTCGAGCCGCAGCGAATAGGCGTGCCCGTGCATCGGATAGGGCTCGGCATGCGCCTCGCCGGCATTGCCGACGCCGGTGCCGCCGTAGATTTCGGCGTCGGTGTTGATGCGTTCGATATAGCGGCCAGGGCGCGGCACGCCGATGCGGTAGCCGTGCCGCGGCAACGGCGTGAAATTGCACACGATCGCGGCGATTTCGTGCGGGTCGCGGCCGCGCCGCAGATAGGAGAGCACACTGTCGTCGGCATTGTTGGCGTCAATCCAGGAAAAGCCGTCCGGTTCGCTGTCGAGCCGGTGCAGCGCCGGGGTCGCACGGTAGAGCAGGTTGAGGTCGCGCACCAGCCGCTGCACCCCGCCGTGCAGCCGGTCGCCGAGCAGCTGCCAGTCGAGGCCGATATCATGGTTCCACTCGCGCTCCTGGGCGAATTCGCCGCCCATGAATAAGAGCTTCTTGCCGGGGTGCGTCCACATGAAAGCGAAATAGGCCCGCAGGTTGGCGAAACGCTGCCAGCGGTCGCCCGGCATGCGGCCGATCAGCGAGCCCTTGCCGTGCACCACCTCGTCATGCGACAGCGGCAGGATGAAATTCTCGTGAAAGGCATAGAGGAGGCCGAAGGTCAGGTTGTTGTGGTGGAATTTGCGGTAGATCGGATCGCGCGACATATAGCCGAGCGTGTCGTGCATCCAGCCCATGTTCCATTTGAAGCCGAACCCGAGCCCGCCGACATAGACCGGCCGCGACACCATCGGCCAGGCGGTCGATTCCTCGGCCGCGGTCGTCGCGCCGCTGCCGTCGGCGAACACCAACTCGTTCAGCCGCCGCAGGAAGCCGATCGCGTCGAGGTTTTCGCGCCCGCCATAGGCGTTGGGGATCCACTCGCCTTCCTTGCGGCTGTAGTCGAGATAGAGCATCGAGGCGACGGCATCGACCCGCAGACCGTCGATATGATACTCGCGCAGCCAATAGAGCGCGCTCGACAACAGGAAATTCGCGACCTCGCGGCGGCCGAAATTGTAAATGAGGGTGTTCCAGTCGCGGTGCAGCCCCTGGCGCGGGTCGGCATGCTCATAGAGCGCGGTGCCGTCGAAATGCCCGAGGCCATGCGCGTCGTTGGGGAAATGGCCGGGCACCCAGTCGAGCCACAGCGCGAGGCCGGCGCCATGGCAGGCATCGACAAAGGCGCGGAAATCGTCGGGATCGCCATAGCGCGCGGTCGGCGCGAACAGCGAGATCGGCTGGTAGCCCCAGGAGCCGTCGAACGGGTATTCGGTGATCGGCAGCACCTCGATGTGGGTGAAGCCGAGATCGACGACGTAGGGGATCAGCTGCTCGGCCAGCTCGCGATAGCTCAGATAGCGCCCGCCCTCGGCGAGGTTGCGGCGCCACGAGCCGAGATGCACCTCGTAGATCGCGACCGGCGCCTCGCGGTCGTTGTGCCGCCAGCGCTCGGCCATCCAGGCATCGTCGTGCCAGACATGGCGCGCCGGGGCGGCGACGGCCGAGGCGGTGCCGGGCGGCGGCTCGGCCTGCTCGGCCTGCGGGTCGGCCTTCAGCGGCAGCAGCGCGCCGTCCGGCCCCAACAGCTCGTATTTATAGAGGTGGCCGGGGCGCAATCCCGGCACGAAGAGTTCCCAGAAGCCGCCGCCATGACGCTTGCGCATCGGCATGCGCCGGCCGTCCCAGCCGTTGAAGTCGCCGACGATGCTGACCCGCAGCGCGTTCGGCGCCCAGACCGTGAAGGCGACCCCGCTGACCCCGTCGTGCACGATCGGGTGCGCCCCGAGCTTGTGGTAGCTGGCGAGGTGGCTGCCCTCGGCGAGGAGATGCATGTCGAGATCGCCCAGCACCGGGGGAAAGTGGTAGATGTCCTCGAACTCGTGGGGCTGCCCGCCCCAGTCCGCCCGCAGGCGATAGGCGAAGGGCTCGCGGCGCAGCGACAGCGTCGCGACGAAGAGACCCGCCTCGTGCACTCGCTCGGCCGCGGCGGCGACAGCGCCGCTGGCGCTCTCGATTACCGCCACCGTGAGCGCCCCGGGCAGGAAGGCGCGGACGACGAGCCCCTCCGGGCCCTCGTGCATGCCGAGAAAGGCGAACGGGTCGCCATGGCGCCCGGCGACGAGCGCCGCGATTTCGGGGTCGGGCTCGGGCGCGGCCGGCAGACCAGCCGGGAGAGCAGCCGGCAGATCGGCCAGGGGATTGGCGGGGGAACTGGAACGCCGCCGCACCGCCGCTACCCGCTTGCCTTAGCCAGGATGCGCAGGATGCCGTTGAGCGGGATCGCCACCCAGCCCGGCCGATTGGCGAGTTCGTAATTCACTTCGTAGACCGCCTTTTCGAGGATGAAGAAATCAATGAGCGCCTTGGCCTGCAGCTTGTTCGCCGGATAGGCCGGGCAGCCGCGCATCGTCTTGCGGTAGGCGGCGCGGAAGCCGTCGACCGCGCGCTGCCGCCACGCCTCGGCGAGTTGCTCGACCCGCGTCAGCGCCGCCGGCCGCGTCTCGGCGATCTGCTGCACCGCGGCGATCGCGGCGTAGTCGAACGAGCGGATCATCCCGGCGACATCGCGCAGCGGCGAACTCTTGCGCCGGCGGGCGTCGAGCGGCCGGGCCGGTTCGCCCTCGAAATCGGTGAAGTAGAAATCGTTTTGCACCGCGATCACCTGGCCGAGATGCAGGTCGCCATGATGCCGCGTTTTCATCGCCACGATGCCATCGGGAGCGAGCTTGCGGATCGTCTCGGTCAGCCGCGCCCGCGTCGCCAGAACCGCGTCGACGAGCTCATGCGTCGCGGCGGGCAGCCCATTGCGGGCGCGTTCGAGGCGGGCAAACATCGCGGTGGCGGAGGCGTCGAGAGCGTCGCGCCATTCCGCGACATCCGCGCTCGTCAGCGGCTCGGGGGCGAAGGCCGGGTCGTCGTCGCAATGCTCGGCCAGCGCGCGGTGCAGTTGCGCGGTGCGCAGCCCGAGCTGGCGGGCCAGCGCCAGGAAGAAATGGTCGGCGGCGGGCCGGCCGGCGTCGCGCCCTGGCGGGACCCCGCCGGGCGCCGCCTCGTTGAGCGAATCGTCAAGGTAGCGCAGCAGGTAATCGAGCGCCAGGGTCCAGCCGTCGCCCTGGTTGCGGACAAAGCCGTAGAGCGCGCCCAACGCGCTCGGCTCGCCCTCGGGCAGCACCAGCTCGATCGTCGCCAGCGGCGGCGGCGTGTTGGCAAAGCCGGCGCGCTCGACGAGAAACCGCGACATCTCGATCTCGGGGTGCGGCCCGGCATGCAGCCGGCGATAGAGCTTGAGGACGGCAAAATCCTCGAACAGCACCGAGCTGTTCGACTGCTCGGCCCCTAGCCGGCGGGTGAGGAGGCGCTCCGGCCACGCGGCTTCGACGCAGGCCGGCGTCTGGCGGAAGCGGATTTCGCCCGCCGCACCGTCGCGCCCGTCGAGCGGCAGGGTCGCCGCGCGGCGGATCGCATCGGCCAGCGCCAGCCCCAGGCCGTCCTGCGAGGCGGCGTCGAGCAGCGCGCCCTCGCGGCGCGCCTGGCGCAATTCGGCGAGCGTCACCGGCAGCAGCGTCTGGCGCGCCTCGCTCTCGGAGGGCGCCCATAGCGCGGCGAGCGGCAGGAAATATTGCTGGCGCTCGCCGTCCGGCAACAGCGCCTCGACGATCTGCAAGAGAATGCGGTCGGGCCGGCCAGGGGCGCCCTCGCCGGGCGGCACGTCGATTTCGCCACGCGCCACCACGCGCGCCTCCCGCACGCGCTGGTCCTTGGCGGCAAACCAGCGCTGGCGCGCCAGGAAGGCGGGGACCACCTCGCGCTCGAAGAGCGGCAGGTTGTGCCGGTCGAACAGATCGACCCAACCGTGCGGCAGCACCAGCGTCAGGTACTCCGGCGCCACGGAGGAAAGCCGCCCGTCGTCGGCGCCGGCGGCGGCCGCCAGCTCGAACCAGAAAAAGCTGTGCGCCTGCAAGGTCAGGAAATACGGCAACTCGCCGATCGGCGGAAAGAGGCTGCGGCCGAGCACCTCGACGACCTGGCGGCCGCGAAACTCCGAGAGGTCGAGCTCGGCCGCCTGGGCGGTGCGCGACAGGTTGGCGACGCACAGGATGGTCTCGCCCTCCCATTCGCGCAGGTAGGCGATGATTTTGCGGTTGCCCGGGTAGAGAAACCGCAGGCTGCCGCGCCCCAGGGCGCGGCGGGTACGGCGCGCCGCGATGAGGCGCTTGGTCCAGTTGAGGAGAGATGACGGCGAGCGGCTCTGCGCTTCCACATTGACCGCCGCAAAACCGTAGACCGGGTCCATGATCGGCGGCAGGTAGAGCCCCGCCGGATCGGCCCGCGAAAAGCCGCCGTTCCTATCGAACGACCATTGCATCGGCGTGCGCACCCCGTCGCGGTCGCCGAGAAAGACATTGTCGCCCATGCCGATCTCGTCGCCGTAATAAAGCACCGGCGTGCCCGGCATCGACAGCAGCAGCGCATTCAGCAGTTCGATCTTGCGGCGGTCGTTCTCCATTAACGGGGCGAGGCGCCGGCGGATGCCGAGGTTGATCCGGGCGCGTCGATCACCGGCGTAATAATCCCACAAATAGTCGCGCTCGCGGTCGGTGACCATTTCGAGCGTCAGCTCGTCATGGTTGCGCAGAAACACCGCCCATTGGCAGTTATCCGGGATCTCCGGCGTCTGCCGCATGATGTCGGTGATCGGGTGGCGGTCTTCGGTGGCGACCGCCATGTAGATGCGCGGCATCAGCGGAAAGTGGAACGCCATGTGGCACTCGTCGCCGGCGCCGAAATACTGCAGCACGTCCTCGGGCCACTGGTTGGCCTCGGCGAGCAGCATGCGGTCCTGGTAGTGCCGGTCGAGCTCGTGGCGCAGGCGGCGCAGCACCGCGTGGGTCTCGGGCAGGTTTTCATTCGAGGTGCCTTCGCGCTCGATCAGGTAGGGCACCGCGTCGAGCCGCATGCCGTCGACCCCGAGATCGAGCCAGAACCGCATCACATTGGCGACCGCGCGAAACACCGGCTTGCTGTCGAAATTGAGGTCGGGCTGGTGCGCGTAGAAGCGGTGCCAGTAATAGGCCTGCGCCACCGGATCCCAGGTCCAGTTCGATTTTTCGCTGTCGACAAAGATGATGCGGGTGTCGGCAAATCTCTGGTCGCTGTCGCTCCACACGTAAAAATCGCGCCAGGGTGAACCCGGCGGGGCGTGGCGGGCGCGCTGGAACCACGGGTGCTGGTCGGAGGTGTGGTTGATCACCAATTCGGTGATGACGCGCATCCCTCGCTGGTGCGCGGCGCGCACGAAGGCCCGGAAATCGGCCATGTTGCCGTAAGCGGGGTGGATGTTCTTATAGTCGGCGATGTCGTAGCCGTCGTCGCGCAACGGCGAGGGATAGAACGGCAGCAGCCACAGCGCGGTGACGCCCAAATCCTGCAGGTAATCGAGCCTCGCGGTCAGCCCGGCGAAATCGCCGATCCCGTCATTGTTGCCGTCGAAGAACGCCTTGACGTGCAGCTGGTAGATGATCGCGTCCTTGTACCACAAAGGGTCGCCGCTCTCGGGGCGGGCAATCGGGTCGGCGCCCGCGAGGAGAGCGCTCGGCGAAGCGTCGTTGGGCGGCGTCATGCCGGGGTCGGGGAAATCACGGAAAAGAGCAGCGCCGGGTTGTGCTGCGGATCGAGCACAAGGCGCTGGCGCGCGCCGCGCCACGCGAGGCTTTGCCGCCCGAACGCCTCCTCGAGGTGAAATTCGCGGTCCGCCGCGATGCCCCAATCATCGAGCGGCAGCACGATCTCGGCTTCGTGCGCGGCGTGCGGGTCGAGGTTGACCACCGCGATGACGATGTTGCCGCGGTCCTGGGTCGCCTTGGCGTAGGCCAGGATGTCGGGCGCGTCGCATTCGAGGAAGCGCAGGTTGGTGAATTCATAGAGCGCCGGATTGGCCTGGCGAAAGCGGTTGAGCACCGCGATGTCGTCCTTGATGTGGCTGGGGCGGTCCCAGTCCCACACCTTGTATTCGTATTTCTCGGAGTGAAGGTATTCCTCGCGCCCCGGGATCGCCGCGTTCTCGCACAATTCGAAGCCGTTATAGATGCCGTAGGCCGGCGACAGCGTGCCGGCGAGGGCGAGCCGGATGCGGAACGCCGGCCGTCCGCCCTCCTGCAGGAAGGGCGGCAGGATGTCGGGAGTATTGGTGAAGAAGTTGGGGCGGAAATATTCGCGCACCGCGCCGCTCGTCAATTCGGACAGGTATTCGGTCAATTCGGCCTTGGTGTTGCGCCAGGTGAAATAGGTGTAGGACTGGGAAAACCCGGCCTTGGCCAGGGCCCGCATCATCTTCGGCCGGGTGAAGGCTTCGGCGAGGAAGATCGCCTCGGGGCAGCGCGCCTTGACCTCGCGGATCAGCCATTCCCAGAACGCGATCGGCTTGGTGTGCGGGTTGTCGACCCGGAAGGTGCGCACCCCTTCATCGATCCAGAACAGCACCGTGTCGCGCAGCTCGCGCCACAGCCCGTCGCGGTCGGAATTGTAGAATTCGACGTTGACGATGTCCTCGTATTTCTTGGGTGGGTTCTCGGCGTAGCGGATCGAGCCGTCGGGTCGAAAGCGGAACCAGTCGCGATGCTCGGCGACCCAGGGATGGTCGGGGGCGCATTGGATCGCAAAGTCGAGCGCCACTTCGAGGCCAAGGGCGCCGGCGGCCGCGACAAACCGGCGGAAATCGCCGAGCCTGCCGAGTTCCGGGTGGATCGCGCGGTGGCCGCCTTCGGCGGCGCCGATCGCGTAGGGGCTGCCGGGGTCGTCGCTTTGCGCGACGACCGCGTTGTCGCGGCCCTTGCGGTTGACCCGGCCGATCGGATGGATCGGCGCGAGGTAGACGACATCGAAGCCGAGCGCCGCGACCTCATCGAGCCGCGCGATGCAATCGTCGAAATTCGCGCTCTGCCCGGGCACGCTGCCCTGGCTGCGCGGAAACATCTCGTACCACGCGGCAAACTGCGCCGCGCCCCGGTCGACCACGAGCTCGAGTTCGCGCGTGTATTGCACCCGGTCGGGGCGGGCCTGCGCCCGCGTCATCCGGGCGCGCAACTCGTCGGACAGCAAGAGTTCGCAGCGCCGCGCCTGGTCGGGCGCGGCGGCGACGCCGGCCAGCACCGCGCGCAGCGCGGCGGCATCGGCGTCGGGCGCGTGGCCTGCCGCCTCCTCGACGAGCCGCTCGCCTTCGATCAGTTCGAGCGCGACGTCCTGGCCGGCCGCACGGTTGGCGGCGAGGTCCTCGCACCAGCTGAGGAAGCGGTCGGTCCACGCCTCGATCGTGTAGCGCCAGCGCCCGATCCGGTCCGGGCGAAACCGCGCGACCCACCGGTCGTTGTCGAAAAACGCGAACGGCGCTTCCCGCCACGCCTCGCCTTCGAAGGCGTATTTGACGATTCCGGCGATTCTGTCGTGGCCGTCGCGGAAGAGGTCGGCCCAGACGACGACCTCGTCGCCCAGCACCCGCTTTATCGGATAGCGGCCGGCGTCGATTTCCGGCCAGACGTCCTCGATCAGGATGCGCGCCTCGGGTCGCCATTGCGGATGCAGCCGCGGATGTTGCGCCGCGCGGCGCCGCGATGCCGGCCGCGCGCCGGCCTCGGGCGAATTCTCGCCGTGCAGATTTTCGCGCAGATTTTGCTGCAGGTTTTCGTCCATCGCGCCCCGCTCGTCCCCTCGGCGCCCGCCCCTCTTCATCGCCTGCCGCGGTGCTTGCCCCGGCGTTTAGACGAAAATAAGGCATGCCGCCGATCGAGGGTTGAGGCTCGCGCCCCGCTCGCCCTCGATCGGCGGCATCGAAAGCACCGACTCCGGCAATCCGTGACCCGATGTCCCTCGGTCTGCGCCGCCGATGCGTTAACCCGGGTCGCATCGGGGCCGCGGCATATCGTTCCGCCGCGCAGAATTAGGTATGGCAGCGAAGCGGGGCTCGGCGACCGCCCCGCTCCTGGCACGGCTTGGCCGCACCGTCACAGACAACCACGAGCATAACGGTCGCGGGCCGGCATGGTTCCCCGGCATTCGCGCGGCTACAGCACGACCTCGACCAGATACGGCCCCGGCGTTGCCAGCCCCTCGACGAATCGGCGGTTGAAGCCCTCCATGTCGGTCACCCGGGCGCCCGGCACGCCGAGCGATTTCGCCAGCCCCACCCAGTCAATGTCAGGATGGCCGATATCGAGCATGTCGAGCGCCTTGCGCCCCGGATTGCCGGCCCCGACATTGGCGAGCTCGCCCTTGAGGATCTGGTAGACGCGGTTGGAGAAGAGGACGGTCGTGACGTCGAGCCCCTCGCGCGCCTGCGTCCACAGCGCCTGCACCGTGTACATCGCGCTGCCGTCGGCCTGCAATGCGACGACCTTGCGGTCGGGACAGGCGACCGCGGCGCCGGCGGCGAGCGGCGGCCCCAGCCCGATCGAGCCGCCCATGTTGGAGAGCCAGTCGTGCGGCGCCGCCGCCTTGGTCGGCGCGAAAAAACCGCGGCCGGTCGTCACCGCCTCGTCGGCGACGATCGCGTTGTCCGGTAAGAGCGCGCCGATCGAGGCGCCGAGCGCCTCCGAGGTGATCGCCCCGGTGGCCGGTTTGGGGCGCTCATCGTTGACGACCGGCGGCGGCGTCGAACCTGCGCCGACCGCCTCGCACAGCATTTCGAGGGAAGCGATCAAATCCTCGTCGGGCCGCGCCAGCACATGGCCCTCGCAGCCCTCGGGGTAAAGGCGGCTCGGCTTGTCGGGATAGGCGAAAAACGCGACCGGCATCTTCGCGCCGACCAGGATGATGTGCCGGAGGCCGGCCAGCACCTTCAGCGCCTGGTCGACGACATAGGGGATGCGCTCGACCGAGACGCGGCCGCGGCCCCGCTGGGTGCGCGCGTTGGAGCCTTGCGCGATCAGGCGCGCGCCGGTCTTGGCGGCGATCCTGCCGGCGAGTTCAAGTCCGTCTTCCCGTACCGCCCGGCCGGTCAGCAGAATGAGGGTCGGCTCGCCCGAGCGCAGGACGCGCGCCGCCTCGATGATCGCCTCCTGCGCCGGCGCCGCCGGCCGGGCGGCGGGCGCTACCGGGGCCGGCCCCGAGCCCTCGTTCCACGCGGTGTCGGCCGGCAGGATCAGGGTCGCGATGCGGCCCGGCGGCATCTGCGCCGCGGCGATCGCCAGCGCCCCGTCGGCGGCGATCGAGCGCGCGTCGGGTGAAGTCTTGACCCAATGCGAATTGGGCCGCGCCAGCCCCTCGATGTCGGAGGTCAGCGGCGCGTCGTATTGCCGGTGATAGGTCGCGTGGTCGCCGACGATGTTGACCATGCCCGACCCCGCCTTGTTGGCGTTGTGGATGTTGGCGAGGCCATTGGCGAGGCCGGGGCCGAGATGCAGCAGGGTTGCGGCCGGCTTGTCGCTCATCCGGTAATAGCCGTCGGCCGCGCCGGTGACGACGCCCTCGAAGAGCCCCAAGACGCAGCGCATGCCGTCGACCCGGTCGAGCGCCGCGACGAAATGCATCTCCGAGGTGCCGGGGTTGGCGAAGCACACATCGACCCCGCCGCCGACCAGCGTGCGCACCAGGCTTTCCGCGCCGTTCATCCGAGCTCTCCGCCGCCGATAAAATTGCCGCAATTCCATGTTAGGGTTGGCATCATAGACGATTATCGAAGGGTGGGCGCCTGATCTCGCACTGAAAACAACAGGCGGAACAGGCTGGGGCGCTTGGCCATCGGCGCGCGGCGGCGCGGGCGGTTGCATTGCCCCTTCACGCGGGCGGCGGCGCGCGCGATATAGAGTGGATCATTGTTGGCGAGGCGACACATGGCAGAGGGTTTCTTCGGGCGTCTCGGCGGCCGCGGCCAGCCGGGCAACGCCGAACCGGAAAAGACTTTCGAGGTCGCGCTGAGCGATGAGGAGTGGCGCCGGCGGCTGACCCCCGAACAATACCAGGTATTGCGCAAGCACGGCACCGAGCGCGCCGGGACGAGCCCGCTCGACAAGGAATACGGCGCCGGCATCTATCATTGCGCCGGCTGCGGCCAACCGCTCTTCGCGGCCGACGCGAAGTTCAACAGCCGCACCGGCTGGCCAAGCTTTTGGGCGCCGCTCGAGGATGCGGTCGAAACCAAAAGCGACCGCTCGCTCTTCATGGCGCGCACCGAAGTGCACTGCCGGCGTTGCGGCGGGCATCTCGGCCATGTCTTCGACGATGGGCCGAAGCCGACCGGCCAGCGCTATTGCATGAACGGCGTCTCGCTCGCGTTCCACCCCGGCGAAAGCGCCGCCACACCCGACGATCCGCCGGCGGGCGACAAAAGCTGACGGGGCGCCTATGGCGGAAGCTAACGATGCATCGACCGCGCCCGACGCGACGCTCGATGCGACCGGGCTGCTGTGCCCGCTGCCAGTGCTGAAGGCGCGCCGGGCGTTGCGGTCGGTGCCGGCCGGCGGGGTCCTCGAAGTGCTGGCGACCGACCCCGGCGCGGTCAAGGATTTCGAGCATTTCTGCCGCACCACGGGGTGCGAACTGCTCGAAGCCGACGAGCGGCCGGGCGGCATCCTGCGGTTTCGCCTCAAGAAGCCCCCTCTCTAACCCCTCCCCCGCAAGCGGGGGAGGGCAGGGTGGGGGTAGTCCGGCTCCCTCTCTAACCCTCCCCCGCAAGCGGGGGAGGGCAGGGTGGGGGTAATCCGGCAAGGCATGGGAGAGAGGGCTGGGGGGAGAACGAGCGATGGCGGCGATGATCACGGCACCGCGGCTGATGGCGATCGGCGGCGGAGCGCTGGCGGAATTGCCCACCCTCTTGGCGCGGCTCGGCCTCGGGCGGCCGCTGATCGTGACCGATCCCTATATCGCCCAATGCGGCATCCTCGACCGCGCGACGGCATTGCTCGACGGCGCGAAAATCCCCTGGTCGGTCTTTTCCGACACGGTCCCGGACCCGACCACCGAGGCGATCGAAACCGGCGTCGCGCGGCTCAAGACCGGTGATTTCGACAGCCTCGTCGCAATCGGCGGCGGCAGCTCGATCGATACCGCCAAGGGGATGTCGGTGCTCGACGCCAATGGCGGCCAAATGCGCGACTGGAAGGTGCCGAACGACATCCCCAAGGTTGGCCTGCCGCTCGTCGCGATCCCGACCACCGCCGGCACCGGCTCCGAGGTCACCCGCTTCACCGTCGTCACCGACACCGCGACCGACGAGAAGATGCTGATCGCCGGGCTCGCTTGTTGCCCGGTGGCGGCGATCGTCGACTTTGAATTGACGCTCTCGATGCCGCTGCGCCTCACCGCCGATACCGGCATCGACAGCTTGACGCACGCGATCGAAGCCTATGTCAGCCGCCGCGCCAGCCCCTATACCGACGGCCTTGCGAAAAATGCGATGGGCCTCATCGCGCGCAACATCCGCACCGCCTGCGCCGCGCCGGACAACCGGGCGGCGCGCGAAGCGATGATGCTCGGCGCGATGACCGCGGGGATGGCGTTCTCCAACGCCAGCGTCGCGCTGGTGCACGGCATGAGCCGGCCGATCGGCGCCTTCTTCCACGTGCCGCACGGCCTCTCAAACGCGATGCTGCTGCCCGAGATCACCGCCTTCTCGGCGCCGGCGGCATTGGAGCGCTATGCCGATTGCGCCCGCGCGATGGGCGTCGCCGAGGAGGGCGAGGGCAGTCAGGCGGCGGTCGCGCGCCTCTTGGACGAACTGCGCCGGCTCAACGATGACCTCAAGGTGCCGAGCCCGCGCGCCTACGGCATCCCGCGCGCCCGCTACGACGAATTGCTGCCGGTGATGGCCGACCAGGCGCTGGCTTCGGGCTCGCCCGCCAACAACCCGCGCGTCCCCTCGAGCGAAGAAATCATCGAGCTCTACCGCCGGGTATATGACTAACCCAGCTTCACCTGGATTTCGTCGCCGACAAGGCGGGCCGGGTAGATTTTGAGGTCGTCGACGCAGGGTGGGGCGGTGGCCTTGCCGGTTTTCACGTCGAAGCGGCCGGCATGCAGCGGGCATTCGATCTCGCCCTTGTCGAGCCAGCCGTCGGACAGCTTGGCGTACGCGTGGGTGCAGATGTCGTCGGTCGCGAAGAGTTCGCCGCCCAAATCGTAAAGCGCGATCTCGCGCCCGGCGATGACGACGCCCTTGACGTCGCCCGCCGCGAGGTCGCGGCGCTTGGCCGCGGTGACCCAGCCCTCGTCGTCGCTGCTCATGTCTCCCCCGCGGCTCAGGCCGTCGTGTCCGGCGAAAACGCCTTGAAGGCGATGATCGTGAAGGTGTCCTTGATGCCGGGCAATGTCTGCAGCCGCTCGGTCACGAAATGGCCGATATCGGCGCTGTCCGGCAGGTAGCATTTCATCAGGAGATCGTATTGCCCGGAGGTCGAATAGACTTCCGAAACCTGCTCGATATCGGCGACCGCGGCGTCGGCCACCACATAGGCCTGTCCGAGATCGCACTTGACCATCACGAAAATGGTCTTCATCGGAGCCTCCTGCCGCGAGGAACGCGGCCCCCGCGTCGGCCTCAGCCGGTCAGGCGCGGACTGCGATCTTCGGCGCGCGGCGCAAGAACTCGGGAAGGTCGTCGCCGAAGCCCACCACCTGGCGCTCCGGCTGCGCCTCCTTCTGGCGCGCCGCGGCCGGCGTCGCCGGGCGGGCGAATAGCGCCACAGCGGGTGCGCCGCTGTCAATCCGCGGCGTGGCCGGGCGCGGCTCGGCCGAGTGGGGTTGAGCGGGGCGGGGTTGGGTGCGCTCGAGCTTCGGCCGTTCGCCGGTGCGGTGCTGCGGCGGGCGCTCGGGGCGGGCCGCAGCGCGCTGTGGCGCGGCGCGGCGTGCCGGCGCCGAGCGGCCGCGGTGGCGCTCGCGGCCTTCGAAATCGAGTTCGGCCAGTGCCATGTCGGGAACCGTAATGAGCGCGATCTCCTTGCCGATCAGTTGCTGGATCGCGGCGACCGCCTTGCCGTCCTCCGGCGCCGCCAGCGTGAACGAGCGGCCGGCCCGGCCGGCCCGGCCGGTGCGGCCGATGCGGTGGACATAATCCTCGGCGTGGTACGGCACGTCGAAATTGAAGACGTGGCTGAGGCCCTGGATGTCGAGGCCGCGGGCGGCGACGTCGCTGGCTACGAGGATCCGGATTTCGCCGGCCCGGAAGCGGTCGAGGGTCTCGGTCCGCTTCGGCTGCGGCATGTCGCCGTGCAGCGCCGCGGCATCGAGGCCATGTCGGCTGAGCGAACGCTGCAGGATGTCGACGTCGCGCTTGCGGTTGCAGAAAATGAGCGCGTTCTTGACGTCCTCGCTGGCGATCAGCCGGCGCAGCGCCTCGCGCTTTTCGCCGGCCGGCACGACGACGAGCGACTGCAGGACGGTTTCGGCGGGCGACGCCGACGGCGTCACCGCGATCTCGACCGGCAGGGTGAGGAAAGCATCGGCGAGCCGGCGGATTTCGGGCGGCATCGTCGCCGAGAACAGCAGCGTCTGACGCGTCTTCGGCAACAGCCCGACGATGCGCTCGACATCGGGGATGAAGCCCATGTCGAGCATCCGGTCCGCTTCGTCGATGACCAGGATGCGCACGTCGGACAGCAGGATCTTGCCGCGCTCGAACAGATCGAGCATGCGACCGGGGGTCGCGATCAGCACGTCGACCCCGCGGTCGAGCTTGCGCTCCTGCTCGGCAAAGCGCTCGCCGCCGATCAAGAGCGCCGTCGACAGCCGGTGATATTTGCCATAGACCTCGAAGGCGGCCTCGACCTGCGTCGCCAACTCGCGGGTCGGCTCGATGACCAGCGAGCGCGGCATGCGCGCCCGGGACCGGCCGGCGGCCAGCTTGTCGATCATCGGCAGCGCGAAGCTGGCGGTCTTGCCGGTGCCGGTCTGGGCGCAGCCGAGCACGTCGCGCCCGTCGGCGACGACCGGAATCGCCTTTTCTTGGATCGGGGTGGGAGTGGTATAGCCGGCGTCGGTGACCGCCTGAAGTAGTTCAGGCGAGAGTTTAAGTTCGCTAAAATTCATTGAGAAGTTGTTGCCTTGCGCAAGATCGAAACGGGCAGATTGCCCAGATCGTAGTTGGGGATAAACCGTGAAAAGTCAATCTTTTTCGCGGTTTCAGTTTTGTGTCAGCGCCGGGCGCTAGGTTCCAGACTCAATCATAACCACCAGATAACGATGGCGGCGAGGGTCACCGCGGCGGCGAAGTTGGCGGCGAGCTTGTCGTAGCGGGTGGCGATGCGGCGCCAGTCTTTGAGGCGGCAGAACATGCGCTCGATC
>DATGFP010000057.1:0-28504 GCA_035309005.1 Allostellaceae bacterium | reverse complement strand
CGCCGAGACCCTGCTCTTCATAGACGATGATGCGTTGCTTCCGAAGGTCCTGGCCGTGCCAAACCGGATATCCGGCGATCAGCCGCCGCTGTGGTGCGCCCGCGCGGCCCCAGCGGTGCTCGTGGCCCGCCCAACCGGTGGCGAAATCGCCCAGCGCCAGCGCGACCAACCCGCGGTTGTTGAGTGCGCTGGCATAATCGGGCCGGATCGCGAGCGCCATGTCGTAGCTGGCGAGCGCCTCCTCGGGGCGCTTGAGATCCTGCAGGGCGGCGCCGCGGTTGTTGAGCGCCTCGGCGTAGCGGGGCCGGACCGCAAGCGCCCGATTGTAGCTCGCGATCGCTTCGGTCGGTCGGCCGAGCTCACGCAGCGCGATGCCGCGATTGTTGAGTGCCTCGGGATGATCCGGCCGAACCGCGAGCGCCTTGTCATAATTTGACAGCGCCTCCTCGAACCGGCCCAGCCCGGCGAGCACCCGCCCCAAATTCGACAATGCCGCCGCGCTCGTCGGGTTCAGCTTCAGGGACGCCCGAATTTTTTCCAGGCCTTCGTCGTGGCGCCCCTGCTGAAATCGAACGACGCCCAGCAAATGCAATGCATCAAAGTGATCGGGCTCTTCGCTGAGGATCGCGGCGTAATGCAGCGCCGCTTCCTCCAAGCGCCCTTCGTGGTGCAAGGCGAAACCGCTGTCGAGCTCGGCGGCGATCCGTTCAACCTCAGGTTTTGATGGCGGTCCGGGGGGCGCAAGAGGGGCATCGCTCACCGCATCGCGGCGCGCCACGCGGCAGAGGAAATTCTCCAATGCCGCGATGCATTCCCGGTCGCGATAGACGCGATGCTTGTTTTCGGCCATTCGCTGCCGCACCGCGTCGCGCCACGACGGATCGCGAGCCAATCGAACGGCGATCGATACGTAATCGTCGAGCGTGCCGGCGACCGTTTCGGTCACTCCCATCATCTGCAGTACCGCGGTCGTTTGGCGGCCGCGCATCAGCCGGCCGGGCATCGTCACGATCGGGATGCCATGAGTGAGACAATCCAAGGTTGTGCCGCCGCCGGTAAACCCGAGGCTGTCGAGCGCGATGTCGCAAAGCCCGATCGTGGCAACGAACCGTTCAACATCGAGCCGCGGCACTATCAAGCAGTAATCAGCCGCCTTCAGGCCGAACTCGGCAAAGGCGCGTTCGAGCCGGCGTTTGAAGAGCGCCGTCACGGCGCGGCTCTGAGCGGCTTCGAAGAATACGAACTGGCAGTCGCCGACCTGACCGGCGATCCGCGGGAACACCTCGTCGAACTGCGGCAGGTACTTGAACAGCGACTGGCCGCACCAAAAAACCGGGACCCCGGATCGGAGGCCTAGCTCGGCGCGATCGAGCGTGACCGCTTGAGGTGCCGGCGGATCATAGTAGATCGATAGATTGGGCAGGCGTACCAGCCGCTCGGTGTAATGATCCTCGCCGTCGGGCGGCTCCATCAGGACGCTGCTGAGGAAGTAATCGATGGTCGGATATCCGGTGGTGTTGGGATGACCGTAGGAAACGCATTGCACTGGGGCCAGGCGTTGCGCCGCAAGCTGGGCCGACCCGCTATCCATACCGATCTCGGGATAGATCAGCACATGCGGGGCGTCGGCCAGGATCTCCTCGCGCCAGCGGGCGAGCGACAGCGGCGCCCGCACGAACCGGTCGCAGATTGCCGCTGCGAACTCGGTCTCCCGGTCCCGCCGGGGTTGGGTGTGGTAGCCGAAGATTTCGAATTTGGCCCGGTCCAATTGGCTCAGCCAGCCTTTGATCAACATCTTCCAGACGGTGTGATGGCGGAAAAACGCGCTGACGATGCCGACCCGCACCTTCTCCCCCGGCCCGGGCGGCGGCGGGAGGTCCGGCACCGGGTAGCTATCGGCCATGGCGCGGCACGCGAGGGCGCCATAGCGGCGCTGCAGCTCGCGGTCGTTTTGTCCCTGGTAGGCGAGGTAGAAGGGCTGACTCGATCCGATCGCCTCGGCGAGATCACCGGTGACGCTGCCTTCCGCCACGTCGGCGCAAAGCTGGTCGAGGTAGCGGGCGTAGGCGGCGCGCCTAGCCGCAATCTCGGGCTCGTCGCGATAGAGCACGGGCAATTGCGCCATGCACTTGCCGATCCGAGCCGCGACCAGATCGGGCTTCACCCTGAGGGCATGCTCGAAATCCGCTTCGGCGCCAGGCTCGCCATGGTCGCCCAGCGCGAGGCCGCGATTTAACAGCGCTTCGGCGAAGTCGGGCTGGATCGCGAGCGCCTTGTTAAAGCTCGCCAGCGCCTCCTCAGACCGCCTGAGGTCGCGAAGCGCAATGCCGCGATTGTATAGCGCCTCGGCATTGACCGACCGCAGCGCGAGCGCCTTGTCGTAACAGGCCAGCGCCTCTTCGGAGCGGCCGAGGTCTCGGAGCGCGTTGCCGCGGCTGTTGTGCGCCTCGGCATAGTCGGGCCGGATGGCGAGCGCCTTGTCATAGCTCGCGAGCGCCTCCGCCGGGCGCTTCAAAAGCCGCAGCGTGGTGCCGCGATCGAACAGCGCCTCCGCGTTGTCAGCGCGAATGGCGAGGACCTTGTCGCAGACCGCCAGGGCCTCGTCGGCCCTGCCCATTTTTCGCAACACCAGCCCGAGATTCGACAAGGCCTGCGCGTTCGTGGGTTGCAGCTTCAGCGCCGATTGTATTCTGGCGAGGCCTTCGGCGGCGCGGCCCAGCTGAAATTGCACCACCCCCGAGAGATGCAGGGCATCGAAGTGACGGGGCTGCGCCTTGAGGATCGCCGCGTAATGCAGTGCGGCTTCCTCGAGTTTGCCTTCCTGGTGCAAGCGGATGGCTTCATCGAGCGCCTGCGCCGGGTTCAGCCGCTTATGTCGAACCGGGCGGTTTGTCACTTGCGCCGCGATTTAATCAGCCCCGTGTTCACCGTGCTTCCGCGCGGTGAACCGGCTTACGCCATCGCGCCGAAATAGGCGGCGACCTCGACCATGCGGTTCGAAAAGCCCCATTCGTTGTCGTACCACGAGAGGATCCGGACAAAGCGCTTGTCGAGCACCTGGGTCTGGGTCACGTCGAAGGTCGAGCTGTGCGGATCGTGGTTGAAATCAACCGACACGGTCGGCGCCTTGTTGATGCCGAGGATGCCCTTGAGGCGGTTCGACTTGGCAGCCTCCTCCATCAGCGCATTGACCTCCGCCGGCTCGGTCTCGCGCGCCGCGTCGAAGGTCAAATCGATCAACGACACGTTGGCGGTCGGCACGCGGATCGCGGTGCCGTCGAGCTTGCCCTTGAGCTCCGGCAATACCAGACCGATCGCGCGCGCCGCGCCGGTCGAGGTCGGGATCATCGACAACGCCGCGGCGCGAGCCCGGCGCAGATCGCTGTGCAGCGTATCCTGCAGGCTCTGGTCGCCGGTATAGGAATGGATCGTCGTCATGAAGCCGCGCTCGATGCCGATGCCGCGGTGCAGCACATAGGCCACCGGCGCCAGGCAGTTGGTCGTGCACGAGCCGTTCGAGATCACCTGATGGGTGGGCTTCAGCTCTTCGTGGTTAACGCCGAGCACGACGGTGAGATCGGCGCCGTCGGCCGGAGCGGAGACGATGACCTTCTTGGCGCCGGCTTCGAGGTGTTCGGCGGCCGCCTCGCGCTTGGTGAAGATGCCGGTGCATTCGAGCGCGACATCGACGCCCAATTCGCGCCACGGCAATTTCGCCGGGTCGCGCTCGGCGGTGACGCGGATCTTGCCCTGACCGGCATCCATCCAGTTGTCGCCGGTCGTCACCTCGCCGGGAAAGCGGCCGTGGACGCTGTCATAGCGTAAGAGATGCGCATTGGTCGCGACCGGGCCGAGATCGTTGATGCCGACGATCTCGAGTTCCTTGCTGGCATGCTCCAGGGCCGCGCGCATGACCAGCCGGCCGATGCGGCCAAACCCGTTGATCGCCACCCGTATCGCCATCTCTCGATCCTCCAGCCAAACCTGTCGTCGCAGCTTAGCCCAGAAGCGCCGCACGCGGGAAGCCGGGCGGGTGTGAGCGGCTTCGCATGCTATGATTTCCATGCTCCGGGGGAGGCGCAGCGACCCAGCCGGCAGTCACACAACGAGGTTTAGCGATAGTGTCTTTTACCTTTTCATTGGACAATACAATCAAATCGGCGATCGCGATGACCCTCATCGGCATCCCGCTTGGCCTGTTTTTTGGCTGGCTCAAGCGCATGACCCCGGCACGAACGGCGGCTCCTACGATAGAGCCTGCCGAAGTAGTGGTCTGCCGCCCGGCGAAGGTATGGGCCGTGTTGACCACATTCGTTGGCATAGCGGCAATCGGCGGTGGTTTCGCTTTCGCGATCTACATATGGACTGCAGCCGTGCTGCCGGGTCAATTAAACAGGGAAAGTGCGCGGTTGTTCGCAATTGCCATTTCTCTCGGCGACGTTCTGATGGGCATCTACTTCATTCTGGGTGCGCTGAAGTACAGGATAATTTTAGAACCTGACGCGATCACGTTAGCCGGCATATTCATCGATCGGACCCTGCGCCGCAATGAGATCAGGGGAAAGAAGTTCACTGGCGGCACCGTGGAGTATGTCACGCTCTATCCCACATCCCAGTCGCGCAAATGGCGAATGAGAATTGCGTACTGGTATGATAAAAACGCTGAAATTGAGCAATGGGTTTGCGCTATCCCAATGCTATAGGAAACGGGGCACCCGCCGGCTGTTGACGTTATAGGAGCGCGCGGGCCGCTTCGGCGACCTTCTCGGCGGTGATGCCGAAATGCGGATAGAGCGCCTCGATTGGCGCCGAGGCCCCGAAATCATGCATCCCGACAAACGCCGAGCGCTCACCGAGCCAGCCGTCCCAGCCGAACCGCACCGCCGCCTCAACTCCCACACGCGGCGCGGTGCCCAGCACGGCGCGACGGTAATCCTCGGGCTGGTCCTCGAACAATTTCCAGCACGGCATCGACACGACCGCGGCTCGGATGCCGTCTTTCGCCAGCGCGTCGCGCGCCTCCATCGCGATCGACACCTCGGAGCCGGTGGCGAGCAACGTCACCTGGCGCTCGCCCGAGGCTTCGGCCAGCACGTAGGCGCCGCGGGCCGAGCGATTGCCGCCGCTCGGGTCGGTGCGCAATAGCGGCAAGCCCTGGCGGGTCAGCGCCATGATCGAGGGGGCATGGTGGTTCTTCAGCGCCAGCGCCCAACACTCCGCGGTTTCGATCGAGTCGGCCGGGCGGAATACCATAAGGTGCGGGATCGCACGCAACGCCGCGAGGTGCTCGACCGGCTGGTGCGTCGGGCCGTCTTCGCCGAGGCCGATCGAATCGTGCGTCATGACAAAAACGACGCGGATCTCCATCAGCGACGCCAGCCGGATCGACGGCCGGCAGTAATCGGTGAAGCACATGAACGTGCCGCCATAGGGGATGAGGCCGCCATGCACCGAAATGCCGTTCATCGCCGCCGCCATGCCGTGCTCGCGCACCCCGTAGCGGATGTAGCGGCCGGCGAAATCGCCGGGGCGAATATCCGTGTCGTCCTTGGTTCGGGTGTTGTTTGACGGGGTCAGGTCGGCCGAGCCGCCGATCAGTTCCGGCACCGCCGGCGACAAGGCGTCGAGCACGGCGCCCGAGGATTGGCGGGTCGCCAGCTTGGCGTTCTTGGCGCGGAAATCGTCGCACAGCTTGGCGACGACGGCATCGAAATCGGCCGGCAGGTCGCCCTTCTGGCGGCGCAGGAATTCGGACCGCTTGGCGGGTTCGACAGCGGCGAGCCGCTGCTCCCAAGCCTGCCGGACCGCTGCGCCGCGGGCGCCGGCGGCACGCCACTCGGCGCGCACATCGTCGGGCACGATGAACGGGCCGTATTCCCAGCCGAGCCGCTCCTTCGCCCCCTTGATCTCCTCGGCGCCGAGCGGGCTGCCATGCGCGCCGGCGGTGCCGGCCTTGGTTGGCGCGCCGTAGGCGATAATCGTGCGGCAGGCGATCAGGCTCGGGCGGTCATGCGTCTGGGCGCGCTTGATCGCGGCGCCGATCGCGTCGTGGTCCACGCCGTCGATGCGCTCGGTCGCCCAGCCGTAGGCGTTGAAGCGCATCAGCACGTCGTCGGAAAACGACAGGCTGGTCGGGCCGTCGATCGTGATCGAGTTGTCGTCGTAAAGGACGATCAGCTTGTTGAGCTTCAAATGCCCGGCGAGCGAGGCCGCCTCGTGGCTGACGCCTTCCTCGAGGCAGCCGTCGCCGCAGAACACGTAGGTGTGGTGGTCGACGACTTCGCTGCCGAACTCGGCGGCGAGGTGGCGTTCGGCCAGCGCCATGCCGACCGAGTTGGCGATGCCCTGGCCCAGTGGCCCGGTCGTCGTCTCGATGCCGGTGGCGAGGCCGCGCTCCGGGTGGCCGGCGGTCTTGCTGCCGAGCTGGCGGAAATGCTGCAGCTGGTCGAGCGTCATGTCGGGATAGCCGGTCAGATGCAGGAGCGCGTAGAGCAGCATCGAGCCGTGCCCGTTCGACAACACGAAGCGGTCGCGGTCGGGCCAGTCCGGCGCCAGCGGGTCGAACCGCAGGAACTGGCTGAACAGCACGGCCGCGATGTCGGCCATGCCCATCGGCATGCCGGGATGGCCGGAATTCGCCTTCTCGACGGCGTCCATCGCGAGCGCGCGGATCGCGTTCGCCATGCGGCGCAGTTTCGGGTTGACGGGCGGGGGGAGGGGGGGTGCGGAGGTCATCATGGCCGCCAATCTAAGCGGACAGCGCGTCTTCCGCAAATCCTGCGCGCACCGCCCGGATGCGATGGCGGGTGCGGTGATCCGCCTATCGCATGGCCGCCGGCGATTGTTTCCGCCGGGCGCCTCCGATAACCTCGCGTTGGCGCAGCGCGGGACGTGGGAGAGAGCGATGGCGATCATCGTCGGGAGCGGCGACTACCAATACCGCATCATCGAGAACTGGGCGAAATTGCCCGACGGCTGGTCGTTCAAGGAGGTTGCCGCGGTCGGCGTCGACAAGAACGACAACGTCTATGCGTTCAGCCGGGGTGAGCACCCGATGATGGTGTTCGACCGCGAGGGAAATTTCCTGCGCTCCTGGGGCGAGGGGCAATACCCGCGCGCCCACGGCGTCCATCTGGGCCCCGACGATTCGATCTACCTGACCGACGACGGTGGCCATTTCGTGCGCAAGTGCCGCATCGAGGACGGCAAGGTCCTGATGGAGCTGGGAGTGCCGGGCAAGCCGGCGCCGTACATGAGCGGCGAGCCGTTCCACCGCTGCACCCACACCGCATTGTCGCCGAAGGGCGAACTCTACGTCTCCGACGGCTACGGCAACGCGCGGGTCCACAAATATTCGCCGGACGGCAAGCTCCTGATGTCGTGGGGCGAGCCCGGCACCGACCCGGGCCAGTTCAATATCGTTCACAACATCTGCACCGACGCCGACGGCTGGGTCTATGTCGCCGACCGCGAGAACCACCGGGTTCAGGTGTTCGACGGCAACGGCAAGTACGAGACCCAGTGGAACAATCTGCACCGTCCGTGCGGCCTCTTCATGTCATACACCCATCACCCGGTGTGCTACATCGGCGAACTCGGCCCCGGCATGGCGGTCAACCGCGACAGCCCCAACCTCGGCCCGCGCGTCTCGATCGTCGACCATCAGGGCAAGTTGCTGTCGCGGATCGGCGACCCGCATGCCGGCACGGCGCCGACCGCGTTCATCGGCCCGCACGGGCTGTGCGCGGATTCGCGCGGCGACCTCTATGTCGGCGAGGTGTGCTGGACGCTGTGGCCCGGCCTCTTCCCCGGCCAGCCGCATCCGCCCGGCCTGCGCGCGTTGCAGAAATACGAGCGGGTGCGCTAACGCCGCCGCGTTGACGGCGCGCCCCGGCGCTCCCTAAGCTGGCGGCATGAGCGAACTCGACGACGCGATCGCCCGGCTCGAACTGGCGATCGCCCGACTGGAGGCGGCGTCGGGCGCGGCGAGGCGTGCGACCCAGGACGATCGCGTGGCGGCGGTCGCCGCGGCGATCGCCGAACGGATCGACGCTGCGCTCGCCAAATTGGGGCCGCTGCTCGAACGGGAGGCATAAGATGGGCCAGGTCGTCGTCAAGGTGAACGGCCGCGAGTTTCCGTTGAGCTGCGTCGACGGGCAGGAGCCGCGCATCCGCCGCCTCGCGCAATATGTCGACGCCAAGATTGGCGAATTCACCAAGACGATCGGCCAGGTCGGCGAGGCCCGGCTGATCCTGCTGGCGGCGCTGGTCATCACCGACGAACTATCGGACGCCAATGAGGCGCTACAGCAGGAACGCAGCCGCACGCGCGCCGCGGGCGCGGCCGGCGGGCCGAGCGATGCGGCGGCATCCGACATCCGCAGCATGGCCGAACGCATCGAGGCCATTGCGGCGCGCTTCGAGACGCCCTAGGTAAGGGATCGAGTGGGGCTGCGCGGTGCGTAAGGCCGCATGTTACCCCGGGGCCGATATCTACCTCTTGGGAGCCGTCTCTGTCGGAGCCGTGGTTCCGATACATGGTGCCCACCTGCGATGCAGGGCCACGGAGGAGTTGCAAAGGCGACGGCCGAGGCGGCTCCACTCATCCGCATAGATCGCCATTTCGGGGCGCGGCCGGCAGGCCGCGAACCCGCGCATGAACGCCCGCCTCTGGAATGACGGGAGTTGGGAGCGGCCTTATTTGAATGTGCTTCTTTGCGGCGATGTGGTCGGGCGCTCGGGGCGCGATGCGGTCAAGGCGCATCTGCCGCGGCTCAGGCGCGAGCTCGCGATCGATGTCGCGATCGTCAACGCCGAGAACGCGGCCGCCGGGTTCGGGCTGACCGAGCGGCTTGCCGGCGAATTGTACGATTCCGGCGCCGATATCCTGACCACCGGCAACCACGTCTGGGACCAGCGCGAGCTGATCTCCTACATCCCGCGCGACCCGCGCCTGTTGCGGCCGGCCAATTTTCCCGAGGGCACGCCGGGCGCCGGCTGGTGCCTGCATCGGCTCGACGACCGCCGCAGCGTCCTCGTCGTCAATTTGATGGGGCGGCTCTTCATGGAGGCGCTGGGCGACCCGTTTGCGACGCTTGAGGCGCTGCTCGGGCAATATGCGCTGGGCAGCGGCGTCAGCGCGATCGTCGTCGATTTCCACGCCGAGGCGACCAGCGAGAAGATGGCCTTCGGGCATTTTGCCGACGGCCGCGTGTCGGCGGTGATCGGCACCCACACGCACGTGCCGACCGCCGACGCGCTGGTTCTGCCGGGTGGCACCGCCTATCTCAGCGACGCCGGCATGTGCGGCGATTACGATTCGGTGATCGGCATGCAGAAAGAGCCGGTGGTTCGCCGCTTCGTCACCAAGCTGCCGGGCGAGAAGGCGAAGCCGGCTGAAGGGGAGGCGACGTTGTGCGGCGTCTTCGTCGAGATCGACGATCGGACCGGTCTGGCGAGCCACATCGAGCCGGTCCGCGTCGGCGGCCGCCTGCCGCCCCAAATGCCGCGGCGCTGAAGGGCGCCGCAGCGGGCTCGCTTGGAGCCGCCGCAATCCTGCTATATTGGCTTATTATGCCGCGCCGATCGTGGATCGGCTGATGGCCGGGACGGGGGCGTTGGCCCCGTCGGTTGCATTTCGCCCGTGAGCTGGGATTCGCGTCGATGGCAGGTCATTCGCAATTCAAAAACATCATGTACCGCAAAGGCGCGCAGGACAAAAAGCGCGGCAAGGTATTCACCAAGATCATCCGCGAACTGACGACGGCGGCCCGCACCGGCCTGCCCGATCCCAATGCCAACCCGCGGTTGCGCGCCGCGATCCTGGCCGCGCGCCAGGCCAACATGCCGAAAGACACCGTCGAGCGCGCGATCAAGCGCGGCGCCGGCGGGGAAGGGGGCGAGGCCTATGAGGAGGTGCGCTACGAAGGGTACGGGCCGGGCGGCGTCGCGGTCATCGTCGAAGCATTGACCGACAACCGCAACCGCACCGCCAGCGAGGTGCGCGCCGCGTTCGCCAAGGCGGGCGGCGCGCTCGGCGAGACCGGCAGCGTCGGGTTCATGTTCGACCATGTCGGCGAGATCGCCTATCCGGCCGCCGCGGCCAGCGCCGATGGGATGCTCGAAGCCGCGATCGAGGCCGGAGCGGATGATGTCGCAAGCGACGCCGACGGCCATGTCGTGATCTCGGCGCCCGATGATTTCAACAGCGTGCGCGACGCGCTGGAGACGCATTTCGGCCCCGCCGAATCGACCAGGCTGGCATGGAGGCCGAAAACCGGCGCGGCCATCGACGAGGCGACCGCGGCAGCCTTGTTCAAGCTGCTCGAGACCCTTGAGGACAGCGACGACGTGCAGAACGTCTATGCCAATTTCGAGGTCGGCGACGACGTGCTGGCACGGCTGAGCGCCTGAAATTGGGAGTTTACGCACTTCAGTTCGTCATCCCGCCGGGAGAGAGCCCATGACCCGACCGCAATCCGATCTCGAACCGTGGCAATGGCCGGAGGAGCATTGGCGGCGGCTGGTGGCGCGGGTGCGCGCCGGGCGGCCGCTCAGGCCACGCGAATGGCCGGGCGGGGCGCGTTGCGCCGTCGCGCTGTCGTTCGACAGCGACCACGAGACGAGCGACCTGCGGGATGGCGGCAAGTCGATCGGACGGCTGGCCTGGGGCCAATTCGGCGCGCGGGTCGGCGTGCCGCGTATCCTGCGGCTGCTCGAACGCTACGGGGTTACGGCGAGCTTTTACGTGCCTGCCGTCACCGCGCTGATCCATCCCGACGAGCAGCGCCGCATCGTCGCCGAGGGGCACGAGGTCGGCATCCACGGCTGGATCCACGAGCTCAACTCGGTGCTGCCGCACGAGGCCGAACGCGACCTGATGCTGCGCTCGGCCGATACGCTCGAAAAAATCTGCGGCGTGCGGCCGGTCGGCATGCGCACCCCGTCGTGGGATTTCAGCTGGAACACGCTGGCGATCGCCGCCGAGATGGGGCTCCTTTATGATTCCTCGCTGATGTCGGACGAGGATTGCTATGAGCTCTTGCTCGACGGGGCGCCGTGCGGCGTCGTCGAGTTGCCGGTCGAGTGGGTGCGCGACGACGCGGTTTATTTCATGATGAACCGGTTTTCGGCGCTGCGGCCCTATACCCCGCCGGCCGACGTCTTCGATATCTTCCGCCGCGAGTTCGAGGCGGCCTACGACGAAGGCGGTCTGTTCCAATTGACGATGCACCCGCATGTGATCGGCTACCGCTCGCGCATCTGGATCATCGAGGAGCTGATTCGTCTGGCCCAGGCGAAGGGCGGCGCATGGTTCGCCACCCACGCCGAGGTGGCGCTGTGGGCGAAGGCGCACGCCGGCTGAAATGGCGGGCCGCCTCGCCTGCATATACGCTTTCCGGTGCGCGCCTTGACGCCGCTTTTCCGGCTCCCCTAATGTCAGGCAGCCTTAACCAAAGGACTTTGTCATGAAGCCGACGGCGGTCAGCGACAGCAGCTTCGATGCCGTGGTGCTCGGCGCCAAGGAGCCGGTGCTGGTCGATTTCTGGGCGGAATGGTGCGGACCCTGCAAGATGGTCGCGCCCTTTCTCGACGAGATCGCCAGCGAGATGGCGGGACGGGTGACCGTCGCCAAGGTCAACATCGACGAAAACCCGCAGACGCCACGGAAATACGGCGTGCGCGGCATTCCGACGATGATCCTGTTCAAGGGCGGCCAGGTCGCGGCGACCAAGATGGGCGCCGAGCCGAAAAGCAAGCTCAAGGCCTGGATCGAATCAGTCCTCTAGGCGCCGGCGTGGGGCTCGTAGAGCCCGCGCGCCGCGCCGCCCACTATTCGCGGAAGGCTCAAAGCACGCGGGCAGCGCTGCTGTGGTCGCGGATCCAGACCTGCGCCTCGCGGCCGCACTGCAACGCGTCGCGGGCCGCGTCGACAGCGTCGAGGATCGCCTGCTCCTTGTCGAGATAGGAACCGTAGACGTCGTTGCCGAGCTGGACGACCCAGCGGTCGTCGGGACCGCGCCGGCAAACCTCGAACGCAATGATCGCCATTCGTCCCCGTCTCCACCCGGGAGCGACAGCGCCGCCATCCGGGCCCAAGATGCTTCGGCTGCCGCGAACCCGAACAACGCTGGGCACTGCGGCTAGTCATGTGCCTAATTATTATCCACAGGGTTTAGCAAAACGTGAAGCGCAATTCAGCCTAAGGTTGCCAAACCCGGGCAGAGATTGCGCGGGAACGGGTTGCGCGCCGAGCTGTGCTATTTCTCGTGCGCGACGAACACCCCGTCCCAATCCGAGGGCGGCGAATCGACCCGCAGCTGCGCGATCCGCTCGCGGAACAGGCCATAGACCGGCGCCATCTCGCCTTCGGCCGCGAGCACCGGGTCCTCCAGCAGGCCGAGCGCCGCGTCCCAGTCGCGCCGGCGATAGGCGTCGAGCAAGGCGGCATGCCGCGCCAGGTACTGTTGCGCCTCGACCGGGTGCGGCGGCAGCGTGAAGATGCGCACTGCGCGGGTCTTGCCCTTGACCGCCACGAGGTCGAGCTCGATCAGTCCCGGCTCGTCGAGCAATTCGGCTGTTTCTTCGCCGATGATCTCGTCGACGCCGTAGAGCTTTGTCAGTCCTTCGAGACGCGACGCCAGGTTCACCGGATCGCCGAGCAATGAATAGTTGAACTTCTGGTGCGAGCCGAAATTGCCGACGCTGCATTCGCCGGTGTTGATGCCGATGCCGACATGCAGGCTGCGCCTGCCTTCGGCGGCCCAGGCCGCGTTCAATTCGACGAGCTTGCGGCGCATCTCCTGCGCCGCGGCGACCGCGTTCTTCGCGTGATCGGGGTCGTCGAGCGGCGCGTTCCAAAACGCCATGATGCAGTCGCCGATGTATTTATCGATTGTTCCCTTGTGCGCCATGATGATTTCCGTCATCGGCGTCAGGAACTCGTTGATCAGCTGGCCCAAATCGTGGGAGCTCATCCCTTCCGACAATGTCGTGAAGCCGCGAATGTCGCAGAACATGATGGTCATCAGGCGGATCTCGCCGCCGAGGACCAGTTTCTCGGGGTTTTTCGCCAGCTCCTCGACAAGTTGCGGCGCCAGGTAGAGCGAGAATGCCTGGCGGATTTCGCGCTGGCGCTGCTCGGTCTGCCGGTAATTGACCAAATTGCTGACCAGGTAAACCGTCGCCAGCACCGCGATCGGGTAGACCGGGTCGAGCAATACGTGGCCATGGCCGCCCTGCAGCACGTTCGGGTCGATCAGGAAGCTGCCGTTGCGGAAGGCTAGCCAGGACACCACCACGGCGCCGATCGCCGCGATCAAGGCCAATTCGGCGCTGAGCAGCGCGCCGAGGCGCGGCACGGTCGCGATCAGCAGGAGCCCGCTCAACAGCGCAAAGATGATTTCGGCGCCGGGGCCCCAATCCGGCCGGAATAGGAAGTCGCGTTCGAGGATCTGCTCGATCAGCTGCGCATGGACCTCGACGCCCGGCATGTCCGGGGCGATCGGTGTCGCCTTCAGATCGTTTAGGCCCGCCGCCGAGGAGCCGACCAGCACGATATGGTCGGCGATCCGCTCCGGCGCGAATTTGCCGGCGACAATGTCGGCGGCCGAGATGTAGCGGCGGGGATCGCGCCGCGCATAATAGACCGTGACCTGCCCGGCCCGATTGACCGGCACGCGGATCGCGGTATGCGCCGCCGGCACCGGGATTTCGACCGCGTTGAGCCCGCTATTCTCGCCAAAGCTCTGCTCGGCCTGCGCTCCGGCGTAGCGGACGAGATAACCGCGTCCCCCAAACCCGACCCGCATCGCCTCGGCGGCCAGCGACGGCACCGGCTTGTTCGCGAGCCGGAACACCAAGGGCACATGGCGGACGATGTTGTCCCAATCCGACGGTTCGTTGACGAAGCCGTTCCCGGCAGCGGATTTCTGCAACTCCGGGAGCGCCGCCACCGCCTCCGGAAAGCTGTCGACATAGCGCCAGGGATCCTCTGCCTTGGCGCCCAGCACCGCGAAGCCGGCCTTGGCGAGCGGGTTGCCCCGGCCGCTCGATGCCGTGAGGTTGAACCCCACCACCACCGGCACCTTGGTCATCGCCTTGGCCAGCGCCGCATCGGGGTCCGGCATGCTCGCGAGCACTTGTGCCGCCTCCGCCGCGCCGGCGCCTTGCTCGGTCAACAGCGAGCGCAGCATCTCGGGCGAGGTGCGATCGGGCTCGGTGAACAGCACGTCGAAGGCGACGACCGCCGCGCCGGCCTCGGCCAGCTTGTCGAGCATGCGGGCCAACGTGGTGCGCGGCCACGGCCATTGCCCAAGCTGCTTCAGGCTGTGCTCGTCGATGTCGACGATCTGCACCGGGAAGTCGGGCGAGGCCTGCCGCGGCGCCAATTGCTGATACTTGTCGAAGGCAAATAGCGACAAGCGGTTGAACAGTTCCGGGCTGACCAGATGTGCCGTCGTCGCCGCCAGCAGCACGGCGAGCGGCAGCCAGTAGACGACGCCGCGGCGGAAGACGGAGAGGAAGCGCTTCACCAGGAATAGGCCCCAATCGGCAGGCGAGAGCCGCCTATAATCGGCAGATCCGCGCGGATTTTCCAGCGTTTTGCGCCACCTGCAACCGCTGCGGCGACCGCAAGGCCGCCCGGAAACCGCTTGCCGCGGCGGCGCCGAGGGGCGAGTCTCGGACCGCGAAGGAGGACCCCCGTGACGAGCACGATCGAGGCCGCAACGGAGCAGGGTCTGCGCGATGCCCAGGCCCTGGCCGAGCAGCGCGCGGAGAGCGCCGAGCGCGCGCTGCTGCCCCGCTTCATCGCCCAGATGTACGCGCACGTGCCGCCGAGCGACGTCGCGGCGCGCGGCCCCGAGGCGCTGTGCGACGCGGCGCTGGCGCTGTGGCGCTTTGCCGCCCGCCGCCGGCCTGGCGGCGCGCTGCTGCGGGTCTACAACCCCACGCGCTCGGCCGACGGCTGGTCCTCGCCGCACACGGTCGTCGAGATCGTCAACGACGACATGCCGTTCCTCGTCGATTCGGTGACCGCGGCGATCAACGAGAGCGGCCGCCAGGTCCGCCTGGCGATCCATCCGGTGCTCCCGGTGACGCGCGACGACGCCGGCGCGCTCTTGGCGCTCGACCCGCCGCAGGGTAGCTTTCGCGAATCCTGGATGCAGATCGAGATCACCCGCGAGCCACACGCTGCCGAGCGCCAGGCGCTGGCGGCGCGGCTCGCCGGAATCCTCGACGACGTACGCCGCGCGGTGGCGGACTGGCAGCAGATGCGCCGGACGCTGCAGGCGATTGCCGGCGAGACGGAAGCCGCACCGCCGGCGCTGCCGTCGGCTGAGATCGCCGAGAGCGTCGATTTTCTGCGCTGGCTCGACGACGATAACTTCACCTATCTCGGCTTCCGCGACTACGCATTCGGCGACGCCGTGAGGGCGCCGAGCCCATCGCTCGGAATTCTCGCCGACGCCGGCTATTCGGTCTTCGGCGGGCTGCGCGACCTCGCGGCGCTGCCGCCCGACGTGCGGCAGTTCGTCCGCCGGCGCGAATTGCTGATCCTCGCCAAGACCGAGAGCCGCGCCACGGTGCACCGCGCCGCTCACATGGATGCGATCGGCATCCGCCGCTTCGACGGGGCCGGCGACGTCGTTGGGGTGCGGCTGTTTGTCGGGCTGTTCACTTCGCTCGCCTACAGCCGCCGCCCGCGCGCGATCCCGCTGTTGCGGCGGAAGGTCGAGCGCACGATCGAGCGCGCCGGGCTGGCGCCGGACAGCCATGACGGCAAGGCCCTATTACACATCCTGGAGAGCTTCCCGCGCGACGAACTGTTTCAGATCGCCGAGGACGAGCTTTTCGACACCGCGATCGGCATCCTCAACCTGCAGGAGCGCCAGCGGATCGCGCTGTTCGTGCGCCGCGACCCGCTCGAGCGCTTCGTCTCGTGCCTCGTCTACGTGCCGCGCGAGCGCTACGAAACCCGCCTGCGCCAGAGTTTCGCCACGATCCTCGAAGCAGCGTTCGCCGGCACGGTCACCGACTTCTTCGCGCACGTGGACGAAGCGGCGCAGGCGCGGGTGCAGTTCATCGTCCGGGTTACTCGCGGCGCCGTGCCGCCGGTAGATGTGGCGGCGCTGGAACAGCGCCTCGCGGACGCCGGGCGCAGCTGGTCGGACCGCGTCGCTGAGGCCGCTCTCGCCGCGTTCGGGGAGGCCGCCGGCGGCGCTCGGCTGCGCCGGCTGAAGCCGTTTCCGGTCGCCTACCAGGCCCGCACCGAGCCGGCCCAGGCGATCGCCGATCTCGACCGGATCGAAGCGGTTTTCGCCGGCTCACCCCTCGAAGCGTCGTTGCATCCGCGCGCCGACGGCGCCGGCGCGGGCCTCAGGCTCTACCGTCAGGGCGAACCGGTCGCGCTGTCGGACGTCCTGCCGATCCTCGAAAACCTCGGCCTGCGCATCATCGCCGAGGAGCCGTTTCGCATCGAGGGCGAAGACGGCCGCGCGGTGTGGATCCACGAATTCACGCTCGGCGACGGCACGGTTCCGGCCCCGCTTTCCGCCGCGCTGCGCCGCCGCTTCGAGGAGGCGCTGCTGGCGGTATGGAGCGGCGCCGCCGAGAGCGACGGCTTCAATCGCCTGGTGCTGGCGGCCGGCCTGTCGTCCCGCCAGGTCACCGTGCTGCGGCTCTACTGCAAGGTGCTCCGCCAGGCCGGCTCGACCTTCAGCCAAAGCTACATGGAGGACACGCTGGCGCGACATGCGCCGATCGCACGCCGCCTGGTGCGGCTGTTCGAGCGGCGTTTCGACCCGGCTGCCGCGGCCGCCTCGCTCGACGCGGTTGCCGAGACCCAGGCGATCGACCATGCGCTGGACGGGGTGGAGAGCCTCGACGAGGACCGCATCCTGCGCGCCTATCTGCTGCTCGTCCTCAAAAGCGTGCGCACGAACTACTACCAGACATCGCCGAGCGGCGAGCCCAAAGCGGCGCTGGCGGTCAAGTTCGCCTCGCAGGCGATCGATCTGTTGCCGTTGCCGCGGCCGCTCTACGAAATCTACGTCTACAGCCCGCGCGTCGAGGGCGTCCACATGCGCGCCGGCAGCGTGGCGCGCGGCGGCATCCGCTGGTCCGACCGCAAGGAGGATTTCCGCACCGAGATCCTCGGGCTGATGAAGGCGCAGACGGTCAAGAACGCGGTCATCGTGCCGGTCGGCTCGAAGGGCGGCTTTGTCATGAAGCGCCCGCCCGCCCCGGAGGCTCCGAACTACCGCGAAGCCTTCGCCGCCGAGGGGCTCGAATGCTACCGGATGCTGATCCGCGGCCTCCTCGACGTGACCGACAACATCGTCGCGGACGGCGCCGTTCAACGCATCGTAGCGCCGCCCGAAGTCGTGCGCCATGACGGCGACGATCCCTACCTCGTCGTCGCCGCCGACAAGGGCACCGCCACCTTCTCCGACGTCGCCAACGGCCTCGCCGCGGAATACGGCTTCTGGCTCGGCGACGCTTTCGCCTCGGGCGGCTCGCAGGGCTACGACCACAAGGAGATGGGGATCACCTCGCGCGGCGCGTGGGAGCTGGTGAAGCGCCATTTTCGCGAATTGGGGCGCGACATCCAGAAGAGCGAGTTTACCGTGGTCGGGGTCGGCGACATGTCGGGCGACGTCTTCGGCAACGGCATGCTGCAGTCGCGCCACATCCGGTTGGTGGCCGCGTTCAACCACCTGCACATACTGGTCGACCCCGACCCCGACCCGGCGACCAGTTTTGCCGAGCGCGAGAGACTGTTTCATCTGCCGCGCTCGAGCTGGGCCGATTACGACAGGGCGCTGATCTCGGCCGGTGGCGGCGTCTTCGACCGCGCCCTGAAAACGGTTCCGATCAGCCCCGAGATGAAGCGGACATTCGCCATCGCGGCCGACCACCTGACCCCGGCCGAGCTGATCCGCCAGCTGCTGACGGCAGAAGTCGATCTGTTGCTCTTCGGCGGCATCGGCACCTTCGTCAAGGCGCGCGGCGAAAGCCAAGCCGAAGTCGGCGACCGCGCCAACGACGCGTTGCGCGTCGACGGCGAGGCGCTGCGCGCCAAGGTTGTCGGCGAGGGCGCCAACCTCGGCGTCACCCAGCGCGGCCGCGTTGCCTATGCGCTGCAGGGCGGGCGGATCGACACCGACGCGATCGACAATTCCGCCGGGGTCTCGATGTCGGACCACGAGGTCAACATCAAGATCCTGCTTTCGGGCGCGATCGCGGCGGGGGCCCTCGGCCGCCAGGAGCGCGACCCGCTGCTGGCGCAGATGGCGGGCGACGTCGCGCACCTGGTGCTGCGCGACAACTACCTCCAGGGCGAGGCGCTGTCGGTGGCGGAGGCGCGCGGCGCATCGGAGTTTTCCGTGACGCTCGACCGCCAGGCGCGGTTGATCCGCGAGCTCGAACGCGCCGGCCGGCTCGACCGCGCGCTCGAGTTCCTGCCCGATGACGAGGAGCTCGCGGCACGCGCCGCCTCGCGCCGCGGGCTCACCCGCCCGGAGCTGGCGGTGCTGCTGGCCTACGCCAAGATGTCGCTCGACCGCGACCTGCTCGCGTCCGATCTCCCCGAACTGCCCGCCCTGGCGGGCGAGTTGCGCGACTATTTTCCGCCCGCCCTGCGCCAGCGCTTCGCGGCGCAGATCGCCGCCCACCCGCTGCGCCGCGAGATCACCGCCACGGTGATCGCGAACGACCTCGTCAACCGCGCCGGCCTCACCTTCGTCCACGATCTGCGCGCGCGCACCGGCCGCGCGGCGCCGGAGATCGCGCGCAGCTACCGGATCGTGCGCGAGGCTTTCGCGCTGCCGGCGCTGTGGGCCGGGGTGGAGGCGCTCGACAACACGGTCGCGACGCAAGTGCAGACGGAAATGCTGCTCGACATCGGGGTCGTCGTCGAGCATGCGGCGGCCTGGCTGCTGCGCGGCAACCGGCTCGATGTCGAGCGCGAAATCGGCCATTTCGGGCCGGCGGTCCGCCACCTGGAGGGCGTCGTCGCGGCACTCTTGCCGTCGAACGAGCGCACGCTGCTCGACGCGCGCACGGCACGGCTTGCCGCGGCCGGCGTGCCGCAGGCGCTGGCCGCGCGGATCGGCGCGATCATCTTCCTGACGACGGCCTTCGAGGTCGGCGATCTGGCCGAGCGCACCGGTCGGCCGATCGACGCCGCGGCGCGGATTTTCTATGAGGTCGGCGCCCGCTTCGCCCTCGACGAGATGCGCGATGCGGCCCGCCGCCTGCCGGCCGAGACCCCGTGGCAGAAGGCGGCGGCCGAGGCCCTGATCGATGATTTTTACACGCTGCAGGCCGAATTCGCCGCGCAAGTGCTGACCAGCCCGGAAGGTGCCTCCGATCCGCTCGCGTTCTGGGGACAGGCGCATCCGGATCAACTCGCTCCGGCCGACGCGGTCGCGGCCGAGTTGCGCGCCGCCGCGGCGCCCGATCTCGCGATGCTGGTCGTCGCCCTTCGCCGGCTGCGCCAGGCGATAGGATGATGAGCCTGGCCCCGCTTTGTCGTTGAACGTCGTAGGCGTCAGCCACTTCGCGGAGCGGCGATGAGCCTGCGCGCCGAACTCGTGCGACTGGGTTTGCGCTGGCTGATGAAGCCGAGCAACCGTTCGGTGGTCACGCTCGAACAACACCGCCGGCGTCTCGCCACTTTCGAGCGTTGGGTCCCGGCGCCGCCGGCGAATAGCGAGATCCAACGCAGCCGGTGTGGCGGGATCGCCGCGCTGCATGTCGCCGCGCCCGGCGCCGACCCCGCTCGCCGCATCCTCTTCCTGCACGGCGGCGGCTACGTCAGCGGGTCGCCCGAGCTCTACCGCGGCCTCCTGTGGCGGATCGCGGCGGCGAGCGCCGCCCGCATCACCGCGATCGACTACCGGCTGGCGCCCGAGCATCCGTTTCCGGCGGCGCTCGACGACGCGGCCGCGGCGTGGCGCGGCCTCCTCGCCGACGGCTGCGACCCGCGGCGGGCGGTCGTCATGGGCGATTCCGCCGGCGGCGGACTGGCGCTGGCGCTCGGTTTGCGGCTGCGCGACGAGGGCTCGCCTTTGCCGGCCGCGATCGTCGCGATGTCGCCCTGGACCGACCTCGCGTCGACCGGCGCCTCGCTGCGGCGCAACGCCGGCCGCGATCCGATGTTGAATGCCGAGGACGTGCCGCGCCTCGCCGCCCATTATCTCGCCGGCGCCGACCCTCGCGATCCCTACGCGTCGCCCTTGTACGGCGACCCCGCGGGCCTGCCGCCGACGCTCATTCAGGTCGGCAGCGACGAGATCCTGCGCGACGATGCGCTGCGGATGGCCGAGCGGATGCGCGCGGCGCGCTGCGTCGTCGAGCTAGAAATATGGCCGCGCATGCCGCATGTCTGGCAGGCCTTCGCGACCGTCATGCCCGAGGCGCGCCGCGCGATCCTGCGCATCGGCGCCTTTGTCAGGCAACACACCCCCAGGGCGGCGTGAGCGCCGCCCGAATCCTCCGGGCTATTCCCAGGAATTGGCGGATTGGGGCGCCGGATGCATGCCGGCGCGCTGCGGCAGTAAGACGACGCAGCCGATGATGAAGACGGCGATGATCGCCGTCGCCGCCGGGCGGCTGAGCGCAAGTCCGCCGTGCCGGATCGGCTTGTCGAGGAAATCGCCGACCGTCGCGCCGAGCGGCCGGGTCAGGATGAAGGCCGCCCAGAACAGCAAGACCCGCGACAGGCTGGTCCGGTAATAGGCGAGGGCCAGCACCGCCAGTCCGGCGGCGAAGACCAGCGCGCCGCCGGCGTAGCCGAGCCCCGTGCTGTCCGCCATCCAATCGCCGAGCGCGGTTCCGAGCGTCTGGGAAAAGGTGATCGCCGCCCAGTAGAACGCCTCGGCCTTGGGCGTGCTGACCGTTTCCACCGAGATCGAGCCGAGCGACCAATACCAGAGGCCGAGCACCGCAAGGACGCAGACCAGCAACACCGACGACCCGCCGGCGTAGCCGATGCCCAACGACCGGTCGGCAAGATCGGCCATCGTCGTCCCGGCGGTGGTCGACGCCACGATCGTCGCCCAGTACAGCAACGGATGAAATTTCCTTGCCGCGATCTGGGCCATCACCAGCACCGCGAGCAGCGACAGAAAGATCGCGGTGCCAACGAGGTAGCCCCAATTCAGCGTCATCGTGACCGAATCGCCGCCGGTCTCGCCGAGCGTCGTCGCGGCGATCTTGATGACCCAGAAGACGATCGTGACTTCCGGGACCTTGCTCGCCTTCAGCTCGGCAATGCCGTTCAATGCGACACTCTCCTCGGTGCGACGGTCTTCGCGGGCTCAGGCGCCAAACCGGCGGCGGCGCTGCTGATAGGTGCGGATCGCCCGCAGGAAATCGATCTTGCGGAAGGCCGGCCAATTGACGTCGGTGAAATAGAATTCGCTGTGCGCGCTCTGCCACAGCAGAAAGCCGGAAAGGCGGATCTCGCCGCTGGTGCGGATGATCAGGTCGGGGTCGGGCAGCCCGGCGGTGTAGAGATGGCGGGCGATCGCTTCCGGCGTCACCTGGCTCACCGCGTCGGCGAGCGAGGCGCCCTCCTCGACCAGGCAACTCAGCATGGCCTGCACCGCGTCGGCGATCTCCTGGCGGCCGCCATAGGCGACCGCGATGTTGAGGTCGACGCCGTCATAGCCGGCGGTCGCATGCTCGGCCGTTTCGATGGCCGCGACCAGCTCTTCGGGCAGGAGGCACAGCCGGCCGATCGCGCGCACCCGTACGCGGCGGCGATGGATCACCGGATCGCGCGCCAAGGCCGCGAGCTTTGCCTCGATCGCCGCCAGGATGCCGGAAACCTCGACCGCCGGCCGGCTGAAATTCTCGGTCGAGAAGACCCACAGGGTCACCGCCGGGATGTCGAATTCGACGCACCAGTCGAGGACGTCGTCGAGTTTGCCGGCGCCGATGTCGTAGACCTCGCGCGGCTCGGTGACGCCGATCCGCCGCCCGTGGCGGCGATTGCCGTCGAGGATGATCCCGATATGCCGCGGCAGCGGTTCGCGCGCGATGTCTCGCGCGAGCCGCCGGCCGTAGAGGTAGTATAGGAGGCGCTGCATGGAACGCCGCGGTGGATGCCTGCGCTTTTTGGCTATTCTGCGGCCGAGTGCGGCGCGTGGGATGCAAATTGGGCGGTAGGAACTGCGCTCGCGCCGCGCTGCGCCCCGATAATGTAGGCAACAGCCGGAATGCGGCGCAATGCCGCGGTGCCGCTCCAGCTCAATAGCGTGGTGCCGCCGCAGACCAGCGCCGCCTTGATCACCGCCGGCAGCGCGGCGGGGAGCAGCGCGTATTGCAGCCATACGACGAACACGTAATGCACCAGGTACATGCCGTAGGCGTTGGCCTTCAGGCTGTCGAGCAGCCGCGACCTGACCGCGGCGAACCGCACCGCCAGAGCCAGCGCGGCGCCGCACCCGGCAAAACAGGCCGCGACAAAGCTCAGATCGTCGAGCACCTGCAGCCAGAGAGCAGCAGGCAGCGGGGCGCGGGTCAGCGCGGTCAGGCCGAGCCACAGCACGAATAGCGGCGGCGCGGCGGCGACCCACCAGACCCAGCGCCGCGCCAGCGGACCGTCCGGCCCGGCGAGGCCGCGCTCGATGCCGCAGGCGCCGATCGCAACCCCGGCAAAGAAATAGAGGGCGTAGTGCAGCGGCCGGCTGAGCTGCAGCGAAAACGGCCCGCGCTGCACCCAGGCGAATGGCCCGAACGCCACCGCCAAGGGCACGTATGCGATCACCGAAACGAGCGCGAAGGCGGCGAGAAACCGCGCCGGATGTTGCCGCGCATAACGCGAAAGCCGCAAGACCGCGTCGCGCCGTCTGCCCGTCAGCGCGTAGAGCGCCGCCACTGCGATATCGCCAACCAACAGCAGCCACAAAAACCACATCGGCCCCGACGGCCATAGCGGCAGCGCCAGCCAATGGCGCCAGAAATCGGCGATGCTCGGATCGCTCGCGGTCTGGAGATAGACCGGATAATGCGCCAGCGGCATCAGCAGCAACACGACAGCCGCGCAGGGCCCCGCGAGGCGCAGCAGCCGGTCGAGCAGGAAGGCGCGCACCCCTTTGCGCGACAGGCTCGGCCAGGCGAAGAGCCCTGAAAGCAGAAAAAAGAACGACATCAGGAAGACGTCGAGCCAGGCGCAGAAGATGTCGAAGCCAAGCCAGCGCTGGCTATCGACGACCGGAAAGCTGCGCCACTCGAAGGGCGGCTGGTCGAACGCGAAGGGATGCGGCGGCAGGAAGCTCAGATAGGCCAATACCGAATGAAAGGCGACCACCAGCAGGATGACGATGGCGCGCAGATTGTCGATCGCCAGACTGGAATGCCCCGCTCCGCGCGCCGGCATCGCGTCAGTCCTCGACCTGGTGGGGCACCTTCGCGTCCTCGGCGTCGTCCCTCTCCGGCGGCCAGCCGAGCGCCGGGTGGGGTGCGTGATCGGGCTCGTTCGCCCAGGCGGCGGCGCGCGGCGGCGCGATGTCGCGCCAGTCGGGCGCTGCCGGCGGCTCCGCCGCGTCGTCTTTCGCGCTCTGCCGGGGCGGCCCCATCAGCGCCGGCTGGAAGAGGACCGCCGCCGCCATCGTGCACAAGAGCGCCAGCGCCATCAGCTTGCCCATGCTCGAGGTGCCGGGGTGGCTCGACAGCCACAAGCTGCCGAACGCCGTGCCGGTCGTCATCGCGCTGAAGATGACCGCGCGGCTCAGCGTCGATTGCACGAGTGCGGTGCGGCCGCGCCGCCACGCCATGATGTAATAGATCTTGAACGCGACGCCGACGCCGAGCAGCAGCGGCAAGGCGATAATGTTGGCGAAGTTCAGCGGCAGGTCGAAGACGACCGACAATTCCAGCGTCACGACCGCCGCCAACAGCAGCGGCACCAGGGTCAAGAAGACGTCGCTAAGGCGGCGCAGGGCGATCCACAACAATAGGAAAATCCCGGCCAGCGCGACGATCCCGGCTTCGATGAAGGCGCGCACGATCGTGTTGCCGGCTTCGTAGAGCAGCACCGCCGGCCCCGTAGCCTCAGGCGCGACCGTGCTCACCGCGGTGACGAAATTGTGCAATACCGCGGTGTTGTCGGGGTCGCCCTTGGGCAGCACCTCGATCCGGGCTCGCCCGTCCGGCGCCTGCCACTCGCGCTTGAGGTCGGGCGGCAGCGATTGCAGCGTGACGGGCTCGGCCGTCAGCGCCTGCCGCAGACCGGCGAGCGAGACCCGCAGCGGCCAGGCGAACGCTGCCTGGGTCTGCTCCCGAACGGCCGCATTGGCATTCGCCAGCCGCACGAGGAGCCCGCTCAGGCGGCTCGCCGCGTCGGCTCCGGGTCCCGGATGGGTCGCCGCCAGCTGCCGCAGCGTGGCGGCGGTCGACAGCAGCGCCGCGACGTTCTGCCGGTCGCTCGGAGGGGCCTTGGTCTGCGGTGGGTTCAACGCCGGCTGCAGCTTCCCGGCCATCTGGCGGATCACCGCCAGCTTGCCGGCCTGATCGGTGGGAACAAAGCTGCTCAGCGTCGTCGTCGCGGAGACCTCGGGCAGCGTCGCGACACGCTGCCCAGCCTTGCCGGCGGCGTCGAGGTTCGGCGCCATTACATCGATCGCGTTGGCGCCGGTCCGCGGGTCCTTGCGCAGTTCGAGAAACGTCGCGACGGCCTCGGCCTTCGGGTTTTGCAGATGCATCGGGTTGAAGTCGAACGGCAGCGACCGCAGCAGCGGCGCCGCGAGCAGCACGATAGCGAGCGTCCCCACCACCACCGGGATCCGAAAGCGCTGCAGAAAGCGGTCGACCGGCGCCAGCGCGGCGATCCCCATCGCACGTGGCTCGGGGCCCGGCTTCAGGACCGCCAGCAGCGCCGGCAGCACCGTGATGCTGCTAAGGAACGCGATGAGCATGCCCGGCCCGGCGATCTCGCCGAGTTCCGACAGCCCGCGGTAGTCGGTCGGCAGGAAGGCCGAGAAGCCGAGCGCCGTCGCCACCGCGGCGAGCGCCAGCGGGCCGCCGGCCTTGCCGGCGGCGCTGACCAGCGCCGGGCGCAGCTCGCCGATTTCGTGGCGCTCGGCGCGATAGCGGACGCAGAATTGGATGCCGAAATCGATGCCGAGGCCGACGAACAGCACGAAGAAGGCAACCGAAATCGGGTTCAGCGCACCGACCAGATAGAGCCCGAGCGCGGCGGCCGTCGTCAGACCGCAGAAGAGGCTGAGGGCAGCGGCAAGGATGATCTGCCACGACCGCAGCGCCAGCCACAGGATGACCAGCACCGCGATCACTGATACCGCAAGGTTGAGCGCGGCACCCTGCTTCAGAGTGGCGAGCTCCGCGTCGTTCATCGGCACCACGCCGGTTTGCCGCACCCGCGCCTGATATTTGCCGGCAAGATCAAGCCGCTCGGCCGTCTGCGCGATCGCCTGGGTCGCGGCGCGGCCGGGCTCGAGCGTCTTGTAGTCGAGCACCGGGTCGACTTCGATAAAGCGGCTCAGTTGCCTCGCATCGGGCGATTGCCCGCTCGCCAGATCGCGCCAGGAAAAATGCGCGGGGCGGCCGGCGAGCGCGTCGCCGACCGTGTCGGCGGCCATGTTCATCGGCTGCGCCAGCGCGTCGAGCGGATAGATGCCGTTGGCGACGCCGATCGCGCCGTAGCCGAGCGCCCCGAGCGCGCCCCTGAGGCTCGGATCGGCGCTCAGCACCCCGAGCAGCGGCCCGGCGCCTGCGAGCCGGCCGGCGACCTGCTTGAGCTGTTCGACCGGCAGGAACAGCAACTCGTTGCGGGCGAAAAACGGGCTGCCCTGGGCGTCGTGCACACCTTTGATGTGGTCGCGATCGGCGGCAAGCGCGGCACCGAGCTCGGCCGCGGCGGCATCGACCAGTTCCGGGGTTGGCGCATTGAGCACCACCGTGATGCCGTGCTCCGGAAATGCATCGAGGTACTGGTAGGCGCGACGGGTCCATGCCAGGTCGCGAGGGAACAGCGCCTTGACGTCGGTCTGAACCGCGAAATGCCGCGCCGCATACACGCCCGAGAAGCCGGAAAGCGTCGCCGCCAGGACGATGACCACCCAGGCGTAGCGGGTGCATACCGAAACGACACCGACGATCGAAGATTTCAGCATGCCGTCGCCCATCAACCGGCGCGCGGCAACCATCGGCGGCGCCGCCGTCGCCTTACGCGCAACAGTAAAACCAGCGCGAAACCGCAAGGTTCCCCGCGCACTGGGTTAACTCCGATCAATCTAGGGGTATGACGTTGCGACGCCGGCCCGCCGCTTGAGCTTGCGGCACGGACACGAAAATGCCCGATTCGTCCGGCTTCGATCGGCCATTGACTGTGGGGGTCGGGGATGCGCTCTGTTGGATTGGTCGCGGGAATGCTGGTTGTTGCCGCCGTGGCGACGTTATCGTCGGCCGGCTGGGCCGAACCTAACGGCACGACCTTGAATTTTTCGGTGACCCGCAACGGCGAACCGATCGGCACCACCACGGTCAGTCTGCAGCGCGACGGCGACACGACGGTGGCGCACGCCAGCACCCACATCAAGGTCAAGATCGCCTATCTGACGGTCTACCGTTTCGATCAGACCGAAACCGAGAAGCTTGCCGACGGCCGATTGCAGGCGATGAATTCGGTCACCGACGACAACGGCACCGTCCACAAGGTTGCCGCCCAGAACCGCGGCAACGTCATTGCGGTCGACGCCGACGGCAAGACGAGCCAGGTCGACGCGACGCTGATCCCGGCCAGCCCGTGGAATGCGCTGCTCGTGCAAAAAACCGCGGCGCTCGACCCGCGCGACGGCAGCGTGACGCCGGTTTCGGTGGTGGATCACGGTGAGGAACACCTGATCGTGCAGGGCCGCTCGACCACCGCGCACCATTATTCGATCGCCACCGGCTTCCCCCAGGATGTCTGGTACGACGAACATCACCGGCTCATCAAGGTCGAGCTGCACGGCAGCGACGGCTCGCGCATTCAATACCAGCCCGGATAGCGCCGTTGCCGGAATGCGGCGGCAAACCTAAGATAAGGGCGCCACGGCGAGCCGTCGCGCTTTGAGGATCCTGGCCGCATGCTGTCCCGCCCGAATGCCGCGCTGTCGCAAATCCACCTGCAGATCATGTGGTCGCGCCTCATCGCTGTCGTCGAGGAACAGGCGCAGACGCTGATGCGCACCGCCTTTTCGACGCCGGTGCGCGAAGCGGGCGACCTCTCGGCCGGCGTCTTCGACAAGGACGGCGCCATGCTGGCGCAGGCGGTGACCGGGACCCCTGGCCACGTCAACTCGATGGCCGCCGCGGTCAAGCACTTCCTCGCCGCTTTCCCGCTCGACGGCATGAAGGAGGGCGACCACTACATCACCAACGACCCCTGGCTGACCTGCGGCCACTTGCACGATCTGACCGTCGTCAGCCCGACCTTCCTGCGCGGGCGCCCGGTCGGCCTCTTCGCCGCGACCGTGCATGTCGTCGACATCGGCGGGCTCGGGATGGGGCCGGACGGCCGCCAGGTGTTCGAGGAGGGGCTCGCGATCCCCTTGATGCCGTTGGCGCGCGAGGGCCGCATCAACGACGATTTGATGCGCATCATCCGCGCCAATGTGCGCGAGCCGCTGCAGGTTGAGGGCGACGTCTATGCGCTAGCCGCCTGCAACGACGAGGGCAGCCGCCGCCTCGTCGACATGATGGAGGAGTTCGGCATCGCCAATCTCGACCGCCTGGGCGAGCACATCATCGAGACCTCGCGCGCCGCGACGCTCGACGCGATCCGCCAGCTGCGGCCCGGCACATACAAAAACAGCGTGACGATGGACGGCTACGACCGACCGCTCGTCCTGGCCGGCGAGATGACGATCGGCGACGAAGGCATCCATGTCGACTACGCCGGCACCTCGCCCGCGAGCGCCTTCGGCATCAATGTCGTGATGAACTACACGCTGGCCTACACGGCGTTTGGCGTCAAATGCCTGGTCGCCCCCGAGGTGCCGAACAACGCGGGCTCGTTGGCGCCGATCACCGCCGACGCTCCCGAAGGCTGCGTCCTCAATGTGCAGCGGCCGCGGGCGGTCGCGGCGCGGCACACGGTCGGCCACATGCTGCCCGATCTCGTGTTCGGCTGCCTGCATCAGGTGATGCAGGGCGGCGTGCCGGCGGAAGGCGCCTCCTCGCTTTGGATCCCGCAGATCTACGGCGGCGGCGAAATTCTCGACGAATTGGGCGACGACACGGCCGCGCACCCCGACATCCGGCCGTTCAGCTCGGCGATCTTTCATTGCGGCGGCGCCGGGGCGCGCCCGGGCAAGGACGGGCTCGACGTCACCGCCTTTCCGTCGGGCGTGCGCACCATCCCGGTCGAGGCGACAGAGTCGGTGGCGCCGGTGCTGTTCCGCCGGCGCGAATTCCGCGAGGGCTCCGGCGGCGCCGGCCGCTACCGCGGCGGGCTCGGCCAGGTGATCGAGCTGGGCGGCGCCGACGC
>DATGFP010000056.1:0-13336 GCA_035309005.1 Allostellaceae bacterium | reverse complement strand
CAAGGACCAGTACCAGGACCTGAAACTGAAGAAGATGCCGAGCGAATACTGGCGCAACCAGTGCAGGGCTACCTTTCAGTACGATCGCATTGGCACCAAGCTGATCGAAGAGATGGGCGTCGAAACCCTGATGTGGGGCTCGGACTTCCCGCATCCCGACGGCGTCTGGCCGGAATCGAAGAAGTACATCGACGAGCAGTTCGCGCACCTGCCGGCCGAAACCACCTACAAGATGACCTGCGAGAATGCCGGCAAGTTCTACAATTTGATCAACTGATTTGAGCGGCTAGCCGCTCAAATCCGGGATCCATCGATGAAGCGCGCCCCCAACCGGGGCGCGCTTTGTCGTTTCGCCAAGGGCCGGATTTCGCTAAAGCATGATCCGATGGAATCGAACCCTATCCCCGTCACCCCCGCGCAAGCGGGGGTCCAGAGCAAGCAACGAGACGCTTGCCCCTGGATTCCCGCGTGCGCGGGAATGACGGTTCAATTTGGTCGGATAGCGCTTTAGCCTGGGCGTATGGCGATCACCATTCGCTTTGCTGCCTCTAGCGATGTGCCGCTTCTTCTCAGGCTGATCCGCGAGCTTGCCGCCTTCGAGCGAGCCCCCGATTCGGTCGTCGCGACCGAAGAGGATTTGCGCCGCTACGGGTTCGGCGCCGAACCGCAATTCGAGGCAATCCTCGCCTTCCTCGACGGCGAACCGGCCGGGGTCGCGCTGTTTCATCCACGGTTCTCGACTTGGCTCGGGCGGCCGTGCCTCTACCTGGAAGACCTCTACGTCACCGAAGCGGCGCGCGGACAAGGGGTTGGACGCCGGCTCATGGCGCGGCTGGCGGCGATCGCGGTCGCGCGGCAATGGGGCCGCATCGATTTTCACGTCCTCGAATGGAACCCGGCGCGGCGCTTCTACGAGCGGCTCGGCCTGGGCCATGTCGGCGATTGGCTGCGCTACGGCGGCGACGAAGCGGCGCTGAGAAGCCTCGCCACGCTGGATCGAGAGGACGGCGCCTGAACTGGTCAGGATTGTCATTGCGAGGAGCGTAGCGACGACGCAATCTCGATCGCGCAGGAGCGGGCTGATCGAGATTGCTTCGCTTGGCTCGCAATGACGTCGGTGCACATGGAGTGCGGGATGCTGGAACTCTATACGTGGGCGACCCCCAACGGCCATAAGGTGCACATCGCGTTGGAGGAATTGGGCCTCGAATACAAGGTTATCCCGGTCGATATCGCGGCCGGCGACCAGTTCAAGCCCGAGTTCCTCAAGATCACCCCCAATCACCGCATCCCGGCGATCGTCGACAGCGAAGGCCCCGGCGGCAAGCCCTTCACCCTCTTCGAATCCGCCGCGATCATGATCTACCTGTCGGAAAAAGCCGGCGGGCGGCTGATCCCGAAAGACCCGGTCGGGCGCTACAAATGCCTCGAATGGATGATGTTCCAGATGGGTGGGGTCGGCCCGATGTTCGGCCAGTGGAACCATTTCGGCGCCTACGCCCGGGACAAGATTCCCTACGCGATCGAGCGCTACACCAACGAGGTGGCGCGGCTGACGCGGGTATTGAACCACCGCCTGGCGGAGACAAAATGGCTCGCCGGCGACAAATACAGCATGGCCGACATCATTACTTTCCCGTGGATCCGCACCGCCACCCTGGCCTCCCCGCGGTTTGCCGAACGCGGCTACCTCGACCTCGGCCTCTATCCGGCGGTCAAGCGCTGGTACGACGAGATCGCGGCGCGCCCGGCGGTGCAGCGCGGCGTCGCGGTATTGACCGACGCCCCGGTGCAAGCGCCGATCACCGACACCGAGCGCGAAAACACCTTCGGCAAGACGCAGTTCGCGGTGCGCTGAACCATATGGCCCCTCTCCGCCCTTCAGGGGGGAGAGGGAGGGACCCATCGCGCAGCGATGGGAGGGTGAGGTGGGTCTCGGCAAGCGCTCTGGAATCCGCCCCCTCACCCCAACCCTCTCCCCCGATGGGGGAGAGGGAGTGAAGGGTGGGCGCTGAACGGAGGTAGCGATGGCTCGAGAGAAAATCGGGGTTGTCGGCGCCGGGCTGATGGGGGCGGAGATCGCGCTGGTGTTCGCGCTCGCCGGCCACGACGTGCTGCTCAGCGACCGCTCGGAGGAGATTCTGGCGGCGGCGCTGGGCCGGCTCGCCGGCGTTCTCGACCGCGGCATCCCGCGCGGCTTCTTCAAGGCGGAAGATAAGCCGCTGGCGTTGTCGCGGATCGCCACGACGGTCGCGCTGGAGCCCTTCGCCGACCGCGATTTCGTCACCGACGCGGTGTTCGAGGACGAGGCGGTGAAGGCTGCGACCTACAGCCGCCTCGACGCGATCTGCCGCCCGGAATGCATCTTCGCGAGCAATACCTCGACCATTCCGATCTCGACCCTCGCTTCCTATGTCGGCGAGGCGCGGCGGGCGAATTTCATCGGCACGCATTATTTCTCGCCGGCCTCGCGCATGAAGCTGGTCGAGGTCATCCCGGCCTTCGATACGGCGCCCGCAACGGTCGAGACCGCGATGCGCCTGATGCGCGACGCCGACAAGACGCCGATCCGCATCAAGGATGTGGCCGGTTTCGCGGTCAACCGCATGTTCCTGATATTCCTCAACGAGGCGGTGCGCCTCGTCGAGGATGGCGTCGCCACCCCGGAGGACATCGACACCGCCTGCAAACTGGGGCTTGGCCACCCGATGGGCCCCTTCGAACTGATGGACGCGACGACCTCGAAGCTCTGCCTGCAGGTCTCCGAAATCCTCCACGACGCCTATGGCGAGCGCTTCCGCCCGCCGGCCCTGCTGCAACAGCGCGTCAAGGCCGGCTTTGTCGGCGGCCGTGGGCAGCGGGGGTGGCGCGATAGGCGGTCGTGAGAGCGCCGCGGTCGGTCCGCACCGCCGAGGCGCTCGGCCGGGTGCGGCTGTCGCCCTCGTTCTTCATGCGCGATTTCCTGCACAGCGAGATCGGCGACATTCACGGCATCGGCAATCTGCCCGACGATCCCGAACTGGCGATCCTGGCGGGTCGGCGCCTGTGCGAGGAACTGCTCGAACCGCTGCAGGCGACTTTCGGCCGGATCGCGGTGCGCTCGGCCTACCGTTCGCCGGCGGTCAACGCCTACGGCAACGCGCATTATCAGAATTGCGGCTCGAACGAGCGCAATTTCTCCCGCCATATCTGGGATCGCCGCGACGCGGACGGCTTTATCGGCGCGATGGCCTCGATCGTCGTGCCGTGGTTCGCCGACCGCTACGCGGCGGGCGCGCCCTGGCAGGCGATGGCGTGGTGGATCCACGACCATCTGCCTTACAGCGAACTGCAGTTTTTTCCGAAGCTCGCCGCTTTCAACATCGCCTGGCACGAGCGGCCGAAGCGGCGGATCTACAGCTTCGTGCCGCCGCGCGGTCTGCTGACGAAGCCGGGCATGGGCAATGACGAGGGCAGGCACGCCGAATTCTACGCAGGCTTTCCCGAGCCCCCTGGCGAAGGGCGCAGCATTGCGGAACCATCGCGACCGACAAGCGTGTAAAGTGGGCTGCCACCCGATACCTCTCCACCATCGCGATTGCGCCTCATGGATAAAGCGATTGCGCCTGCCGCCGAGCCCCCCGCCGCCGCCCCGGCCGCCCCGCGCCTCAGCCTGCACATTCCGCCGCACCACCCGGCGCCGGGCGAGCGGCCCGATTTCAGCTATGTGCGGCGCTACGCCGCCGGCGTCGCCGAGCGGCCGGCGCCGGACGTGCCGGCCACCCGGACGCACGAACTCGCCTACCATCTGATCCGCGTGCTCGACGACGATGGCGCCGCGGTCGGCGCCTGGCACCCCAAGCTCGACCCCGAGACGCTGCGGCGCGGGCTGCGGGCGATGATGCTGACCCGGGCCTATGACGAGCGCATGTTTCGCGCGCAGCGCCAGGGCAAGACCTCGTTCTACATGAAATGCACCGGGGAAGAGGCGATCGGGGTCGGCCAGGCGATGGCGCTGGCGCCCGACGACATGGCGTTCCCGACCTACCGCCAGCAGGGCATTCTGATCGCGCGCGGCTGGCCGCTCGTCGACATGATGTGCGAGTGCTATTCGAATTCGCACGACCGGCTGAAGGGCCGCCAGCTGCCGGTGCTGTATTCGGCGCGCGAGGCATCCTTCTTCTCGCTCGCCGGCAATCTCGGCAACCAGTTCCCGCAGGCGGTCGGCTGGGCAATGGCGTCCGCCTACAAGGGCGACCATCGCATCGCGGTCAGCTGGATCGGCGAGGGCTCGACCGCCGAACCCGATTTCCACCACGCCCTGACCTTCGCCTCGGTCTACCGCGCGCCGGTCATCCTCAACGTCGTCAACAACCAGTGGGCGATCTCCTCGCACCAGGAGGTGGCGGGCGGCGAGGAGGCGACCTTCGCGGCGCGCGCGATCGGCTTCGGCCTCGCCTCGCTGCGGGTCGACGGCAACGATTTCCTCGCGGTCTTCGCCGCGACGACATGGGCCGCCGAGCGCGCCCGCGCCAACCACGGCGCGACCCTCATTGAGCTCTTCACCTACCGCGCCGCGCCGCATTCGACCAGCGACGACCCGAGCCGCTACCGCCCGGAGGAGGAAGCCAAGCAATGGCCGCTCGGCGATCCGGTGGAGCGCCTCTCACGCCATCTCATTCTGTTGGGCGAGTGGACGGCGGAGCGCCACGCGCAGCTCGAAAGCGAACTGACCGACGAGGTGCGCGACGCGGCGCGCGAGGCCGAGCGCTACGGCACGCTGGAAAACGGCCCGCATGTCAGCGCCCGGACGATGTTCGAGGACGTCTTCAAGGAGATGCCCGAGCATTTGCGCCGCCAGCGCCAGGAGCTGGGAGTCTGAGGATGGGACGGGATCACCCGCACACCCCAAATCGTCATCCCGGCGAAGGCCGGGACCCATGATGGCGAGCGCGCCAGCGGCTGACGGATGGGTCCCGGCCTGCGCCGGGATGACGGTGATCGGCGAGAGGGCCTGAGCCATGCCGGCGATGACGATGGTGCAGGCATTGAATTCGGCGATCGACGTGATGCTGGCGCGCGACCCCGACGTCGTGATCTTCGGCGAGGATGTCGGCTTTTACGGCGGCGTCTTCCGCGTCACCGAGGGCCTGCAGAAAAAGCACGGCGAGCAGCGCGTGTTCGACGCGCCGATCGCCGAGGGCGGCATGCTGGCGGTGGCGGTCGGGATGGGCGCCTACGGCTTGCGCCCGATCGTCGAAGTGCAGTTCGCCGACTACATCTATCCCGCGACCGACCAGCTGGTCTCGGCGGCGGCGCGGCTGCGCTACCGCTCGGCCGGCGAGTTCTGGGCGCCGATCACCGTGCGGGCGCCCTGCGGCGGCGGCATTTTCGGCGGCCAGACGCACAGCCAAAGCGTCGAGGCGATCTTCACCCATGTCTGCGGCCTGAAAACCGTGATCCCGAGCAATCCCTACGACGCCAAGGGCCTCTTGATCAGCGCGATCGAGGACGACGACCCGGTGGTGTTCTTCGAACCGAAGCGGCTTTACCACGGGCCGTTCGACGGCCATCCCGACCGCCCGGCGCAGCCGTGGACGGCGCACCCGATGGCCGAGGTGCCGGAGGGCTATTACAGCGTGCCGCTCGGCAAGGCCGCGGTGGTGCGCGAGGGCCAGGCGGTGACGATGCTGGTCTACGGCACGATGGTGCATGTCGCGCTGGCGGCGGCCGAGGAAGCCGGGATCGACGCCGAGATCATCGATTTGCGAACCCTGCTGCCGCTCGACCTCGAGACGATCGTCGCCTCGGTCAAAAAGACCGGCCGCGTTGTCATCGCGCACGAGGCGACGCGCACCTGCGGCTTTGGCGCCGAACTGGCGGCGCTGGTGCAGGAGCATTGCTTCTATCACCTGGAAGCCCCGATCGTGCGCGTCACCGGCTGGGATACGCCCTATCCGCACGCCCTCGAATGGGCCTATTTCCCGGGACCGCAGCGCGTCGCCGACGGCCTGCGCCGCGCGCTGGAGGGCTAGGGCGCAGCCGCATGGGCCGCTATGTCGTCAAATTGCCGGATATCGGCGAGGGCATGACCGAAGCCGAGATCGTCGCCTGGCATGTCGCGCCCGGCCAGGTCATCCGCGAGGAAGACCCGCTGGTCGACATCATGACCGACAAGGCGACGGTCGAACTGCCGGCGCCCGTTGCCGGCACCGTCGTCGCGATCAACGGCGCGCCGGGCGAAAAGCGCGCGGTCGGCTCCGAGCTGGTGGTGCTCGAGGTGGCGGGCGAGGGGAATGCGGCTGATGCCGCGCGCGCTCACCCACCGGCCGCGGGTGCGGCCGACCCCCACCCCAACCCTCCCCCGCTTGCGGGGGAGGGGGCGCCGCGATCGGTCCGCGCGCCGCTTCCTTCTGGCCCTCCCCCGCAAGCGGGGGAGGGAGGGGTGGGGGTTGATCGCCGGCCGAAAATGCCAATCCCCGGCAGCCCCGCCGCGAAGCCGTTGGCGTCGCCCGCGGTGCGGCGGCGCGCCTGGGACCATGGCGTCGCGCTGCAATTCGTGCCGGGCAGCGGGCCGGGCGGCCGCATCACGCACCAGGACCTCGACGCCTATATCGCCGCCGGCGCCACGCCGGCCACACCGCCCGCTTTCGCCCGGCGCGATGGGGTCGAGGAGGTGCCGGTCATCGGCCTGCGCCGCGCGATCGCCGAGCACCTGCAGCAATCGAAGCGCCATATTCCGCATTTCTCCTACGTCGAGGAGTTCGACGTCACCGCGCTCGAAGACCTGCGCGAGCAGCTCAACACGAATTACGCCGAGCGCGAGCATCTGACGCTGCTGCCGTTCCTGATGCGCGCGATCGCCGCCGCCGCCGCGGTGCATCCCCAGGTCAACGCGCATTACGACGACGAGGCGGGCGTGCTGCACCGCCACCGCGCGGTCAATATCGGGGTCGCGACGCAGACCGAGGGCGGCCTTCTGGTGCCGGTCGTGCACCATGCCGAGGCGCTCGATCTGTGGCAGAGCGCCGCCGAATTGCGCCGGCTCGCCGAGGCGGCGCGCTCCGGCAAGGCGACCCGCGCCGAGCTCACCGGCTCGACAATCACGATCACCAGCCTCGGGGCGCTCGGCGGCATCGCCGCGACCCCGGTCATCAACTATCCCGAGGTCGCGATCGTCGGGGTCAACCGCATCGCCGAGCGGCCGGTGGTCAGAAGCGGCCAGATCACCATCCGCAAGATGATGAACCTGTCCTCCTCGTTCGATCACCGGATCGTCGACGGCTGGGAGGCCGCCTCGTTCGTCCAGCGGGTGAAGGGTTTGCTCGAACAGCCGGCGCTGCTGTTCATCGGGTAATTGCCAAGCCGGGCGCCGCGGCCCGAGATTGCGTCGTCGCTCCGCGCCTCGCAATGACAACGATAAATTGCTGTCATTGCGAGCGCAGCGAAGCAATCTCGTCGGCGTTTCGCCACTCGATGAGGGCCACATCATGCCGGAAATTCTGCGTCCGCGCGTGCTGGTGATCGGCGGCGGGCCGGGCGGCTATGTCGCGGCGATCCGCGCCGGCCAGCTCGGCCTCGACACGGTGCTGGTCGACGCGGAACGGCCGGGCGGCACCTGCGTCTTGCGCGGCTGCATCCCGTCGAAGGCGCTGATCCACGCCGCCGGCAAATTCGCCGACATCGCCGGCGCGGCAGGCGACAACCCGCTCGGCTTTGCGATTCCCGGCCCGCCGCGCCTCGATTTCGCGCGCACCGTCGCGTGGAAGGACGGCATCGTCGACCGGCTGTCGGCGGGCGTCACCGGCCTCCTGGCGCGCGCCAAGGTGCGGGTCGTCACGGGCTGGGCGCGCTTTACCGACGCCAAGAGCTGCACGGTCGAGACCGCTGCCGGCCCGGTCGCGATCACCGCCGAGCACGTCATTCTCGCGACCGGATCGGAGGCGGTGGCGCTGTCGGATTTGCCGTTCGGCGGCAAGGTGATTTCCTCGAGCGAGGCGCTGTCGCTGCCGGAACTGCCGCGCCGGCTGGTCGTCGTCGGCGCCGGCTATATCGGGCTCGAGCTCGGCATCGCGCTGCGCAAGCTCGGCGCCGCGGTGACGATCGTCGAGGCCGCCCAGCGCATCCTGCCGCGCTATGACGACGCGCTGACCCGGCCGGTGCGGCGCTGGCTGCAGCGCGCCGGCGTGACGCTGCATCTCGGCGCCAAAATCGGCGGGCTCGATGGCGAGGAGCGCCTGATGGTCGAGACCGCGTCCGGCCCGCTCCCGCTCGAAGCCGACAAGATCCTCGTCACGGTCGGCCGCCGTCCGCTGACCAACGGCTGGGGCCTGGAGGCGATGGGCCTCGACATGGAAGGGCCGTTCGTCAGAATCGACGACCAGTGCAAGACGGCGATGCGCGGGGTCTGGGCGATCGGCGACCTCGCCGGCGAGCCGATGCTGGCGCACAAGGGGTTTGCGCAGGGTGCGATGGTCGCCGAGATCATCGCCGGGCAGCGCCGCCATTTCGATCCTGCCGCGGTCGCCGCAATCGTCTTTACGGAGCCCGAGATCGTCGTCGCCGGCATGCTGCCCGACGACGCCGCGGCCGCCGGCATCGCGGCGGCAACAGCGGTTTTTCCGTTCGCCGCCAACGGCCGCGCGCTGACCCTCGAAGCCGGCGGGGACGGCGGCTTTGTCCGGATTGTCTCGCGGCGCGACGACCAGCGCATCCTCGGCATCCAGGCGGTCGGCCGGCAGGTCGCCGAGCTCGCCGGCGAATTCGCCCATGCGCTGGCGATGGGCACGGTGCTCGACGACCTGGCGCACACCGTCCACGTCCACCCGACCTTGGGCGAGGCGGCGGGCGAGGCGGCCCTCCTCGGCCTCGGCCACGCGCTGCACCTGTGATTGACCGCGAAGGCGCAAGGAACACGCTACGAAGACCGCAGTCCCGGCGGAGATTTTGTCACCAGGAGCGAAAGCTGCCCCATTGAGCGATAGTCCCAAGTCGCCGCATATTGATCCAAGAAGCCTGCTCGGACGAACACCGGAGCAGATCGACCGGGCGGCGAGAGATGCCGGGCTCATCCCAAGGGGACAGGACCCGATGAACGGCAAGGGTGCCTATGTCGATCCCCTTACCGGGGTGCAGCGCATCCTGATTCATCCGGCTGACCGCGAGTATCACGTTAACAACCCGAGCGGGGAACGCCTTGACATCAATGGAAATGTCGTTGAACTTAAATCTCCCCTGGCGCATTTGCCGTTGGGATAATTAAGGCGCCTGTGATATGACCTTAATGCACGAGTGGGTCCTGCTTTCTATTGTATTCGACTGGAAGACCGGTCGGTTGACACTTTCTTTTGACACTGACCCGGCAGGGGTGGTGTCACTGGTGGCTGAAGGTGTTGTTGATCTCCACGTACCGCAATTGAAACCGTGGGGTTCCAGTGTCCACGTCAATGAAGTGCGCGAGCCGCAAGCGGGGGCGAGGAAGCGGCGTAAATTGGAAATTGAAATGCAATCGGGGGACATCATTACGATTAAGGCTGCCTCATTCGCCTTCCCGCCAGGGGTCCATCGCAGTGCGGCATCGCTCGAAACAACAACCCATCGAGGATAACATGATCACCGCCGATCTCACCGGCAGGACCGCGCTCGTTACCGGCGGCGCCTCGGGCATCGGGCTGGCGACGGTGGAGGCCTTCGCGCGCTGCGGCGCGACGGTCGCCCTCAATTTCCTGCGCGACGATCCGCGGGGTCGCCAGCAGGTCGAGCGCCTCAAGGGCGCGGGGCATAAGGTGATCGCCGCGCCGGGCAGCGTGTCGCACCCGGGCGAAGCGGAGGCGATGGTGGCGGACGCGATCGGCGCGCTCGGCCGGCTCGATTTCCTCGTCAACAACGCCGGCACCCCGGCGACCAGCGCGCCGATCCCGTTCTCCGATCTCGACGCGCTCAATGAAGAATTCTGGCAGTCGATCCTGATGACCAACCTGGTCGGGCCGTTCCGCTGCACCCATGCCGCGGTCGGCGCCTTGCGCCAGGCCAAGGGCGCGATCTGCAGCACCGCTTCGATCGCCGGCGTGCAGGGCAGCGGCAGCAGCATCCCCTACGCGACGAGCAAGGCCGGGGTTATCAACCTGACGCGCAGCCTCGCGCGCACGCTGGCGCCCGAGGTGCGGGTCAACGCGGTCGCGCCGGGGTTTGTCGACAGCCCGTGGAACAAGGACTGGCCGGCGGACCGCAAGGCGCAGTCGATCGAGAAGACGCCGCTGAAGCGCGCCTGCCGCCCCGAGGACATCGCCGAGGTCATCTTCTTCCTGTGCGCGGGGGCGGCGATGGTCACCGGCCAGACGGTGATCGTCGACGGCGGCTTGACCTTGTGAGCGGCCGTGGCGGCTTTCTTCGCATTGCCTTGCTGGCCGGGCTGATTGCCGCGGCGGCGCTGCCGGCGATCGCGCAGACCGCAACATCGACCGCCGGCACGGTCGGCAGCGCCGCGACGCGCAACGGCTTTCCGGTGGGCGGCGGTGCGGCGTCGCTGCCGACCCTGGCGCCCGGCGCGTCAGCCGCCGCAACGACAACTGCGGCAGCGGCCGGCGGGTCGGTAGCGGCCTCTGGGGCGGGCGGCGGCTTTGGCGGCGGCGGGAGCGCGGTCGGCTCGGGCGGGACGGCGCGGCCCGGCGGCGGCGGCGGCGAGAACTGGGTACTGTGCCCGCCCGCCGGCGCCTCTGGCATCGCGCCGTTCCTGACCGGCACCGATCTATCCTGCGCCCCGGATTGAGCGCCGGCCGGCTGGCGCTGCGCCGGTTGCGTCGCCGCGCGCGCGATGACAATAAGGGGGGAATGACCGGGCGGAGCGACCATGCGTCTCTTGATCGCGATGATGAAGCACGAGACCAACACCTTCTCGCCGGTGCCGACGCCGCTGCAGCGTTTCGGGCATGGGCCGGGGCCGCTCTACGGCGAGGATGCGGTCGCGGCCTACCGCGGCACCGGCTCGGGGCTCGGGGCCTTTCTCGACCTTGCTGAGCGCGCGGGGGCTGAGATCAATCTCCCGGTCGCCGCCAGCGCGCCGCCGAGCCGGCCGGTCGAGGACGCGGCCTACGAGCACATCGCCGGGATCATCTGCGACGCGGTGCGCAAGGGCGGCTGGGACGGCATCATGCTCGACCTGCACGGCGCGATGGTCACCGAGAGCCTGGAAGACGGCGAGGGCGAATTGTTGCGCCGCATCCGGGCGATCGACCCGCGGACGCCGATCGCGGTCGCCTACGACATGCACGCCAACCTGCACGACGCGATGGTCGCCAACGCGACGGTCGTCGCCGGCTATCGCACCTACCCGCATGTCGACACTTACGACACCGCCAAGCGCGCCGGCGAGATTTTGCTCGCGGCGATGCGCGGCGCGGTGCGGCCGGTGATGGCCTGGGGCAACGTCGCGATGCTGCCGCACGTCATGCGCCAGGGCTCGGACGACCATCCGAACAAGGCGTTGCAGGCCCGCGTCGCGGCGATGCAGGGCGAGGGTGCGCTGGCCGCCAGCCTCTTCACCGGGTTCCCGCACGCCGACATCAAGAACGCCGGCCTGTCGGCGGTCGTCGTCACCGACGGCGACCGCGCGCTGGCCGAGCGCCTGCGCGACGAATTGCTGAACGAGGCGTGGAGCGACCGCGAGGCCTTTGTCTACCGGTTGGAGCCGCTCGACCAATCGCTGGCGCGCGCCAAGGCGATCGAACCCGGTGGCGGGCCGATCGTCCTGCTCGACCATTACGACAACTGCGCCTCGGGCGGCACGATGGATACGACCGCAGTGCTGGCGGCGATCCTGCGCGAGGGGCTCGACAACGTCGCGGCGTTCGCGATCTACGATCCGGCGGCGGTGCAGCAGGCGATCGCCGCCGGCATCGGGGCGGAATTGTCGTTGGCGATCGGCGGCAAGATCGCGATGCCGCAGATCCCCGGCGACAGCCGGCCGCTCGCCGTCACCGGCACGGTCAAGACGATCTCCAACGGCCGCTTCCGCAATCGGGGGCCGATGGGGCGCGGCGTCTTGACCGACATGGGACCGAGCGTCGTCCTCGACACCGGCAAGGTCGAGATCGCGCTGATTTCCCGCCATGTCGAGCCCTCCGACCTCAATTGCCTGCTCGCCCTCGGGATCGACCCGATGCAGAAGCGCTTTGTCATGCTGAAGAGCCGGATACACTGGCGCGCCGGGCTGGGGGCGCTCGCCAAGGCGGTCGTCGAGTGCGCCGGAATGGGCGTGTGCACCTCGGACTACGGCCAATTGACCTTCAAGAACGTGCGCCGGCCGATCTACCCGCTCGACCTGCCGAACCGCTGAACCCAGGCGTGGAGGAGGCGACGTGAAGATCGCGAGCTGGAACGTCAATTCGGTCAAGGTGCGGCTGCCGCATCTGTTGGACTTCCTGAAGAGCGCCCAGCCCGACGTATTGTGCCTGCAGGAAACCAAATGCCTGGTCGACGATTTCCCGCGCCTCGAAATCCGGGCGCTCGGCTACCACGTCGAGGCGCTCGGTCAGCGCGCCTATAACGGGGTCGCGCTGTTGTCGCGCGAGCCGGCCCGCGAGCTCGTCCAGGGCATTCCCGGCCTCGACGACGAGCAGGCCCGTTACCTCGAAGCTTCGTTCGGCGAGGGCGAAGGTGAGGTTCGCGTCGCCTCGATCTACCTCCCCAACGGCAACCCAGCCTTCGCTGACAACGAGGCCACCGACAAGTTCACCTACAAGCTCGCCTGGATGGAGCGGCTGGTCGGCCACGCGCAGGCGCTGTTGCGCCGCGAAATCCCGCTCGTGCTGGCCGGCGACTACAACGTCTGCCCGAACGACGCCGACGTCTACGACCCGGTGGCCTGGAGGGACGACGCGCTGTGCCGCATCGAGACCCGCTCGCGGTTCCGCGCGCTGCTCAACCTCGGGTTCGCGGACGCCTACCGCCTGTTCCACCTGGAGCCGCACCGCTACACGTTCTGGGACTACCAGGCGGGCCGCTGGAACCGCGACGAGGGGCTGCGCATCGACCATCTGCTGCTGTCGCCGCACGCCGCCGACCGCGTCGCCGCCTGCGACATCGACAAGTCGCAGCGCGCCAAGGAGCGCGCCTCCGACCACACCCCGATCTGGTGCGAACTCGCAGTGTGAGCGGCGGGCCGCGACCTAAAGCATGATCCGATGGGACGAAAAAATGCACCGTCACCCCCGCGCAAGCGCTAGGTTCCAGACTCAATCATAACCACCAGATAACGATGGCGGCGAGGGTCACCGCGGCGGCGAAGTTGGCGGCGAGCTTGTCGTAGCGGGTGGCGATGCGGCGCCAGTCTTTGAGGCGGCAGAACATGCGCTCGATC
>DATGFP010000055.1:0-19614 GCA_035309005.1 Allostellaceae bacterium | reverse complement strand
ACGCATCGCCGCCGGCGACGTGCCGGGCCTCGCGCCGGGCGACTATGTCTGCATCGCCGAGCGCGACAACGGCCAGGGCATGGATGAGGCAACGCTGAAGCGCGCCACCGAGCCGTTTTTCACCACCAAGGGCGCCGGCCGTGGCACCGGGCTCGGCCTCTCGATGGTCGACGGCCTGGTCGCGCAATCGGGCGGCGCGATGCGCATCGCCAGCCAGCTCGGAATCGGCACGACGGTGGAACTCTGGCTGCCGGTGTCCGAGGCCGCCCCGGTCGAGCGCCCGCGCCCGGCGGCGCCAGCGCGCCTCGCGCTGTGCCGGCCGTGCCGGGTGCTGGTCGTCGACGACGATGCGATCGTCGCCGCCGGCACCGTCGCGATGCTCGAAGATCTCGGCCACGCGGCGAGCGAGGCGCCCTCGGGCGCGGCGGCCCTGCAGCTGCTGCAATCGGCGGCGGCGGAGATCGATCTGGTGATTACCGACCAGGCGATGCCGGGGATGACCGGCGTCGAGCTCGCGGCCGCGATCCGGCGCGACTGGCCGGAACTGCCGATCATCATCGCGACCGGCTATGCCGAGCTGGTCGACGCCGATCTCGGCCTGCCGCGGCTGGCGAAACCCTATCGCCAGCAGGAGTTGGCGGCGCTGATCGCCCGGCTGGTCAGCGGCGCGCGAGCGAGCGCGCCGGCCCTCGCCCGCGCCGCCGCCGACTGAGGGCCGGCCGCCGGGGACGCCTTCTATTTCACCAGCAGCGCGACGATCGCCTCGAAATGCTGGTCGGCGAGCGCCTTCAGCTCGTCGTCGGTGCGGTCCTGCACCGGATGCGGGATGAAAACGAGCGCCGGGTCGGTGCCGAGTGACTTCGCCTGCGCCTCCGCGCCTTGGATGAATTCGGTGGTCGCCACCCCGACCGTCGGGATGCCGCGCGCCTCGAGTTCCGCCATGTCATGCGTACAGCACGATATGCAGGACCCTCAGTCGCTCAGCCCCTCGATGACGAGGTTGACCTCGGTGGCGATCTGCTGCTGCAGCGGCACCGGCGCCGTCCTCGCGTTGGTCGGCTTCATGTAGCGCCTGACCGCGACGCCGCGCTCGCCGAGCCGCTCCTCGAGGCGATCGAGGAATACGTCGCCCCGCGGCTTCGAGATGTCGAGCAGCCCCACCGTCAGCCCGTCAAGCTTGTCGGGCCGGGGCAAGCGGGGCCGCAATGTCGGACTTCGCTCCGACGTGGGATCGAGCAGCACGGTCATTTCAAACTCCTCCATGAATTGTTACGCCCGAGCCGAGCCGCGTCGCACCGCTGGATCGGTGCGTTTCGATTTGCGTGATAGGCTTGAAACAATTCCGCATTCCCGGCGCAAGCCGGGACCCACTCCGCAGAAGCTCCATCGTCGGATCGGTGGGTCCCGGCCTACGCCGGGAATGCGGTTTTGGACAAGCCATTACGCAATACACTTTGACTTCGGTACTCAGTTCTTCACCTCTTTTGTCACCGGCACGCTGCCGCGGGCGCCGGAGGACCAGCCGGCGATGATGCCGGAAAACATGCCGGCGCCGCCGCCGGCGCGGACGATCAGGAGGCCGCCCGGGCGGAATTTGTTGATCGTCGTGCCGGCGAGCGAGGGCGGGCCGCCCTCGGCGATCCCCTTGGCGCCGGCGACCAATTCCTCTCCGGGGATTTCGCACAGCCGGTAGAGTTCCTCGTAGAGCCGCGCCTTCGACCAGCCGGCTTCGCGGAAGGTGCGCTCGTGCTCGGGGCAGACGACGAGGATCGCATCGCAGGCGGGCGCCAGCTTGACGCTCTGCATCGCCTTCAGCGACGCGGCCATGCTGCGCGCCAGGCTTTCCGGCTCGCGCGATTTCTGGTCGACGACGCCCTGCAGCCCGAAGCCGGCGAAGACCGTGACCGCCGAGACCCCCGGCTTCAAGCCGCGCTCGACCGATAAGGGCTCCCAGCACGAACCCTCCTCGTCCTCGGCGAAGCAGTAAGAGAGCTTGCCGGGGTTGCCGAGGGTGGCGCGGTCGACCTCCTGCGGCCTCCCCTCGCCGATGTTGCGGATGACCAGCTGCAGCGCCCGGCCGATCGACGAATTGGCGCGGTTGCCTTGTCCCAGTGCGTTGCCCTTGGCGTTCATCCCGATTTGCCGGCGGATCGGGCCGTTGACGATTACCACCGGGGCGGCGAACTGCGTCGTCGCCAGCACCCCGTGCATCGCGAAGGCTTCGTCGAGCACCGCTTCCACCGCCGCCAGCACGACCGGCAGGTATTCCGGCTTGCAGCCGGCCATCACCGCGTTGATCGCGACTTTTTCCACCGTTGCCGCGGCGAGCGCCGGGGGCACGAGGCCCAAGACCTCCTGCGGGTCGCGCGCGGTGCCGTCGAGCATGCGCAGCACGCGCTCCTCGGTCGGCGGCACCAGCGGCAGCCCGTCCGACCAGCCGCGCGCGAACATCGCCTCTTCGGTGTCCTCATCCTCGCCCAGTTCGATGCGGCGCGATTTGAGCCCGGTCTCGTTGAACCGCACCTTCAGGCGCTCGACGACCCCCGGCTCGACGTTGCGGGCGCCGCAACCGGGCTGCGAGGCCGGGAGGTCGCGGCCGAGATCGCCGAGGCCGGAGAGGCGTTCCCACTCGGCGCGGTCCCAGCCATAGGTGCGCGCGATCTCGCGCCCGCCGGCGAAGCGGATGAGCGTCGGCACGATCTCGATCTTGAGGCGGTGCGAGATTTCGAGCCCGAGATCGTCCTCGCGCAGCGGCACCGTGTCGGGGAAGCTCGGATCATCCTGGCTGTAGACGACGATGCCGGCGCGGCGCGCCAGTTCGCCCAGTACCGGCGCGGCCATGACGCAGGTCGGGCAGTCGCGCTTGACGACCGCAACGAGGCCGTCTTCCGGCAGAGCGCTCATCGCGATCCCCCGCTTGCTTGCTGTCGCCGCAGCATGAACCCGAGGCCGACGGGCGGCAAGACCATCCGCGCGCGCTCTTGCGCCGGCGGGCCGGCCGCATCACCCTGCGTCGCGCATCAGCGAGGGAGGGCGACCCATGCGGCTCGGCATTCATCTGCCCCATATCGGCCAGAAGGCGAGCGCCGAGGCGATCCGCGACGCCGCGGTGCAGGCCGAGGCGCTCGGCTTCGCCGATGTCTGGGTCAGCGAGCACATCATCGTGCCGAAAGACCGCATGTACCCGCCCTCGGCGGTCTTCTGGGACCCGGTGCTGACCCTTACCTGGGCCGCCGCCGCGACCCGCCGGGTCGGGCTCGGCACCAGCGTGCTGGTATTGCCGATGCGCCACCCGCTGCCGCTCGCCAAGGAGCTGGCGACGCTGCAGAACCTGTCGGCGGGCCGGCTGATCCTCGGCGCCGGGGTCGGTTGGATGGAGGATGAATTCGCCGCGCTGGGGGTGCCGTTCCGCGAGCGCGGCCGGCGGATGGACGAGGGCATCGCGATGATGCGCGCGGTGTGGCAGGAGGACCCGGTGTCGTTCGCGGCGAAGACCATCCCGGCGGTCATCGACGACATGCGGATGCTGCCGAAGCCCGAAAAGCCGATCCCGATCTGGATCGGCGGCACCTCGGAGCCGGCGCTGGCGCGCGCCGCGCGGCTCGACGGCTGGCACGGCTCGCGCTGCACCCCGGAGCAGGCGGCGCCGTTCGTCGCGCGGCTGCGGGCGGCGCGGCCGGAGCCCGAGTTCAGGGTCTCGCTGCGCCACGGCTGGGACGGCCGCGACGCCGGCGCGCTGCGCGCCCGGATCGAGGGTTACGCAGCGGTCGGGGTCGGGCATGTGCTGGTCGAGCCGGCCGAACGCGAGCTTTCCGACTGGTTTGCCGCGGTCGAGCGCATCGCCAAGGCCGGCGAGGGGATGCTGGCATGACGCGCCCCCTCCGGCTCGCGCCGCTCGCCACCTCCCCCGTTTCACGGGGGAGGAACCAGGCTGTTCCTCCCCCGCAACGCGGGGGAGGGGGACCATGCGAGGCATGGTGGAGGGGGCGATGAAGCTCTCCACGACGATCAAGTTCCTGCCAAACCATGCCGGGATCGACATGGCGCTGGTGCTGGAGGCGGAGCGGCTCGGCTTTGATGCGGTGTGGGCCGGCGAAGCCTACGGCAGCGACGCCGTCAGCCCGGTCGCCTGGGTGCTGGCGCAGACCAGCCGCATCAAGGCCGGGACCAGCATCATGCAGATGCCGGCGCGCACGCCCGCTTGCGCCGCGATGACCGCGATGACCTTGCAGGCATTGTCCGGCAACCGCTTTCTCTGCGGCATCGGCCCCTCGGGGCCGCAGGTCGTCGAGGGCTGGCACGGCGTCGCGTTCGGCAAGCCCTTGGCGCGCACGCGCGAATACGCCGCGATCATCCGCCAGGTGCTGGAGCGCAAGGCGCCGCTCGAATTTCACGGCGAGCATTACGACATCCCCTATCGGGGGCCGGGCGCCACCGGGCTCGCGAAGCCGCTGCGCAGCATCCTCCACGGCGACCCGAGCCTGAAAATCTACACCGCCTCGATCTCGCCGGCCGGGCTGCGCTGCGCCGGCGAAGTCGCCGATGGCGTGCTGCCCTATTTCATGTCGCCGGAAAAGGCCGCGGCGATCGTCGAGCCGATCGTCGAGGGGCGCAAGAAGGCCGGCAAATCGCCCGACCTCGGCGATTTCGACAACGCGCCCTACGTGCGGGTCAGCATGGGCGACGACATCCAAAAATGCCGCGACGCGCTGAAGCCCGGCCTCGCCTTCTACATCGGCGGCATGGGCGCGCGCGGCGCCAATTTCTACAACGATTTGACGAAGCGCATCGGCTACGAGGCCGCCGCCGCCGAAATCCAGGACCTCTTCCTCGCCGGCAAGCGCGAGGAAGCCGCCGCCGCGGTGCCCGACGCGCTGATCGACGAAATCTCGCTGGTCGGCCCCCCGGCCCGCATCCGCGAGCGCCTGCAAGTCTGGCAGGACATCGCGAAAAAGCACTGGGTCGGCTCCCTGGTCCTGGTCGGCGCCGATGCCGCCGCGCTGCGCATCATCGCTGAAGCGGTGCTGTAGCATGTTGCGCGCTGATTCCTATGGCATTATATAAGTAATGACATAATGAAGAGGACCCAATGAAACAGCGCTCGATCAGGCTCGGCCGGCCGCCGCGCGCCGATGTCACCGTTGGAACGCCGAAAAAGCGTTATATCAAAGGGCTGAGCTCGCCGCCCCAGGGTAGGCCGAGCGTCGTCACGATCAACCGCGCCGATGTGGTCGCGGACATCGAGCGGGCAGCCGACGCATTCACCGGCGGCAACAAAACGGAAGCTGTTGCTTTGGCCGTCAGGCGCTGGCTTGAGCAGGACGCCCGCGCGGGCTCGTTGTTCGGCAGGCATGCGGGATCGGTTCGCTTTCGCGAAGGGGTGGATCCAATCGCGCCGGCGCTCGATGTCCAGCCCGATGCCGAGAGCGGCCGCGAGATCGAACGGTGAGTGGGGGTGTTGCTCGACACGCACATCGCTTTGTGGCTTGAGGGCGCTGACCCGCGCCTGCGACCCTCTACCCGCGAGGCCATCGACCGGCATTGGCAAGACGGCGGGACGATCCTGTTAAGCGCGGTATCGGTCTGGGAGATCGCTTTGCTTGTGGATTCGGGGCGGCTCGCCCTCGATGTTCCGGTCGAAACCTGGGTCGAACGGTTCCTCGATTATCCCGGCGTGGAAGCGGCACCGCTGGACCACCGGGCTGCCGCCCGGGGCTACGAATTGCACCAGCTCGAGCATCGCGATCCTGCGGACCGGCTGCTGATAGGCACCGCAATCGAGCATGGCTGCCCCCTCGTAACATACGATCAGCGGATCGGCCGCTTTGCCAACCGCCACGGCAGCCGCTACGGTTTCTCCGTTGTCGGAACGCAGCCGGGCAGCAGGAACCAGAATGTCTGAACTTGCGTGGACCGGCGGCGATCTGCCGACATTTGTCAGCCACCTCGAATGCTCGCTGACCGGCGAGCGCTATGAGGCGGACCGGCTGCATGGGCTGTCGCGCGCCGGGCGGCCGCTTCTGGTGCGCTATGACCTCGACGGCGTCAAGCGGGCGCTGCCGCGCGAGGCGCTCAGCGAACGGCCGCAGACGCTGTGGCGCTACCGCGAGCTGCTGCCGGTGCGCCGCCCCGAAAACGTGCTGTCGCTCGGCGAGGTGGTGACGCCGATCGTCGCGCTGCCGCGGCTCGCGCATTCCGGCGGCGAATTGCTGGTCAAGGACGAGGGGCGGCTGCCAACCGGGTCCTTCAAGGCGCGCGGCTTGGTACTGGCGGCGTCGATGGCGAAGGAGCTCGGGGTCACCGCGATGGCGATGCCGACCAACGGCAACGCCGGCGCCGCGATGGCGGCCTACTGCGCGCGCGCCGGGATCGCCGCCACGGTGTTCTGCCCGGACGACACGCCCGAGGTCAATGTCCGCGAGATCGCGATGCAGGGCGCCGAGGTTTTCCTCGTCGACGGGCTGATCGACGATTGCGGCAAGCTGGTCGCTGAGGGCGAGAAGGAAATCGGCTGGTTCAACTGCTCGACCCTGCGCGAGCCCTACCGCATCGAGGGCAAGAAGACGATGGGCCTCGAACTCGCCGAGCAGCTCGGCTGGCATATGCCCGACGTGATCTTCTATCCGACCGGCGGCGGCACCGGCATCATCGGCATGTGGAAGGCCTTCGCCGAGATGGAGGCGCTCGGCTGGATCGGCGCGAAGCGTCCGCGCATGGTGGTGGTGCAGGCGGCGGGCTGCGCCCCGATGGTGAAGGCGTGGGAAGCGGGCGACGAGCATGCGCCGCGCTGGCCCGACGCGCACACCTTCGCCGCGGGCATCCGGGTGCCGCAGGCGGTCGGCGATTTCCTGATCCTGCGGGCGGTGCGTGAATCGGGCGGTTTCGCGATCGCGGTCGATGACGAGGCGATCATGCGGGCGTGGCGCGAGGTCGCGGCCGCGGAAGGCTTGCTGCTGTGCCCGGAAGGCGCGGCGACCTATGCCGCCTACAAGGCGGCGGCGGCGGACGGGCGGGTGCGGCCGGGCGAGCGCGCGGTGCTGTTCAACTGCGCCAGCGGCCTCAAATACCCGATGCCCGCGGCCGGCACGCGCATGAAGCTCGCCGACAAGGTCGACTGGAGCCGGATGCGGCGATCATAGCCGCAATTGCCGCTCGAGGATGTCGGGCAGGTCGTTCTCGATCAGCACGACGTCGTGGCCGCCGAGATTGGCGTCGAGCCAGGCTCGCGCGGCGGCGAAGTCCGCGCACGTGACGATTTCGCGCTCAGGCGCCGCCGCGTGGAACGCCGCGGCCAGCGGCGCGACGCGGTGCGGCGCGACGGCGAGCAGCACGTCGGCGTGTTCGGCCGCGAGGCGCCCGATCCTTGCGTGCTCCGGTTCGTGCTCGCTGCCGAGCTCGGCCATCCCGGGCGTGACCAGAATGCGCCGCCCGTCGGGCCGGCGCAAATCGTCGAGCAGCGCCAGCGCCGAGGCGAAGCCGACCGGGTTCGAGTTGTAGGCGTCGTCGATCACGATCGCGCCGTCGCCCTGGCGCTTGACCTCGAGGCGGTGGGCGATCTGCGGCGTGCTGCGCAAGCTTGCCACGACATCCTCCGGCGCGAGGCCGAGGCTACACGCGGCGGCGAAGGCGAGCGCGATGTTGCGCCCCTGGTGCAGGCCGTATAGCGGGGCGCGCAGCTCGTACGCCGCGCCGCGCCAGCTTATGTCGGCGACGATCCCGTCGGGCTCCTGGCGGAGTGCGGCGATCGCCAGATCGGCCCCGGAATCGGCCACGGCATCGGCTCCCACCGTCACCGCGATCTCGCGGTGCTGCTCGACGAATTGCCGCGGCCAGGCAAATTCGAGCGCGTCGGCCGCGACGATCAGCCGCCCGTGGTTGTCGCGCACCGCCTCGGCCAGCTCGAACTTGGCGCGCGCCACCGCGTCCAATGATTTGAAGCGCTCGTAATGCGCCTTGCCGATCGCGCTGATGATGCCGACGCGCGGCGGCGTCAGCGCGCACAGCCGCCGGATCGAGCCTTCGCCGTAAGCCCCCATCTCGACGACGAAATAGCGGTGCTGCGGCTGCAGGCGCTGGCGAATGACGCGCGCGATGCCCATCGCGGTGTTGACGCTGCCGGGGGTGATCAACGTCGGCCCGGCGGTTTCGAGGACGTGCCCGAGGATGTGCTTGACCGAAGTCTTGCCGTAGGAGCCCGTGACCGCGATCACGATCGGGTTGACCTGTTGCAGCCTGGCGCGCGCCTCGCGCCAATAGCCGCGCTGCACCATCGCCTCGGCCGGCGCGAGCAAGAGGTTGGCGGCGACCAGCGCGAGCGGCACCAGCTGCACCGCGATGATCCACGGCAGGACGAAGCGGCTCGCCAGCATCGCGGCAAGCCCGGCGCCCAGGCTCAGCAGCAGCGCGAGCGCATAGATCCGCGTCGCGCGGGCGGTCATCGCCAGCGGCTTTTTGGCGGTCTTGCGGGGATCGCGCTCGATCGCCGCGACCGCGAGGCAGGCGACCCCGGCCAAAACCGTGAAGGCCCAAATCGGCACCACCCTGGCGGGCGCCAACGGCTGCACCGCGCCGATCGCCAGGAGAGCGAGCGACAGCCGCCGGTCCCACGCCCCGCTGTGCAATAGCCAGCGCAGGAAGCGCGGGCAATCGTATTCCTCCTGTTGGAAGAGATGCAGGTAGGTCAAGAGCCGGCGGGCCGCGAAGACGCCGAAAGAAGCAAGGGCAAAGAGCGTAATCACGCCAGTTGCTCCATGAATTCGCCGAGACGCTGGACGATCTGGTGCCGCCCCTCGGTCAAGACGGTCCAGTGGTCGAAGCCGCGCAGCACGATCAGCCGCGATTGCGCCATCAGCGCATCGAGGCGCCGGCCGATTTCGGGCGGTGTCTCGCGGTCATCTTCGCCGTAGAGCAGCACCGCCGGGCAGCGCACCGCGCGCGCCGGCGCGCTCAGGTCTTCGCCGACCGCCTTGACGAGCACCCCCCGCAGCGCCCCGGCCTGCCGGTAGTCGGCGCTACCGAAGCGCTCGCGCAGCCGCTCGCGGGCCGGCCCCTCCGGGGTCAGTCGCCGCAACAGGCGGAAGGCCCAGCGCCGCGCCGCGACGCGCAGCCGCGCCCCGGGCGGGCGATGCGGCGGCAGCCCGGCGGCGGCGACGAGGAAAAGGCCGGCGAGGAGCTCGGGATGGCGCGCCGCCAGCTGCAGCCCGACGCGGGTCCCGAACGAATGGGCGACCCAGATGCGCCGCCCGGCCGGGAGCCGCCCGAGCCATTCGGCGATCGCATCGGCATAGTCCGCGGTGCTCCAGGCGCCGGGCGGCGGCGGCGAGGCGCCAAAGCCCGGCAGATCGAGGAGGATCGAAGGGGCCCGGCGGCGCATCGCCTCGGCCAGCGGCAGCAGCGCCTGGTGGGTGTGCCCCCAGCCGTGCGCCCAGATCAACAGCGGCGCCCCTGGCGGCGAATCGCCCGCGACGCGGAACAGCGCCAGCTCGGCCCCGCCGGCCTCTACGATCTCGGCCGTCACGCCGCCGCCCACCGGCAATTGTGCCGGGTGCGCCGCGAGAGGTAGCTTGCCGGCAGCGCAACGGCTGGGGGGTGCGGATGCCGAGCGGAAGCCAAACCCGCGTCGCGGTTTTTCTCGGCGGCCGCTCGCCGGAGCACGATGTCAGCGTCATCACCGGGCTGCAGGCCCTGAAGGCGCTCGACCAGGAGCGCTTCAGCGCGTTCCCGGTCTATGTAAACCCGCAAGGAAGGTGGTTTGTCGGCGAGCCGCTCGCCGAGCGCCGCAACTATCTGCCCGACGCGCGCGTCGCCGGCGAATTGAGCGAAGTCGCGCTGTCGCTGGATGAGCCCGGCCGCGGCCTTCTCGCGGCAAAGCGCGGCGGCCTTTTCGGTCGCCGCGCGGTGTGGGAATTCGATGTCGCGCTGTTGGCGTTTCATGGGCTGGGCGGCGAGGACGGGCAGATTCAAGGCCTGTTGGAGATCGCCAACCTGCCCTACACCGGAATGCGCACGCTTGCATCCTCGGTGTTCATGGACAAGGTCGCGACCAAGCGCCTGTTGCGCGGCCTCGAGATACCGCTGTTGCCGTTCGCGCTCGTGCCGCGCAAAGCGGGCGGGCTGCCGAGCGCCGATTCGCTGGGGTCCCTGCTCGCCGGCATCGGCTTTCCGTGCATCGTCAAGCCGGTGCATCTCGGCAGCAGCATCGGGGTCGGCAAGGCCGACAGCATCGCGGAGGTGCGGGCGCTGCTGCCGGCGATCTTCCGGCTCGACGCGCAGGCATTGATCGAACCCTTTGTGCCAAACCTCGTCGAATACAATCTGGCGGTTATGCGGCGCGACGGCACGCCGCGAACTTCCGCGATCGAGCAGCCGAAGCGCGCCGAGGAGCTGTTGGATTTCCGCCAGAAATACCTCTCGGGCGGGGGCGGCAAAAGCGGCGTCAAGGGCGACGCGGCCGATAGCCAGGGCATGCTGTCCCTGACCCGCGAGATCAACCCGGCGCTGCCGGAGGGGCTGAAGGATAAGCTGCGGCGCTGGGCGTTGGCCGCGTTCGAGGCGCTCGACGGCGCCGGCGCGCCGCGCGTCGATTTCTATTGCGACGCGGCGACGGGCGAGGCTTGGCTCAACGAGGTCAACCCGTGCCCCGGCTCGTTCGGCTATTTCCTGTGGGAGGCGGCCGAGCCGCCGCTCGGCTTCACCGCGTTATTGTCGCTGCTGATCGACGAGGCCGTGGCGCGCCATCGCGAATGCCAGCTGCCCGATGACCCGGTGCCGGAAGCGGCGCGCCTGCTGCGGCGGCCGTGAGGCGCCAGCGCTATTTCATGCCGTCGCGCAGCACCCGCGCGAGCCGCACCCCGGCCACCGCGAGGCGCTCCTTGACGCTCGCCAGCGCTTTGGTTTCGTAGTCGGGACCCACTTTGTAGAGCGGCGTCGCGGCGCACCCGGCGCCCTGCCCCGGGCGGGCCGGAAATGCGCTCTGGTCGGCCGGCTGCTCGCTATCGAAGCTGTAGACCACCGCCTTGGCAATTTCGTAACTCTCGCGCGCCCAGGATTCCGGGGTGCCCTCGGCCCATTTCGCGCTCGCCGCCGCAGGGATCGCCGCCGCGATGCGGCGGGCGCCGCCGGCGGCGTCCGCCCCCGCCACCTCGTGCACCAGCGTATCCTGCCAGTAGGTCGCCAGCCGCACCGGCGGCTTCCCGCCGATCGCCAGCGCAACGCAATCGCCGCCCCGGTCGCCATGGTCGATCGCGTGCAGCGGGTCGTTGAGATCGCCGACCAGGTTCAAGAGAAACTGCACCGCGGCGAGCCTTTCGTGCGGCGACGTTCCGGGGTTCGCCAGCTCCGCCTGGAACTGCTCGATCTTGTCGACGCTGCAATTGTCCTGCGGCCCGTGGCTCGCCGGGTAGCCCTCGGGCAGCGGCTTGCGGCCGAAACAGGCGCTGCTAAGGTCGGGGTGCTCGACCACCAGGCGGGCGGAATGCCAGGCCGCGGTGGCGGTGCGCGCTTCCGGGCTCTTCTCGGCCAAGGCATCGGCCCAATTGGCTTCGCCGGCGATGTCGGGCTTGGCGAGAGGGTCGCCCTTGTCGCTCGCCAGCAGCGCCAGAACCTTGGCGCGCGCCGCCGGATCGCTCTGCTGCAGCACGTGGTCGGCCACCAGCGCGATGACGCGATGGCCTTCCGGCCCCCAGGCGAGGCTCGCCCGCACCGGCAGCAGCAGCGCCGCGACCGCCGCGCCGAGCGCCACGCCCGGCCCGATCCAGCGTGCCATTCCCTCGCCCCTCCCCGCCAAGCCGCCCTATTGCCTGAACACGTCCCAGCATCGCATGCTAGCATTGCCGCAACCGGGATGTCAGGGCCCGGACCGGTATCCAGCCGAGCCGATATCCAGCCAAGGAGGAACGCATGCGCGGGGTGGTCTTTACCGGCGAACGCCAGCTCGAGCTGATGAATTTCCCCGATCCGACGCCCGGGGACGGGGAAGTTGTGATCGAGATGAAGGCGTCGGGCATGTGCGGCAGCGATCTCCACCAGTATCGCCGCCCGAAGGCCGGCGGCCCGACCGGCGGCCTCGCCGCGCCCTCCGAGCCGACCATCGGCGGGCACGAGCCGTGCGGCATCGTCGCGGCGATCGGCCCCGGGGTCAGCGCGGCCCAGGCCAGGCTCGGCCAGCGCGTCATGGTGCACCATTACAAGGGCTGTACCGTCTGCAACCACTGCCGCTCCGGCTGGTCGCAATTGTGCCAGGAGCAGCCGGTCCTGGTGTACGGCAACAACGCCCATGGCGGCCACGCGCAATACCTCAAGGTGCCCGCGTTCACGCTGGTGCCGCTGCTCGACGAACTCTCGTTCACCACCGGCGCCGCGGTCTCGTGCGGCACCGGCACGGCATACGGCGCGCTGCGCCGCATCCGGGTTTCCGGCAACGACACGATCGCGATCTTCGGACAGGGCCCCGTCGGCCTCTCGGCAACTCAGCTCGCGAGCGCGATGGGGGCGCGGGTCATCGCGCTCGATGTCAGCGAGGAGCGGCTCCAACGCGCCAAGGAATTCGGCGCCGCCGAGACGGTCAACCCGCGCTCCAACGATCCGGTCGGCGCGATCAAGGACCTGACGCACGGCTACGGCGCCGAATTCACCTCGATACGTCGTCGCAGCCCGAGGGACGCATCGCCGCGGTGCGCGCGACGAAGGTCTGGGGCACGACCTGCTTCGTCGGCGAGCGCAACCAGGTGACGATCGACGTCAGCCCCGACATGCTGCGGAAGCAATTGACGATCGTCGCCTCGTGGACCTTCTCGCAGATGGGCCAGGCCGAGTGCGCCCAATTCGTCGCCGACCGGGGGATCGACGTCGAGAAACTATTCACCCACCGCTGGAGCCTCGACCAGGCCGAGGAAGCCTACAAACTCTTCGACACCCAAACCACCGGCAAGGGCGTGTTTCTGATGTGAACGAAAGGGTCAACCACGCAGCATCACGGCGATAGAGAATCGCCAACCGCGTTAATCAAGTTACCGTCATTGCGAGCGAAGCGAAGCAATCTCGGGGCGCCGCACCCCGGACCTGAGATTGGTTCGTCGCTGCGCTCCTCGCAATGACGGGCGTATATCCCTCTGTGGTGAATTAATCCTATCGGGAGGAATTTCGATGACCGCGACGACGCCACATCTCGCCAATGAAGACATGCTGGGGCCTTTGGCCTCGCGCTACGTCAAGGTCGACGATCTGCCGTGGAAGCCGACGCCATGCGCCGGCATCGACATGAAGATATTGGTCGAGGACAAGGAGACCGGCCTGTTGACGGCGTTGTTCCGCTGGCAGCCGGGTTCCGAACTCTCGCTGCACGAGCATGTCGAAGTCGAGCAGACCTTCGTCCTCGAGGGCAGCCTGGTCGACGACGAGGGCGAGGTGACCGCCGGCAACTACGTCTGGCGCCCCAAGGGCAACCGCCACATCGCGAAATCGCCGGGGGGCGCCTTGGTGCTGTCGATTTTCCTCAAGCCCAACATCTTCCTGACCGGCGCCAATGAGGGAACGCAGTTGCGGTGATACATTGCGTCACCCCGGCGCAGTCCGGGGCCCACGGTTCAGCCGCTCGTGCGGTTGCTCTGTGGATACCGGCCTGCGCCGGTATGACGACGGTGGGCGGGGGAGGACCTATGCCGAAATCGAAAATCTTCGCGACATTCGCCGAGGCGGTGCGCGACATCCCGGACGGCTCGGTCATCGGCTTCGGCGGGTTCGCCGTGGTCGGCATGCCGATCAACCTCTATGGCGCCTTGAGGGAGCAGGGCGCGAAGCGGCTGACCTGCGTCTCCAACGGCACCCGCGGCGGCGCGACGATGCCCGAGGAGGCGCCGACCATGGAGTGGCTGATCCGCAACGACCAGGTGACAAAGGCGATCTGCTCGTTCACCGCGCCGACCCGCGCCTCGCAGCGCCTCGCCCTCTCCGAATATGTCGATAAGGGCCTCATTGAAGCGGAGCTGGTGCCGCAGGGCACGCTCGCCGAGCGGATGCGCGCCGCCGGCGCCGGCATCCCGGCCTTCTATACCCCGGCCGCGGTCGGCACCGAACTCGCCGAGGGCCGCGAAACGCGGGTTTTCAACGGCCGCGAATACCTGCTGGAGGAAGCGCTGCCGCTCGATTACGCATTCATCCGCGCCTGGAAGGCCGACGACGCCGGCAACCTATTGTTCCGCCGCTCGCAGCGCAACTTCAACCCGCTGATGGCGATGGCGGCGAAGGTCACGATCGTCGAGGTCGAGGAGGATTTTCTCCCCCGCGGCGCGATCGACCCCGACGATGTGCACCTCCCCGGCATCTACGTCCACCGCATGGTCAAAATCCCGCCGCCCCCCGCAGGCTGGTGGCCGATGCGCCCGGCCGAGGTCGCGAAACTGGAAGCCGAAAAGACCAGGTAGCGCAAAGGACGCGACGGATACGCGAAGGACGCGAAGGTGACCGAAGAAGACATCGGGCACGCGATCATCGGCGCGGCGATGAAGGTCCATTCGGCCGTCGGGCCTGGATTGCTCGAAAGCGCATATGAAACGTGTTTGGCGTACGAACTCGAAAAAAATTGGATCGCTGGGTTCCTGCTGAATTTTAATGTCGCGCACATGCGCGACGGGATCGTGAGGCTGGTCAATGGACTGTGAGTCTTCGCGACCATCGCGTATCCATTGCGTCCTTTGCGTCAACGACCGGGTATGGAGGAAGGCGGCATGAGCGACGCGAAGGGGCTGAGCCGGCAGCAGATGTGCGATCGGCTGGCGATGGAATTCGAGGACGGCTGGATCGTCAATCTCGGGATCGGCATCCCGACGCTGTGCTCGAATTATGATTTCGGCGACCGGGAGATCATCTTCCATGCCGAAAACGGGGTCATCGGCTACGGCCCCTTGACCGGCGCCGGCAAGGAGGATTTGCACCTCGTCAACGCCGGCGGGCAGCATGTGACGCTCAGGCCGGGCGCCGCGATCGTGCATCACGCCGATTCGTTCGGCCTCATTCGCTCGGGGCGCATCGACGTCACCGTGCTCGGCGCCTACGAGGTCGCCGCCAACGGCGATTTCGCCAACTGGAAGATGGCCGGCCAGCAGGGCGGCGGCATCGGCGGGGCGATGGATCTGGCGGCCTGCGCCAAACACGTCTTTGTCGCGATGGAGCAGACGACGCGCCGCGGCGCGCCGCGCCTCGTCGAGCGCTGCGCGATCCCGGTGACGGCGAAGGGCGTCGTCGACCTCGTCATCACCAATTTCGGCCTGTTCGCGATCACCGCGGAGGGCATGGCATTGCGCGAGATCGCCCCCGGCGTCACGGTCGACGAGGTCAGGGCGACCACCGGCTGCGACCTCCTCGTGCCGCGCGAGGTACCGCCGGTGCGGCTGCGCGCCTGAGCGCCCCGGGGAGCGGATGGACAGCGCCGCGCGGCCTCTCGCCCTCGTCACCGGCGCGTCGGGCGGCATCGGCGCGGCGCTGGCGCGCGAGCTGGCGCGGCACGGCCACGACCTCGTGCTCGCCGCGCGCAGCCTGGCGCCGATGGAGGTCCTCGCCGCCGATTTGCGCGAACTCAGCGCCGCCACGACCGTCGTCGCCGCCGACCTGGCGAGGCCCGGGGCCGCGGGGCGCCTCGCGCACGACATCGCGAGCCGCGGCCTCGCGATCGACGTGCTGATCAACAACGCCGGGCTCGGCGCGGCGGGCCGCTTCGACCGCTCCGATCCGGCGCGCATCGCCGAGATATTGCACGTCAACATCGTCGCGCTGAGCGAGCTGACGCGGCTCTTGCTGCCCGGCATGGTCGAGCGCGGGCGGGGCCGGATCATGCTGGTCGCCTCGGTCGCCGGGTTTCAGCCAGGGCCGCACATGGCGGCCTATTTCGCCAGCAAGGCTTACGTGCTGAGCCTTAGCGAGGCGCTGGCCTACGAGTTGCGCGGCACCGGGGTCAGCGTCACGGCGCTGTGCCCCGGCGCGACCGCCACCGATTTTTTCGCGGTCGCCGGGGCCGGCAACTCGCTGATGGCCCGCCGGCTGCGCCGGATGATGTCAGCGGAAGAGGTGGCGCGGCTCGGCTATCGCGGCCTCGTCGCCGGCCGCCGGGTCGTCATCACCGGGGCGATGAACCGCCTGGTCGCGCTGGCCAGCCGCCACGCGCCGCATTGGATCACGCTGCCGGTAACCGACCGGCTGATGTCGGAGGATTAGCCGGCCCGCCGGCCGGGCGGGGCGGCGGCGCGCGGTCGGTTTCCACCGCATGGGTCAGCGCGTAGGCGCCGAGCAGCGCGCCGTCCATCGGCTCGGCAAACAGATAGCCCTGCCCGAGATCGCATCCCGCCTCGCGCAGAAACTCGCGCTGGCCCTCGGTTTCGATGCCCTCGGCGACGATCGCGGCGCCGAACATGCGGGTGATGTCGAGCAGCGCCTGCACCAGCCGCTCGCCGTCCATCGTGCCGATTTGCGCGACGAACTCGCGCTCGATCTTGATCGCGTCGATCGCATAGTGGCGCAGGCTGTTGACCGAGGAATAGCCTGTGCCGAAATCGTCGATCGCGACCCGCATGCCGAGCTTGTCCAGTTCGGCGAGGACCGCGCGGGTTATGTCGGGGTCGCGCATAAAAGCGGTCTCGGCGATCTCGAGCTTCAGGCGGTCGGGTGAAAATCCGCCGCCGAAGATTGCCCGCAGGGTCGCCAGCAGCGGCTCGGGATCGCTGAACTGGCGGGCCGCGAGATTGACGCTGACCCAGTCGATGACGTGTCGGCCATAGAGCACCCGCCACGATTCGAGCTGGCGGACGGTCTCGCGGATCGTCCAGCTGCCGACTTCGAGGATGAGCCCGGTTTCTTCGAGGATCGGCACGAAGGTCGCGCCGGCGACCAGCCCCTCGCTCGGGTGGTTCCACCGCAGCAAGGCTTCGGCGCCGACCATGCGGTTGTCCGAGAGGCGCAGCACCGGCTGGTAGTGCAGGATGAATTCGCCGCGCTCAAAGGCCTGGCGCAACTGCTCGGCGAGCGAATAGCGCCGCGTCGCGGCCGCGGTCAGCGTCGGCTCCCACGCCACCACCTTGTTGGGGCCGAGCGACTTGGCGTGCTGCAGCGCCAGATCGAGGTCGCGCAGCACATCACCCTCGCGCCGGTGCGCCGCGGTGAGGACGAGGAAGCCGATGCTGGCGGTCAGGCGCAGCGAATGCTCTCCGACCGTGATCGGGTGCTGCACCGCGCGCAAGAGCCGCGCCGCGAGCGCGTGCGCTTCGCCGATCGGGAACGCCGGGGCGCCGCAGATGATGCCGAATTCATCGGCGCCGAGCCGGGCGACGAGGTCGGTCGCGCGCGCCACCGCCGGCTCGCCCGGCAGCCGCGACCGGGTGCCGGCAATCAGCCGCCCCGCGGTGACTTCGAGCACCCGGTCGCCGATCGCGGTGCCGTAGAGGCTGTTGACGCCGCGGAAGCGGTCGAGGTTGATCGCGAAGACGACGCTGTCGCCGCGCTCAGGATCGGCATCGGCGAGCGCGTCGCGCAGCCGCCGGGCAAATGCCTGGCGCTCGGCGAGGCCGATCGCGGCGCCGGGAGCGGTGGCGCCCTCGGCGCCCGCCGCCGCGATATCGAGCGCCACGATGATCCCCGCGAGGATGCCGCTCGGCCCGCGATAGGGCTGTGCGCTGAGGCGGCCAGGCCACATCTGCCCAGCCGGGTCGACGGCGGCGATCGGATGATTCGCGACGGTTTCGCCGGCCAGCGCGCGCTGCTGCACCGCCGCGAGCGCCGCCTGGCCCGTTTCGCTCAGCGCGCCGTGGCGCTCTCCGGCAAGCCTCTCAGCGGAAATTCCGAAGGCGGCGGCCCACGCCGCGCTGGCCGCGAGGTAGCGCAGTTCGCCGTCAAACCACGCGACCGCCGCCGGAATTTGCGCGACGAACGCGGCCAGGGAAGGGGTGTCGATGTCGGGCTCTGGGGTCATCCGTGCGGTGCTGGCTGTCGCGGCCTCGCGGCGCTTCTTTCGCCGGTCCGAGGCCGCAAATCCTGAAGCAAGATTAACCTTACCCCGGCAGACCGGCACGGGCTTTCGCCGCCGGTTTTCGCTTAATTTTAGCCAAATTACCGATAATCATCGCGTCCCGCCGCTGTCTCGCGCGCAATTCGCCAAGCATTGCCAAGCAATTGACAGCCGGCCGGTGAATTACCATCTGAGGCTCCGGCGCTCAAAGCGGTCGCGCATCGGGCGGACCAAGCCGGGCGCTTCCCGTGCCTTTTGCAGGGCGGGAATTGTGGGACGGAGTGCCAAGCGTGGACTTCGCGAATTTTACCGAGCGGGCGCGCGGCCTGTTGCAGGCGGCGCAGATGGACGCCCTGGCCGGGCGCCAGCAAAACCTGTTACCCGAGCATCTCCTGAAGGCGCTGATCGACGACGGCGAGGGCCTCGCCCGGCGTCTGGTGCGCGATGCCGGGGGCGACCCCGATCTCCTCAAAACCGCGGTCGAAGAACGCCTCGAGCGGCTGCCGAAAGCGACCGGCGAGGGCCCGCATCCGATCTACATGTCGCCGGAATTGGCCGCCGTACTGCAAGGCGCCAGCGACGCGGCGCGCGCCGGCGGCGACCGCTTTGTCACCGCCGAGCGCCTGCTCGCGAGCCTCGCGGCGCAGCCGGCGTTGCGCGCCTTGTTCACCCGCGCCGGGGTCAACCCCGCCGGCCTCGCCGAGGCGGTCGACAAGTTGCGCCAGGGCCGCAAGGCCGACCAGCCGTCGGCCGAGCAGAACTGGGAGGCGCTCGCCAAATACGCCCGCGACCTGACCGAGGAGGCGCATCACGGCAAGCTCGACCCGGTCATTGGCCGCGACGACGAAATCCGCCGCACCCTGCAGGTGCTGGCGCGGCGCACCAAGAATAATCCGGTGCTGATCGGCGAGCCCGGGGTCGGCAAGACCGCGGTCGTCGAGGGCCTCGCCCAGCGCATCGCCGCCGGCGACGTACCGGAGGGCCTCAAAGACCGCCGGGTGCTGGCGCTCGATCTGACGCAGATCCTCGCCGGCGCCAAGTTCCGCGGCGAGTTCGAGGAGCGCCTCAAGGCGGTATTGGCCGAAATCCAGGCCGCCGCCGGCCAGATCATCGTCTTTATCGACGAATTGCACATGCTGGTCGGCGCCGGCCGGGTCGACGGCGGCATCGATGCCTCCAACATGCTGAAGCCGGCCCTGGCGCGCGGCGAACTGCGCTGCATCGGCGCGACGACCCCCGACGAATACCGCCGCTACATCGAGAAGGACGCGGCGTTGGCGCGGCGCTTTCAGCCGGTGACGATCGACGAGCCGTCGGCTGATGACGCGGTCTCGATCCTGCGCGGCCTCAAGAGCCGCTACGAGGTGCATCACGGCGTGCGCATCGCCGACGCGGCGATCGTCGCGGCGGTGCAGCTCGGGTCGCGCTACATCGGCGACCGCCGGCTGCCCGACAAGGCGATCGATCTCGTCGACGAGGCCGCGTCGCGGGTGCGCATGGCGATCGACAGCAAGCCCGAGGCCCTCGACGCGGTCAGCCGCCGCGCGATGCAATTGAAGATCGAGCGCGAGGCCTTGAAGGCCGAGCCCGACCGCGCCTCGCAGGAGCGCCTCTTGAAGCTCGAA
>DATGFP010000054.1:0-21294 GCA_035309005.1 Allostellaceae bacterium | reverse complement strand
CAGGGAATGGTGGTGAACTGCTGCGGAGTCACCATCAGCACGTCGTGACCGACCAGTTCAAGCTCGTGCTTGAGTGCCATCAGCGTGCGGACCACGCCGTTGGTCTGCGGCAGCCAGGCATCGGTGACGATGGCGATGCGCATGCTCGCCTGCGGGATCGGATTGTGCGGGGCCGGGCCCGACACGGCAGTGAAGGACGGCGCGGCGGCGGTTTCGATCATGCTTCTCCCGCTCCGGCCGGCTTCGTCATGGTGCTCAGGCGACCGGCATGGCCGGTCGGAGTTCCCGGGTCAGCGGATCGAACGCCCGGAGTTCCATCCAGTGGACAATCTCGAGCTTGCCGTCGAAATGCTCGACCAGTGCCGTACAGCTTTCGACCCAGTCGCCGTCGTTGCAATAGAGCACGCCGCCAACATCGCGGATCTCGGCGTGATGGATGTGGCCGCAGACGATGCCATCAACGCCGCTCTGCCGCGCCTCGGTCGCGATCGCTTCGGCAAACTCGCCGATAAACTGGACCGCGTTCTTGACCTTGAATTTGAGGTAGGCGGACAGCGACCAATAAGGATAACCCAAGCGCCGGCGCAGCAGGTTGAATGCGTGGTTGAGGCGGATCGTCAGGTCGTAGGCCCAGTCGCCGAGCAGCGCGAGCCAGCGCGCGTAGCGCACCACGCCGTCGAAATCATCGCCGTGAACAACCAGGAGCCGCCGACCGTCGGCGGTGACGTGCACGATTTTTCTGACCAGCCTGATGCCGCTGACCTCGAGCTCGACGTAGTCGCGCAGCAACTCGTCGTGGTTGCCGGGGATGTAGAAGACCTCCGTGCCGGCCTTCGCCTTGTGCAGGATCTGCTGGATGACCTCGCTGTGGCTTGGCGACCAGTACCACGATCGCCGCATGCGCCAGCCATCGATGATGTCGCCAACCAGGTAAAGCCGACCCGACTCGTTTTGCCGCAGGAAATCGAGCAGCATCTCGGCTTTGCAGCCACGCGTGCCCAAATGCACGTCGGAGATCCAGATCGTGCGGTAATCGGCGAAACGGGTGCCGCCCGTCACCGCTCGCCTCCCGCCGCGGCCGCAGGGCGATAGCGCCAGATCTGGACGGGTGGAAACTGCGTCCACACGCGGGCGACTTCGACGCCGACGATGCCGAGCGGGCGCATCGGCAGGGGCGAAACCAGCGCGTTGGTCAATTGCAGGAAGACGCCGTCCGGGCCCATTAACGCGAAGCAGCTGTCGATGACGGCGCGCTGGTCGGCGAGGTCGAACCATTTGATCGGCAGGCTCGAGACGACGCCGGCGAGGGGCGCAATCCGCAATTCGGCAAGGAGGGCGCCAACCTCGCGCGCGTCCGCTTCGAGGATGCGCAACAGCGGGAAGCGCCGGCGCAGCACCGCGCTCAGCGCGGGCTCGCGTTCGACAACGATCAACTCGTCGGCCCGGCAGCCGGCCTGCAGCAGCCCCTGGGTCAGGGCGCCGGTGCCGCCGCCGAGCTCCAGCACCACGCCGCCGCGCGGTGCCGGCAGCTCGCGCGCCATCGCGCGCGCCACCGCCCTCCCGCTCGGCAGCACTGCCCCAATCGCCAGCGGGCGCTGGAGCCAGTGGCGAAAGAATAGGGCGTGCTCGGTCCAGATCGCCGTGGCCTGCCGCATCGACACTGGCATTAGAGGCTGCGACCCGGGCGCGAGGTTGTCGCCAACCCGACCCGCTGCCGTTCGGCGGCGAGCTCCACCCTAATGAGCCGATCGGTCGGCCGCACCTTTGCCATTTGCGCCAGCGCGGCACGGAAGATCTCCACGGTTTCGGCATCAGGCGCCGCGATGGTGACCGGCACGCCGTGAAAGACCGCGCGCAGCCTTGCCGGACCTAGCCGGTCCACTGCCATGATCGTCAATGCGATCGGGTCGATGCGCGACGCCGTTCTTTGCTCGACAAGGGGTTTCGCGCCGCGGCTGCGCGGGAGCCGCCGCGAGGCGTAAAAAAAGCGGCGCCAGCCGCTAAAGAACGCGCCGCTGAATTTGGATTGGGCGGTGGGCTGCACTCTCCCTCCCTCTGCCTCCTAAAACAATGCCGCCGTAGCAGATCGTCATGGCAGTTTTGTTGAGCTTCAAATTCAATTCGGTTACAACGGCAAACGAACGCTCGCGAGCCGCATTATTGCTGTGTTTGTGCCGAGTTGAATATCGCTGCTGTGGCGCCGACCGGGGTTTACTTGGGTGTCAACGCGCGCGATAAAGGCGCCGCATCAAGCGGCGATTCGGGTGGGGCAGACCTTGTTTCGGTTGATCCAGATTTCGGATACGCATCTCAGCCCGCATAAATCGCATTTCACCGTCAACTGGGCGCCGCTGGCGGCGTGGATTTCGGCGGAACGCCCGCAACTTGTCATCCACACCGGGGACGTGACGATCGACGGCGCCGACAGCGAAGCGGACCTGCAGCACTGCGCCGGGCTGCTGAACCAGCTGGGGGTGCCCTTTCGTGCAGTGCCCGGCAACCACGATGTCGGCGATGCCAACCATCGGCACCAGCCGGTGAACGCCGAGCGGGTGGCCCGGTGGATCCGCCATTTCGGGCGCGACCGCTGGTTCGAGGATATCGAAGGCTGGCGGCTGATCGGGCTCGACGCGATGTTGATGGGCTCGGGCGAACCCGACGAAGACGTGCAGCTCGCCTGGCTTCAAAGCGTGATGGACGCGGCAAAGGGCCGGCGCTTCGCATGGTTCCTGCACCGCCCCTTGTTCATCGAGAACCCCGACGAGGGCGATACCGGCTACTGGTCGGTGCGGCCGGGCGCGCGGCGCGAGCTCCTGGCCCTCGGGCGGCGTCATCGGGTGGCGCTGATCGCCAGCGGCCACCTGCACCAGGCGCGCGATTTCACGCATCGCGGAACCCGCTATATCTGGGGGCCGTCCGCTGCGTTTCTGGGCGGGCCGGGCATCCTGCCGCCGATGCCCGGCGACAAACGCCTCGGCGCGGTGCGCTACGAATTCCTCGGCCGGCAATGCCGCGCCGCCATCGTCGAGGTCCCGGGGCTCACCGAGCACTGGATCGACGATGTGATCGAGGAGGTCTACCCGGCGCACCGCGACACGCGGCCGCAGGCCCCCACCTGACGCGCGAACTTGGCGGTCAGCCGAGGGCCCGCAGCGCCGTCTTCTCGACATAGGGACGCAGCAATTCGTCGGCGCTTTTCTGTGCCGCGGCAACCGCCTCGGCCGGCTTGGTCTTGCCCGACAGGATCGCCTGAACCTGGTCTTCCATCGCCTTGCGGACCGCAACCGTGTTGTAGGTGTCGAACCACGGCACGGCGTAGACCAGTTGGTCGAGGGCCACCTTGGCGTCGGCATGCTGCTGCAAATAATCCTTCATCGCCGGCAGGTCGTAGGCTGCCTTGCGCGGCGCGAAATAGCCGGTGAAGCGGCTCCAGTGGCCGGCGATCTCCGGGCTGGTGAGCCACTGGATCAGCGTCCAGGCGGCGGCCTGGCGCTCCGCCGAGTTGCCTTTCGGCAGGATCAGCGAGGCGCCGCCAATCGGCGCGGCGTTGCGCACGTTCTTCGGCATGAAGGCGACGCGGTACGGCGATTTCATGTTAGTGCGTACAAAGCTCAACGAGCCGGTCGACAGCACCATCATCCCGGTGCGCCCGGCGAAGAATGCGCCAGTGCACGCATTGGCGTCCGACACGCCGGCCGGCACCACCTTCAACTGATTGACCAGCGTGTCGAGCAGCATCAGCGTGCCCATCGCGCTCGGCGTGTCGTAGTACACTTCCCCGCCGTAATCGTGGTTGAAGTACTGCCCGCCGTTCGACATGACCAGGCCGCTGGTGATCCAGCCGCAATAGTCGTAGGTGGCCGGGAACATCAATCCCCAGCGCTGGCCGTCGGGCTTCGTCAGGGCCTTCGCCGCGGCGATCCAGTCGGCCCAAGTCGCCGGCGGACGGTCGGGGTCGAGCCCGGAATCCTTGAACGCCGCGACGTTGTAGTAGAGCAGCGGCGTCGAGTTCTGGAACGGGATGCCGTAGACCGTGCCGTCGATCACCGCGTTCGGCTTTAGCGCGGCCCAGAACTCGTCCATGTAGAGGGCCGGCTTCTTGCCGTCCTTCTCAATCAGCGGGTCGAACGGGTCAACCTCGCCATTGATCACGTATTCGCGGACGAAATTGGCCGACATGATCACCGCGCCGGGCGGGCGTCCGGCCTTGATCGCGGCGCGCGTTTTAAGGTTGGTGTCGTCGTAACTGCCGGTATAGACAGCGGTGACCTTGATCTCGGCGTGTTCCGTGTTGAAGCGGTCGATCAGGCTCTTGATCTCATTGGCGAGCATGCCCTGGACCGGCACCGGAAAGAACATCTCGATCTCGGTTGGGGAAGCGGCGCGCGCCGTCCCCGCCAGTGCCGCGGCCGCCGGGATCGCCAGGGCGCCGGCAAGCGCGGTGCGTCGTGTGATCGGCTCCATGTCTTTCTCCCCCTGTTATTTGATGCCCGAGAAGACGAACGACGAAACGAAGCGGCGCTGAAAAACCAGGAACAGAACCAGTAGCGGACCCGCAACCAGGAACGTGCCGGCCGCCACAATGCCCCAGGCGGAGCCGGCCTCGGACCCCGAGGCGAAGGAGGCGAGCCCGACCGTCAGGACCTGCTTCGAGGGCGAGGACACCGCCATCAGCGGCCACAGAAACTCATTCCAATGAGCGGTCACCGAGACGATCGCGAAGGCGACCAGCGCCGGGCGTGCGAGCGGCAACAGAACGTGCCGGATCAGCACCGCGATGCCGGCGCCATCGAGCATCGCCGCCTCCTCGTAGTCGCGCGGGATCGCCCGGAAGGTCTGGCGCATCAGGAAGGTGCCAAAGGCCGAGGCGCAGTAGGGCGCCGCGACCCCGGGCAAGGTATCGTAAAGGTGCAGCGCGACGAGGGTCGTCATGTTCGGCACGATCAACAGCGCCGGGGGCAGTAGCAGCTGCACCAGGAACAGCACGAAGAGCGCGTCCCGCCCCGGAAAGTCGAGGCGCGCGAAGGCGTAACCGGCGGCGCTGACCGTCACCAGCTGCACCCAGAGGATGCCGCCACACAGCAACAGGGTGTTGAGATACCACAGCGGAAAATTCCCGCTCTGCCAGGCCGCGGCAAAATTGCCGAACCCGAACGGGCCTGCCGGCGTCAGCGAGGCGATGTCGGCGGGAACGCCCGGACGCAAGGACGCGACGGCCATCCAGGCAAACGGCACCGCCCACAGCGCCGCCGCGGCGCCGGCAACGATCGACACGGCCACGCGCCCGCTAGCTTTCATAGTGGACCCGGCGCTCGAGGGTGCGGAACGAGATAACCGCCAAGGCCAGCAGCGCCGCGACGCTGATCACCGTGGCCGACGAAGCGAGCCCATAATCGTAATTCTGCGCTGCCTGCTGATAGATGTAATAGAGCAGGAGGTTGGTCGCGTCGGAGGGCCCGCCTTGGGTGGTCGTGATGATGTGGTCGATCTGGGTCAGCGCGTTGAGCAGCGCAATCGGCACCACGAAGCCGAACGTCGACCCCAGCAGCGGCAGGGTCACCGCACGGAAGCGGCGCACGGCGCCGGCGCCGTCGATTGTCGCCGCGTCAAGCAGATCCTGCGGCACCGCGGCCAGCCCGGCGAGAAAGAACAGCATGTAATAGCCGGTGTTCTTCCATACCGTGATCGCAATGACCGAGCCGAGCGCCAAGTCGGGATTGCCGAGCCAATTGACCATGCCCATGCCGAACCGGGCGAGGTAGAAATCGAGTAGGCCGTCGCCCGGCAGCAGGATGAAGCTGAACAAGGCCGCCGCCGCGACCAAGGGGATCAGCAAGGGCATCACCAGGAGCGTGCGCAGGGCGGCGTTGAGCCGGGTCGATTGGCGCAGCGCCAGCGCGAATACGAGCGCGAGGCAAAGGCTCGGCACGATCGTGCCGAGTGCATAAACCCCGTTGTTCCAAGCGGCGCGCGCGAAATGCGGATCGCCGAACAGCCGCCGGTAATTGTCGAAGCCGAGCGCATGGTGATCGGCGAAGCGTCCGACCACGAACGAGTCGCCGACCGCCCGCAACAGCGGCCAATAGGTGAACCCCAACAGGAAAAGCAACGAGGGGGCGAGCAGCACGAAAGCCGCTTGCCGGCGCGCGCCGAGGGCTCGGGCGGCTCCGGTTGCCCTGGTGGCACCGGTGGGAAGCGCCGCCTGGTCGAGCGAAAACGAGGTCACGCGCCGAGCAGATATCCGAGCATTGTGACAGCCGGATGACACCTGCCGCTCGCGCGCGGCGACGGCCGGCCGTTTGCCGCGCGACCCACGATCGTCATCCATTCGTCACGATAGCTTCATCGACCGGATGTTTAACAGGCGCGGTTTTGGTCGGCCCCCGCCGCCTCAACCCCTGCCGCAGAAGGAGAACGAGATGCCGCGAGGCTATGCATGGATCGTCGCATGGATCGTCGCCGGGGTCGTCACCCTGGGGATTGCGAATACCGCCGCAGCCGTTGCCGCGCCGGCCGATTGCCCGGGCGACGGCACCGTCCGCTTCGGCGTCGAACCCTACGATACGGCGGCGCGCCTGGTGCCGATCTACCAGAAGCTCGGCAAGCTGATCGGCGACAAGCTCGGCTGCAAGGTCGAAGTTTTCGTCGCGACCAGCTACAACGCCGAAATCGAGGCGATGCGCAACGGCAAGCTCGAGATCGGCGAATTCGGGCCGCTCGGCTACGTGCTCGCCCATCAGGTCGCGAAGGCCGAGGCGGTCGCCGCTTTCGGCACCGCCGACGGCAAGCCCGACACCTATTGGGCCAGCATCGTCACCTACCCGGCCTCGGGCATCAAGACGGTGGCCGACATCAAGGGGCGCAGTTTCGCCTTCGCGGACCCGGCCTCGACCTCGGGCCACCTGTTCCCGGCCTATGGGCTGAGCAAGGGCGGCCTCGACCCAGACAAGGACATCAAGGGGATCTTCGCCGGCAGCCACACCTCGTCGTTCGAGGCGCTCTACAACCACAAGGTCGACGCCGGCGAACTCAACAGCGAGCAGCTCGAATCGGCGAAGCAGCGCGGCCATTACAAGGATGGCGACCTGGTTTTCCTGTGGAAATCCGACCCGATCCCGACCGACCCGTTCACCGTGCGCGGCGACCTGCCGGCCGATTTCAAGGCGAAGGTCACCGAGGTGCTGCAGAACCTCGATCTGTCGTCGCTCGACCCGGCCGACCGCAAGATCATGGTCGGGGCCGGCATCACCCGGCTGGTGCCGCAGACCGACGGCGCCTACAACGGCATCCGCGACCTCGTCAAGACGCTGCACATCGACCTGCAGAAGCTGAGCTGAGCCCGCCCGCCCCATGCTGCGGGTCTGCCGCCTGGCGATGCGCTACCCCAACGGCAAGCTGGCGCTGGCCGATTTCAACCTGACCGTCGCGGCCGGCGAACTGGTGGTCGTGCTGGGCGGCAACGGCAGCGGCAAGACGACGCTGTTGCGCTGCATCACGCGAATGCTGCGCCCGAGCGAGGGCGAAATCTGGCTCGGCGAGGTCAACCTCGCGCCATTGTCGGGCGAGCGGCTGCGCCAGGCGCGGCTGAGCCTGGCGATGATCTGGCAGCACGCCAGCCTGGTCGGACGGCGCAGCGTGCTTGCCAACGTCGCGACCGGCGCGCTCGGGCGCCATCGCGGGCTGTGGACGGCGCTTGGCGGCCTGCCCGCCGCCGAGCGTCGCGCCGCCTACGGCCATCTCGACGAAGTTGGGCTTGCCGCGCTCGCCGGGCAGCGCGCCGCGACGCTGTCGGGGGGGCAGGCGCAGCGGGTGGCGATCGCGCGCGCCCTCGCCCAGCGCCCGCAGGTGCTGCTCGCCGACGAGCCGGTGGCCAGCCTCGACCCGGAAGCGGCCGGCGACATCATGCGCCTGCTGCGCCACCTGGCGCATGACGACAACCTCGCGGTGTTGTGCGTGCTGCATCAGGTCGAGCTGGCCTACACCTACGCCGATCGCGTCGTCGGCATCCGCGACGGGCGGATCGCCTTCGACCTGCCGTCGTGCGAATTGCCGCGCGAGGCGGTGCGCCGGCTCTATCTGAGCGAGGCCGCGTGAGCTTCGCGGCGGCCCCGTCGCTCGCCGAGCGCAGCTGGGCCGGGGCGTTCGGCCTCGCGCTGCGGCTGGTCATGCTGCTCGCTCTCGTGTTGATCGTGATCCAGTCGGCGGTCGTCGTGCACGCGCGGCCGCAGGATCTGATCACCGGCGTTTACGGCATGGCCGACATCGTCCGGCGCGCCACGCCGCCCGATTTCGCCAAGATCGATTTGGTGTGGTGGCCGGCGCTCGAGACCGTCGATATCGCGGTCTTCGGGACGCTTGGGGGCGTCGTGCTGGCCCTGCCTCTGGCGATCATCGCCGCCGCCAACGTGACCCCGTCGCGCTATTTCTACTATGCCGCGCGCGGCGTGATCGGCTTTGCCCGCGCGGTTCCCGACCTGGTGTGGGCACTGTTTTTCGTCACTGCCGTCGGGCTCGGGCCGTTTCCCGGCGCGCTGGCGCTTTCGGTGCACTCGATCGGCATGCTGGGGCGCCTCTTCGCCGAGACGATCGAGCATATGGACATGGCGCCGATTGATGCCCTCTCGCTGACCGGCGCCCGGCGGGTACAGGTCTTCACCCACGGCGTCATCCCATCGATCCTGCCCTCGCTGGCGGGAATATCGCTCTATCGGCTGGACGAGAACATCCGCTCGTCGCTGGTGCTCGGCTTTGTCGGCGCCGGCGGCATCGGTTTCGAGCTGTTCTCGGCGATGAGCCTCTTTCAGTACCGCCTGGTGTCGCTGTACCTGATCGTGACGTTCGTCATCGTCATCGCCGCCGAGCGCCTGTCGGCGCTGATCCGCGCGCGGCTCGCCTGAACGCGAGCATCAGTAACGGGAGCATCAGTAACGGGAGCATCAATAACGGGAGCATCAATCATGCAGGATTTCGACCCGGCACGGATCGCAGCGGAGATCGCCTATGTGCCGACGACCGGCGTGCGGCGGGTGCATCGCACCGAGCTGGTCGCCGCCAGCGCGGCGGCTCTCGAGGGCTACGGCTGCCTCGTCGAGCAGCCTGATAGCTTCCCGATCGAGATCGTCCGCTGGCCGCCGCAGGGCTGGCGGCCGGTCGACGCCAATTCCGGCGACCAGGGCGGCGTGACCGAGGGCATCTTCGAGTTCTGGTGGCGCGGCGACACCCTCTACGCCCGCAACAACGCGGTGGGCGACAGCTATCTCTTTGCCTGGAGCACCTGGCCCGAGGAGGCGGCGAGCGAGGGCGGCGCCAAGCCGCGCCGGGAGGCGCTGGTCTGGCGCGCGAATTACCACCCGGACGGCGGCCAGCTGTTCTTCCCGTTGCACGGCGAGAGCTTCATCGTGCCGCTCGCGCTGCCCGGCGACGATGTGCGGCCGGAGCATTTCACCGCGTTCTGGTGCGACGGCAGGAGCGGCCTCTACATCCACCCCAATGTCTGGCATGGCGCGATCGTGCCGCTTGCCGATCACGCCGAGCTGCTCGACCGCCAGGGCCGCGTGCACGCCCGCGTCTCAGTCGATTTCGCCAGGGAATTCGGCTGTTATCTCGCCGTTCCGCTGCCGCCTGGCTGACGCGGCATCGCGGGGCCGCCACCGACCCGGTCAGCGGCGATCGACCCGCAGGCTGGCTTCAAGGTAGGGGCGGAAATGATCGAAGTCTGCGGTGGCTCGATTCGGGTCCTTCGCAGCGGTGCACGCCGACTAATATTTACAATCCGCTTCGGCGGCGCGGCGGCGGCAGGGCGCGGCCGATTGCGTCGCGGATATCGGGCGGCTGCGCTTCGAGCGCGTCGCACAGCCGGCGCATCTGTCGGCGCAGGCTGTAGACCTGGTCGATCAGGCCGAGGATCACCGGCATCGCCTCGTCGTCGATCGCGAATTCGCGGCGGAAGTCGAGGATCAGCTCGACCCGCGCGATGTCGACTTCGTGGAATTGCCAGCCGCCGCCCTCGCCCGGCTCCTCCGGCCGCACCCAGCGGTTCTCGACCCAGCGCGCCAGCTCGATGCGGTCGAGCCCGCGGCAACGGCGGAGCAATTCGTCGATTCCGATCATGGCGTCGCCTTGTCGCTGAGGCCGGCGGCCATGTCGCGGCGCGGCTCTGTCGGATGCTTTTCGGCCCAGCCGCGGAGAAACTCGGCCAATTCCGCATCGCCGCTGGCGCCGATCGCGACCTTTAGCGTGACGTACTGGTCGCCCGCCGCAGCGGCCCCCTGACGCCGCCGCTGGATGCCCTTGCCGCGCAGCCGCAACCGGGTCCCGGTGTCGGAGCCCGGCGGGATCGTCATCGTCACCGGCCCGGTCACGGTCGGCACCGCGACGCGCGCGCCGAGCACCGCCTCGGCGAGGCTGACCGGCAATTCGAGATGGATGTCGTCGCCGTCGCGGCGCAGGTAGGGGTGCGGCGCGACCAGCACCTCAATCAGCGCGTCACCCGGTGGAGCGCCGCCGCCAAAGCCCGGCCCGCCCTTGCCCTTGAGGCGCAGCACCTGGCCCTGCTCGATGCCGGGCGGGATCGTCACGTCGAGCCATTCCTCGGGCGACAGCGCGAGGCGCTGCTTGCCGCCGGTCGCGGCCAGCGCGAAATCGATCGTCAGGGTGAAATGGCGGTCGGGCCCCGGCATCGCAAAGCCCTCCCCCTGGCGAGCGCCCTGGCTCCCGCCCCGCGCGCCGCCTCGACCACCGCCCCGGCCACCCCGACCGAACATCGCGAACAGTTCGTCGAGATCCTCGGGATTGATCTCGCCCTGGGGCTGATATTTCCAGCCCTGCGCGCCCTCGGCATGCGGCCGGTAGGAATAGCGCGGCCGCTCGGCGCCGCTTTCATCGATCTCGCCGCGGTCGTAGCGGCCGCGCTTCTCGGGGTCGGAGAGGATGTCGTTGGCCGCCGTCACCGCCTTGAAGCGCGCCTCGGCCACCGGCTTGCCCGGGTTGAGGTCGGGGTGAAATTGCTTCGCCAGCTTGCGGTAGGCCTTGCGGATGTCGTCGGCGGTCGCGTCGCGCTTGACGCCGAGCACCTCGTAGGGGGTTTGCGTCGCCATTCCGGGCCCCCGCCTCAGGGCTTCTGGCGCGCCGCGGCGGCGCGTCCGGTCGGCTCGACATGCACGTTGAGGCTGTATTCCGAGCCGCTGCGGTCGATCGTCAGAGCGACGTTGCTGCCGATGCTGGTCAGGCCGATCGTGTTGCGCAATTGCGTTCCGCTGTGCACCGGCATGCCGTTGACCGCGACCACCAGATCGCCGCGGCGCAGCCCGGCGCGCTCGGCGGGCGAGGCAGGATCGACGCGGGCGATGACGGCGCCCTCGGTATGCCCGGTCTTCATCGCCTGCGCGAGGTCGGGCGTCAAATCCTGGATCGCCACCCCGATGCGGCCGCGCTTCACTTCGCCGTAGCGGACAAGCTCCTCCATGACGCGGCGGGCCATGTTTATCGGCACCGCGAAGCCGATGCCGATATTGCCGCCGCCCGGCGCCAGGATCGCGGTATTGATGCCGACGCATTCGCCCTTCAAATCGACCAGCGGCCCACCCGAATTGCCCGGGTTGATCGAGGCGTCGGTCTGGATGAAGTCTTCGTAGCCCTCGATGCCGAGGCCGCTCCTGCCCAATGCGCTGACGATGCCCGAGGTCACGGTCTGGCCGAGGCCGAACGGGTTGCCGATCGCCAGCACGAAATCGCCGACCTGCAACTGGTCCGAATCGCCCATCGGCACGGCGGTCAGGTGCTCGGCCGGGATCTGCAGCACCGCGACGTCGGTGTCGGCGTCGCGGCCGATGAGGCGCGCGGTCAGCCGCCGGTTGTCCTTGGTGGTGACCTCGATGCGGGTCGCGTTCTCAACGACGTGCCCGTTGGTCAACACATAACCGCGCGCCGCGTCGACGATGACGCCCGAGCCGGTCGCCTGGGTCTCGCGCTCCTCGCTCTGCTGGTTTTGCGGCAGGCTGAAAAACCGCCGGAAAAACGGGTCCTGCAGCAGCGGGTTTTGTTCGCGCACCCGGCCGCGCACCGCGATGTTGACGACGCCCGGGGTGATGCGCGCCAGCATCGGCGCGAGGCTCGGCACCGCGCCGCCGACTTCGGGGATCGGCGCCGCGGCCCGCGCCAAGGGCGGCGCCGACGCCAGCATGATGGCGGCGCCCAACAGGAACGCCGACAGAATCCGGTTCATCGCGATGAAAGCCTTAGGGATGCTGTACTGCGCCGTCCATCTAAACGGCGCCGATTACCAGGGGTTTCGCTGCTGCAATATTTAACCTTGAACGCCCCCGCTTCAAGGACCGCGCGGCACCCGGGCATGCTGGCAGCACAATTCACCCACGGCTGCTACAGCGCTGTTTTCATGAACGCTTTCCTGTTGCAACGGAGCGGCGTGGCGGCCATGCTCGTTAGCCAGGGCAACGCAACCTCGAAGGTGCGCGACGTGACCCTTTACGAATTGCAGATGCGCGGCTACCGCCTGACCACCGCCGAGATCGTCTACCGCCTGCCCGACCACCCGGCCCTGCTGCAGACCTTCATCTGGCAAAAATTCGATCTCGCGCCGGATTTTCCCGAGTTGCACAAGTTTCTCGAATTCTGGAAAGCCAACATCGAAGGGCCGCTGCATTCGGTCAACGTCAAGCAAAGCAGCCGCACCGCCGCCAATCGCTTTCGCCATTTCAAGCACTCCCTGACGCTGCATTAGCAGCATCGCTGCAACGGAGCGTTGTCCTCGCCGCGATTGCCGGCAAGGCGCCCGGCGCGCTATCACAGGCCCGCTGTTCAAAAAAACGGCAGGTTAGGGCAGGAGCCGCCGCGCGGTGAGCGAACTTACGGGACCGACACCGCGCCGGGTCGGCGAGGAACGCGCCATATCGGCCAGTGTGGCAGGTAGCCCGGCCGGCAGCATCGAATCGCGCGAATCGTGGATCGCGGCCTCTCTCGTGCTGGGCCTGCTGGCGATCTCCTATGGCTCGCCGCTGTTGGCCGTTGTCGGGCTGAAGCCGATCACCGCCGACCTCGGCACGTCGCGCGAAGTGGTGGCGCTCGCCGGCGCGCTGGGCTGGCTCGGCACCGGGCTCGGCGGCATCGTGATGGGCCAGGTGGCCGAGCGCCTCGGGGTGCGCGTCACGGTCAGCTTCGGGGCCGCGATGATCGCGGTCGGGCTGTTGATCTCGGCCAGCGGCAGCCTGACGGCGCTGCTCGTCGGGCACGCCCTCTTCGTCGGTTTTCTCGGCAACGGCGCGCTCTATCCGCCGCTCATCGTCTACGTCAGCCGCTGGTTCGACCGGCGGCGCGGCACCGCGCTGGCGCTGATCTCGTCCGGCCAATACATCGCCGGCATGGCGTGGCCGACGCTGTTCGAGCATGCCATGGCGAGCTATGGCTGGCGCGCCACGATGGCCGGGTTTGGCGCGATCGTCGTGGTCGTCGTGCCGCTCGCCGCCTTCTTCCTGCAGCGCCCGCCGACGGTCGCAGGCGAGTTCGACGACGACGCCCACCTGCGCCACCGCGCCGTCCTCGGCATGCGGCCCAACGCGGTCCTGGCGGTGCTGTGCGTCGCCGGGTTCTGCTGCTGCATCCCGATGGCGATCCCGCAGGGCCATCTCGTTGCGTTCTGCAGCGATATCGGCATCCCGGCGGCGCAGGGCGCGGCGATGCTGTCGGTATTGCAAGGCAGCGCCTTTGTCAGCCGGGTGTTCTGGGGCTGGCTGGCCGACCGGGTCGGCGGACTCAAAACCGTGCTGGCCGCCTCGTCCTGCCAGGCGCTGGCGATCGCCCTCTTCCTGACGACCCAGGACGAGCACAGCCTCTTCGCGATCTCGGCCGCCTACGGGCTCGGCTTCAGCGGCATCATCCCCGCGTATATCGTGGCGATCCGCGAACTCTTTCCGTCGCGCGAAGCGGCCTGGCGCGTGCCGACCGTGCTCTTTGTCAGCATGGCCGGGATGGCGGTCGGCAGCTGGCTCGCCGGCGCGCTCTACGATTATTTCGGGTATTACGCGCCGGCCTTCGCGACCGGCGTCCTCTTTAACCTCGCCAACCTGGCGCTGGTCGGTTTCCTGGTGCTGCGCCAGCGCGCCGCCGGCGGCTTCCGCGCCGCGCTGGCGTGACCTGGACCCAGCGTCAGCGGTTGCGTGGCCAGTCGTCGGTCCACAGGAAGTCGGGGCCGAGGTCGCCGAGGCTCGGGCAGCCGATCTGTCCCATCACCGCGTCGATCTCGCCGCGGAAGATGTCGATCGCCTTCTTGACCCCCGGCAAGCCGCCGGCGACCGCGCCATAAAGCGTAGGGCGCCCGAAAAACACGAAATCGGCGCCGAGGCACAGCGCGATCAATATGTCGGCGCCGCGCCGCACCCCGCTGTCGAGCATCACCGTCATGCGGTCGCCGACCGCCGCCTTCACCGCCGGCAACACGTCGAGCGAGGCCGGGGCCTGGTCGAGCTGGCGGCCGCCGTGGTTCGAGACGATGATCCCGTCGCAGCCCAATTCGGCGGCGCGCACCGCATCGGCCGGGTGCATGATGCCCTTGACGATCAGGTTGCGCGGAAAGAGGCGGCGGTATTTCTCCAGATCCTTCCAGGTCTGCGCGTGCGCTGGCACCTGGGCGCGGTTGAACTTGACGGTATCCTCCGCCGTCGCGCCCTCGCCGGCATAGGGCGACCAATTCTCCAGGGCCGGGGTGCCGCCGTGGCGGATGTATTCCATGACCCAGCCGGGATGCGTCATCGCCTCGGCGAGGAGCGCCGGCTTGAGGCTCAGCGCCGCCTTCATCCAGTTGCCGCGGATGTTGGCGAAGCCGTTGCGCATATTGCGCTCGCGCTTGGAATGCACCGGCACGTCGACGGTCAGCACCAGCGCCTGCTGGCCGGCGTCGGCGACGCGGCGGATGATGTCCTCCGAGATCGCGCCGTCTTTTGCCGCGTAGAGCTGGAACCAGGCGTTGTTGGGGGCGACGCGGATCGCCGCCTCTAGCGAATCGTTGCTCGACCCCGACATGATGTAGGGGATGTTGGCGTCGGCCGCGGCTTCGGCCAGCATCAGATCGGCACCGCGGCGGAAGAGGCCCGCGCCGCCGGTCGGCGAGATGCCGAAGGGGCTATTGAACTTGCGCCCGAAAATCGTCTGCGTCTGGTCGCGGGTCGAGACGTCGACCAGATAGCGCGGCAGCAGATGATGCTTGTGAAAGGCCGCGGTGTTGCGCTCCAGGCCGCGCTCGTCTTCCAGGCCGCCCTCGATGAAATCGAAGGCGACTTTCGGCAGCCGGCGCTTCGCCATCCGGTGGAGGTCTTCGATATTGACCGCTTGATCGAGCTTCATCGGTCGGGTGCTCTCGCTGAAAGTGCCAATGCTCGCGCCACCATTGCGTATTTCGCCCGGCCGCGACAACCCTCGGGCGGTGGTGACAGCTACGCGGGCACGGTATGGAGGCGCCGGCGGGTTCAGCCCGCCCTTCAGCTAGACCGCCCTTCAGCCGGCTCGGCGGCCGCTGACGATCAGGCAGGTCGCGGGCAGCCGCACCGTGCCGTCGGCCTCGACATAGTTGGAAAAGGCCGCCTCGGTCTCGTCGACGATCGCCTGGCGCGCCTCTTCGCCCGCCTCCTTCTCGTCCATCAGGCGCTGCACCGCGCCGAACATCCCGGCGTGCTCGGCGAGCGCCGCCGGGGTGTCGCCGTGGATGTGGAAGTGCCGCGGCGTGATCGCGACATCGCGAAACCTGGCGGTCTCCAGAATGCGCCGCAGGTAGTCGCGGTCGCCAAAGGCGTGCGGCCCCGGCGCGTGCGGCGGCTGCGGCGCGGGCGGTCCCAAGTGACGCACCGCGATCTCGTAGGGGATCTTCCAGTGCAAATTCTCGGCGAGCGGCGCCCATACCGCCATGCAGAGGCGCCCGCCCGGCTTCAGCGCCGCGATCAAATTGGCGAACGCGGCAAAGGGGTCGGCGAAAAACATGACCCCGAGCCGCGACGTCAGAAGGTCGAACGATGCCGGGGCAAAGGCGTGCACCTGCGCGTCGGCCAGCATCAGCGTGACGTTGTGGAGGCCGCGCCCGGCGATGCGCTTTCCGGCCGCGTCGAGCATCGGGCGCGATATGTCGACGCCGGTGACATGGCCCTGCGGCCCCACCGCGATGGCATAGGGCTCGGTCGTGACGCCGGTGCCGCAGCCGATGTCGAGCACGCGCTCGCCCGGCCGCGGCGCGGCTGCCTCCAAGAGCAACGCCAGCATCTCGGCGTTGCGCGCCTCCTGCACCGCCTGCCGGCCGACCCAGCGCGGTCCGGCGACCTCGTTCCAGTACCGCCCCATCTCGGCGTTGCCGGTCGCGTTTGCGGCGCCTTGCGCCGCCGAGCTCCGATCGCTCATGGCGTCAGACGATGCCTTCCTGCTTGAGGGCGGCGATCTCCGGAGCGCTCATGCCGAGCCAGGAGCCGAGCACGTCGGCGCTGTGCTGGCCGAGGGTCGGCGACGGCTTGACCCGGGGCGGCGACCCGTCGAAGCGCACCGGCCAGGCCGGCATCTTCACTTTGCCGGTGGTGGGATGCTCGATCGTCTGCATGATGCCGCGCTCGGCGAGCGAGGGGTCGTTCATCAGTTCAAGCGTGTCGAACACCGCGCCGGCCGGGACGCCGGCGGCGCCGATGATCTTCATCGCCTCTTCCTTGGTGTGCTGGCGGGTCCAGGTCGCGATCAATTCGTCGACCTCGGCGGCGCGCTCGCTGCGCGCCTGGCCGCTATCGTAGCGCTGGTCGCCGAGCAGGTCCTCGCGCTCGATCGCCTTCAGGAGGCGGCGCCAATGGTCGGCGTTGGCGCGGCTGCAGAACACATAGACGTAGTCGTTCGGCCCGCCGGGCTTGCACGGATAGAGCGCCGACGGGACAAGGCCTCCTTGTACCGAGCGGCTGCTGCCGCTGCGCACCTGCGCCTTGCCGCTGCCCTGGGTGCGCGAGAACGGCACCCGCATGTAGTGGATCATCGCGTCCTGCATCGCGACTTCGAGGCGCCGCCCCTGCCCGGTCTTCTGCCGCTTGTAGAGCGCGCCGAGGATGCTGATCGCCATCAGCATGCCGGTGCCGGTGTCGCCGAAGCTGGGGCCGGGCTTGGCCGGCGGCCGGTCCGCCTCGCCGGTGACGCTGGTCGGCCCGCCGGCGGCCTGCGCGATCATGTCGAAGGCAAGGCTGCGCTCGTAGGGGCTGCCGGTGCCGAAGCCCTTGACGCGGCAGTAGATGATGCCGGGGTTGATCTTCTTCACTTCGTCGTAGCTGAGCCCCAGGCGCTCGATCGTACCGGGCGCCATGTTCTCGACCGTGACGTCGGCCTTGGCCAACAGCGACTTGACGATTTCGAGGCCGCGCGGCGATTTGAGGTTGAGGGTGATCGATTTCTTATTCGCGTTGAACTGGTGGAAATACCAGGGGTCGTTGTCCGGCTTGCCGGGTTGCAGCCGGCGGCCCGGGTCGCCCGTCGTCGGGTTTTCGATCTTAACCACCTCGGCGCCGAGCCATGCGAGGCTTTCGGTGCACGAGGGCCCCGCCTCGAACTGGGTGAAATCCACCACCTTGACGCCTTCGAGACAATCGAGCTCAACGCCGAGATTAGCCATTGCGCACTTCCTCCCGTGAACCGCGATATCCTTTCGCTGCGCCGACGATAGCGCATCGGGGCGCCGCTCGAAACCCGTTCCGGCGCGCCGCCGAGTGGTGCATGGGCTCTGCACCTTCAGTTGTCATTCCGGGGCGACGCGAAGCGGCGAACCCGGAACCCAGGAACACAGGCCTCTGGAATATGGGTTCCGGGTTCGCGGCCTTCGCCCGCGCCCCGGAATGACCGCACTTTCCGGGCAAAGTCGGGCGGGGTGAGACACACCCCTCCGCCGTCGCTATGATCGCGCGGCGGCGCGCGACAGCGCCGCGCGACAACCACCGAACGGGAGGCAAGCTATGCGGATCATGGTCAAGTTCGCGTTTCCGGTGGCATCCGGCAACATCGCCATCCGCGACGGCAAGGTCGCGAAAGTCTTTCACCAGATCATGGACGAGCTGAAGCCGGAGGCCGCCTATTTCTATCCCGACGGCGAGCGGGGCGGCTTCATCGTCGTCAACATGGAGGATTCCTCGCAGATCGTGCAGATCGCCGAGCGGTTCTTTTTCGGCCTCAACGCCAGCATCGAAATGGTGCCGGTGATGGCGGCCGAGGATTTGGAGAAGGGCCTGGCTGCCGTTCCGGACATCGCCCGCCGCTACAGCTGATGCGCCGGCGGCCGCCTCAGCCGCTCATGCGCGCGAGGCGGCGCTCGACGAGGCGGGCGAAGAGGGCGGCGCCGTAGGGGATCGCGGCGTCGTTGAAATCGTAGCCCGGGTTGTGGACTTCGCAGGCGCCCTCGCCGTCCCCGTTGCCGATCTGGATATAGGCGCCGGGGACGCGCTCCAGCATGTAGGAAAAGTCTTCCGAGGCCATGACGAGGCCGGCGTTGCGGTTGACATTGTCCTCGCCGACGATGTCGGCGGCGCATTCGGCGATAAAGCGGGTCTCGTCCGCATCGTTGATGAGCGGCGGAAAAAGCGCGCGGAAATCGAGGCTGGCGGTGGCGCCGAAGCCGGCGGCGATGCCCTCGGCGAGTTGCCGCATGCGCTCTTCGACGAGGGCCATCGTCGCCCGGCTGAAGCAGCGCGCGGTGCCGCGCAGCACGGCCTTCTCGGGGATCACGTTGTAGGCGTCGCCGGCGTGGATTTGCGTCACGCTGACGACGACGGTGTCGAGCGGGCGCACGTTGCGCGCGACGATCGATTGCAGCGCGGTCGCGATGTGGCTCGCCGCCAATACCGGATCGACCCCGGATTCCGGCCGCGCGCCGTGCGCGCCGCGCCCGGTGACCGCGATGTCGAAAAAGGCGCCGCCGGCCATCATCGCGCCCGGGCGGATCTGGAACTTGCCGACCGCGAGGCCCGGCCGGTTGTGCATGCCGAAGATCGCATCGCAGGGAAATTCTTCGAAGAGCCCGTCTTTCACCATCGCCTCGCCGCCGCCCAACCCCTCCTCGGCCGGCTGGAAGATGAAATGCACGGTGCCGTCGAAATTGCGCGTCTGCGCCAGGTAGCGCGCCGCCCCCAACAGCATCGTGGTGTGGCCGTCATGGCCGCAGGCGTGCATGCGGCCCTGGTGCTGCGAGCGGTAAGCGAAGGTGTTGGCTTCGAGGACCGGCAGGCAATCCATGTCGGCTCTGAGCCCGATCGCGCGCGGCGAGTTGCCGACCCGCAGCCGCCCGACCAGCCCGGTTTTGCCGATGCCGCGGTGCACCTCGATGCCGAGCCCGGCGAGCTGGTCGGCCACCAGGTCGGACGTGCGCTCTTCCTCGAAGCCGAGCTCGGGGTGGGCGTGGATGTCGCGGCGGGTCGCCGTCAGCTCGTCATGGAAGGCGCGCAACCGCTCGACGATGTCCATCGTTGTTAATCTCCGTCAGAAAAGCGCCTTTATTTATAACGTAGATCAAGGCGATGCGCGATAGCCGCAGCAAAAGCGCCCGATAAAGGCGCGCGCCGCCGCCCGGTCGGCGAAATAAAACGCGACCGCGTCGTTGACCACGCCGCCGCGCCCGGCCGGCGCCGCACTCCACCGGGCACGGCCCCAATGGTCGTCGAGCCAGGCCAACATCAGGGCAAGCTGTGCGGGCGGCGGCAGCGCGACGACGACCCGCCAGCGCTCGCGCGCTGCGCCAGCCTGATCGCGGAGGGCGGGGACGCTCATTTTATGGTTCCTGGTTTGTTCACTCCGAACGTAGCCGAGCGCGCGGCCATTGTCGAGGCTCTTCGGCGGGAAAAAAATCTAGCGGGCGATGGCGTGCAGCGCCGGGCGCAGCCGCCAGGTTAGCGGCAGCGTCACCAGCACGATCGCCGCGATCACCATCATCATCACCGGCACGTCGATGAGGTCGCTGACCAGGCCGTAGACGACCGGCGCCAGGGCGCCGGCGCCGATCCCGCCGGTATAAAAGATGCTGAAGGCGCGCTGGCGCTTCTCCGGCGCGACCAGCTCCGGCACGGTGCCGTAGAGCACCGAGGACGTGCCGTTGAGCGCGATCCCGATCAGCGGCAATACCGCGAGCGCGCCAAAGAGCGGCAGCGGCAGCAGCACCAGGATGCCGGCGGCGGTCAGCCCCTCGGTCAGGAACACCGCCCGCACGACCCCGAGCCGCACCCCGAGCCAGCCGCACACCAGCTTCCCGGCGGCGCCGCCGGCGAAAATCAGGGTCAGCGCGACGCCGATCAGCGGCACGCCGGCGCCCTTCATCTTTAGCAAAAACGGCAGGAACGTCAGGAATCCCATGCGGGTCGCGCTGTCGATCATCGCGATCCCGAGCAATAGCGGGAAGCCGTGCCCACTCGGCGCCGCCCCCGGTCGCTCTCCCGGGCGCGCCGCCTGCGCGGCCTCGTGGACCGGCTCGGCGGCCCGGCTCGGCAGGCCGCGCACCGCGAGGATCACCGCGGCGGCGGCCAGCGCGAAGATGCCGAGCAATGTCGTCGCGCCGCGCCACGGCATCAGCGCGACGAGCCCGGCGGTCGCCGCCGGCACCGCCATCTTGCCGAGGTCGCCGGCGAAATTGTAGCTCGAGAAGGCCATCCGCGAGCGCCGGCCGGTGAAAGCCTGCGTCACCAGATTGGCGGCGATCGGGTGCTGCACGCTGGCGCCCGATCCCGCCACCACCAGCGCCACCGTCAACATGAAGAAACCGGCGCTCGCCCCGGCCGCCAGGTAGCCGATCCCGACCAGCGCGGTGCCGAGCCCCAAGACGAGCGGCCCGCCGAGGCGCTCGCCGAGCGCTCCGGCCGGCACCTGCAACCCCGCCATCGATCCGGTATAGAGCGCCCGCAGCAGGCCCACTTCGGCGTAGCCGAGGCCGAACTCCGCCTGCCACAGCGGCAACAGGACGTAGAGGAGGTCGGTATAGCCGTCGTGCAGGACGTGCGCGCCGCAGGCGACCGCCATCGTGCGTCGCTCGGGCGCCGCGATCCTCCCCAAGGTGGCCGTGATCAATGACATCGCGTGTCCGCCCGAAAACCGTCATTAAACTGTCATCGTCGGCGATTGGGCGCAATGCCCCACCGCCCGCCCGCCACGCCCGCTTTTGCGGGACCTTTGCATAAGGGTTTCACCGGGTAGAAGAGGCCTGTCGGGGTCGGTGTTTGGGCAGCAGGAGGCTGTCGGATTGCGATTTGGGGGTGATCGGGACGGAGTTTTTCTGCTCAGGCAGGGCGCAAGCGGTCGGTA
>DATGFP010000053.1:0-7833 GCA_035309005.1 Allostellaceae bacterium | reverse complement strand
CAGATCGAATTCCGGCAATGTCTCGCCTGGCTGCACAATTGTGGCGGTGCAATCGAGACGCCGCAGCAGGGCTCCGAGGCTTCGCTGTGCCGCGAGGATCACCTGCGCGCCGCGCTCCTCGACCAGGCGCGCGAAGCGGGCGAACTGGAGCGTATCTCCGAAGCCCTGCTCGCAATGCAAAAGAATCCGCTTGCCGGCAATATCTTCACCGCGCCATTCGGGACGCGCCCACGGCTTGTGCTCGGCATTTGCCCGCTTGCGGCGCCACTCATATTCCGGCCAGCCCTCGGCGAAGCGCCCGAGCAGCAGCAGCAGATAACCCCGGTTGAAACGGATCTCGGCATTGTCGGGGGCGATCCGCAACGCCCGGTCAAAGCCCTCGAGGGCGGCCTCGAACTGCTGCATATCCTGCAGCGCGAGGGCGCGGTTGTTGAACGCCGCAACCAGCCCGGGGCTGATCGCGAGTGCCCGGTCATAGCTTAAAACCGCTTCCTCATAGCGGCGCATCTGTCGCAACGCCTGGCCCCGCCCGAGATGCGCCTCGCCACGGCGCGGATCGATCGCCAGCGCGGCATCGAAGGCGGCCAGCGCCTCGGAGAAGCGCCCCGCCGCATGCAGCGCGCTGCCCCGCGCGCACGTTTCGTGCAGTAGGTCGGCGTTGCTCGTCGGCGCTACAGTCATCGCCGCACCCGGCAGGCTCCCTCGTCGCATCGATCGCCAATGGCGAGTTCGCGATTGGCCGCTACGTCCGCCTTGTTAGTCAAGCCGCATCGAGCCGGCTTCGCGCCGGATTTACCTCTCGCCGCCCGCCGAGGGTTGGGCTAAGGATGCGCCACCGACAGCAACCGGCAGCATCGGGGTCATGGAACAGCGTTGGGGTCTGCCCCTCATCGCCTGGCCGTCGCGGCTGCGCCCGAACGCCTGGGATCTGGTCGCGCTGCCATTGGTGATCGGCATGCTGGCGCTGGTCGCCTGGGGCGGCATGGCGATGGGCGCGCATTATCAGCCGGGCGATGCCTTGCCGCTGAGCCTCGATCCCTGGCGGCTGCCGGAATACGCCCTGCGCACGGTCCTACGGATGGGCGCCGCGCTCGTCGCTTCGCTGGTGTTCAGCCTGGTGTATGCGGCGATCGCGGCGAAGAGCCAGCAGGCGGAGAAAATTCTCGTCCCGGTGCTCGACATCTTGCAATCGGTGCCGATCCTCGGCTTTCTGTCGATCACCGTGACCGGCTTCATCGCGCTGTTTCCGGGCCGGCTGCTCGGCGTCGAATGCGCCGCGATCTTCGCGATTTTTACCTCGCAAGCCTGGAACATGACGTTCAGCCTCTACCAGTCGCTACGCACCGTGCCGGCCGAATTGATCGAGGCGGCGCGGATGTACCACCTCTCGGGCTGGCAGCGCTTCTGGCGCCTCGAAGTGCCGCACGCGGTGCCCGGGCTGGTGTGGAACATGATGATGTCGGTCTCGGGCGGCTGGTTCTTCGTCGTCGCCTCGGAGGCGATCACGGTCTCCGGCCAGACCATCCTCCTGCCCGGCATCGGCTCCTACATCGCCACCGCGATCGACCAGCGCAACCTCGGGGCGATCGGCTATGCCGTCCTCGTCATGCTGGTCGTGATCCTCATGTACGACCAGCTGCTCTTCCGGCCGCTCCTGGCGTGGTCACGCAAATTCGCCGGCGACGAGCGCGCCGACGAGGACAATGTCCGCCCGTGGTTTCTGATCGCGCTGCAGCGCGCGCGGCTCTTCGACCTGCTGCAATCGGGCGGAAGGGGGGTAACCCGCACGGTCGATTACGGCCTCGCCGCGCTGTTGCGCCGGGCGCCGTCGCGGCGCACGGCGGACGCCGCATCGCCGCTGCGCGACCGGCTGTTCGACGCGATCCTCCTGGTCATGGCCGGCGCTGCCATTCTGTGGACCGCGCTCTTCATCCGGCGCAGCGTCGGTGCCGGCGAGATCGGCTGGGCCTTTCTGCTCGGGTTCTTCACCGCGGTGCGGGTGCTGGTGTTGATCGCGATCGCCTCGGTGATCTGGGTCCCGATCGGGGTGTGGATCGGGCTGCGGCCGCAGGTCGCCGACCGGGCCCAGCCGGTCGTGCAGTTTTTCGCCGCCTTTCCGGCCAATCTGTTTTTTCCGGTCGCGGTCGTGCTGATCCTGCATTTCCGCGCCAACCCCGAAATCTGGCTGAGCCCCTTAATGATCCTCGGCACGCAATGGTACATCCTCTTCAACGTGATCGGCGGCACGACCGGCCTCTCGGCCGAATTGCAGCTCGCCGCCGGCAATCTCGGGGTGCGCCGCTGGCTGTGGTGGCGCCGCGTCGTGCTGCCGGCGATCTTCCCGGCCTATGTTACCGGGGCGGTCACCGCGTCCGGCGGCTCGTGGAACGCCAGCATCGTCTCCGAGGTCGTGCAATGGGGCGATACCACCTTGCACGCGACCGGCATCGGGGCCTACATCGCCCGCTACACGGCCGAGGGCGACCCTGCCCGGATCGCGCTGGGGATCGGTGTCTTGTGCCTTTACGTGCTGGCGTTCAACCGCCTCTTATGGCGCCGGCTCTATGACCTCGCGGCCGAGCGGCTGCGGCTCGATTGAGGAGGGCTGGCGAGTGGTCGAGATCGTCGCCGAACGGAGCGCGCCGACGCGCCTCGCGGCGCCCTTGTTGCGCGCCGCCGCGATCAACAAGACCTACCGCTCGCCCGACCACCTTGGGCGCCTCGTCCTCGAACGCGTCGATTTCACCCTGCGCGAGGGCGAAATCGTCGCGATCCTCGGCAAGTCCGGCTCGGGCAAATCGACCTTCCTGCGCATCCTCGCCGGCCTCATCCCGGCGACCGAGGGACAGGTCGAATATCGCGGCCGCCCGGTCCTCAGCCCGGCGCAGGGCATCGCGATGGTGTTCCAGAGCTTCGCGCTCTTCCCGTGGCTGACCGTGCTCGGCAATGTCGAACTCGGGCTCGAGGCGCTGGGCATCTCGGCGGCCGAGCGGCGCCGTCGCGCGGTCGACGCCATCGACCTCATTGGCCTCGACGGCTTCGAGAACGCCTACCCGAAGGAATTGTCGGGCGGCATGCGCCAGCGCGTCGGCTTTGCCCGCGCGCTGGTCGTCAACCCCGACATCCTGTTGCTCGACGAACCCTTCTCGCAGCTCGACGTCCTGACCGCCGAGACGCTGCGCAACGATCTGTCCGATCTGTGGATCGAACGCCGCATCCCGACGAAGGGCATCCTGATGGTGTCGCACAACATCGAGGAGGCGGTCGAGATGGCCGACCGCATCCTGATTTTCAGCAGCGACCCCGGCCGCATCAGCGCCGAGGTGCCGGTCGCGCTGCCGCGCCCGCGCGACTGGGAGAGCGCGCCCTTCCGCCAGATCGTCGACCAGGTGTACACGCTGCTGACGACGGTCCCCGGGCGCGACGGGCGGCGCGGCGCCAAGGCGGAGCCGATCGGCTTCGGCCACCGCCTGCCCGACGCCGCGGTGCAGCAGCTCTCGGGCCTGATCGAGCGGCTGATGGAGCCCTCCTACAACGGCCGCGCCGACCTGCCGCAGCTCGCGGACGAAGAAAACCTCGACGTCGACGAGCTCTTTCCGCTCATTGAATTCATGCAGCTATTGGGCTGGGCCCATGTCAGCGGCGGCGACATCGAATTGACCGCCGGCGGGCGCGCCTATGCCGCCGCCGACATGCTGCCGCGCAAGCAGATGTTCGCCGACGCGCTCCTGAAGCACGTGCCGCTCGCCGCCCACATCAGGCGCGTGCTCGACGAGCGGCCCGGCCACCGCGCACCGGCCGCCCGCTTCCTGCGCGAACTGGAGGACCATCTATCCGAGGAGGAGGCCGACCGGGTATTGGAAACCGTGATCAACTGGGGCCGCCACGCGGAGATCTTCGCCTACGATTACGACGACGAAGTCCTTAGCCTGGAGAATTTCTGACGCCGGACACACCCAAAAGCCGCGCGAGGCGCGGAAAGTATCCCCTCCATTCCCCTTGCCCGGGCTTGACCCGGGCATCCACGTCTTAGCGGCGCGGCAACATGAAGACGTGGATGGCCGGGTCAAGCCCGGCCACGGGGTTAGTTGTTGAAGCTGGCATGCGCTCGACATGGGTGGCACATTCGACGCGCCCGCCTATGATAACGGCACGACGAGGCAGAATGTGGTCGACCGCGTGATCTCACCGCTAACCGCCGAGGGCCCGGGCCACGCGCTCGATCGCGCGATCGTCGCGCTGCGCCGCGGCGAGCCGGTGCTGCTGACCGGAAAGGACCCGGCGCTGCTCGTCGTCGCCGCCGAGTTCGTCAGCGACGCCAATCTGGCGCGGCTGCGCGCCGCCTCGACCCGCAAGCTGCGCATCGTCTTGACCCGTCGCCGTGCGGTGGCGCTCGGCCTCGCGCGCCGTGACGCGCTCTCGGGCGCGGTGTCGATCACCCTGCCGGCCGACCTTACCGCCGCCATCATCCGCAACCTCGCCGACCCCGCCGCCTCATTGGGCGCCGAGCCGCCGGGCCTCGGCCCCGAGCCGCAGCTTGCCGAGGGCGGCGAACTGGCGGCCGTCGCGTTGGCCAAGCTTGCGGCCCTCTTGCCGGCCGCGCTGGTGCTGCCGCTCGCGGCGGCCGAGGCGGCGCTCGCCCGCCGGCGCAGCGATGTCGCGGCCGTCGCGACCGCGGAAATCCTGACCCGCCGCGCCGCGATCGGCGGGCTGACGCGCGTCGCCGAGGCGCGGGTGCCACTGGCCGACGCCGAGGACGCCCGCCTCGTCGCGTTCCGCCCCGGCGACGGCGGCAGCGAGCACCTCGCGATCCTCGTCGGCACCCCCGACCCGACCGCCCCGGTGCTGGTGCGGCTGCACTCCGCCTGCTTCACCGGCGACGTCCTCTCGAGCCTCAGATGCGATTGCGGCGACCAATTGCGCGGCGCGATCGCGGCGATCGCCCAGGCCGGCGGCGGCGCGCTGCTCTATCTCGCGCAAGAGGGCCGCGGCATCGGCCTCGTCAACAAATTGCGCGCCTACCAATTGCAGGACGCCGGCTTCGATACCTTGGACGCCAACGAGCAACTGGGGTTCGACGCCGACGAGCGGGTCTACCAGCCGGCCGCCGAGATGCTGCGCCAGCTCGGCTTCGGCACCGTGCGGCTCCTGACCAACAACCCCGACAAGGTCGCCGCCTTGGAGCGCTACGGCATCAAGATTGCCGAGCGCGTGCCGCACGTCTTCCCGGCCAACGGCCACAACGAACGCTATTTGCGCACCAAAGCCACCCGCAGCGGGCATCTGCTGTAGTGGGAGCCGCTACCTCCTGCCGCGCGGGGATTGCTTCGCTTCGCTCGCAATGACGACAACAGCGCCGCCGTCATCGCGAGGAGCGTAGCGACGAAGCAATCCCGATCCTCGCGCTATCCCGCCGCCGCAGCCACCACCCGCCTGGCGCCGAAGATGGCGGTGCCGACGCGGACGTGGGTCGCGCCGAAGCGGACCGCGGTCTCGAAATCGGCGCTCATCCCCATGCTGAGCTTTGCCAGGCCGTTGCGTTTGGCGATCTCGCGCAGCAGCGCGAAATGCAGGGCCGGCTCCTCGTGTTCGGGCGGAATGCACATCAGCCCCTCGACCTGGAGGCCCAGGCGCTCGCGGCAATCGCCGATGAAAGCGTCGGCGACGCCAGGAAACACCCCGGCCTTCTGCGCCTCCTCGCCGGTATTGACCTCGATGTAGCACGGCCGTTGCCGCCCGGTTTTCGCCATCTCGCGCGCCAGGGTTTCGGCAAGATGCGGCCGGTCGACGGTCTCTATGACGTCGCAATGCGCGACCGCGTCGCGCGCCTTATTGGTCTGCAAGGGCCCGATCAGGTGCAGCGCGAGGTCGGGGAATTCGCCGCGCAGCGCCGGGAATTTCTCCAGCGCTTCCTGCACCCGGTTCTCGCCGAAAATGCGCTGCCCGGCCAGGAGCGCGGCGCGCACCGCCTCCAGGGGCTGCGTCTTGCTGACCGCGACCAGCGTAACCGCATCTTCCGGCCGGCCGGCGGCGCGCGCAGCGGCCGCGATGCGCGCACGCACCGCCGCGAGATTGGCGCGAATGACTTCCGACAACGCCGCCTCTTCCATATCGGCTCCATTCCTGGCACAAGGCTCGCCGTGACGCGCCGCCCGGCAAGGGCGGCGGCGAGGGTACGCCATGGCCGCTGATCATCATCGCCCGCTGCATTACCGCCCGTTGCTCGGGTTCGCCGCAAGCTTTTCGTTGGCCGCCGGGCTTTTGTTGGCCACCGGGCTTTTGTTGAGTGTCGCCGGCTGCAGCTCCGATCGCCCGCCCGACAGCGTGGGTGCGCCGGCCAACGCCCAGGCGGCAACGCAGGGCAGCGCGCAGAAAATCGCGTCGAACGACGCCGACGACACCGACGCGACGCTCTGGACCGTGCTCGGCCTTGCCAAGCGCCAGTCGCGACAGCGCACCGGTCCGCAGACCGGCAATACGGTCAGCCCGGAACTGTGGCAGGCGGCCCACGACACGCTCGGCTTCGCCGGGATGAGCTCGGAAGACCCGGTGACCGGGCTCCTGGTCACCAAGTGGTATTCGCCGGCGGGGAAGCCAGACGAGCGGCTGCGGGTCAGCGTCTTCATCCTGGCGCGCGCGCTGCGTTCGGATTCGGTCGCGGTAACGGTCGAGCGCCAGGTGCGCGCGGCGGGCGGGCAGTGGCAACCGACCCCGGTGGCGCGCGAGGTGCCCGACGGCCTCGACAGCGCGATCCTGCAACGAGCGCAGCAGATCCACTCCGAGCATTATCGCGAGACCATGTACCAATAGCGGCGTATCACTGGCGACACCATCACTAGCGGAGTCGGGGGCGCCGCGTCGGGAACTTCAATGTCGCGTTACAATTTCCGGGAAACCGAGGCGAAGTGGCAGGCGCTGTGGCGCCAGCGCGGGACCTTCGAGGCGCGCGAGGATAGGGCGCGGCCGAAATATTATGTTCTTGAGATGTTCCCATATCCGTCGGGCAAATTGCACGTCGGGCATGTCCGCAACTACACGATGGGCGACCTCGTCGCGCGCTACCGCCGGGCCCGCGGCTACAACGTCCTGCACCCGATGGGCTGGGACGCCTTTGGCTTGCCGGCCGAGAACGCGGCGATCGCCGGCAACGAGCATCCGGCGAATTGGACCCGCGACAACATCCGCACGATGCGCGCGCAATTGCAGCGCATGGGCTTCGCCTACGACTGGTCGCGCGAGATCGCGACCTGCCACCCGGAATATTACCGCCACGAACAGAAGATGTTTCTCGACTTCCTCGCGGCCGACCTCGCCTACCGCAAGGAATCCTGGGTCAACTGGGACCCCGTCGAGAATACCGTCTTGGCAAACGAGCAGGTGATCGAGGGCCGCGGCTGGCGCTCCGGCGCGCTCGTCGAGAAGCGCCTGCTGGCACAATGGAATTTTCGCATCACCGAATTCAGCGAGGAGTTGCTGGCGGCGCTCAAAACGCTGGACCGCTGGCCCGAGCGCGTCCGGCTGATGCAGGAAAACTGGATCGGCCGCTCGGAGGGCGCCCGGGTGCGCTTCGCGATGGCGGGCGGCGATGATGCGATCGAAGTCTTCACCACCCGGCCCGATACGCTTTACGGCGCCTCGTTTCTCGCCTTGTCGCCGCACCACCCGCTGGCGCAGAGCCTGGCGGCAACAGATGCGGCGCTCGCCGAATTCATCGCCGAATGCGACCGGCTCGGCACCAGCGAAGCGGTCATCGAGGCGGCCGAGAAGCGCGGCCACCCGACCGGGATCGAGGCCGTCCACCCGCTCGATCCCACCCGCCGCGTACCGGTCTAC
>DATGFP010000052.1:0-22959 GCA_035309005.1 Allostellaceae bacterium | reverse complement strand
TACCGACCGCTTGCGCCCTGCCTGAGCAGAAAAACTCCGTCCCGATCACCCCCAAATCGCAATCCGACAGCCTCCTGCTGCCCAAACACCGACCCCGACAGGCCTCTTCTACCCGGTGAAACCCTTATGCAAAGGTCCCGCTTTCGCGGGGGTGACGAAGGAAGAGGCGGCGTCATCTGTTTGAGCCGGCCCGCTAAGGGGTGCCGGCGCGCAGGGCGCGCGCGAGGGTCAGGATGCCGACGAACGCGGCGCCCTCGCGGCGCAGCACGCGGGCGCATTCCTCGACGGTCGCGCCGGTTGTCAGCACGTCGTCGACGATGACGAGCCGCCGCCCCGCAACCTCGCGCCCCTGGCGCAGCGCGAAGGCGCCGCGCACGTTGCGCGCCCGCGCGCCGGGTCCGAGCCTGCCCTGCGACGGCGTCCGCCGGCGCCGCACCAGCCAGTCCGGCGCCACCGGCGGCCCGCCCGCGGCGTGGATCGCATGCGCCAGCAGGCCCGCCTGGTTGTAGCGCCGCGCGAAGAGCCGCGTCCAATGCAGCGGCACCGGCACCAAGAGGTCGACCCCCTCCAGCATCTCGCCGCCGGCGCGGCGCATCCAGCCGCCGAGCGCCCGCGCCAGGTGCGTGCGATCGTATTTGAGGCCGAGCACCAGGGGCCGACTGTATTTATCGTAGCGCAGCACCGCGCGCGCCCGGTCCCAGCTCGCCCGCTCGCGGGCACAGTCGGCGCAGACCGCGCCCTCGGCGATCGGATGCGGGAACGGCAGGCCGCACACCGCGCACCACGGCGGCGCGAAAAAGCTCAGCGCGGTCCAGCATTTGCCGCACAGCGCGTCGGGATCGCCGACCGTCGCGCCGCAGGCAAGACAGCGCGGCGGCAAGACGCCGTCGACGACGGCACGCCCGAAGCGGCGTAACCGTGGAATGGTCGCAGCGACGAAATTCATCTTCGCACGCATCATCTGCCGGCCGTCTCGGGCGTCAACCGGCAATTGGCGCGACAGCTTGTTGAACGGCGACAGTCGCCGGCGCAGACTGGCGCCGCGCGCGAAGGAGAACATTTTTGAGCGCAGAGCGGGTCGAGCGCCGGCTGGCGGCCATTCTCGCCGCCGATGTCGCCGGCTATTCGCGGCTGATGGGCCAGGATGAGGCCGGCACGCTGGCGCGGCTGCGAACCCATCGCCGCGAACTGATCGACCCGACGGTCGCCGAGCACAAGGGCCGCGTCGTCAAGACGACCGGTGATGGCATCCTCATAGAGTTTCCGAGTGTCGTCGAGGCGGTCGCCTGCGCCGTCGCGGTCCAGCGGGGCATGGCCGAGCGCAACGCCGCAACCCCGGAAGAACAGCGGATCGTCTTCCGGGTCGGCGTCAACCTCGGCGACATCATTGTCGAGGACGGCGATATTCACGGCGATGGGGTGAACGTCGCCGCCCGCTTGGAGGCTGCGGCCGAACCGGGTGGCGTCTGTGTATCGGGCACGGTCCGCGACCATATCGGGGCCCGGCTCGACCTCGCTTTCGACGATCTCGGCGAGCAGGCGCTGAAAAACATCGCACATCCTGTCCGGGTTTACGGCGTTCGGCTCGCTACCGCGGAGAGAGGTCCAACCGTTTTGCCGGCTGAGAGCCAGACCGTGCTCGCCCTGCCCGACAAGCCGTCGATCGCGGTGCTGCCGTTTCAGAACATGTCGGGCGACCCGGAGCAGGAATATTTCGCCGACGGCATGGTCGAGGAGATCATCACCGCCCTCTCGCGCATCCGCTGGCTCTTCGTCATCGCCCGCAATTCGAGCTTCACCTACAAGGGCCAGGCGATCGACATAAAGCGGGTCGGCCGCGAACTGGGCGTCCGCTACGTGCTGGAAGGCTCGGTCAGGAAGGGCGGCAGTCGAGTCCGCACCACGGCGCAGCTGATCGACGCAATCTCGGGCGCGCATGTCTGGGCCGAGCGCTATGACCGCGACCTCAGCGACATCTTCGCGGTGCAGGACGAGATCACCGCGGCCGTTTCCGGGGTCATCGAGCCGGCGCTCGCGGAGGCCGAGCAGCAGCGGGCCTTGCGGAAGCCGCCGGAGAGTCTGGACGCCTGGGAGGCCTATCAGCGCGGCATGTGGCATTTCAACAAATTTGGGGCGGAGGAGAACCGGGCCGCCCAGGCCTTTTTCCGGCAAGCCGCGGCGATCGATCCGCACTTTGCACCGGCCCATTACGGCTACGCATTGGCCCTGCAATGGGATGTCTGGCACTACTCGACGCGGTCCTTGCTGGAGGTGCAGGGACCGGCCCGTGCCGAGGCCAGCCAGGCCGTCGCGCTCGACGATAAGGACGCGATGGGCCATGCCGTCCTTGCGCATATGCTGATGTGGGGCAGCGATTGGGAGGCGGCGATCGCCGAAGCGCGAATAGCATTCGCGCTCAATCCCAACAGCGCCTTCGTGATCAGCATGTTGGGTTGCGTGCTGGGGTTTGGCGGCTATCGCGAGGAAGCGCTCGAGCGACTGCGGCAGGCGATGCGCGCCAGCCCGCACGACCCGCTAACGTGGCTTTGGATGGGGTGGGTTGCGGCGATACAGCTGTTCGCCCATGATTTTGACGCCGCCGCAGCAACCTGGCGCGAAGTCATTCGCCTGCGTCCGGCATATATCTTGGCCTACGGTGCGCTGGCCGCAGCGCTGGCCCATCGCGGGCGAATCGGCGAAGCGCGCGAGGTCTTGGACCACGCCCAAGCGCTGTTTCCGGAGCAGACTCCGCGGCTTTTGCAACAGGAAAGGTTCCCCTGGCTACGCCCGGAGGATCACGCGCTGCGGATCGAGGGATTGCGGCTGGCGATGGCCGAATGACCGGAGTGTCCCGGCGATAAGACATCCCCGCAGCCGCGTCGCCGCGGCACATAGGGCGACAAGCGCTGGAGCCATGCCATATTGAGTGACGATTGCTCCTGGCACGGGGATGGCGGCATGGCGGATGCGATCGGGCTGACCGGGGGCTGCCAGTGCGGCGCGGTGCGCTATGCGATCACCGGCCCGCCGGAGCGGGTTCATCTGTGCCACTGCCGCATGTGCCAGAAGGCGGTGGGCGGCCCGTTCGCGGCGTCGGCGCCGGTGCGGCGCCGCGATTTCGCCTGGACCCGCGGGACGCCGGCCAGCTTTGCCAGTTCCTCGGTGGCGCATCGCGATTTTTGCGCCCGTTGCGGCACCCCATTGACCTTCCGCTACGACGATGCCGAGACGATCTCAGTGACGCTCGGGAGCCTCGACGCTCCCGAAAGGGTGCCGCCGGTCCGGCAATACGGCATCGAGGGCCGGGTTTCTTGGCTTGATCGGATCGCTTCGCTGCCGTTCGAGACGACGGCGGAAGCGATGGCGCCGGACCGCCAGCGCCGCTTCGCCAATCATCAGCACCCCGACCACGATACGCCGGAAGGCTGGACGCCGCATCGCTGATGCCGGCCGAGCAAACCACCGTCGGCCTCTTTGACCGCCGCGCCTGGCGCGCGCATCGCGACCGGGCGGCGCGCCTGGGGCGTATGACGGGCGGCGCGGTGGATTTTCTGCACGACGAGGTGGCCGAGCGGCTGATCGACCGGCTCGATCTGATCCGCCGGGAATTTGCGCTGGCGCTCGATCTCGGCGCCCGCCGCGGGCCGCTTGCCCGGGCGCTGGCGGCGCGGCCGGGCAGCCGCGGCGTCGTCGCGGCCGAGCCGGGGGCGGGCTTCCTCCGCGGCGCGGCGGGGCTGCGCGTCGCCGCCGACCCCGAGCTCTTGCCGTTCGGCGCCGCCAGCTTCGATCTGATCGCCAGCACGCTGGTGCTGCATTGGACGAGCGATTTGCCCGGCGCGCTCGCGCAATTGCGCCGCGCCCTCAAACCCGACGGGCTGCTGCTGGCGGCGCTGCTCGGCGGCGCCACCCTGATTGAACTGCGCACCGCCTTCTTCGAGGCGGAATTGGCCGAGGAGGGTGGCGTCAGCCCGCGGGTTTCGCCCTCGGTCGGGCTCGGCGACGGCGCCGCGCTCTTGCAGCGCGCCGGCTTTGCGCTGCCGGTCGCCGACAGCGAGGCGATCACCGTCAGCTATCCGGACCTCCTGGCGTTGCTGCGCGATCTGCGCGGCATGGGCGAAACCAACGCGCTGGCCGCGCGCCGCCGCGGCGGGCTGCGCCGCGCGACCTTGGCCCGCGCCGCGGCGATTTACCGGGAGCGCTTCGGCGACGCCCAGGGGCGCATTCCGGCGACGTTCGAGATCGTCTTTCTGTGCGGCTGGGCGCCGCACCCGGCCCAGCCGCAGCCGCTGCCCCGCGGCAGCGCGACCGCCCGCCTGGCCGACGCGGTGCGGCCACGGCGCTGAGGCGACAGCGGATGCCGGCGCCGACTCAGCACCCATCGCCGGGGTTCCGCCGGTCGCCGAAAACCTGGACGCGGTGGCGCTCGATGCGGTCGGCTTCGGCGTCGAGATCGTCGGCCGTGCGCAGCCGGGCTTCCCACAGCGCCGGGCTCGCCGCCCGCTCGGCAAAGGCGCGACACCAGCGCGCCAATTCCCGCATCGCGTGCTGCCCGTCGAGCGCCTGTTCGGCCTGCCGCAGCAAGCCCGCGATGGCGCCCCGCTCGCCCTCGGCGATATCGCCGGCGAGGAGCGAGCGATAGAATTCGATGTTGAGCCGCGCGACCGCCGGATCGCCGCACTCCCCGGCCGCGATCGCCGCCGCGCGCTCAGCCAGCCGCGGCGAGTGGGCCGCCAGCTCGCGCTGAACGATGGGATCGGACAGGGTTCGGACAATCTGGCGCAAACGCCGCGGCGCGGCGCGCGGCACCTCAGCCTCGTCGGGCGCGGCGCCGCGATTTTCCGTCTGCATGCCCTTGAACCTCCCGCACCGAGGGAGCCCTACAACCAATAATATATGTTGTAGCCCCTGACGCAGGATAAATCGCGAGTGGCGGGTAATTCAAATACAATGTGTACGGGAGGACATTATTTTTATGGTATTTTAGGTTGTTCCCGGTCCGGCCCTTCGAGAAGCCGCGCGCCGCTGCGTTCGATGCGGCCGCGGATCGTCGTCGCCAGCAGGTGCAAGAGCCGCGGCAGCGCGAACTCGATGCGGACGAACTCCTCGTAGACCTCGATCCGGCCGCTGACGCTCTGCAGCATCGCGCGCATGCGAAAGTCGAGCCGGTAGCCCTCCCAGCGGTATTCGATCGAGCGGACATAGGGGGCGATTTCGCCGCGGATCGCAGCGAGCCCGCGATCGATGCGGGCTTTCGCCGCCTCGCGGCCGAGCCGGTGCGGGATCGTGACGGTGATGGGCTCGGGTGCTGCGATCATGCACGGTAAACGCCGGGGTTGCCGGCAGCGCTCCCCGCCGCTTTGATGCGCCCCCGGGCTGGGGGGACACACGAGGGGCGTATGGCCGAGATATCGGTAAGGAGCGAGATCGCCGGCTCGGTGTGGAAGATCGAGGTGGCGGTCGGCGACACGGTCGCCGAGGACGATGCGCTGCTGATCCTCGAAGCGATGAAGATGGAGATCCCGCTCCTGGCGCCGCGCGCCGGCATCGTCGTCGAGATCCGCGTCGCCGAGGGCGAGGCGATCGCCGAGGGCGACATCGCGGTGATCCTCGGGTGAGCCCTGTTCGCGACGAGCCGGCCGCGAATGAGCGGGCCGTCGCCTCGGGCATTCCGGTCGACGACGAGAGCATGTTCCGATTTGATCGAAACACCCCCTCGTCACCCCCGCGAAAGCGAAAGCGGGGGTCCAGGGGCAACCGCACCGTCACTCGGCCTGGCTTCCCGCTTTTGCAGGAATGACGATTAAGTACAATTGGATAACGCTCTAATTCGCCGGCCGATCAATCCACCCCCATTCCGTCATCCCGGCGCAGGCCGGGACCCATGCGTCAACCAGCGCGACCGCTGAGAGATGGGCCCCGGCCTGCGCCGGGATGACGGAATTGGGACCGCGACGCTAAGCGCCGCCGGCGGGTGGGGCTGCTGCCGCGGCGTTGGTCTTGCGGGTGCGGGCGCGGCGGCGCGGCGGCCGGGGGGCGTCGGGCGAAGCGGCGCGGGTGTCGGGGAGGGTCGGCGATGGCGCCGGGCCGGCGAGCAGCAGCAGGCGGCTGCAGGCGTCGTAGACTTGCGCCGGCCCGAGCGCGCGCAAGCACACGAGGCCGCGCCGGCAATCCTCGATTTTCGACAGGTAGCACGGCGAACACACCGTCAGCCGCGCGACCGCGATCGCGCTGGGGCCGACCGGGCCCCATTCGCGCGCGTCGACCGAGCCGGCATGGACGCCGACCGTCGGCACCCCGAGACCGGCGGCGAGGTGCTTCGGCCCGCTGTCGTTGCCGAGAAACAGCGACGCCCCGGCGAGGAGCGCCGGCAACTCGTCGAGCGGCACCGCGCCGACCAGCGAGGTCGCCGCCGCGCGGTGGCGCAACCGGCCGAGGATTGCGGCGCTGACCGCTTCGTCGTCGGGGCCGCCGATCATGACGATGCGCGCACCGTGCGCCTTGACCAGCCGGTCGATGACCGCGGCGAAATATTCGACCGGCCATTGCTTCATCTCGTTGCCGGCGCCGGCATGGACATAGACCAGCGGCGCCGCCGGCCGCTCGGCAACAGGCAGCGCGGGCGCGAGGGGCGCCGCGATCAACCCGCGATTCCCGTCACATGACGCCGCGACCGCATCCACCAAATTCACCAGATCGTCGCCGTTGTGCTGGCGCTTGCGGGCGTAGATCTGATCGCCGGTCCATTCGAGCGCGACATCGAGCCAGGGAAACTGGTCGCGGAAGTCGAAGCCGGCCAACCAGCGGGCGTCGGTATGCCGCAGCACCGGCCGGGTCTCGGTGTGCTTGCGCAAATCGATCGCCAGATCGAAGCCCTCGCCCGCCAGGCGCCCCTCGAGCTCCCGCCAGTCCGCTTCCGCCAACTCGATTTCGCCGTCGGCCGAGCGCGGCCGGAAGAAATCGAACTCGATCGTCCGGTCGACGCTAGGCTCCAGCGCCCACACCGGGCGCGAGGCGCGCGAGGTCAGCACCGTGAGGCGCGCCTGCGGGAAATGCTGCTTCAGGCGGCGCACCGCCGGGAACGCGATCAGGCAATCGCCGATATGGTCGAGCTTGACGACGAGGATTCTGCGGATTTCCTCGCGCGCCGGCAGCGGCCGCCCGGCGACCAATAGCCGGGTCGGCTCGTAGTCGATCGCCAGATCGTCCTGCGAGCGCGACAAATGCGGGTTGAGGTAGGGGTCGCCGGCGAGGAACAGATCGCGCCATTCGCTGTCGAAGGCGGCGGCGTCATATTGGTCGGCGAGCGCGCCGCGGCTGACCGCCTCGTGATGCACCAAGCTCGCTTGCGGGCAATAGACGTTGAGGAGCCCGCTGCGCCAGGCGCGCAGGCAGTAGTCAAGGTCGTTGTTGACGATCGCCTGCGCCTCGTCAAAGCCGCCCAGCGCCTCGAACGTCGCGCGCCTGGTCATCAGGCAGGCGCCCGTTACCGCGATGACGTTGCGTTGGGTCAGCGCCAGCCCGAAATACCCGGGATCGTCCTCCGCCTTGTAGCGGAAGGCGTGGCGACCCTGGCCGATCGCGGCGAGGAACATCCCGGCGTGCTGGACCCGCCCGTCGGGGTAGAGCAGCCGCGCGCCGACCACGCCGACCTCCGGCCGCTGCGCCTCGGCGACCAGCGCGCCGAGCCAGTCGGGGTCGGTGATCTCGGTGTCGTCATTGAGGAAGAGGAGGTATTTGCCGCGCGCCTCGGCCGCCGCGAGGTTGTTGAAGCGCGACCAGTTGAAGTCTTCCTCGGTGGCGATCACCCGCTCCGCGTTGCGGCCGAGCCAGTCGCGCCATTCGCGCTCGGCGGGCGCGATGTTCTCGATGCAGATGATCTCGTAGTCGCGGTAGGCGGTCAGCCGGCGCAGCGTCGTAATGCATTTCTCGATCATGCCGCGCGCGGCGCAGGTCGGGATGATGATCGAGACGAGCCCAGCGTCGACAAGCGCGCGCTTGACGCGGTGGCGCCCGGGCAGCGCCCCCGCGACGATGTCGCCGGCGATGCCGCGGCGCACCAGCGCCCGCGCCAGCGCCGCCTTCTGCTGCGCCGGGCCGTCGAGGGCGGCGTCGGCACGCTCGCACAGCACGCTGGCGACGTGGTGGATCTGCGCCGCCCCCTCGGTGCAGCGCAGCAGCAGGTCGTATTCGCCGCGGCCGAGCAGCGGATCGGCGGCCGCCACCCTTTGCAGCAGATCGGCGCGGGCGCACCACAGCCGCCCGACATAATTGGTTGACAGCATCAGGTCGGGCGACCATTGCGGCTTGAAGAAGGCCTCGACCAGGTTCGACGCCGGATTACGGCAGCGCTCGTCGCTGTAGAGAAAATCAGCCTCAGGGCGCAGCGCCGCGGCGATCGCCATTTCGAGGAACGCGTCGACGCCGAGTTCGTCGCCGGCGCCGAGCGCCGACACAAAGATGCCCCCCGCCGGGACATCCGCCCCCGCCGCCGCGAGAATCGCCGGTAGCTCAGCCTCGCCCGCGACCTCGACCCGGCCCTCCGCGCCGGGCGGATCGGCCGCCAGCCAGTCGCGCACCGCTTCCTGCGTCGCGCCGCCGCGCGCAACGATGAAGAGCCGCCAGCGCGGATAGATTTGCGCAACCAGGGAAGCAATCGTGCGGCCGGCCCGGCGCCACGCCGCCGCATCGCGCACCGGCAAGACCGCCGCGAATACCGGGTGCTTGCCGGCGCGCTCGACCAGCCGCAAGCCGAGTTCGACCTCCGCCCGCCCCATCTCGCGGCGCAACGACCAGGGGCCCGGCGCGTCGGCCATTTCCTCGACCGCGATGGCGAATTCGAGGCGCGCCGCGCCGCCGCCCTTGTCGCGCAGGGTGACCCCCACCCGGTGGCCGCCCTTGGCGAGCAACCGGTGCGGGATCACCGCGGCAAAGCCGCTGGCGAGCGAGCCGTCCCAATCGGGGTAGGCCGTCCTGATGTCGAGCCGCCGCAGCCCGTGATCGGCGTAGGCGACCGGGGTGTCGTCGATTGCGATCTCGATCGCCGCCACCCCGGCCCGCGCCATCGCCCAGCCGCCGATCTGCAGATTGCCGCGCACCGGCGTGGCGCGGTCGAGGATTTCCGGGCTGTCGAGGTGGAGCTTGCGGTCGAATTCGTCGATCGATTGGCGCCGCCCCCGGCCGCGCTCGCCGACGAGCACCGGCAGGTGGATGTCGTCGACCTGGCCGCCGGCGCGCAACAGGCGCAGCGTCACGATGTGCTCGCCGCGGATCGGCTTGCCGGTCTCGGCCGCAAACGCGAAGCCGGGCCGCCTGGCATGCGGCAACAGCGGGAAGAGGTTGCCGATGTCGGCGCGCTCGAGTCCCGTCGCGGCGCGGCCGAGCTCGGCGCCGTCGAACAGCACGCGAATGTCCGTCGTCGGCGCGGCGCCGAGCGTCCAGCCGCGCAGCGCGAGCCGCCCGCCCGGGCTCAGCGCGATCTCGTCGCAATGACAGCGCGACGCGACATCGGGGATTTGCCGCGGCGCCGGCGCGGGAACCACGACAGGGGCCGCCGCCTCGGCCGCGATGCCGCTGCGGGCGAGCGCCCTGACCGTCAGCGTCCTGCGCCCGGGCGCGATCGCGGCGACATCGCCAACAAAGCGGAAACCGGAGAATTGCGCGTTCGGGTAATCCCGGTCGGCCGGATCGATCTCGCCGCGCACGCGGCCGAATTCGGCGGCGCCGAGGCGGCCGCCGTCGAGCCAGGCCTCGACCGCCTCGATCTCGACAGCACACACCACCGCGCCCTCGACCTGGAGGAGCCCGGCGGGATCGACAAAGGCGTGGCGGATCAGGAGGCGCATCGGCGGCCTCTCCGCCGCGCTTGGCCCCGGCGATTGCGGCGGGATCTCGACGTGCAGCGGATGCTGGCCGGTAGCCCCGTCGACGGTTCGCACCGCCAGCACCCCGTCGAGGCTGCCGCGCGCCGCGTCCGGCAATTCGCAGGCGAGCGCGAAGCCGCTGTGGCCGGCCGCCAGGTTGCCGGGGTGGAGCCGGGCGATGTCCGGCCGCGGCAGGCCGTAGGCGGCGCTGCCGCCGCTGACGCCTTCCAGCGCCACGCTGATCTCGGCGATCGGCGCCGCCGCCAGCGCCCAGCCGCTGATCGACAGGCGCGAGGCGCCGGCGGGTCCGCCGAGGATGCCGAGCGCCTCGATCGCGACGCGGATCAACGGCGCCACGTCCGGCATCGCGAGGGCTGCGCGATCGGGCGCGTCGCGCGCGATCTGGAGGCCGCGCGCGGCGCCGCCGCGCAGGTAATGCAACAGCGGATTATCCGGCTCTTCGCCGCGCAGCCGGCATTGCTCGAGGTAGAACGCGGCGTCGAAACCGGGATGCGGGTTGCGGCCCTCGCGCCCGCCCTCCTCGAGGAAATGGACGAGCGGGTCGATGTTGCGTTCGGTCACCTCCGGATAGGTTGCCAGATAGTATTCGGCGTCGAACAGGCCGGATTTACGGATTTCCTCGTAGTCGCTGAACAGTGCTTCCATCAGCCTGGCGAAAACGTATCCGGGGTGCGGCGCCCCTCCTTACCCGGGCGCGGCGGGCGTTTCAAGGAACCCGGTCGGCGGCGCCGGCGATCCAGGTGGCGAGCACCCGGATGTCGCTCGGATCGAGCGCCACGATGTCGGCGCGGCAGCCCGCCGCGAGATGGCCGAGCCGGTCGCCAAGTCCGAGGAAGGCCGCCGGCGCCGCCGCCGCGAGGCGCAGCGCCTCGGGCAGCGCCATGCCGATGAGGCGGACGCAGTTGCGCACCGCGCTCGCCATGTCGAGGAGCGAGCCCGCCAGCGTTCCCTGCGCGCTGGTGCAGCCGCCGTCGCGTACCTCGATCGCCCGGCCGCCGAGCCGGAAGCCGCGCGGTGTGCCGCCGACCGGCGGCATCGCGTCGGTCACCAGCATCGCCTGTCCGGCGCCGCGCAGCGCCAGGCGCAGCATCGCCGGCGCGACATGCCGGCCGTCGACGATCAGCCCGTAAAACGCGCCCGGCGCCTCGAGCGCCGCCGCGATCGGCCCGGGCTCGCGCGCCGCCATCGGCCGCATCGCGTTGAAGAGATGGGTGAAGCCGCTGAGCCCCTGGGCGAGCGCGGCGCGGGTCTCGCCGTAAGTCGCCATCGAATGGCCGAGCGCGACGCGCACCCCGGCCCGCGCGAGGCTCGCGACAAAGCCGGCGGGCACGCATTCCGGCGCCAGCGTCACCAGCGTCACGCCGGAGCCGCGCGCCGTCAGCAGTTCTAGGTCGCCGCCGGCGGGCGGGTGCAGCATCGCCGGGTCGTGCGCCCCGGCGCGCTCGGGCGAGAGGAACGGCCCCTCGAAATGGATGCCGAGCACCGCCGGCATCAGCTTGGCGGCGGCGTCGACCGCAAGGCGCGCCGCACACATCTTCTCGGTCGTGTCGCTGATCAGCGTCGGCAGCAGGCTCGTCGTGCCGAAAGGGCGGTGCGCGGCGCAGATCGCGGCGATGCCCTCAACGGTCGGCGCGTCGTTGAACAGCACATCGCCGCCGCCATTGACCTGGACGTCGATAAAGCCGGGCGCCAGCCAGCACCCCTGCGGCATGTCCCGCACCGGGATCGCGGCCGGCAGCTCGCGCCGCGGCACAAGCGCGACGATATCGGCGCCGGCGATGACGACCGCGCAATCGCGGTGCACCGCCGCGCCGTCGAACACGATGTCGGCGGCGACCGCGTGCCGCCCTGCTGCGCCGGGAGTAATCACCGCGTCGGGTAGTGCGTCGTGAGGCTCTGGCCGCCGGCTTCGACCGGGTCGGCGTCGATCAGGACGAAGGCGAAAACGCACGGCACCGCGCCGTTATTGACCCAGGCGTGCATCGTGCCGCGCTGCACGACGATGTCGCCCTGTGTCATGTGCACACTCTTGCCGTCGTCGAGTTCGAGGTCGCATTCGCCCGATAAGAGGATCGCGTAGTCGACGGTCTCGGTGCGGTGCATGAATTTCGGCGCGCCCGGGGCGAATTCGGTGATCCGCACGACCGTCCCCTGCCCCGACCCGACGTAATTGTGCCGCACCACAAAGCCCTTGCGCTGCGCCGCCGCCGCGGCGCCTTCGGAATTATCGACCGGCATCCTGTCGGTCGACCAGATTTCGCAGCGCGAGATGTAGGGCCGGGCGGCCGCGCTGACCCCCGTCATCTTTTCGTCGCTGGCGACGATGGCCTTGCCCTTGGAATCGTGCCCGGTGACGATGCGGCGAACTTCGAGTGTCATCGCTTCCTCCCTTGCCAAAAGATCGCTGGCCCGGAGCCTGCACCCGGCGTCCGGCGGCAGCAACCGCGGATCGACCGCGCCGCCCCGTTCGGGTAGCCTTGCAGGATGAAGGACGCCGTTTTCGCGCGAACCTGGCGGCGCCACGTCGCCGGCACGGGCTGGGGCGCTTCGCTCGCGGTCTACCGCCAGCCGCGCCTCGTTGCGATCCTCTTGATGGGGTTTTCGAGCGGCCTGCCGCTGGTGCTGACCTTCGGGACGCTGTCCTACTGGCTCGCCGAGACCGGCGTGTCCTTGACCGCGATCGGCCTCTTCGGGCTGGTGCGCACCTCCTACAGCCTCAAATTCCTGTGGTCCCCGCTGATCGACCGCGTGCCGATCCCGCTCTTGACCGCGCGGCTCGGGCGGCGGCGCAGCTGGGCCTTGACGATCCAGCTCGCGTTGGCCGCCGCGATCCTCGCGCTCGGGATGACCGACCCCAGGCACGACCCGGCCTCGACCGCGCTCGCCGCGGTCGTCGTCGCCTTCCTCTCGGCGAGCCAGGACATCGTGATCGACGCCTACCGCATCGAACTCCTGCGCCCGGAAGAACAGGGCGCCGGCGCGGCGGCGACGCAATGGGGCTACCGCTTCGGCATGCTGGCTTCCGGGGCCGGCGCGCTTTACGCCGCGAGCTTCGGGGGCTGGCGCTTCGCCTACGCGCTGATGGCGGCGCTGATGGCGGTCGGCATGGTGACGGTATGGCTGACCCCCGAGCCGGACGGCGCGCCGCCGCCTGCCCCGCTGCCCGGTGCGAGCGCGGCCGAGCGCGCGGCGGCCTGGCTGAAGGGCGCCGTGGTCGCGCCGTTTCTCGATCTCTTCGAGCGGGTCGGCGCGGGCCAGCTGGTCGCGATCGGCCTCTTCATCGTGCTCTTCAAGTTTGGCGACGCGCTGGCCGGCTCGATGGCAAACCCGCTTTACGTCGCGCTTGGCTTCACCAAGGTCGAGGTCGCGACGATCTCAAAGGTCTATGGGGTCATTGCGACGCTGCTCGGGGTGGCGCTCGGCGGCATGCTGGCGGCGCGCATCGGGATCTTCCGCGCGCTCTTCGTGTGCGGCGGGCTGCAGGCGCTGTCCAACCTGATGTACGCGGTGCAGGTCTGGGCCGGCCACGCGGTCCTGACGCTGACCTTGACGATCGGCGCCGAGAATTTGACCGGCGGCATGGCCTCGGCGGCGTTCGTCGCCTATCTGTCGCTATTGTGCAGCCGCGAGTTCACCGCGACGCAGTATGCGCTCCTGTCGTCGCTGGCGACGGTCGGGCTCAACGTGCTGGCGGCCTCGGGCGGGGCGCTCGCCGAGGCGCTCGGCTGGATCCCCTTTTTCGTGCTGAGCACGCTCGCCTGCCTGCCGAGCCTCGCGATCCTGTGGTGGATCATGCGCCGCGCCCCGGCGCCCGTCAGGGGTCAGCCGTAGGAGAACAGCCGGCTGCGGTGCCGCTTCAGCCAGGCCTGCGGGGTCGCCGGGTCGGGGTTGAGGCTGCGCACCAGCCGCCAGAAGCGCGGCCCGTGGTTCATCTCGACGAGGTGCGCCACCTCGTGCGCGACGACGTAGTCGACCACAATCTCGGGCGCCAGCACCAGGCGCCAGCTGAACGACAAGGACCCCTTCGACGAACAGCTGCCCCAGCGGCTCCTGGTGTCGCGCACCCCGACCCGCGCCACGCTCTTGCCGACCCGCTCGGCGCACAGCCGGGCGCGCCGGCCGAGCTCCTGCCGCGCCAGGCGGATCAGGTGGTCGCGGACCCGCCGCGCGAGGTGCTCGGGCGCGCCGCGCACCCTGATCTCGCCGTCGACGATCGCGACCGGCGGCGCCGTCAGGCCATCTTCGCGGCAGATGCGGTGCGGCACCCCGAACACCGGCACCAGCGCGCCCTCGGTAAAGGGCACCGGCGGCGGCAGCGCCTCCAACCGGGCGGCAATCCAGCGGCGCTGCGCGGCGAGAAACTTGACGCCGTGCGCCGGCGGCACGCCGCGCGGCAGCACCAGTTCGACCGTGCGCGCCGCGGCGTCGAGACGCAACAATAGCCGGCGGGCCCGCGGACTGACGCGAATCGCCACCGGCGCGCCGAGGTCGAGCATGATCGCCTGGCGCTGCGCCTCGGCCAGCAAAGCGGCGGATCCTTTGCCGATGCGAGACGGCTTCACCGATGGTCCCGGGGCGGGTGAGGAGGCTTGTCACAAAAGCTTCCCGCTTCGGTTGCTATTTGGCAAGGTGCGAGACCGGCCGCCGGCCGGCTCTAATCCGGTGGCCATACCTTGGGGGGAGCCCGAATGAAGCCGACGATATTCGCCGCCGCCTGCGCGGCGGCCTTTGCCACGCTGCTGCACGCCGCCGCGGCCGAGCCGATCGAGATCCAGTGGTGGCACGCGATGACCTCGGTCAACGGCGACCGGATCAACAAGATCGCCGCCGATTTCAATGCCTCGCAGACGGACTACAAAATCGTGCCGGTGTTCAAGGGCTCCTACGCCGAGACGATGACCGCGGCGATCGCGGCCTACCGCGCCGGCCACCCGCCCGACATCGTGCAGGTCTTCGAGGTCGGCACCGCGACGATGATGGCGGCCAAGGGCGCGATCAAGCCGGTCTATCAGCTGATGAAGGATGCCGGCGAACCCTTCGACCCGAAAGCCTACCTGCCCGCGGTCACCGCCTATTACAGCACCGCCGACGGCAAGATGCTGTCACTGCCGTTCAACAGCTCGACCCCGGTCGTCTACTGGAACAAGGACGCCTTCAAGAAGGCCGGGCTCGACCCCGAGAAACCGCCCAAGACCTGGCCCGAGACCTTCGCCGACGCAAAAAAGCTGCGCGCCGCCGGCATCCCGTGCGGCTTCACCTCGGCCTGGGTCAGCTGGGTCCAGATCGAGAATTTCAGCGCCTGGCACAACATTCCGATCGCCACCAAAAGCAACGGCCTGGGCGGCCCGGACGCCGTGCTCGAATTCAACAACCCGACCGTGCTGCGCCACGTCGCCAATCTCGTCGCGGCGCAAAAGGACAAGAGCTTCGACTACAGCGGCCGCACCACCGAGCCCGAGCCGCGCTTCGTCAGCGGCGATTGCGCGATGATCGACGATTCTTCGGCCGCCTACGGCCTCTTCAAGACCGGCGCCAAATTCGCCTGGGGCGTCACCGAGCTGCCCTATTACCCCGACGTCAAGGGCGCGCCGCAGAATTCGATCATCGGCGGCGCGTCGCTATGGGTGATGGCCGGCAAGCGGCCCGAACAATACAAGGGGATCGCCAAGTTCTTCACCTACCTCGCGGGCGTCCCGGTGCAGGAGAAATGGCACGAAGACACCGGCTACCTGCCGATCACCAAGGCGGCCTATCAGGCGACCAAGGCATCGGGGTTTTACGACAAGAACCCGGGGACCGAAGTGGCGCTGATCCAGATGACCTCGAAGCCGCCGACCGCCAATTCGCGCGGCTTGCGGTTTGGCAACATGGTGCAGATCCGCGACGTCATCGCCGAGGATCTGGAGGCGGCGTTCTCCGGCAAGGCGACGCCGAAAGCCGCGCTCGACGACGCGGTCACCCGCGGCAACGCGCTGCTGCGGCAGTTTCAGAAGAATACCCAATAAACCCGTCATCCCGGCGAAGGCCGGGACCCATGGTTCAGACGGAACTGCAGCGGACAAGTGGGTCCCGGCCTGCGCCGGGATGACAAAAAAGAGGTAGCGGCGGCAACCTAGTGAATAGACTGCAACACTTGGTTCCTCGTCATGCCCGCGAAAGCGGGCATCCAGGGCGGCCGGCGCTATGCCTGCCGCTCCTGGCCCCCCGCTTGCGCGGGGGTGACGAATGAACGATCAAACCCGTCTTTTTCGGCTGGACCACTAGCGCATGGAACGGCGGGTGGTCTTTTCCGGCTGGCTGTGCCCGGCGGTGCTGCTGCTGCCGCAGCTCGCGGTGACGATCGTCTTTTTCTTCTGGCCGGCGGCCCAGGCGGTCGTGCAATCGGTGACCGGCGGCGACGCCTTCGGCCTCGCCACCCGCTTTGTCGGCGCGGCCAATTTCACCACCCTCTTCGCCGACCCTGACTACCTCTCGTCGTTCGGGCTGACCGCGTTCTTCAGCTTCGCGGTGGCGCTCCTGGCTCTGGCGCCGGGCCTCTTGCTCGCGGTGATGGCCGACCGGGTGGTGCGCGCCGCCGCCTTCTACAAGACCGTGCTGCTCCTGCCCTATGCGATCGCGCCGGCGATCGCCGGCGTCTTGTGGCTCTTCATGTTCAACCCCGGCATCGGCATCCTCGCCGCGCTGCTGCGCACGCTCGGCATCGATTGGAACTACTTCCTCGACGGCGGCCAGGCGATGCTCTTGGTGATCCTGGCGGCGGCCTGGAAGCAGATCAGCTACAATTTCCTGTTTTTCCTCGCCGGGCTGCAGGCGATCCCGCCCTCGTTGATCGAAGCCTCCGCGATCGACGGCGCCAGCCCGCGCCGGCGCTTCTGGACGATCGTCTTTCCGCTCCTCGCGCCGACCAGCTTCTTCCTCCTCGTCGTCAACATCGTCTACGCGTTTTTCGACACGTTCGGGGTCATCCACAACGTGACGCAAGGCGGCCCCGCAAAGGCCACCGAAATCCTCGTCTACAAGGTGTGGTACGACGGCATCGTCGGGCTCGATCTCGGCGGCTCGGCGGCGCAATCGGTCATTCTGATGGCGATCGTGATCCTTTTGACCGCGGTGCAGTTCCGCTTCATCGAGCGCCGGGTACATTACGCATGACGGCCGAAGGCATGGTGGTCGCCAAGCGCAGCGCCTGGATCCCGCACGCGGTGCTGATCCTCGGCCTCCTCATTGTGCTGTTTCCGCTCTATGTGGCGCTGGTCGCGGCGAGCGACACGCTGGGCGACATCCTGGCGGCGCCGATGAGCCTGGCGCCGGGGCCGCACCTCTTCGGCAATGTCGCCGAGGCGCTCGCCGCCGGCACCGCCAAAACCAGCGGCCAGCCAGTTTCCGCGATGCTGTGGAACAGCCTGGTAATGGCGCTGGCGATCGCGCTCGGCAAGATCGCGATCTCGCTGCCCTCGGCCTACGCCGTCACCTTCTTCCGCTTTCCGCTGCGCCGAGTGTGTTTCTGGGCGATCTTCGTGACGCTGATGCTGCCGGTCGAAGTGCGCATCATCCCGACCTACCAGATCGCCTCCGACCTCTCGTTGATCGACAGCTACGCCGGGCTGACCCTGCCGCTGATCGCCTCGGCGACCGCGACGCTGCTGTTCCGCCAGTTCTTCCTGACGATCCCGGACGAACTGGTGGAAGCCGCCAAGATCGACGGCGCCGGCCCCTGGCGCTTTCTCTGGGACACCGTGATCCCGCTGTCGCGCACCAACATCGCGGCCCTCTTCGTGATCCTCTTCACCTACGGCTGGAACCAGTATTTGTGGCCGCTGCTGGTCACCGACCGGCCGGCGATGACGACGATCGTGATCGGCCTCAGGCAGATGATCGGCAACGGCGACGCGCAGACCGAATGGCCGATCGTGATGGCGACGACGCTCTTGGCGATCCTGCCGCCGGCCCTGGTGGTGCTATTGATGCAGCGCTGGTTCGTGCGCGGCCTCGTCGAAGCCGAGAAATGATCCGCTACCGTCCGGCCGGGCTCGACGACGCGGCCGAAATCCACGCGCTGCTGCTGAAGCTCGCGCCCGAAATGCCGCTCCTCGTCGATACCCTCGAACGCGAGGAGGCGCTCTACGTCCTGGCCCGCAACTGCGCCCGCTCCGGCCAATCCTGGGTCGCTTGCGACGACACCAACCGCATCGTCGGCTTCGTGCTGGTCGAACCCACCCAGCACGGCCGCCATTACGCCGAGCACGAGATCCTCGAACTGCACCACGCCGGGGTCGCGACGGAGCACCGCAACCAGGGCATTTTCGCCGCGCTTGTCGCGAAGGTGCAGGCGCGCATGGTGCCGGTGACCGCAAGCGTGCCGCCGCAAAACAAGTCGGAAACCGCCCGTCGCCTCGAAAAACTCGGCTTTCGCGCCGTGGGCGACGCGCGCCTGCGGTGGGAGCCGGGAAAATCGACCTAGCCTAGCCGCGCCCGCTTGCGCAGGCGCGGCGCCGCCAATATATGACCATCCATGGTCATAAGCGGAGAAAGCGATGAGCGCCGAGATATCCATCGCCAAGGCCAAGGCCGGGTTCGCCGCGCTGGTCGCGCGCGCCGAAGCCGGCGAGCAGATCGTCGTGACCCGCAACGGCCGGCCGGTGGCGTGCCTCGGGCCGCTGCCGGCGAAAAAGCCGATCGTTTATGGCGATTTGCGCGGACTTTGGATGGCTGAGGATCTGTCTTTGCCCGAAGAGATCATCGATGATTTCGAGAAGGCGGCCGAGAACACGGCGCGACAGTTTGAAGAGTTGAAGGGCGACGAGTGACCTCCAACCTCCTCCTCGATACCCACATTTTGCTCTGGAGCCGCACCGAGCCGGAGACGCTGAGCGCCGGCGAGCGGCGCGCCATCGAGGATGCGCAGGTTCGCTATGTCAGTTGCGTGACGCTGTGGGAGTTCGCGATCTTGATCGGCCTCGGCAGGATCGAGGCCAATGAGCGACTATTGGAGGTACCGGAAGGTTACGAGCTGCTGCCGGTATCGCCCGAGCATTGCAAAGCCCTGGCAAAACTGCCGAGGCACCACCGCGACCCGTTCGACCGGATGCTGGTCGCCCAGGCGCAGAGCGAGAATGTGCCGCTGCTGACGCGCGACCGGGCGATGACCGCTTACAGCGCCGCCGCCACGATCCTGCGCTATCCGGAGCCTTGAATGGCCACCGTAACCCTCGACGGGGTGCGCAAATCCTTTGGGGGTCGCGAGGTCGTGCATGGCGTCAGCTGCGCCATCGCCGACCGCGAGCTGGTGGTCGTGGTCGGCCCCTCGGGCTGCGGCAAGTCGACGCTGTTGCGCATGGTCGCCGGGCTGGAAGGAGTCAGCGCCGGCACCGTCGCGATCGACGGCCGCATCGTCAACGGGGTCGAGCCGAAAGACCGCGACATCGCGATGGTCTTTCAGAACTACGCGCTCTACCCGCACATGAGCGTCCGGGACAACATGGCCTACGGCCTCAAAATGCGGCGTATGGAGCGGGCCGAGATCGCCCGCCGGGTCGAGCGCGCCGCGGCGATCCTGCAGCTCGACGGCCTCCTGCAGAGGAAGCCGCGCCAGCTCTCGGGCGGCCAGCGCCAGCGCGTCGCGATGGGCCGCGCGATCGTGCGCGACCCCAAGGTCTTTCTGTTCGACGAGCCCTTATCCAACCTCGATGCGCAGCTGCGCGTCCAGATGCGGGTCGAGATCCGCCGCCTGCAGCAGGAGCTCGGCACCACTTCCCTCTATGTGACGCACGACCAGGTCGAGGCGATGACGCTGGCCGACCGGCTCATCGTGATGAACGCCGGCAACGTCGACCAGATCGGCCCGCCGCTCGAGCTTTACGCGCGCCCGGCGACCGTGTTCGTCGCCGGCTTTATCGGTTCGCCCGCGATGAACCTCGTCCCCGGCCGCCTCGTGCCGGGCGGCGTCGCGCTCGGCGACATCGTGCTGCCCGGCGCCTTCCCTGCCGGCGATGGCGAGCGGCCGGTGACGGTCGGGCTGCGCCCCGAGCATCTGGCGCTCGCCGAGGGCGGCCCGATCGCGCTCGAGACCGAGCTGTTGGAGCGGCTCGGCGCCGACACGATCGTGCACGGCCGCCTGCCCGACGGGACGCGCCTCCTCGCGCGCGCGCCGGGTGCGCTGGCGCTGCGCCTCGGCGAAACGCTGCGCCTCGCGATCGCGCCCGACGCCATCCACCTGTTCGACCACGACACCGGCCGCCGCCTGTAAAATTCGCGCTCGCCACCCGGCGGCGCAATAGCCCAAACCGCATTCCCGGCGAAAGCCGGGACCCACTTTTCAGCCGCCCCGGACGCTGCTTGGTGGGTCCCGGCTTGCGCCGGGAATGCGGGTCAATTTTGGCGGCGCTTCAGCGTGCGTCGGCGAAAACAGCGGAGATCACGACGGCTTGCGGCGTTCGGCCAGAAAGGCCTCCTCTTCGGCGCTCGAAGGACGGCCGAGGATCGCGTTGCGGTGGGGAAAGCGGCCAAAGCGCTCGATCACCTCGACATAGCGCATGCCGTAGCGCCCGAGCGCGCCGCGGTGGTCGCGCTCCGGCAGGGTCGCGAACAATTCCACCGCGCGGCGCTGGTCGGCCAGTTCTTCGCTGTGATGAAACGGCATATAGAAGAAGAGGCGCCAAACCGGCGGCACGGCCGCCTCGAACCCCCGCGCCAGGGCGCGGTCGGCGGCTGCCCGCGCCATCGCGTCGGTCGCGTAGGCGCGCGGCGTGTCGCGGAAGAGGTTGCGCGGCAGCTGGTCGAGCAGCAGCAAGAGCGCCAGCGCGCTATAGGGCGCCTGCTCCCATGCGGTGAGCGCACCCGCCTCCGCCCGCTCGTAATCGGCGAGGAAGAGATTGCGCAACCGCTCGTCGTGCTCCGGCGTGCTCTTGAACCAGATCGGCCGATGCGCTTCGCGCTCCGGGTCGCCCGGCGGGCCGAACCAGAAATCGATGAGGGAGGCGGCCCGCTCGGGCAGCTTATCGCCGGCCGTCATTGCGCCGCCTCGGGAATCGTCGGGGCGTCGCCGGCCAGCGTCGTGCGCCGCACGTCGCGCACCTCGTTGCGGTCGAAGCGCCGGGCGCGGTGCATGGTCTGCCGGTTGTCCCACATCACCAGATCGCCGACCCGCCATTTATGGGCGTAGACAAACTCGCGCTGCGTCGCGTGCTCGACGAGGTCGCGCAGGAACATGCGGGCTTCGGGGATCGTCCAGCCGACGATCGCGCCGGCGTGCGAGGCGAGGAACAGCGATTTGCGGCCGCTCGCCGGGTGGGTGCGCACCAGGCGTTGCCGCACCGGCTTGAAGGCGGCGATCTCCTCGGCGCTCAAATCGGTAAAGCCGATCGCCTCGCGCGAATAGATCAGCGAGTGCTCGCACACGAGGTCCGCGATCTCGGCCTTGGTGCGCGGATCGAGCGCATCGTAGGCGGCGCGCATGTCGGCGAATTCGGTGTCGGCGCCCCACGACGGGACGACCCGGCCGGAGAGCAGCGAATATTTCGCCGGGATCGGGCGAAACGAGCTGTCGGAATGCCACAGCCGGTCGCCGAGCTTGAAAAACCACACCCGGTCCTCGGCCGACATGATGTTGCCGTCTCGGTCGAGGTTGGAGAAATCGGCGATGCCGGGTCCGAGCCGCTGCGCCTTCTGGCTCCTGATATGGCCTGGCGAGGCATAATTCTCCAATTCGCCGAAATGCTTGGTGAAGGCGATCTGCTCGGCATCGCTCAAATCCTGGCCGCGGAACACCAGCACGGCGTAGCGGTCCATCCCCGCTTCGATCGCCGCCACCGCATCCGCAGCGAGCGGAAGCCGGCAATCGACGCTGGAAACCTCGCCGGCAAAATCCCCTCCAGGCGTCAACGGGCTGATCGATATCGCCATAGCGCAATCGTCTCCAAGAAAGCCGTCATCGCGGCGCAGGCCCGGATGACAATGCCATAGTGCGGAAGCTGTCGGCAGAACCGCGCACGCGCCGTCACGCCCGCCCCTCGCCGAGCGGGTGTTTGCGCAGGAAATTGAAGTCGCAGCCCTTGTCGGCCTGGAGGATTTCGCGGCGGTAGAGCCTGGCGTAGCCGCGCTCGGGCACCGGCGGCAGGGGCGCCGGGCGGCGCGCCAGTTCGTCGGGCGGCACCATCAGATCGATGCTGCGGCCTTCGACCGAGAGGCGGATGCGGTCGCCGTTACGCACCTTGGCGAGCGGGCCGCCGGAGGCCGCGTCGGGCGTCACATGCAAGACAATCGAGCCGTAGGCGGTGCCGCTCATCCGCGCGTCGGAGATGCGCACCATGTCCTTGACGCCGGCGCGCGCCAGCTTTTGCGGGATCGGCAGGTAGCCCGCCTCCGGCATGCCCGACGCGGATAGCGGGCCGGCGTTCTGCAACACCAGGAAATCGTCCGGCGTCACGTCGAGCGCGGGGTCGTCGATCCGCGCGGACAGATCCTCGAGCGAGGTGAAGACCACCGCCCTGCCCTCCTTCTCGAAGAGTTTCGGGTCGGCGGCCGAGCGCTTGAAGATCGCGCCCTGCGGCGCCAGCGAGCCGAACAGCGCGACGAGGCCGCCCACCCTCTGCAGCGGCTCGGCCAATGGCCGCACCACCTCGCGGTCGACGGGCCCCGCCGGCGCCGCCAGCCGCTCGCCGAGGGTCTCGCCGGCCACGGTCAGGCAATCGAGGTGCAGGAGCGGCCGCAATTCGCGCAGCACCGCGCCGATGCCGCCGGCGGCGAACAGATCCTCCATGTAATGCGGCCCGGTCGGCTTCAGATCGACGATGACCGGCGTCGTGTCGCTGATCTCGTTGAGCCGCTGGAGGCTGATGTCGATGCCGGCGCGCCCGGCGATCGCGGTCAGGTGCAATACCGCGTTGGTCGAGCCGCCGATCGCCATCAGGACGCGCAGCGCGTTCTCGATCGATTTCTCGGTCACGATCTTGCTGGGGGTGAGGTTCTGCGCAGCCAGCGCCATCGCCGCGCGCCCGGTGGCCTCGGCGGCGCGCAGCCGGTCGGCATGGACCGCCGGGATCGCCGCGCTGCCGGGCAGGATCATGCCGAGCGCTTCGGC
>DATGFP010000051.1:0-84085 GCA_035309005.1 Allostellaceae bacterium | reverse complement strand
ACCGGGACCCACTTCGCCGTAGATACCGGCCTTCGCCGGTATGACGAAGGGACGGCATCTCGGAAAAACGCCGCCTGAAGAAAAAGCCCTCTCCGCCGACTGGGCGGAGAGGGCTTTTAGCGTCGGCGCAGGCTTATGCGTGGGCGGCCCGGTAGCGCGAGTTCCTGAGGACGCGGCCGGGGAGGTTGCCGGTGTGGTTGCCTTCCTTCATCAGCATCCGGCCGTTGACGAAGGTGGCGTAGATGCCTTGCGCCGGCTCCTTGAAGCGCCAGCCGCCGGCCGGGAAGTCGTGCACGACGAATTCGGGCAGCGGCTTTACCGTCTCGGGGTCGAAGACCGTGATGTCGGCGGTCATCCCCGGGCGCAACAGCCCGCGGTCATAGAGGCCGAAGGTCGAGGCCGAGTCGAAGGTCAACCGGCGCACCGCGTTTTCGAGGCTCATCACCTGTTTTTCGCGCACCCATTCGCCCAAGAGCCGGGTCGAGAAGCCGTAGCCGCCGTGGAACTGCACGTGCGCGCCGCCGTCCGACAGGCCGATGAGCGCATTCGGGAAGTTGAGGATCGCCTTCATCGCGTCGGGATCGACGTTGTTTTCGGCCTGCATGAACGTCGTTTCGAGCTTTTCCTCGACCGCGAGGTCGAGGAAGGCGTCGATGATCCCCTTGTTCTGCGCCTTGGCGATCTGGCTGATGGTCTTGCCCTTCATCCAGGCGTTCTTGTCGAGCTTGGGTTCTTCGACCCAGATATAGTTGTACCATTCGCGCGAGATCGTGTTGCCGGGGATCTCGACCTTCCACTCGACCATCTCTTCGTGCAATTTCGCGCGCACCGCCGGGTCGGCGTAGGCCTTCAGCTTTTCGGCGTCCGATGCCAGGAGGATCGGGTGCCAGGTCGGCGAGCCGCGGAAAGCCTGGGTGTTCGACATGTTGAAGAACTGCGTCGTCGTGTTGGGCGAGCACAGCGGGTAGGCGCGGATGCCCTGCGCCGCGGTCTCGCTGACCCGGTCCATGTGCTTCTGCCACTCGCCGGGGCGCCGCACGCTTTGCCCCAGATTGTTGTAGACGACCGGGCGGCCGGTCGCTTCCGAGAGGCGCGCCATCAGCCCATCCTTCATCTCGGCGTCGCGGCCGCCGCCCGATTGGATGATGCCGGTGCCCATCTCGCGCAACACGTCGGCGAGCGCGAAAATCTCCTTTTCGTCCGCCCACAAGGCCGGGATATGGACGCCCTGCGGGTCGTAATGGCCCTGGTTGCGCGACACCGAAAGGCCGAGCGCGCCGCCCTCCATGCCGTCGCGCACCGCGTCTTGCATTTGTTTGAGTTCGGCGTCGGTCGCGGCGCGCTTTTGGCACTCCTCGCCCATAACGTAATAGCGCACCGCGGTGTGGCCGATCAGCGTCCCGACATTGACCCCGAGGTTCTTGTCGAGCCGGTCCATGTATTGCGGGAAGGTTTCCCAATCGACCTCGATGGTGTTGAGCACTTCCATCGGGATCGCTTCGACGTAGGAGAGAAATTCGGCCATCCGGGTCGCGTTGCCGCGCCGCACCGGCGCCAAGGACAGCGAGCAATTGCCGATGACGACCGAGGTCGCGCCGTGGTCGCACGAGAACGAGCATAGCGGGTCCCAGGTGACCTGCGCGTCGTAATGGCAATGGTTGTCGATAAAGCCCGGAGCGATGACCTGCCCGCCGACATCGACCGTCTGCCCGGCGGCGCCGGACAATTTGCCGATCTCGGCGATCTTGCCGTCCTTGACCGCGACGTCGCCTTGGAACGCCGGCATCCCCGAGCCGTCGACGATCCGGCCGTTCTTGATCAATAAATCATACGCCATCGCTTTCCCTCCTCTGTCGCTCCGAGCGAGCGCGGTGCTACCGATTGACGCAGATTATAGCGCATCGGTCGCGCCCCGTGCGCCCCGGAATCTACGCGCGGCCGCCATGCGCGTTGCGGCTTCGCCACGGCGCCGCCCGGTCGCCTGATCTTGCCTGCATCTGCAGAGAATCTGCAGGCGCCGCCCTTCCCAAGAATAGCGGAGGGTAGCACCCGATTGCGGCGAATTTATTGTCGCCGATTGCCGGAGGCGGGTCAGGCGGCGCTCAGGCGTCGCTTTGCCGGCGGCGATGCCCGAAGGGCTGCTCGGATTGCCGGCGCGGCCTGGCCTTGATCCGCTCGACCAGGAAAAGCCCGTCATGGTGCACGTTGACGCGAAAGCCGGCGTGGCAGCCGCGGCAGTAGATCTCCTTCGAAAGCCCGGAGCGGCGCCCGTCCTCGAAGGCCTGCGCGCCGCATTGCGGGCAGGCCGTCAAGGGCGCCGGCATTTCCGGCTCGCGCGTCAAGGGATCGGCCACCGTGCAACCTCCGCCACCGCCTCGCCATCCACCTTAACCGAACATTACGTCAGGATTAACCCCAAAATCACCCCTCTCATGCCGGTGTTCACAAGTCGAAAATGCGCCGGATGCCGTCCTCGATGGCGCCGAGATCGGCAGCCGCAATCCGGCCGGCGTTTCGCGCCAGACGCCGCTTGTCGATCGCGCGGAGTTGGTCGCAGACCGCCACCGAGCGCGCCCCGGCCGACGGGGTGGCGACGACGATCGGCGGATGCGGTTCGGGGCCGGTCGAGAGCGGCACGACGACGACGGTCCGGCGTGCCCGGTTGAGCGCATCCGCGGTGATCACCACCGCCGGCCTCGTCTTGCTGATCTCGGCGCCCTGGGTCGGCGCGAAATCGACCCACCAGATGTTGCCGCGGCGGATCGCGCCGTCGCGGGTGTCGCCGCCGCGGGTGTCGCCGCCGCCTGGGGCCGCGAGCGGCGCAGCCATTACCGGTGCGGGTCGCTGCCCGGCCCGGCGGCGAGCCCGTCGCCGCGCATCGCCAGCTCCCATTCGGCCATCTCGGCCGCCAGCGCCTGATCGTTCTCGACCGCGAGCGCCGCCTGATACAAGGGGTCGCTGTCGCTGACCGCGTCCGCCGGCAGCGCCTCTTCGAGCAGCCGCTCGATAAACTTGCTGCGCTGGCGCGGCGCGACGGCCCGCCTGAACCGGCGCACAAGTTCCTCGGGAAGGTGCACCAGCACCTGTTGCGTCGACATGACCGACCTCGGCGGTAGCGCAGCTTCCCTATCAAGATCGATAGCAGGTGTCATTTGACAAGACGACAAACGCTGCGGCGTCACCGTGAGGAATCCCGGCTGGTTGCGCCGCGCGCCGGTGAACATATATGTTAAGCTCGTGACCAGCGCGCAACTTAAGCGGTGGCTCGAGCGGCAGGGGGCGACCTTCGAGCCGGCGAAAGGCGGCCACCATTGAAGACCGGCACGCTCGCTGCGATCAAGAAGCAGCTCGGAGTTCAATGAGGGACGCTATGCGCGCCTATCCCGCGAGCCTGATGGCCGATCCTGGCGGCGGCTTCACCGTCACCTTCCGCGACGTGCCCGAGGCCATTACCGAAGGCGACAGCCGCGAGGAGGCGCTGCTGCGCGCCGAGGACGCGCTCGAATCGGCGCTCGCCATGTATGTGACGGCAAAAGAGCCGCTGCCGGCGCCGTCCACGGCGCAGGCGGGTGAAGTCATGGTGCCGCTCTCGGCGCTCGGCATGGCGAAGACCGCGCTCTACGACGCGATGCGCGAGCAGGGCGTCGGCCGCGCCGAACTGGCGCGCCGCCTGCGCTGGCACCTGCCGCAGGTCGCCCGCGTCCTCGATTTGCGACACGCCTCGAAGATGGAGCAGATCGAAGCCGCGCTCGGCACCCTTGGCCTGCGCCTGATCGTCGATGTCGCGCGGGCGGCTTAGCTTTTACCTGTAGGGCGGAAAAGCGCAGCGCCTTCCGCCAGCGGCGCATGCGATCGGATGCCGAATTGGCGGATGGCGCTCTGCTTATCCGCCCTACGATGCCGCGAAGCCCATCGCGGCGGCACCGCTTCCCGGCCGATGATGGGCTTCGCAACGCTCAGCCCATCCTACGCACTATCGCCTCCAGGGAACCGCTTGAGGACCTCGCCTGTGACCTCGTCCAGGATCTCCACAACCCTTTGGGGCGACGATTCTTGCCGGGCGAACCACTCGGCTTCGATGAGCTTGTCGGTCCCGATACTTGAAATTCTGCCGTTAATACGAAAACGGAACACCGCGTTCGTTGGCCGTGGCGGTAGCATTTCTACGCCTCCATTTTGTCCTTAGCTACACCCGCTCGTGCTGCCACACGTGTCGCACTTCAGGCAGGTGCCGTTGCGGACGAGGGTGAAGTTGCCGCATTCGCCGCAGCTGTCGCCTTCGTAGCCCTTCATGCGGGCTTCGCGGATCTTTTCGAGGCGGGTGTCGGGGGGCGGGCTGGCGATCGCGACGGTGGTGGTTTCGGCGAAGGCCAGCGCGCCTCCCGCCAAGGCGCCCGCGAACAGCGGCATGTCGTCGGTGGCTGCGGCGGTGGCGCGGGCGGCGGCGTCGCTCCGGCCGCCGGCGCGCCTGGCGCCGCCTTGCAGCACGGTCAGCCCCTTGCGGACGTAGCCCTGGCTGGCGACGCGCTGCATCATCGCGGCGACGTCGGCGCCGCTGTCGCCGCTCGGCTCGCGCAGGTTGGAGTCCGGCCAGTTCGACTCGGCGGCGACGCCCTTGCCGACCGTGTCGGGCATCAAATCCGCGGGCTCGACATGCGCCAGGTCGCTGCGCCCGAGATAGGAGATCGCCAGCTCGCGGAAGATGTAGTCGAGGATCGAGGTCGACATCTTGATCGTGTCGTTGCCCTCGACGATCCCCGAGGGCTCGAAGCGGGTGAAGGTGAAGGCCTCGACATATTCCTCGAGCGGCACGCCGTATTGCAGCCCCAATGAGATCGCGATCGCGAAATTGTTCATCAGCGAGCGGAAGGCCGAACCCTCCTTGTGCATGTCGATGAAGATTTCGGCGAGCCGCCCATCCTCGTATTCGCCGGTGCGCAAATAAACCTTGTGGCCGCCGACCACGGCCTTCTGGGTGTAGCCCTTGCGGCGCTGCGGCAGGCGGGTGCGCTCGGCCTTGGTGACGATGCGCTCGATGATGCGCTCGACGATGCGCTCGGCGACCAGCGGCGTGCGCTGCGCCGGCGAGAGCGCGTAGAGGTCGGCGGCCTGGTCCTGCGCCTCGTCGTCCTCGCCGAAGAGGGTCGAGGCCAACGGCTGCGACAGCTTCGAGCCGTCGCGGTAGAGCGCGGTCGCCTTGAGGCCGAGGCGCCATGACAGCCGGTAGGCTTCCTTGCAATCCTCGACCGTCGCCGAATTCTGCATGTTGATGGTTTTCGAGATCGCGCCGGTGATGAAGGGCTGCGCCGCCGCCATCATGCGGATGTGGCCCTCGACCGAGATGCAGCGGGTGCCGTTGGGGCCGCACGGGTTGGCGCAGTCGAAGACCGCGAGGTGCTCTGGCGTGAGGAAGGGCGCGCCTTCCAATGTCATCGCGCCGCAGCAATAGGCGTTGGCCGCCTCGACTTCGGCGCGCGAGAAGCCGAGCGCCGCCAGGAGGTCGAAGCCGGCTTCGCCCATGGCTTCGGGCGCGATGCCGAGGCGCTGGGCGAGGAAGGCTTCGCCGAGCGTCCATTTGTTGAAGGCGAACTTGATGTCGAAGGCGGCGGCGAGCGCGCCTTCGAGCGCGGCCAGCGCCGCAACGTCGAAGCCCTTCGCGGCGAGGCTCTCGTGGTTGACGCCGGGGGCGCCCTTGAGGGTGCCCTGGCCCAGCGCGTAGCGCTCGATCTCGGCGATCTGATCCTCGCCGTAGCCGAGGGTGCGTAGCGCCTGCGGCACCAGCCGGTTGATGATCTTGAAATAGCCGCCGCCGGCGAGCTTCTTGAATTTGACCAGCGCGAAATCGGGTTCGATCCCGGTGGTGTCGCAATCCATGACGAGCGCGATCGTGCCGGTCGGCGCCAGCACCGTCGCCTGCGCGTTGCGGAAGCCGTGCGCCTCGCCCAGATTGAGGGCCGCGTCCCAGGCCGCGCGCGCCGCCTGGACGAGCGGCCGGTCGGGGCAGTTGGCCGCGTCGAGCGGCACCGGCGGGGTCGCGAGCGCTTCATAGCCCGCCGCTTCGCCATGCGCGGCGCGGCGGTGGTTGCGGATGACCCGCAGCATCGCCTCGCGATTCTTGGCAAAGCCGGGGAAGGCGCCGAGTTCGTTCGCCATCTCGGCCGAGGTCGCGTAACTGATGCCGGTCAGGAGCGCGGTGACCGCGGCGGCGATCGCGCGGCCGGCGGCGCTGTCGTAGGCGATGCCCATCGCCATCAGGAGGCCGCCCAGATTGGCGTAGCCGAGGCCGAGCGTGCGGTAGGCGAAGCTGAGCCGCGCGATCTCCTTCGCCGGGAACTGCGCCATCATCACCGAGAGTTCGAGGACGACCGTCCACAGCCGCACCGCGTGCTCGAAATCGGCGACCGCGAAGGAGCCGTCGTCTCGCCGGAAGGTGAGGAGGTTGAGCGAAGCGAGGTTGCACGCGGTGTCGTCCAAGAACATGTATTCCGAGCACGGGTTGGACGCGTTGATGCGGCCCGACGCGGCGCAGGTGTGCCAATCGTTGATCGTCGTGTCGAATTGCAGCCCGGGGTCGGCCGAGGCCCAGGCGGCGTGGGCGATCTTGTCCCACAGCTCGCGGGCCGGCAGGGTTTTCGTCACCTTGCCGTCGGTGCGGCGGGTCAGGTTCCAGTCGGCGCCATTCTCGACGCGCTCCAAGAAATCGTTGGTGAGGCGCACCGAATTGTTGGAGTTCTGCCCGGCGACGGTGAGATACGCCTCGCTGTCCCAATCGGTGTCGTAGGTGCGGAAATCGATCTGGGAGAAGCCCTGGCGGGCGAACTGGATGACCCGCTGGACGTAGTTTTCCGGGATCATCGCCCGCCGCGCCGCGCGGATCTCGCGCTTCAGCGCCGGGTTTTGCGCCGGATCGAAGGGGTCGCCCCCGCCATTTGGCACATCCTCGCGGCACGCCGCCATGATCAAATTGAGGTGCTTCGCCGCCAGCTTCGAGCCGGCGACCAATGCCGCGACCTTCTGCTCCTCGACGACCTTCCAGTCGATGTAATCCTCGATATCGGGATGGTCGGCGTCGACGATCACCATCTTGGCGGCGCGCCTTGTCGTGCCGCCCGACTTGATCGCGCCGGCGGCGCGGTCGCCGATCTTCAGAAAGCTCATCAGCCCCGAGGAGCGCCCGCCGCCCGAGAGGCGCTCGCCGTCGCCGCGCAATTTCGAGAAATTGGAGCCGGTGCCCGAGCCGTATTTGAAGAGCCGCGCCTCGCGCACCCACAAATCCATGATGCCGCCCTCGTTGACGAGGTCGTCGGCGACCGACTGGATGAAGCAGGCGTGCGGCTGCGGGTGCTCGTAGGCGCTTTCGGAAGCGCGCACCTTGCCGGTCTTGTAATCGACGTAATAGTGGCCCTGCGCCGGGCCGTCGATGCCATAGGCCCAATGGAGCCCGGTGTTGAACCATTGCGGGCTGTTGGGGGCGCCCATCTGGCGCGCCAGCATCAGCCGCAGTTCGTCGAAGAAGGCGCGGGCATCCTCCTCGCCGTCGAAATAGCCGCCCTTCCAGCCCCAATAGGTCCACGTGCCGGCGAGCCGGTCGAAGCATTGCTTGGCGCTGGTCTCGCCACCCGAGCGCGCTTCCTTGGGGAGTTCCGCCAGCGCCGCCGCGTCGCCGGTGCGGCGCCACAGCCATTCGGGGACGCCCTCTTCCTCGACCGCCACGAGGCGGGCCGGCACGCCGGCCTTGCGCAGGTATTTCTGGGCGAGGATGTCGCAGGCCACCTGGCTCCACTCGGCCGGCACCTCGATTCCCTCGGCGGCGAAGACGACCGAGCCGTCGGGGTTGCGGATCTCGCTCGACGCGCTGCGGAACGCAACCAGCTCGTAGGGGTCCCGGCCGGCCATGGTGAAAAGACGCGTGATATGCATTTCTCTCCCCTCGAATCCTCGGCGACCGCTCCGCCATCCACCAGATGCGGTAGCGGCCCCGATGCAAACCACCGGATTATGTAGTTAACGAATCAGCCGATCAACGTATTTGGTAGTGGGGGCCTAAAATCCTACTAGATGTTGCGCATCTGCTACGCCTGCCGCCGCCGCCCCGCGCGACTCGGGCCTTTACCCTCCGCCGAGGCGGTGCGATAACCCCCGCGCTCGGCCGCAAGGGACGCCCGGAAGGGATCGGATGGGTGCGACGATCGGAACGCGGATCTTGACCTGGCTGCGCGGCGTGCCGGCTGGCGCCGATGCATACGGCAACCGCTATTACCGGCTGCGCGGCGACAAGTGGGCGCGGCTCGGCGGCGGGCGCTTCAGCCGCGAGCGGCGCTGGGTGATCTACCAGGGCGAGCCGGAAGGCTCCAAGGTGCCGCCGGAATGGCACGCCTGGCTGCACCACATGGTCGACGAGGTGCCCCAGCCGCGCCAGCGCTACGCCTGGGAAAAGGATCACGAGCCGAACCTCACCGGGACGCCACAGGCCTATCATCCGCATGGGTCGGTGCTGCGCGGCGGCCACCGGGTCCACGCCACCGGCGATTACGAGCCGTGGTCGCCGGAATAGTGCGCGCCGCGGGTTTCAGGCGGGGCGGGGACTGACGATGAGGGGTAACGTCATCGAGACCGTGATGGGCGCGGTGGTCCTCGTCGTCGCCCTGCTGTTCCTGGTGTTCGCCTACAATACCAGCCAGCTGCGCGAGGTCGCCGGCTACCAGCTCAGCGCCGATTTCGAGCGGATCGACGGCATCCGCCAGGGCGGCGACGTGCGCATCAGCGGCATCAAGGTCGGCTCGATCCTCTCCGAGAGGCTCGACCCGAAGACCTTTCTGGCCGATGTGCGGATGAGCGTCGACCCGTCGATCAAATTGCCGGACGACACCGTCGCCGAGATCGTTTCGGCCGGGCTCCTCGGCGACAAATACTTGTCGCTGGTGCCGGGCGGCTCGGACAAGATGATCCCGCCCGGCGGCAAGATCAAATACACCCAATCCTCGGTCAGCCTGGAAAACCTGATCGGCCAGATGATCTTTTCGTCGCCCGGCGGGAAGAAGCCCGAAGGGGGCGAGGCGGCGCCGCAACCGGCGCCCGGTGGCGCCCCCGCACCGCCGGCGCCGGCTGGGCCCAAGTGATCCGGCCGCAATGACGATTGCCCGCCGTTGAGCCGATGCGGCTCGGCCTCGCGCTGAGCGCGCTGGCGCTCGCTTCCGGCGCCGCCGCCGCGGCGACGATGACGCCGCGGCCGGTCGCGGTCATGCAGCTCCTCGACAAGATCACCGCGCGGGTGTCGCGCTTCGAGGCGCCGGTCGGCCAGGCGGTGAGCTTCGGCACGCTGTCCCTGGTGGTGCGCGACTGCGAAAAGAGCGCGCCCGAGGACCGGCCGGAAAACGCCGCCTTCGTGCAGATCTACGAGAACCGCCCGGGCGAGGAGCAGGCCCGCCTGTTCAGCGGCTGGATGTTTTCCTCGAGCCCGGCGCTGTCGGCGCTCGAACACCCGGTCTACGACGTGACCTTGCTCGACTGCAAGGCGGCGAACGGGTCGCCGCCGGCACCTCCCGGGCCTGCCCCCGGGCCTGCTCCGGAGGCCCCCGGCAAGTCGGGGGGGAAAACCGCGCGGTGACGCAGCGCCTCGGCGAGCAGCCGGTGGTAGCGCGCGCGGGTCACCTCGATGGCGCCGAAGCGCGCCAGATGCGGCGTCACGAACTGGGTGTCGAGGAGCCGGTAGCCGCCGAGCCGCAGCCGTGCCACGAGGTGCACCAGCGCGACCTTGCTGGCGTCGGTCACCCGGCTGAACATGCTCTCGCCGAAAAAGGCGGCGCCCAACGAGACGCCGTATAGCCCGCCGGCGAGCTCGTCGCCCAGCCAGCACTCGACGCTGTGGGCGGCGCCGCGCACGTGGAGCGCGCTATAGAGGCGCACGATCTCGTCGTTGATCCAGGTCGAGGGGCGGGTTTCGCTGGAAGCCGCGCAGCCGCGCAGCACCGCCCCGAAGGCGCTGTCGCAGCGCACCGTAAATTCGCCCCGCCGCAGCACCCGCTGGAGGCGGCGCGGCACGTGGAACGCGTCGAGCGGCAGGATGCCGCGGCGCGTCGGGTCGACCCAGAAGAGGTCCGGGTCGTCGGCCCCCTCCGCCATCGGGAAGATGCCGGCGGCATAGGCCTGCAGCAGGATGTCGGCGGTCAGCGGGATCACAGCGGCCGCGCCAGGAAGCGTTCGAGCCAGTGGATGTCGTAGGCGCCGGCGCGGAATTCGGGGTCCTCGACGAGGCGCTGGTGCAGGGGGATCGTCGTCTCGATGCCGCCGATCACGTATTCGCCGAGCGCCCGGCGCAGCCGCATCACGCATTCCTCCCGGCTGGCGCCGTGGACCACCAGCTTGGCGACGAGGCTGTCGTAGTAGGGCGGCACCTCGTAGCCCTGGTAGAGCGCGCTGTCGACCCGCACGCCAAACCCGCCCGGCGCATGATACTCGCTGACGCGTCCCGGCGACGGCCGGAAATCCTGCGGGTTCTCGGCGTTGACGCGGCATTCGATGGCGTGGCCGCGCAGCGCGATGGCGCTCTGGTCGTAGCCGAGCGGCTCGCCGGCGGCGATCCGCAGCTGCTCGCGCACGATGTCGAGGCCGCTGACCATCTCGCTGACCGGGTGCTCGACCTGCAGCCTGGTGTTCATCTCGATAAAGTAGAATTCGCCGTCCTCGTAAAGAAATTCGATCGTGCCGGCGCTCTGGTAGCCGAGCTCGCGCAGCGCCGCGACCGCGACCCCGGTCAGGCGCTCGCGGGCCGAGGAATCGAGCGCGGGCGAGGGGCTTTCCTCGAGCAGCTTCTGGTGCGAGCGCTGCAGCGAGCAGTCGCGCTCGCCGAGATGGATGACGCCGCCCTTGCCGTCGCCGAGCAGCTGCACCTCGATGTGCCGCGGCCGTTCGAGGAAGCGCTCGAGATAGACCGCGGAATCGCCGAACGCGGCGCCGGCTTCTGCTTGCGCCAGCGGCAGCAGGTGGGCGAGTTCGGCCGCGTCGCGCGCCAGCTTCATGCCGCGCCCGCCGCCGCCGGCCGAGGCTTTCAAGAGGACCGGGTAGCCGATCGCGCGCGCCGCCTCTTGCGCCGCGGCGATGTCGCCGACCGCTGCGGCCGAGCCCGGCACGACCGGGATGCCGAGCCGCGCCGCCTCGGCCTTGGCGCGCACCTTGTCGCCCATCAGCGCGATGTGCTGGGGGGAGGGGCCGATGAAGGTGAAGCCGTGCTCTTCGACCAGCGCGGCGAATTCGGCGTTCTCGGAGAGAAAGCCGATCCCCGGGTGGATCGCGTCGGCGCCGGTGATCGTCGCGGCCGAGAGGATCGCCGGCATGTTGAGATAGCTCGCGCGCGCCGGCGGCGGCCCGATGCACACGGTCTCGTCGGCGAGGCGCACATGCATCGCCCGCGCGTCGGCGGTCGAATGCACCGCGACCGTCTTGATGCCCATTTCCTGGCAGGCGCGATGGATGCGCAGCGCGATCTCGCCGCGGTTGGCGATCAGCACCTTCTCGAACATCGCCGAGATTATTTGCGCCTTGTGTCATTCCCGCGAAAGCGGGAATCCAGGGCGGCAGATTGAGCGGCATGCCCCTGGACCCCCGCTTGCGCGGGGGTGACGGGAAGAATTGCGTAGCTGATTGCGCCGGTCACTCGATCAGCATCAAGGGCGCGCCGTATTCGACGGGCTCGGCATCCGCGACGAAGATCCGCGCGACCCGGCCGGCGCGCGGCGCCTTGATCTGGTTCATCACCTTCATCGCCTCGATGATCAGCAGCGTCTCGCCGGCGCCGACCGTGTCGCCGACCCGGACGAAGGGCGGCGTGCCGGGCTGCGCCGCGAGATAGGCGATGCCGACGATCGGCGAGGTGAGCGCGCCCGGAGGCGCGGCGCCGTTGGTCGCCGGGGCCGCGATTTCGGCCTCGGCCGGGGACGGCGCGGCCGGGGACGATTGGGCCGCCGGGGCGTGGCCATTGGCCGCCGGCGCTTTCTGGGCCGCCTCGCGGGAGACCCGGATGCGGTGATCGCCGACCGCGTATTCGATCTCGTTGAGGCCGGTCTCGGCCAACAGCCCGGCGAGTGCGCGGATCATTTCGGGGTCGGGGGCGAGCGGCGGCTGCCGGGCCGTGAACCCGCCCGCCAGCTTCTTCCCCAATCTGCCCCCGAGCCTCAAGCGGGCGCCCCGCCGGATTCGGCCTCGATCACATTGGCGAGCGCCTCCAGCGCCAGCTCGTAGCCGTGCGGCCCGAGACCGAAAATGCCGCCGCGCGCCGCCAGGCTGACATAGGAGTGGTGGCGGAAATGCTCGCGCCGGAAGATGTTCGACAGGTGCACCTCGATGACCGGCAGCTCGGCCGCGTTGAGCGCGTCGAGAATCGCCACCGAGGTGTGGGTCAAGGCGCCGGCGTTGAGGATGATGCCGTCGGCCGCCTCGCGCGCCTCGTGGATCCAGTCGACCAGCTGGCCTTCGTGGTTGGTCTGGCGGAATTCGATCGCCAGATCGAGCGCGGTGGCGCGCGCCAGACAGCGCAGCTCCACATCGGCCAGCGTGTCGTAGCCGTAGGTGGCCGGCTCGCGCACTCCGAGCAGGTTGAGGTTGGGGCCGTTAAGGATGAAGACGGTCGGCAAGCGGGGCCTCCACGACACGCGGCTGCCTTATAGCATGGATGCGCCCGCCGCAAGCCGCCGGATCGGCGCCCCCAGCGACCGCCGCCCGGCGGCCCTTGTCGGCCAGCCTGTATTCGGCGCGCGGCGGGTGCTGGCCGCAGAATCGGCGGCGCTTCAGATGCCGCTCAGCCGAGCGAATTGATGATCTCGCGATAGGCGGCTTCGGGATAGGCCTTCATCGTCGTCGTCCGCACCGAACCCATCTGGCCGAGCAACAGCGAAAACCGCGCCGCCACCGCATCGTCCGGCGCCTCGTAGATCGCCACCAAATCATAGTCGCCCATCGTCATATAGACCGAGCGGAACTCGCCGCCCATCTCGACGAGCGCCTTCTTGGCGGCGTCGAGCCGCTTCGGCGATTCCTTGACCTGGCGGGCGCCCTGGTCGGTCCAATGCGCCAGCATGACGTAACTCGGCATCGCGAACCTCCCTCGGTTCTTTTATGCCAGGCGCTGCAGCGCCGCCCGGCTTGGGTTGCGCCATGATGGCGAAGCGCCCGGCGCAGCACAAGGCAAAGGCCCTAGCGGGCGAGGGTTTTTCCGATCTCGGCGAGGCGGCGGTAATCGCCGATCTCGTTGTAGATCTGCGCCGAGACGCGCAGCCACAGCGCGCCGTCGAGCACCATCACCGCGGCGGCGATCGCGTGCTCCTCGGCGAGGCGGAGGGTGAGGCGGTGCGCCTTGTCGCGCTGGCCGCCGGCGCTGCCGGGCAGCCTGACCGAGACCATCGCGGCGCAGAATTCCGGCGCGGCCGCCGCCTCGCTGTCCCACGCCGCGACCAGCATGTCGCCGGCCTCGCGCGCCAGCGCGGCGTTGTGGGCGCGCACCGCCTCGGCGCCCCAGCCGCCCAGATAATCGAGCGCCGCCGGGACCGCGAGCCAGGCCGAGTTGTCGCGCGTCCCGGCATAGTCGAACTCGGCCGGAAAGCCGGCGCCGAGGAAGTGCGAAATCGCGGTCGGATGGAGCGCCTTTTGCCGCTCCGGGGCGCACCAGAGGATTGCAGTGCCTTTGGCCGCGAAGGCCCATTTGTGCAAATTGCCGACATACCAATCGACCCCGAGCGCCGGTACGTCGAGCGCGATCTGGCCGGGCGCGTGCGCCCCGTCGACCGCCAGCTTCACGCCGCGCGCGCGGCAGATCGCGGCGATCTCGGCGAGCGGCAGCACCACCGCGCCGGCCGACGTGATGTGGTCGAAGAGCGCGAGGCGAGTGCGCGGCGTGATCGCCGCCGCGACCCCGGCGAGGAGCGGCGCCGGGTCGACGAACGGCACTGGCACATTGACGCTGACGATGCGCGCGCCGGCGCGCTCGGCGTGGTAGCGCAGCGCGTTGGCGATCGCGCCATAAACCTGCGACAGGCACAAGATCTCGTCGCCGGGTTCCATCGCCAAGGACGCGACGATCGCGTTGAGGCCGGACGTCGCGTTCTCGACAAAGGCCCAATCCTCGCCGCGTCCACCAACTAGGCCGGCGACCCGCTCGGCGGTGGCGCGGATCAGGCCCGCCAGGTCGCGGCGGAAGAACGCGTCGGGGTCGGCCTCCATCCGCGTCCGCCACTCGCGCGCCGTTTCCAGCACGATGCGCGGCGTCGCGCCGAAGCTGCCGTGGTTGAGGTGCCCGACGCCGTCGGACAGCAGAAAATCGCCGCGCCGCGCGTGGCCGAATGGCGGCAGGTTGCTCAACGTCGCCCCTTCCTCTCGATCGTGCGGGCAAAGGGCTGCCGCGAAAAGCCTTGCGGGCCGGCGCGGTTGCCCATAAAGCCTGAAGCTGACCCGCCCTCCCCAGCGCCCGGAGACAGAGGATGCCCGATTTTCCCGACCGCCACGCGCTCGAAGCGCTGCGCGCCTTCGATACCCCGACGATCTGCAACGCCTTGGAAATCGTCACCCCGGCGCGGCGCGCGCACGGCTTTACCCGGCGGCCGCTGGTGGCGCCCTTTCCCGAACTGAAGCCGGTCGTCGGCTTTGCCCGCACTGCCCTCATCCGCTCGCGCGAGCCGCACCCGCGCGACCGCGAGGCCGCCAACAAGATCCGCCTCGGCTATTACGAGCACATCGCCGCGCAGCCGCTGCCGAGCCTCTCGGTGATCCAGGACATCGACGCGCCCGACACCGGGTTCGGCGCCTTTTGGGGCGAGGTGCAGACGCATGTCCATGCCGGGCTCGGCTGCGTCGGCGTCATCACCGACGGTTCGGTGCGCGACCTCGATGCGATGTCGCCGGGGTTTTTCGTGCTGGCCGGCTCGGTGATGCCGAGCCACGCCTATGTCCACCTCGTCGAGTTCGGCGGCACGGTCAGCGTCGGCGGCATGGTGGTCTCGGCCAACGACGTGATCCACGCCGACCGCCACGGCGCGGTGGTGATCCCCTCTGACGCGGTCGCCAAGATCCCGGCCGCGGTCGACCTTTTGGCGCGGCGCGAGAAAGTCATCATCGAAGCGTCGAAGCAGCCCGGCTTCTCGATCGAGCGGCTGCGCCAGGCCTACAAGGAGCAGGACGACATCCACTGAGCCGGCCGAGCGGGCGCAGGGCCGGCCCTGCGTCAGTTCGGATACTGCCGGCGCCGCCGCCTCAGCCGGAGGCGCCGGTGTAGCGCCAGGTTTTGCTGTCGGCGACCTGCTCGGCGACATGGCGCCCCTCGAGCTGGCCAAGCGCGTGGCGGATCGAGGTGAACGCCATCGCGACGCCCTTGTCGCGCTGGATGGTGCTGCGAATTTCCGCCGGACGCAGCGCGCGTGGCGCGCTGGCCTGCAACACCTCTTCGACAAAGCGCGCGTTGGTGCCGCGCTGCGGGCGCTTGCCGGAGGAGCGACGGGTCCGTTCCGGCGCCACTGCCGCGGTGCGCCCGCGGCGCTGCCAGGGCGCGCGCGCCGCGGCCGCCGGCGCCGCGGCTGGCGCCGCCTTGGCGACCCTGCGGCGCCGCTGACGGACAATCGGCGTCGCGGCGCCGGCCGCCGGTTTCCCGGTCAGTTCGCGGATCGCCTGCATCGCCGCCGCGTACCCGGCGGCAAAGGCTTCGCGACGTATCGCCTCGATCTGGTCCTGCAGTTGGTTCACCGCGGTCTTCGCCATTGCTCGACTGCCCTCCCTGAAAACGCGTTGAGCAATAGCACGTTTGCAACTTCCAGAATAGGTCGATGAGATTATCTCACCCGCTCGCGCGGCGGCCGCATTTCGGTGACCAAATCGCGCAGCAGGCGCTTGCCCGGCAGCGGCTCGAGCGTCATCGGGGCGTCCGAGCGCAAGCGCGTGATGCAGGCGTAGTTCACCACGCCGTCGATCGCCATCGTACATTCCTTACAGACATTGCCGTTGATGCAGCTGTAGCGGATTGCCAGTGACGGGTCGCGCCGGGCGCGGATCCACAGGAGCGCGTCGAGCACCGTTTGGCCGTCCTCGAACGGCACGACGAATTCGTCGTAGCGCGGCATGGCGGCAGCGCTGCCGCGCCGGATGCGCAGGTGGGCCATAGGTGCGCTCATCGTGCCGGGCTCGCTGCAAATGTGCCGTCCGGCGCCAGGTGCACGTGCTGGCGGCGGGCCCAGGCCGGATCGGTGTCGGGAAAATCCTCGCGCTGATGCGCGCCGCGGCTTTCGCTGCGGTGGCGCGCGGCGTGGGTGACGGCTGCTGCGGCGGCGAGACTGGCGCGCAGCTCGAACCAGTCGACCAGCGTCGGATTGAACGCCCGCCCCGGCGCGATCTCGAGATCCGGCAGGAGGGCGCGCAGCTCGGCGAGCCGGGCGGCGGCCCGGGCGAGCCCGGCGGCAGTGCGAAAGGGACCGACGTCGCGCCACATCAGCGCGCGCAATTCCTCGAGCAGCGCCGCCGGCTGAGCCGCGCCCGGGCGTCCTTCTGCGAGGCGGCGGATGCGCGCCACCGCCTCGGCGCCGGCGCCGCGGGGCCAGCCCAAGGCGCGATCCGCGCGATCCGCGCGAGCCGCAGCGTGCGCGGCGGCGAACCGCCCGGCCCGCTCGCCGAACACCAGCGCCTCGGGGATCGCATTGCCCGACAGCCGGTTGGCGCCGTTGGCGCCGCCCACCGCCTCGCCGGCGGCGTAGAGGCCGGGGACCCGGCTCGCCATGCGCTCGTCGACCGCGATGCCGCCCATGTGGTAGTGCGCGATCGGCGCGACCTCGACCGCCATGCGGCCGAGATCGATGCCATTCCGCGCCAGCCGCTCGATCACCGGGCCGAACGCGTCCGCCAGCGCCGCCGCCGGCAGGTGCGCGAACGAGAGGTAGACGCCGCCATGCGGCGAGCCGCGCCCGGCCGCGACTTCCTGGTGGATCGCGTAGGTCGCCAGGTCGCGCGGCGTCGTATAACCGTCCCGCTCGTCGCTGCCGTAATCGGCGAGGAACTCGCGGCCGTTGCCGTCGAGTAGCCGGCCGCCGAGCTTGTAGCGGAACGGGTCCCACATGATCGGGTCCATGCCGACGAGGCGCGGCGCCAGGTGGCCGATCGGGAAGAACTGCACGAACTCCATGTCGACGAGCTCGGCGCCGGCCGCCAGCGCCAGCGCGTAGCCGTCGCCGCCCATGTTGGCCGACGCGCTGTTGCGCGCGAAGATCCGGCTGAGGCCGCCGGTCGCGATGACGACCGCGCCGGCCGCGATCGTCACCGGCTCGCCGGCCGCGACGTCGAGCGCCACCGCGCCGATCGCCTCGCCGTCAGCGGTGCCGTCAGCAGTGCCATCAGCGGTGCCAGGGGAGGTGACAATGTCGGTGACGTTGAGGTTGCTGACGCGGCGGATCGCGGCGATGTTGGCGACCCGCCGGCGCAGCGTCGCGGCGACCGCCGGCCCGGTGTTGAGAAAGTCGACATAGCAGCAGCGCGGCCGCGAATGGCCGGGCGCCGTCACCTGGGCGATGCGGCCGTCGGCGCGGCGCGCCCAGCCAACCCGCCACTCTCCCATCTCGCGGATGCGTAGGGGCGCGTCGCGGCACAAAATCGCGGCGAGCGCTTCGTCGCAGAGGCCGCGGCCGGACGCGAGGGTGTCTTCCAGATGCGCGGTCCACTCGTCGGGGCATTCCTCGCCCAATGCCGCCGCCACCGTCATCTGCGCCATCACCGTCGCGCCGCCGCGGCCCACCAGGCTCTTGTCGGCCAGCAACACCCGCTCGGCGCCGGCCCGCGCCGCCGCGATCGCGGCATACATGCCGGCGCCGCCGGCCCCGACGACCAGCACGTCGGTCGCGATGTGGCTCATCCGGCGGCGAGCGCCGCGGCGGCGCGGGCGGCGCGCTGGGCGCGGTCCTGCTGGCGGGGGGCGGCGCGGGCCAGCACCGCCTCCAGCACGGCGGGCGGCGCGGTTTCGGGCGAGCCGGCGGCAAAGGGCGGCGCCGGATCGTATTCGACCGCCAGCTGGATCGCCTCGGCCGCCGCCTGCCCGGCGACCGCGGCGGCGACCCGGAGCGCGACATCGATCCCGGCGGTGACGCCGCCGCCGGTAAAGAGATTGCCGTCGACGACGACCCGCTCGGCGACCGGCGTCGCGCCGAAGGCGGCCAGCATGCCGCGCGACATCCAATGCGTGCCGGCGCGCTTGCCTTGCAGCAGCCCGGCGGCGCCGAGCACCAGGGAGCCGGTGCAGATGCCGACGAGGTAGCGCGCCGTGGCCGCGGCGCGGCGCAGGAAGTCGAGCGTCTCGCGGTCTTCGAGCAGCGGGTTGATGCCCGGGCCGCCCGGCACCAGCAAGAGATCGAGGGGCAGGCAGGTCGCGAACGTCGCGCTCGGCAGCAGCGTCAGGCCGCGCTCCGAGCGGACCGGGTCGAGCGTCTTCCAGATCAGCGCGACCTCGCTGCCCGGCAGCGCAGACAGGATCTCGTAGGGCCCGGTCAGGTCGAGCTGGGTCATATTGGGAAACAGCAGCATGCCGCTGCGGAATGGCCTGTCGCTCATCCTCTTGTCCTCGCTGACCGCCCTTGTCCTCGCCGAGCGCGATGCCGAGGATAGCAGCGCGCGGCGGGGGAGACGAGCGGCTGAGGAGCGATCCAGTTGCGCGCGCTGCCCGGCCGCTATAAACGCTTCGCCCGCTATGCTATCGAAGGTCTCGGCACCGGTGCCGGCTTGGATGCAACGATGAAGCCTCGGGGCAATCTGCGGTCGCGCTCTCCGGCCGGCGCTCGCCGCCTCGGGCCGGGAAGTTTGTGGGCCGGCACGCCGGACCGCGACGGCCGCGGCGTTGTTCATTACATCATGGATTGTCGAGCCGCCGTGGAGTGTCGAGACGTGCCGCGTGGCTGATCCCTCCACCACCCTGTGCCGCGCCGACCAGAACAGGCCCCGCCATGGCAGATAGCGCCGCACCGCCGAATGCCGCCGTCAGCGCTCCGGTCAGCGCCACCGTGGCCGGCGGACCCAAGCGCAGCGCCGCGACGTCGCAGGGCCTGATGCTGGCGGCGCTCGGGGTCGTCTACGGCGACATCGGAACCTCGCCGCTCTATGCGGTGCGCCAGTCGCTGGTGGCCTTCAACGACACCAGCGACCATGCGGTGCTGGGCGCGCTGTCCTTGATCCTGTGGTCCTTGGTGCTGGTCGTCACGATCAAATACGTTATCGTCATCATGCGCGCCGACAACCGCGGCGAGGGCGGGCTCCTGGCCTTGACCGCGCTGGTGTTGCGAACCACCGAACGCGGCCAGCGGCGCTATATGTGGATCATGGGGGCGGGCCTCGTCGGCGCCGCGCTGTTTTACGGCGACGGCGTCATCACCCCGGCGATCTCGGTGTTGAGCGCGGTCGAGGGGCTGAAGATCGCGACCCCGCTGTTCGAGCCCTACGTCATCCCGATTTCCTTGGTGCTGCTGATCGGCTTGTTCCTGGTGCAGCACCGCGGCACGGCGGTCGTCGGCAATTTGTTCGGACCGGTGATGCTGGTGTGGTTCGCGGTGCTGGCGGCGCTCGGCATCTGGGGGATCATCCAGCAGCCGCGCATCCTGTGGGCGATCGATCCGCATTACGGGCTCGCCGAGATCGCATCCGCCCCGTGGCGCGGCTTCATCATGCTCGGCGCGGTGTTTCTCGCGGTCACCGGGGCCGAGACGCTCTATGCCGACATGGGGCATTTCGGCCGCCAGGCGTTGCGCCGCACCTGGCTCGTCCTGGTGTTTCCGGCGCTCCTGATCAATTACCTCGGGCAGGGCGCGCTGCTGCTCGGCAACCCTGCGGCGATCGAAAACCCGTTTTACCGCCTGACGCCGGCCTGGGGGCTCTATCCACTGGTCGCGCTCGCGTCGCTGGCGACGATCATCGCCTCGCAGGCGGTGATATCCGGCGCCTATTCGATCACCCGCCAGGCGATCCAGCTCGGCTACCTGCCGCGGCTCGAGGTGCGCCACACCTCGGAAACCGAGATCGGTCAGGTTTATGTGCCGCGGGTCAATTGGGGTCTCCTCGTCGCGATCATCATCCTGGTGCTGTTCTTCCAGACCTCGGACAATCTCGGCGCCGCCTACGGCATCGCGGTCAGCGGCATGATGCTGATCACCAACGGCCTCGCCTTCATCTACATGCGCCATCACGGCTGGAGCCTCGCGGTGGCGCTGCCGGTGTTCGCCCTTTTCGCCGTCGTCGACCTGACTTTCCTGTCGGCCAACATGCTCAAGGTCGCCGAGGGCGGCTGGTTTCCGATCCTGGTGGCCGCGATGGTGTTCGCGCTGATGGGAACCTGGTGGCGCGGCCGGCGCCTCCTCGCCGAACAGCGCGCCCGCGACGCGATCCCGCTCAGCCAGTTTGTCGCGGGCCTAAACCCGGCGCGCCTGGTGCGGGTGCCGGGCACCGCGATCTTCCTCACGCGCGAGCTGACCAACGTGCCGGTCACCCTGCTGCATGCGTTGAAGCACTATAAGGCGCTGCACCAGCGCGTCGTGATGATGCAGGTCGACACCGAGGACGTGCCGCACGTGGCGGACGAGCGGCGGCTGGAGATCTGCGAGGTCGGCCAGGGTTTCTGGACGATGCGGGTGCGCTACGGCTTCCTCGACGAGCCCAACATCATGCGCGCCCTGGCGCAATGCCGGGTGCAGCACTTCCACATCAACCTGATGGAAACCTCGTTCTTCATCGGCCGCGAAAAGCTGCTGCGCCGGCCGCGCCAGCACCGCTCGCTGTTCTGGCGGTGGCGCGACCGGCTGTTCATCATGCTCAACAATTTGTCGCTCGACGCGACCGAGTTCTTTCGCATCCCGCCCAACCGGGTCGTCGAACTGGGCGGCCAGATCGAGATCTAGCGCAGTCTCAGTTGAGGTTCGATCACCCTGCAATCGTCATCCCCCAGGCTTGTCCCGGGGACGTGGGCTGAAGGCCCACGGGTCAAGCCCGGGCAAGACGAATAGGGGGCGCTTCAATCTGATCGAATGGTGCTCTGGAAGCGTTTTCAAAGATCAGGTTGCCGGACGATGTCCGGCGCGCTGGAGATGGACGATGGATTTTACGGCCGGATTGCGACAGTTGTCGGAGAACGAGTTGGGGCTGCTCGGCATGGACGATGTTGCCTACGTCAAGCGCGTGCTGATCGACGGCGCCGAGGGATTTGCGGTGCACGCGGCCGACGGCCGCCGGATCGCGGTCCTCGGCAGCCGCGATCTCGCCTTTGCCGTGGTTCGGCAGAACGATATGGAGCCGGTCAGCGTGCACTGAAGCGTCGCCGCAGAGCGGGCGCGCGTAGCCTAGGCTGCGTCGCTCTCGGCGCGGGCGGCCAACAGCGCGTAGAGCGCATCGACATTGTCGGTGCCGCGCAGCTTCTGGCAGGTTGCCGCGTCGCGCAGCAGCCGCGACACCAGCGCGAGTGCCCGCAAATGCTCGGCGCCCGCCGTCGTCGGGGCCAGCAGCACGAACACCAGATCGACCGGCTTGCCGTCGATCGCGTCGAACGGGATCGGCCGCTCGATCCGCGCAAACAGGCCATAGAGGCGCGGCAGTTCCGCGAGCTTGCCGTGCGGGATCGCGATGCCGCGGCCGATGCCGGTACTGCCGAGCCGCTCGCGCTCGGCGAGGACGTCATAGATGCGGCGTTCGGCAACCCCGCTCAATGCCGCGGCGCGCCGGGCAATCTCCTGCAGGGCCTGGCGTTTGTTGCTCGCGCGCAACTGAGCGATCACGCCGCGCGAGGTGAGCAGATCGGCAATGTCCATCGCGGGTTGTCCGGTGGCCGATCAGTTGCCGGGCACGCCGAGACGCGGGGCAACCCGGGCGAGCCGCCGCATCGAGCAGTTCATCGGCCGGCGCGCATCCGCGCCTCGAGCCGGGCGTCGCCCGCGCTGTCGAGGGTGGGGTCGATCCAGCCGATATTACCGTCGCCGCGCCGGTAGACGAGGTTGAGCCCCTCCGTCGCGCGATTGCGGAACAGCAGCACCGGCGCGTCGGCTAGGTCCATCCGCATCACCGCCTCACCGACCGTCAGGCGCGGCAATTCGGTGCTCATCTCGGCGATCACGACCGGCGCCGCGCCCCCTTCGGCGGCACTGTCGGCTTCTTCGTCGAGCGGGGCGAGGACGAACGAACGCGCGGCCTCGGCCGCCTCGACCGGGGCCCGCGCCTTGGCGTGGTAATCGCGCAGCCGGCGCTTGTAGCGGCGCAGCTGCTTTGCCAGCCGCTCGGCCGCGGCGTCGAACGCCAGGTAATGATCGCTTGCCGCAGCGCCGCTGTTGACGACCATGCCGCGGCCGACATGCAGCGACAACTCGGCGTGGATCAGATGCGCCTCGCGGGCAAAGACCGCGTGCGCCTCGATCGCGGAGCGGAAATATTTGCCTAGCAGCGCATCGAGCGTTGCCTCGACATGGCGGCGCAACGCGTCGCCGACATCGACCTGCTTGCCGGTGACCGTCAGATGCATGGCCGAACGAACCATCCGATCTTGCCGCGGCGCTCGCGGCGCAGAAGCGAAATGGGCACGCCGCGCCGGAGGGTCAAGCGCTGCCGCGGTCGCCCTCACAGCGCGAGCATCTTTTCCCGGCGCCGCTGAACCGACGACGGGATCCGCATCGCCTCGCGGTATTTCGCGACCGTGCGGCGGGCGATGTCGACGCCGTCCTTTTGCAGCAATTCGACGATCCGCTCGTCGGACAACGTGTCGTCGGTCGGCTCGCCGTCGATCAGGCCGCGGATGCGAAAGCGCACCGCCTCGGCCGAGTGCGATTCGCCACCGCGCGAGGCGGCGATCGAGGAGGTGAAAAAGTACTTGAGCTCGAAGAGGCCCCGCGGTGTCGCCATGTACTTGTTGGTGGTGACCCGGCTGACCGTGCTTTCGTGCATCCCGATCGCATCGGCGATATCGCGCAGGATCAGCGGGCGCAGCGCCTGCACGCCGCGCCGGAAAAAGCCGTCCTGCTGCCGCACGATCTCGCTCGCCACCTTGAGGATCGTGGTGGCCCGCTGGTGCAGCGATTTGACCAGCCAGTTCGCCGCCTGCAGCCGGTCGGTCAGATAGTCGCGCTCCGCCTTGCTGCGCGTAGCGCGGCTGATGCGCGCGTAATAGCGGTTGTCGACCAGCACGCGCGGCAGGGTGTCGGCATTGAGTTCGACGATCCAGTCGCCCTGCGGCTGCGCCCGCATGATGATGTCGGGGACCACCGGCTGCGCCAGCGGCGGGTCGAACGCGAGCCCCGGCCGCGGGTCGAGCGACTTGATCTCCGCGACCATGTCGGCGAGGTCCTCGGCGTCGACCCCGCAGATCCGCATCAGGGCCGCGGCGTTGCGGGCCGCGAGCAAGGGCAGGTTGTCGAGCAGCAGCTGCATCGCCGGGTCGAAGCGGTTGCGATCGCGTAGCTGCAACGCGAGGCACTCGGTCAGATCGCGCGCGAACACCCCTGGCGGGTCGAATTCCTGCAGCCGCGCGAGGACGCGGTCGAGCTGCGCCTGCGGACAGCCCAGGCGCTCAGCCGCGCCGTCGAGCCCGGAACGCACATAGCCCGCTTCGTCGAGCTGGTCGAGCAGGTAGAAGGCGACCGCCCGATCGGCGATGTCCGGCAGATCGGCGCCGATCTGCTCGATCAAGTGCTCGCGCAGCGTTCGGGGGCGCGCCGCGGCCTGATCGATCGCCGGTGCGTCGTCGCCGAGGCGGCTGTTGCGGGTCTGCCAGGGTTGCGAATCGCCGCCGCGGTCCAAGGACCCGTCGCCATCCTCGCCGGCGGCGGCTTGCCAGTGGTCCTCGGCATCGCCGGCAATCTCGGCGGCGCGGCTGCCCGGCAGCTCACCGGCGAGCCCGACCAGCGCGCCGTCGCTCTCGGGCGCAGCGGCCTCGCTGTCGGGTGAGGTCTGCTCGCCGGCCTCTCGCTCGCCTTGCTCGATCAGCGGGTTCTGTTCGATCTCGGCCTGGATGAACTCGGCCAATTCGACATTCGACAGCTGCAGCATCTTGATCGCCTGCTGCAGCTGCGGCGTCATGACGAGGGCCTGGCTTTGGCGCAGCTCAAGCCGTTGCGAGAAACCGATTCTATTCACAAAAAGCTCCGTTCGGAGCCGCTTATAGGCTGAATCTCTCGCCGAGGTAAACGCGTCTGACTTCGGAATCCGCGACGATGTCGTCGGGTGCGCCCTCCATCAGCACCCGTCCCTCATGCAGGATGTATGCCCGGTCGACAATCTTCAACGTATCGCGCACGTTATGGTCGGTGATCAGGACGCCGATGCCGCGATCCTTGAGGTGCGCCACGAGGTCGCGGATGTCGCTGACCGCGATCGGGTCGATGCCGGCGAGCGGCTCGTCGAGCAGGATGAAATTGGGTCCGGTCGCCAGCGCGCGGGCGATCTCGACGCGCCGCCGCTCGCCGCCGGACAGCGCCATCGCCGAGGCGCGCCGCAGGTGGCTGATCGAGAACTCGGCCAAGAGCGCGTCGAGCATCGCTTCCCGGGCCGCCGGTTCGGGCTCGGCGACTTCGAGAATGGCCCGGATGTTCTGCTCGACGGTCAGGCCGCGGAAGATCGAGGCCTCCTGCGGCAGGTAGCCGATGCCGAGCCGCGCCCGCCGGTACATCGGCAGATCGGTGATGTCGAGGCCGTCGAGGTCGACCGTCCCGGTATCGGCGGTGATGAGGCCCGTGATGATGTAAAAGCAGGTGGTTTTGCCGGCGCCGTTGGGACCTAGCAGACCGACCACCTCGCCACGCTGCACCGCCAGGCTGACGCCGCGCAGCACCGGGCGGCGCTTGAAGCTTTTGCCGAGCCCGTGGCCGACCAGCCCCTGATTGTCGGCAACAAGGCGCGGCCCCTGCGGCGCCCCTTGGCCGAGCCAGCTGGGCCCGGCATAGCTCGGCGGCGCCTGCCGGTTGATGCCGCGCATCACGGTTTTTTGCCGGTCGCCGGCGGGTTGCGGCCGGGCGCCGCGGCGGCGCCGGCCGGCCGAGGGCCGCTTTCCTCGCGCACCAGCAACCCCTGGACCCGCTGATGCGCCGCGCTCGACGCTACACCCGGCGCACCGCCCGGCATCATCCGGCTGATGTTCTTGTTGAGATCCATGACCGCACGCTGTCCCCGGATGACATCCTTGCCGCGCTCGATGACGACATCGCCGATCAGCGTAGCGATGCCGGTTTTGGCGTTGTAGACGCCGAAATCGCCGTGGCCGGTTTCGAGCTCGTTGGTTACGACGACATGGCCTTGCGCGTCCACCCGGTCGATCTTCGACTCGGCCGGGGGAGCCGCTCCCGCCGCCGCCGCGGGGGTGACCGGGGGCTTGCCGCGCGCCGCGAGCGGCTGCGCCGTCGCGGCGCCGGGCTTGCCCGGGCCGGCCGGCGTCTTGACCATATAGGCGGTCAGCACATCCGCCTTGATGGTCTTGCCGTTGCGGATCGCGACCGCGTTGCCGCGGGCGACCGCGATCTGCTTTTGGTCATACCATTCGAGGCTGTCGCGCGCGGTCACCACGTCGGCCGAGGTGGTCATCTTGAGCCCCTTGCCGGTGACGACGGCGATCGCCTTGTCAATATCGTAGATCGCGTGCTCGCCGACGACCGTCTGCGCGCCGCGCTTCATGACGACATGTCCCTCGGCCTCGACCCGGTAGATCTCGGTATTGCCGCCGGTATTGGTGTTGCCGCCCTTCGCCTCGCGGTAGTGAGCGATCAACGTGTCGGCATGAACCTCGCTGTCGCCGCGGGTCGCGACGGCGTTGCCGCGGGCGATGTAAAGCTGCGCGTTCTGCTGCCATTCGACGCCCGAATCGGCTTGGATCTGCACCGGCTCATTGCTGCTGCCGGGCGCCAGCACCTGCGCCACTGCGACGCCCCAGTAGCCGAGCGCCAAGCACGCCGTCGCGCCCATCGTGAGCCCGCGAAACCTTGCACGGAGAGGCGACACCGCTAATCCTTACGGGTGACCCGCGCGGGGTGTCGCGCCGTGCGCTTGGCTTGCGGCCGCTGGGCTTGCGGCCGCGCGGCATGCGCCGGCACATGGCGCGCCGGCTGGGGCGCCGCCGCCAGCAGCGCCGGGCGCGCCGCGGCGGCGGTCCGCGCCGCGATCGTCGCAACCGAGGCGGGCAATTGCTCGGGCGTGCTCTTCTGCGTGCCCGACGCGGCGCCCTTCAGCAGCAGATCGGATCGGCCGGTGAATTGGATGATGTCGGCGTTGTCGAGGATGCGAAACCCTTGCGCCTTGACATTGCCCGAGGGCCCGTGCCCTTCGACCGGGTCGTTGCCCTCCGCGGTATTGTGCGCCGCATCGACCCGCGCGGCGTCGGTGACGAAGCGGGTGCCGTTCTGGTGCACCAGCGCGACCTTGCCGAAGAGATCGAGCAGCTGGGTCTGCGACTGGTAGACCCCGGTCAGCGCCGTAACGACCAGCTCGGCGCCGCTATGCAGCTTGATCTGCGCCCGCGGCGCCTCGAGGGACATCAAATCCTGCCGATCGGGCACCTGTCGCCCGACCGCCGCGGTCACGACAAACGGCCGCCCCAGCCGGTCGATGCCGGCATAGCGCGGGTCGATCATCCGCAACTCGCGGGCGTCGCGCAGATCGATCGCCGGCACCGCGATCCGTATCCGCTCCCACAGCGGCGCGAGGCCCGGCCACATCGCGATCAGCAGCAGCAGGGCGACCCCGGTGGCCGGCAGCACCCGTTTCAGCAGCGCGACCCGCCGGCTGTGCGGATTGGTCGGGCCGTCGCCTGCCTGGGAGGCCGGCGTCCACGCCGCGCGGCGGCCCGGGATTGCCCCAAGCCGGGTCGCGGAACTCCGCTCGGCCGGTGACGCAGGCGCGCTCATGGCAAGCTCACAGGACGCCGGCGCGCAGACAATCGTGCAGGTGCAGAAAGCCGGTCGGCCGCAAGCCGTCATCGACGACGAAGAGCGCGGTGATCGCAAACCGGTTCATCACACCCAGCGCCTCGGCGGCGAGATGGGCCGCGGTAATGGTCTTCGGATCGCGGTGCATGATCTCCGCGACGCTGCGGCCAAGCAGCCCATCGTCCATGTGGCGGCGCAGATCGCCGTCGGTGACGACGCCGACGAGCCGGCCGTCGGCCCCGCGCACCCCGACGCAGCCGAAGCTTTTCGCGGTCATCACGAGGATAGCCTCCGACATCGGCGCGTCGGGACCGACCAGCGGCACGGCATCCTCGGCATGCATGATGTCGGCGACCCGCAACAGCCGCCGCCCGAGCTTGCCGCCGGGGTGGAACAGCCGGAAATCGGCCGACGAAAACCCCTTTCGCTCGAGCAGCGCTATCGCCAGCGCGTCGCCGAGCGCCATCATGATCGTCGTCGAGGTGGTCGGCGCCAGGCCCATCGGACAGGCCTCGGCGGCACGCGGCAGCAGCAATACGACATCCGCCGCCTCGGCGAGCGCCGAGCCGCCGCCGCCGGTGATCGCGATCAGCGGGATTTTGAATCGCCGCGAATAGGCGATGATCGCGGCGAGCTCGTCGCTTTCCCCCGAATTCGACAGGGCGAGGATCGCATCGTCGACGCCGATCATCCCGAGGTCGCCGTGGCTCGCCTCGGCGGGGTGGACAAACTGCGCCCGGCTGCCGGTCGAAGCGAGCGTCGCCGCGATCTTTCGCGCGACGTGCCCGCTTTTGCCCATACCGGTGACGATCACCCGGCCGCGCACCGCCGCGCACAAATCGAGGGCGGCGCCGAACGTCGCGTCGAGCATTCGCGAGAGCTGTTCGAGGCCCTCGACCTCGGCCCGGATGACCCGGCGGGCAACCGCGAGATCGCGGCCAAGACCGCCTGCCTCGGCACTGGCCTTGGTCGGGCGGTCAACGGCGCGGTCAAGCGAGACGGCGACGGCTTCGTTCCCCAAAATAGCTTCCCCCGTGATGTCTCCCGCTCCGGCGCCCCACCGCGCCTCCCTCTCCCAGTGCGCGAGCCTAGTGCGCCAACCTAGTGCGCCAACCTAGTGGGCGAAGATGTCCTGCTCCGCCCAGCCTCCCAGATCAAGCAAGGCGCGTGCCGGCAAAAACTCGAAGCAGCGCTGGGCCAGTTCGCCGCGTCCTTCGCGCACCAGCATGTCGTCGAGCCGCGCGCGCAGCGCGTGCAGGTGCAGAACGTCGGAGGCGGCATAGCGCAGCTGCTCTTCGCTCAGCGCGGCGGCGCCCCAATCCGAACTCTGCTGCTCCTTTTTCAAATCGACGCCGAGCAGATCCTTGCACAGATCGCGCAGGCCGTGCCGGTCGGTAAAGGTGCGCGCGAGGCGCGAGGCGATCTTCGTGCAGTAGAGCGGCGTCGGCATCACGCCGAGATAGCGGCGGATGATCGCGATGTCGAAGCGCGCGAAGTGAAAGAGCTTGAGCACGCTGGGGTCGGCAAAGAGGCGCTTCAGGTTGGGAGCGCTGTAGCAGCCGGCCGCCAGCTGGACAAGGTGGGCGTTGCCGTCACCGCCCGAGAGCTGCACGAGGCACAGCCGGTCGCGATGCGGATTGAGCCCCATCGCCTCGGTGTCGACCGCCACCGCGCCGCCGAACCCGATCCCGTCCGGCAAGTCGCCGCGATGCAGTTGATAGGTCATCCCGCCTCACCCGGTTACGGCACACCGCGGCGCGCCGAGCGCTGCCGCACCCGCAACTTCGACATCGCAAGACAACTCTGGCCAACCCCTTTGCAAGCGGCGGCAATATCTACCCCGCCGGGCGGCGCGTCAATTCGGCGAGCGCTGCAGCGCGAGGAACCCCGGCGTCGGACGCCGGCCTCAAGCGCCGCGCCGCGCCGGCCTGCCGGTGGATGCGCCGGCGCTGCGCAGCCGGTCGAGGCTCCAGGCCCCGCCCCCCGCGACAAAAAGATAGAGGAAGACGAAGCAATAAAGCACCGCCGAATCGCCGCCGTTCTGCAGCGGGAAGAAGCTTCTTGGCGCATGCGCCAAGAAGTAGGCGAAGGCCATCTCCCCCGCGAGGATGAATGCCGCCGGCCGGGTGAACAGCCCGACAACGATCAGCAGGCTGAGCGTTGCCTCAAGGAGGCCCGCTGCCCCCGGCGTCAGGGTGAACAGCGCGAAGGGGCGGTGATTGGCCGTGTACGGAAAGCCGAAAAGCTTGTTGAGGCCATGCTGCAGCAGCAGCAGCCCGACCATGATTCGCAGGATGCCCAGCATGCGCGGCTCCCAGTCGCGCCGCAACGTAGTCAGATCGCGCAAGGATCGCCTCCTGGACAAGCCTCTTGCACGACAGCGATGAGGTCGCGCGCAGCAATGTAACGCTGCCGCGGCGCTGCCCTCACCGATTTAGTCGCTGAATTCACGGCGAATTGATGCGCCGCCCGTGATGCCGCAAATGGTGCGCCCGAGTGGAGTCGAACCACCACTCCTTTCGGAACACGGACCTGAACCGTGCGCGTCTGCCAATTCCGCCACGGGCGCCCGTGGACTGGGCCGGCTTGCGCCGGCGATGCGGTCGGCCGCAGATAAGCCGGGCCCTCTCGCCTTGTCAACCGGTTAGGCCGGTCCTGCGGGCTGCGGGAAGCCGCCGGTCTGGCGCAGCGCCTCGGCGAGCGCGATCGTGCCGGCGACGGCAACGTTGAGCGAGCGGGCGCCGGCCGCCAGCGGGATGACGACGCGGGCGGCGGCGGCGCGATGCACGAACTCCGGCACCCCAGCGCTCTCGCGCCCCAAGAGCAGCGTGTCGCCGGCGGCAAAGCGGAAACGGTGCAGCGCCACCGTGCCACTCGTCGTCAGCACAACCAATCGCGAAGCCGGGTCGCGATCGGCGAGAAAGGCGCTCCACGACGCGTGGCGGCGGACACTGGCGCGTGCGGCATAATCGAGCGCTGCGCGCTTAAGGCGCCGGTCGTCGAACACGAAGCCGAGCGGCTCGATCAGGTCGACCGGGACGGCGAAACAGGCGGCCAGGCGCAGCAATGCGCCGGTATTCTGCGGGATATCGGGTTCGAACAGGGCAAGGCGCAAAATCTTGGTTCCTTGCGGGGCTTGCGCAGCATGCCGATGGCATTATAGGAACGCTCATGCGGTCGATCCGGCCGCCATTTTATGCGGCAGTCTGTCGCATAGTTCGGCTTATTCAAGCGTATAGCTTGCCGTCGGCGGCCGTGGCCGGGCGCCTCGCGCGAATGAAAGAGGTTGATGAATGGCCGATATGGCGCAATCGCAGGTTACTGGCGGCCATGACGGCGGCACGCGGCGCGATTTTCTGATCCTCAGCGCCGGCGCGCTCGGCGCGATTGGCGCGGCGGTCACGATCTGGCCGCTGGTCGACAGCCTGAACCCGGCGGCCGACACGCTGGCGCTGTCGACCACCGAGGTGGATCTGGCGCCGGTGCAGGTCGGCCAGCGCCTGACCGTCGCCTGGCGCGGCAAGCCGGTCTTCATCGACCATCGCACCGCCGCGGAGATCAAGGCAGCGCAGGATGTCGACGTCGCGACGCTGCGCGACCCGCAACCCGATTCCGCGCGCGTCCAGAAGCCGGAATGGCTGGTCGTGGTCGGGGTCTGCACGCACCTCGGCTGCATCCCGCTCGGCAACAAGCAAGGGGACCCGCGCGGCCCTTACGGCGGCTGGTTCTGCCCGTGCCACGGCTCGATCTACGATACCTCGGCGCGCATCCGCCAAGGCCCGGCGCCGCTCAACCTGGCCGTGCCGCCGTACAAATTCACCGCTGCGACCGCCATCAAGATCGGTTAGGAAGCGCCATGGCCGCAACCTCACACGGCGCCCCCGCCGGTTCGCCTGCCAACGATCCGGCCGCCGGACACAGCCGGCTGATCCGCTGGATCGACTATCGCCTGCCCTTCGTCTCGGTCCTCGAACACGAGTTGATCGACTACCCGACCCCGCGCAACCTCAATTACTGGTGGAATTTCGGCTCGCTCGCCGGGATCGTCCTCGTCATCATGATCGTGACCGGCGTCGTGCTGGCGATGCATTATACGCCGAGCGCCGATTTAGCCTTCGATTCGGTGCAGCGCATCATGCGCGACGTCAATTATGGATGGCTGATCCGCTACATCCATATGAACGGCGCATCGATGTTCTTCCTGATCGTCTACATCCACCTGTTTCGCGGGCTTTATTACGGGTCATACAAATACCCGCGCGAATTGCTGTGGATGATCGGCGTCGTCATTCTGTTGCTGATGATCGCGACCGCGTTCATGGGCTACGTCTTGCCGTGGGGGCAGATGAGTTATTGGGCCGCGACCGTCATCACCAACCTGTTCTCGGCGATCCCGGTCGTCGGGCAGAGCATCGTCACCTTGCTGTGGGGCGGCTTCACGGTCGGCAACCCGACCCTCAACCGCTTCTTCTCGCTGCATTACCTGCTGCCGTTCATCATCGTCGCGGTGGTCGGGCTGCACCTCATCGCGCTGCACCAGCACGGCTCCAACAATCCGCTCGGCATCGACAAGCGCGGCCCGCAGGACACGATCCCGTTCCATCCCTACTACACGATCAAGGACATGTTCGGGCTGTCGGTGTTTCTGCTGTTCTTCGCGATCTTCGTGTTCTACCTGCCAAACGCGTTCGTCAGCCCGGACAACTCGATCCCCGCCAACCCGATGGTGACGCCGACCCATATCGTGCCGGAATGGTATCTCTTGCCGTTCTATGCGATTTTGCGCTCGATCACGTTCAATTTCCTCGGGATTCCCAGCAAGCTGCTCGGCGTGATCGCGTCGATGGGGTCTATTTTCATCCTGTTTCTGGTGCCGTGGCTCGATACGTCGCCGGTGCGCAGCGCGCGCTTTCGGCCGGTCTACCGCGTCGTATCCTTTTTGTTGCCGATCGACGTGATCGCGCTCGGCTATGTCGGCAGCCAGCCGCCCGAGGGCTGGGTCGTCGCGCTCGGCCAGGTCGCGACGTTCTACTACTATTTCCATTTCCTGATCCTGATGCCGGTCCTCGGCAAGTGGGAGCGGCCGCGGCCGTTGCCGATCAGCATTGCCGCCGCGGTGCTTGAAGGCAATCCGTCGGCCTTTGCTGCCGCGACGCCGACGGAAGGGCACTGACATGCCGAAAGCAGCTTTTGCCGCGTTCGCCGCGGTGCTCGTCGTTGCCGCCGCCGCCGCGCCGGCACGGGCCCAGGAGGCGCCGCCGCTGCCGCATCAGGCGTGGTCGTTCGACGGCGTCTTCGGCACCTATGACCCGGCTGCGCTGCAGCGCGGCTTTCAAGTCTACAAGGAGGTCTGCTCCGCCTGCCACCAGGCGAAGCACCTCTATTTTCGCGATCTGACGCAGATCGGCTACAGCGCCGACCAGGTCAAGGGCATCGCCGGGCAGTACCAGGTAACCGACGGGCCGAACGACCAGGGGCAGATGTTTCAGCGCCCGGCGCGGCCGTCCGACCCGATCCCCGGCCCCTTCCCCAATGACGAGGTGGCGCGCGCCGCCAATAACGGCGCCCTGCCGCCCGACCTGTCGCTGATCACGCTGGCGCGCGAGGGCGGGCCCGATTACGTCTGGGCCATCCTGAACGGCTTCACGAAGACCCCCGCCGGGTTCAAGCTGACCGAGGGGACCTATTACAACGAGTACTTCGCCGGGCATCAAATCAAGATGCCGCCGCCGCTCAGCGCCAGCCAGGTCAAGTTCGCCGACGGCACCGCGGCGAGCGTGCCGCAAATGGCCCACGACGTCGCGACGTTCCTCAATTGGGCGGCCGAACCCGATCTCGACGAGCGCCACCAGATGGGCTTCAAGGTGATCCTGTTCCTGGTCATTGCGGTGGGCATCTTCTACGCCGCCAAGCGCAAGATCTGGTCGCGCATTCCGCACTGAACGAGATTGCTTCGATGCGCTCGCAATGACACAAGAAGGGGGTCGTCATTGCGAGGAGCGGAGTGACGGAGCAATCGCGTCACCCAAGCGGCATGCCTGATCCTGTCATCGGCGTCATCGGCGGCAGCGGCCTTTATCAGATTGATGGGCTGGCGGATGTCGAGTGGCGTCGCGTCGAGAGCCCGTTCGGCGCTGCCTCGGACGAATTCTGCTTTGGCAGCCTCGACGGCCAGCCGGTCATCTTTCTGCCGCGGCACGGGCGCGGCCACGAGGTGCCGCCGTCGGCGATCAATTTCCGCGCCAACATCGACGCGCTGAAGCGCTGCGGCGTCACCGACATCCTGTCGCTCTCGGCGGTCGGCAGCCTGCGCGAGGATCTGGCGCCCGGCGATTTCGTTGTCGTCGACCAGTTCATCGACCGCACCTTCGCGCGCGAGAAGAGCTTTTTCGGGCCGGGCTGCGTTGCCCATGTCTCGATGGCGCACCCGGTTTGCGGCCGGATCGGCGATGCCGTCGCGGCGGCGGCGCCCGCCACCGGCGTCGCGCTCAAGCGCGGCGGCACCTATCTCGTCATCGAGGGGATGCAATTCTCGACGCTGGCGGAAAGCGAACTCTACCGCAGCTGGGGTTGCGATGTGATCGGGATGACCAACATGCCCGAGGCCAAGCTCGCCCGCGAGGCCGAGATGTGCTACGCGACCGTGGCGATGGTTACCGATTACGATTGCTGGCATCCCGGGCACGCGGCCGTATCGGTCGACATGATCCTCGGGGTGTTGCAGGCGAATGCCGGGCGGGCGCGGGCGCTCATTCGCGCGGTCGTGCCGCTGTTGTCGCGCCATGTCGGGCCGTGCCGTCAGGGTTGCCGGCACGCCCTCGAGCACGCCCTCGTCACCGCACCCGAGCGCCGCGATCCTGCCCTCCTCGCCCGGCTAGACGCGGTGGCGGGGCGGGTGCTGGGCGGCTGAGGCGGCGATGCTGGTCGCCGGCCGCGCGATGCGCACGATCTGGCTCGCCGCGGGCCAGCGACCCGAGGCGCCGATCGTCGAGATCATCGACCAGACCCGGCTGCCGCACGCGCTCGTCATCGCCCGGCTCACCGGTCTCGACGATGCGGCGCGGGCGATCCGCGACATGCAGGTGCGCGGCGCGCCGCTGATCGGCGCGACGGCGGCCTACGGCATGGCGCTGGCGATCGCCGAGGACCCCCGCGACCGCGCCATCGAGCACGCCGCCGAGGTTCTGACGGCGACCCGGCCGACCGCGGTCAATCTCGCCTGGGGTGTTGCCGAGGTGCGCCGCGCGGTGGCTGCGCTGCCGCCCCAGCGTCGCCTCGCCGCGGCGCTGGGGCGCGCCGCTTCGATCGCCGACGAGGATGTCGCGATCAACCGGGCGATCGGCGAGCGCGGCGGCGCCTTGATCGAGGCCGCGGCGGACGCCAAAAGCGGGCGCGGGCCGCTGCAGATCCTGACGCATTGCAATGCCGGCTGGCTCGCCACGGTCGATTGGGGCACCGCGCTGGCGCCGGTCTACCGGGCCCATGATTCCGGCGTGCGGCTGCATGTCTGGGTCGATGAGACCCGGCCGCGCAACCAGGGGGCAAGCCTGACCGCCTGGGAATTGGGCCAGCATGGCGTGCCGCATACGGTCATCGCCGACAATGCCGGCGGGCACCTGATGCGCCAGGGCGAGGTCGATCTTTGCCTCGTCGGCACCGACCGCACCGCCGCCAACGGCGATGTCGCCAACAAGATCGGCACCTATCTCAAGGCGCTGGCGGCAGAGGATAACGGCGTGCCGTTTTACGTCGCGTTGCCGTCACCGACGATCGATTGGGCGAGCGCGGACGGCGCCCGGATCCCGATCGAGCGGCGCGATCCGCGCGAGCTGACGCATATCGCCGGCTGGACCGCAGCGGGCACCCGGGTCGAGGTGCGCCTGACGCCCGAGGGCAGCCCGGCCGCCAATTTCGCTTTCGACGTGACGCCGGCGCGGCTGGTCACCGCGCTGATTACCGAGCGCGGCGTTTGCCCGGCGTCGCGCGAGGGGCTGTTGGGGTTGTTTCCGGAGCGCCGCCAGGAAGCGGCCTAAACAAGGATACCTGCGGAGCTCGGATGGAAAACTGGAGCGAGACCTACCGCGGCACGGTGCCGCCCTGGGAATGCGACGTCACCGAGCATTTCACGATCGCCTATTACTTCGACCGGCTGGGCGAAGCCGGGCGCAGCTTTACCGAAGCCCTGGCGCTGCGCGAGTTCCTGCGCGCCGGCCATTTCCCGCGGCATTTCGAGGTGCGCTTCACGCGCGAATTGCGGGCCGGCAGCAGCTTTCACATCGAGAGCGCCGCGCTCTCGGTCGATCCGGGGCTGCGGCTCGGCCACCGGTTTGTCGATTCGTCCACCGGCGAAACCGTCACCTGGGTCGAGGAGCGCTGGGAATTGCCGGTCGGCGCCCTGTCGCCGGAGCGCCAGAGCGCGATCGCGGCGCGGCTCGGCCCGTGGGAAGGGCCGACCCTGGAGGATCGCCCCGAACCCAGAAGCCACGCCGGCTTCATCCCGACCGCGCGGGGCAGGGTGAAGCCGGTGGATCTGAGCGCCGACGGTCGCTTCGGGATGGCGGCGATGGTGCACCGTTTTACCGATGCCTGCGTCCAGGCCGGCTCGGCGATCGGCATGAATGCCGAATATATGGAGACCGGTCGTCGCGGCTTCTCGACCTTTGAACTGGGGCTGCGGATTTCCGGGAGCCTCGGTCTCGACGAGCCGTTTCTCGTCCAGACCGGCATCGCTCACCTCGGCAATTCCTCGCTGCGCCTCGTTCACCGCATGACCGACCCGCGCAACGGGCAGGAGGTCGCGCGGGTCGGCCAATATGGCGTCAACCTCGATCTCGATGCGCGCCGCCCGGCGCGCTGGCCCGACGACATTCGCGCGCGCGCCGAGCCGCTCGTCGTGGCGGTCGGCTGAGGCTAGACGAGCAAGCCGACGACCGCGCCCGACATGCAGGTCGCGAGGGTGCCCGACAGGATGGCGCGCAGCCCGAGCGCGACGATCTCCGGGCGGCGCTCGGGCACCATCGCGCCCATGCCGCCGATCAGGATGCCGAGGCTGCCGAAATTGGCGAAACCGCACAGCGCATAGGTCATGATCAGGCGCGAGCGCGGGCCCAGCGCCTCGGGCGACAGCTTGGCCAGATCGACATAGGCGATGAACTCGTTGAGCACGGTCTTCGTGCCCATCAGCGCGGCGGCGGCGGCGGTCTCCGGGCCGGGGATGCCGATCAGCCACATCACCGGTCGGAAGGCGTAGGCGAAGAGGCGCTGCAGCGTCAGCTTCGCGCCCCAGAAATCAGGCAACAGCGAGAGGAGGCTGTTGGCGAGGCTCACAAGTGCGACGAGGACGACCAGCATCGCGATGATGTTGGCGAGAAATACGATGCCGTCGCGCGTCCCCTTGGCGACCGCATCCATCGCACTGGCCGGCGGGTCATCGAGCACGAGCCGCCCTGCCGCCGACAGGTCGGGGCGGAACGGCACCATCAGCGCGGCGATGGCGAGCGCGGCCGGGGTGCTGATCACCGCGGCGATCAGGATGTTGCCGAGCGCATTCGGGATGACCGAGCCGATCAACGCGGCGTAAAGCACCATCACGGTCCCGGCGATCCCGGCCATGCCGCAGCTCATCAGCGCAAACAATTCGCCGCGTTCGAGCCGCGCGAGGTAGGGGCGAATGAGGAGCGGCCCCTCGATGTGGCCGACGAAGATGTGCACCGCGGCGCCGAGTCCCAACGGCCCGCCGATCCCGACCGAGCGGCGCAGCACCCAGGCGAACGCCTGCACGATACGCTGCAGCACCCCCCAGTAGAATAACAGGGTGGCCAGCGCGCTGATCACAAGCACCAGCGGCAGGGCGCGGAACGCGAAGATGAAACTGGCCCCGGGCTTGACTTCGGCGAATGGCAGATCGCCGCCGCCCAGATAGCCGAAGACGAAGCCGGTGCCGGCCTCGGTCGCCTGCTGCAACGCCTCGACCGCGCGGTTGAGGAGCAGGAAGGCCGCTCTGGCCGGCGGGAATTTGAGAAAGACCAGCGCGAGGCCGAACTGCAGCAGCACGCCGACCACGACGATGCGCCACGGCACCCGAAACCGGTCCTCGCTGAGCGTCCAGGCAAAGAGAAGTATCGTGCAGATCCCAAGGAGGCCGCGCACGTTCGTGCAGCCCTCAGCCTCACTTGCTCTTCAAATACATCACGAGCGAACCGAGGAAACCCGCAGCCCCGACGCCGATCAGCCCGTAGTCCAGAAGGGCGTATCCGGGCGGTGGCGTCTCGGTTCGCGTCGCGATGCTGAAGACGGCAAACCCGATCGCCGCGGCCCCGAATATCATTCCCCTGACCGCCCCCTTGCCCATCGGGTCAGCTCACCTTGACCAGCTTCTGCAAGCTCCTGAGGCCCGGCGGCAACTCTTCGCCGCGGGCGCGCACCCGGCGACCCCAATTGGTGAACGAGACCTCGCCGACATAGATGTCGCCGCGCGAGTCGACGCACAGGCCGTGCGGCGAGATGAACTGGCCGGTCTCCAGCCCGGCATGGGCATGGCCGAGCCGCGCCAAGAGTTCGCCCTTATGGGTGTAGATGCTGACCCGCGGCCCGCAATTCGGCAGGTCGATGTTGACCGCCATGTCGGGGCCGATCTCGCCGATGAAAAAGCGGCCGTCCTTGCCCGGCTCCATGTAGAGGCCCGACGGGCGGTGCATGTTGTTCCACTGCGCCTCGTACTTGCCGTTGCCGTTAAACACCTGCACGCGGTGGTTTTCGCGGTCGGCGACATAGACCCAGCCATCGGCGTCGCAGCAGATGTTGTGCGGAATGTTGAAGCAGCCGGGGTCGGTGCCGGGCTCGCCCCACGAGAACAACAGCTTGCCGTCGGGGCTGAATTTGTGCACGCGGGCGTTGCCGTAGCCGTCGGAGATGTAAAGCTCGCCCTGCGGCGAAAAGGCGGTATGGGTGCAGCGGTGAAACGGCTCGCCACTCATATAGGGCGCGGGCTTGCCGGGAATGCCGAGGGTCTGCAGCACCTTGCCGTCGAGCGTGCAGTGGCGGACCGTGTGGTCGCCGTCGGAGGTCAGCCACAGCGTGTCGTCGGGCGCCATGAAGACGCCGTGCGGCCGCACGAACACCCCCTCGCCCCACGAGCGCAGAAAATTGCCGTCGCGGTCGAAGACGCACATCGGATGGGCGCCGCGGTTGAAGGCGTAGACGTTGTCGTGGCTGTCGACGCCGACCGCCGCGACATCGGCGTTGAACGCCATGCCGGGCGGCAGCTTCGCCCAGGAATCGTCGACCGCATAGCGATAGCCGTCCGTGCCCAATACGACCGACATGGCGATCCTCTCCGGTGTGGTTTCTGCGTTTCGCGGCGCGCCCGCGCTTATTCCACGAGCTCCAGGTGCCGGCGGATATCATGCATCAGCCACAGCCCGAACAGCGTCAGCGCCGCGAGGAAATAGGTCAGGTAGACGGGGTCGTAATAGGTCTGGATCTGATGGCCCAAGAGGCCGCCGCGGATCATCTCGTAGGCATGGATCGACGGCATCACCGCCAGGCCGACATGACGGATCGGCGTCGGCAGCCAGTCGGCGAGAAACCAGAAGCCGGACACCGGCATGTACATGTAGGAAATCACCTGCCAGACATGCTCGACGAGGTCGGTGCGCTCGCTCCACGCCGCGACGATCAGCGCGACGGCGAGCGCCCACCAGACCATGAAGAGATTGCCGGCGATAAACAGCGGCACGTTCTTCGGCCAGTCGACGAAGCCGAGGAAATAGAGGATGAAAAACGAAAAGGTCAGCGCCGCGAGGTTGCCGATCGCTTCCAGCCCGCAGCGCCCGACGAAGATGTCGAACGGCGTCACCGAGCGGTGGTAGAGCAGGGCGGCGTTGCTGCGTATCACATAGAGCGCGTGGCCGGTGACGTGGCGGAACACCAAAAGCGGCATGTAGCCGGTCCAGATCAGCGGCACCAGCGGGATGCCGTGCTCGACCGGCGAGCGGATCAGCGACCACATCGCGATCACCGGGAAGGCGAATACCAGCGGTTCGGCAAAGAGCCAGGCGAATCCGAGGTTGCGGCGGCCCCAGCGCGTCTGGATCTCGCGCATCATCACGGCGCCCCAGACGCGGCGTTGCACGGCCCATGATTGCAGCAGCATCGGGTCGCCCTTTCCTTGCGGCGGCAACAATACCAAGCCAGCGCACCGCGCGCAAAATCCCGCGGCTGCGGCAAGCGCCCTGGCTGGCCTGTAGAACTATCCGGGAAAGGTTTTGCGTGCGAAGGCGGTGCGCTGCGCGGCGCCGGCCGAGAGGAACTGCGCGTCCTGGCCGGCCAGGATGAAACGCGCGCCCATCTCGATGTAGCGCGGCATGATCGCTTCGTTATAGACGCCGGCCATGCCGGGGAATTTGCCGTGCTTCTTGCAGGCGGCGATCATCTTGCCGTAGGCGTCGGCGACGCGCTCGTTGCCGAAATCGCCGTGGATGCCCATCTCGGCGCACAGATCGTTGGTGCCGATCAGGAGAACGTCGACCCCCGGCACCGCGGCGATCTCCTCGGCGTTGGCGATCGCGGCTGGCGTCTCCAGCATGACGATTGTCAGGTTGGCGGCGTTCAACGCCTGCGCCGCCTCGCCGCTGGAAGCCGAGCGCAGCCCGTAATGCGGCCCGATCCCGCCCATCGAGCGGTGGCCTACCGGCGGGTATTTCAGCCGGTTGACGACTTCCCTCGCCTCGGCCGCGCTGTCGACATGCGGCATGACGATGCCCAGCGTGCCGTTGTCGAGGGCGCGCGTCGCGATCGGATATTCGCCGTTCGGCACCCGCGCGATCGGCGCTATGCCAGCGTCGAGCGCCGCCGTCGCGATCTGGGCGCACGCTTCCAGCGACATGACGCCGTGCTCCATGTCGAGAAACAGCCAGTCGAACCCGGCGACCGCCATCGCCTTGGCGATCTCGACGCTGCGCGTCAGGCGGATGCCGACGCCCAACGCCAGCTGGCCGGCTTCGAGCTTTTCGCGGGCGACATTACGGATTGTGGCGGGCATATTTTCTCCCCTCGTTGCACGTGGCAGTAAATCTGATCGTCACCCCGCGAAAGCGGGGGTCCAGGGCAAATGCGCCAACCTCGGCCCCCTGGATTCTCGCTTGCGCGGGAATGACGATTATTGCGAGATCACCCGGTGATTGCGTCGGCTTCCTGGCGCAGCCAGTCGCGGAACGCCCTGACCTTGGGCCGTTCGAGCGCGCCCGGCGCGGTCACGATGTAATAGGCGAAGAGGTCGGGCAGCGCCAACGAGAAGAGCCGCACGAGGCGCCCGGCCGCGAGATCGCCGGCGGCGATCGTGCTGTAGGCGAGCACCACCCCGTGCCCGGCGATCGCCGCGTCCAACGCCATGTAGCCGACGCTGAAGGTGAGGCCCGGCGCGCTCGGCGCGCCGCTGACGCCGGCCGCCTTCAGCCACATCGCCCAGGTCGGCGCCAACGGGTCGCGATCGACCGCCTGGTCGTGGATCAGCGCGTGGTGGCGCAGATCCTCGGGCGTGCGCAGCGGCGGCCCGGTTTCCAGCAGCCGCGGGCTGCAGGCCGGAAACACCTCGTTCTTCAGCAGCAATTCGACGCCGAGCCCCGGATAGCGGCCGCTGCCGTAGCGGATCGCGAGGTCGAAATCTCCCCTCGTCAGATCGACGACATTGTCGTTGGTCGAGATCCGCACGTCGATGTCGGGACACTGCTCCTGGAAGCGGTGCAGCCGCAGCACCAGCCACTTGGCCGCGATCGACGGCGAGGCGGTGACGGTCAGCGTGCCGGTGTCGTTGTGCGTTCGCAGCCGGCGGACCGCCGCATGGATGCCGGAGAACGCCTCCGACAGGCCGGGCAGCAGCAGCCGGGCCGAGGCGGTCAATTCGACGGCGCGGTTGCGCCGCTCGAACAGCCGGATGCCGAGATCCTCTTCGAGCGCATGGATCTGGTGACTGATGGCCGCCGGCGTGACGCTCAGTTCGTCAGCCGCCTTGCTGAAGGATTTGAGCCGAGCCGCGGCCTCGAACGCCCGCAGCGCGCTGAGGGGCGGCATGTGGCCGGTTGCCTGCATGAGCTTTCCTAATCCGGCTGCTGAGAAAGTCTCGTTTGCGAAAGATCTCCGCAAGGGTCAGCTTCTCCTCAACACGCTTCTGGCCGATTTCAGGCGGGAACTGAGTTTAGGAGATCTAATATGACCGCGATCCCTTTGCAATCTGCTCGCGAGCGCCCCGGCGCGCTGCGCCGGCGGCTGGCGCTCGAAGCGCTCAGCGACGCCACGCAGTGGTTTGCCGCGACGTTACGCGAATGGCGGCACCGCCGCCGCGACCGCAGCCAGCTCGCGCAACTCGACGCGCGCCTCTTGGCCGACATCGGCCTGACCCGCGGCGACGCCGAATTCCTGATCAACAAGCCGTTCTGGAGAGAATGATGGACACGATCCTGAGACGCTCAGCCGACCTGCCGGTCGATGCAACCCCGAGCCGGCAAACCAGCGCGCCGAAACGCTTGCTGCGATCGCTTTCCGCGGTGGCGCAGCGCGCCCTCGACCGGCTAACATTGCCCTATCGCGACATGCCGGCCGAGACCTTTCGCTTTCCGCCGTTCTGAACCGGCCAGTTCCCCGAAGGAGGATCAACGATGAGTGACATCGATCGCCTGCCTTACGTCGAGGCCGAGCTGAACTATCTCGGCGCGACCACCGTGCGTCCGCGCTATTACGCCTATGAGCCGACTGCGAACGACCCGCCGTCGGTCATGCCGTACGAGCCGCACCAGATGCAGATCCACGACCTGCGCCCGATCCAGGGCGAACTCGGCCTCGACGTGCAGGGCTTCGCGCTGGTCGAGCAGAGGAGCGCGGTGCGCGATTTCTGGGATGACGAGGAGGTGCGCCACGTCTACTACCCCGAGGCCGAGCGCTTCATCGCCGAGCACACCGGCGCGTCCCGCGTCTTCATCTTCGACCATCTGCAGCGCCGCCGCGTGCCCGGCGTGCAGGACCGCTCGCGCGGCGGGCCGCGCCAGCCGGCGACCCGGGTGCATGTCGACCATACCGACCGTTCCGGGCCGCAGCGGGTGCGCGACCTGATGGGCGATGAGGCCGAGGAATTGCTGCGCGGCCGCGTCCAGGTGATCAATCTGTGGCGGCCGATCCTCGACGAGCCGCTGCGCGACGCGCCGCTCGCGGTATGCGATTCGCGCACCCTCGGCGCCAATGATCTGGTGCCGTCGGACCTGGTGTACCGCGACCGGGTCGGCGAGACGTATTCGGTCAAGTACAACCCGGCGCACCAGTGGTACTACGCGCCGCAGATGCGCCGCGACGAGGCGCTGCTGTTGAAGATCGCCGATACCAGGACCGACATCTCGGCGCGCTTCATGCCGCACACCTCGTTCACCGACCCGACGACGCCGCCCGATGCGCGCCCGCGCGAGAGCATCGAACTGCGTACGCTGGTGTTCCACCCGGCCTAAGAAGGCCTCGCCGGCCCCGGGCGGCTCTCTCAGCCGCCCGGGAAGCGGCGGCGCAAAAAGTCGCGCACATTCGCGGCGCAGCGGTCGGGCACCGCGTCGCAGATGTTGTGCGGCAGCCCGTCGTAGATCGCGATCTCCACGTCGCGCAGCTTGCGGAACGGCTGGTAATTGCTGATCGAGCCGACGGTTTCGCTGCCGGGGATGACGACTAGGGTCGGGCAGGCGATGCGCTCGACCTCGCCGCTCCAATCATAGCTCGCCATCAACAGCACGAATTTGGTGATATAGGCCGGGTCGTTTTTCGCCGCTTCGCCGAGAAACCATTCGACAAGGCCGGGGTCGGCGTCGGCGGCCAGGCGGTCGCGGATCGTCTCGGCGAGAAAGCCGCGCAGCCCTTTCGCCTGGATCTGCGGGATCCAGCTCGGCGCCTGGCTGTTCTTCAGCCCCGGTGTCGAGCCGAACAAACACAGGCTCCTGACCCGATCGGGCCGGGTCATCGCCAGTTGCTGGCCGAGGTAGCCGCCGGCCGAGTTGCCGACGACATGCGCGCTGGCAACCCCGAGATGGTCGAGCAATTCGGCGACGTCGGCGACCAGCCGGTCGAGCCGCAGCGGCTGCTCAGCCGGCGGCACCGGCGAATTGCCGTGGCCGCGCAGGTCGAGCCGCACCACCCGCCAGTTGCGGCACAGATGCGGCACCCAGGCGAAATAGCGCCTGGCGCTGCCCATCGCCGCGTGCAGCAGCAGGAGCGTCGGCGCCTCTGTCCAGGGATCGGTGAAATCGTCGATGTAATAGGCGAGGGTGAGGCCGTCGCTGGTCGTGAAGCGGCGGGCCTCGGTCATTCCGCCGCCATCCGCGCCGGGCCGAGCTCGGCCAGGAACTCGATCAAATAGGGCTTCCACAATTTCGCGTAGTAATGGCTGAAATGCCCGTGCGTGTCGGGGCCGGCCGGGATCAGCACATAGCGGCCGTTTTTCACCCGCTTCATCGCCCGCTCGACGGTGCCGAGCTCGGGCGGGTTGGCATGATCCTCGGCGTCGTTGATCAGCATCACCTTGGCCGTGATCTGGTCGAGGTCAGGCTCGGGGTTGTAGTCGCGGATCGCCTCGATCGCCCAGAGCTGGTTGTTGGCGTCGCCATTGGCGGCGTCCGCCAGCCGCTTCTCGTAGAGCGCGTCGGCGGCCGCCAGCGTCGGCGCCATCTCCTGGATGCGGGTCGGGCTCTCGGTGCCGAAATTGCCGGCCGCGCCATAGATGTAATGCGTCGGGTTCTTGTCGTAGAAGCCGCCCCGCCAGTCCGGGTCGTGGCGGATCGCCTCGGCCTGGGCGCGCCGCCCCAGCCAGTTGCGGCCGCTGATCTCTACCGGCTGGCACGACAAGGGGATGACCCCGTCCATCAGGTCGGGATACATCTCGGCCCACATCCAGGCGTGCATGCCGCCCATCGAGCTGCCGATCAGGAGGCGCAGATGGCCGACCCCGAGGCCCTCGGTGAGCAGCCGGTAGCCCGATTGGACCATGTCGCGGTAGCGGTAATGCGGGAAGTTGCCCTTGAGGCCGTCGGACGGCTTCGACGAGCCGCCGCGGCCGATCGCGTCCTGCATGACGATGAAATATTGCCGCGCGTCGAGCGGCTGGCCGGGCATGAACAATTCGTCGGCCAAGGTCGGGCGCAGCCAGTTGGCGCCGGTCCCGGTATTGCCCTGCAGCAGCATGAGGCCGTTGACGATCTTGCCGGCCGCATCGCGTTGCGGCACGCCCATCGTGCGGTAATGCAGCCGCAACTCCGGCAGCACCTCGCCGCTGGCGAAATGGTAGTCCTTGATGATGAAATCGGCTTCGTGGAAGTTCGGCCAGCGGCTCGCGGGGTCATTTGTCGGCATCGGCAATCCTCCCTGGTCAGGCGGTTCAGGGCAGCATAGAGAAAGGCGCGGACGGGGGAAACCGGCGCCATCGGAGTAGGGCGGATGAGGCTCATCGGGTGCGGCGCTGCGATTGCCGTCGCCATGCTGGCGGTGCTGTCGGCCGGCAGCGCGGCGCAGGAACTGCGTTGCAGCCCGTTCACGCCGGGCAAGATCGCCGAGCCCAAGCCGCGCGAAGCAGGCTGGCCGGTGCACCGGTTCGACGAGATCAATGCCGCGGTCAAGCGCCAGCCCTACCGGGTGTTGTTTTTTGGCGACTCGATCACCGAGGGCTTCGACAAAGCACTCTGGCAGAGCGATATGGCGCCGCGTGGCGTGCTCAACGCCGGGGTCAGCGGCGACCGCACCGAGCATCTCATGTGGCGGCTGCAGCACGGCAACCTCGACGGACCGCCGCCGGCCGGCGTCGCCCTGTTGATCGGCACCAACGATCTCGGCCACGGCCGCTCGCCCTCGGATGCGGCGCAGGGCATCCGCGCCGATCTTCTCTATCTGCGCCAGCAGCTGCCGCAGGCCCGCATTCTGCTTCTCGGCCTGTGGCCGCGCGCGGCGTCGCCCGGCGATCGCTTGCGCCGCGGCACGGTCGCCGTCAACCAGCTGATCCGGCGCTGCGGCGACGGCGGCACGATCCTCTACGCCGATATCGGCGACGTGCTGCTCGACGGCGAGGGTGGGCTGAGCCGCGCGCTCTCGCCCGATTTGCTGCATTTCAGCCCGGCCGGCTATGCCCGGCTGACACCGCCGCTCGATTCCCTGATCGACAAGCTGCTGGCCGGGCGCTGAGGCCTGCGACGACCGCGCCGTTGTATTAGCGAAGCGAGCGACTATGCTGCGCCGCCCTCGCGGCTGCGGGGCGGAAGGAGAGGCTATGGCGCACGGCTGGCATTTCTTTATGAACCCGGGACCGACCAACATCCCGGACCGCATTTTGCGGGCGATGGATCGCGGCACGCTCGATTTCACCGGCGCCCAGTTCAAGGCGATCGCCGACGAGTGCTTTGCCGGGCTCAAACGCGTGTTCAAGACCGAGCAGACGATCCTGGGCTACGCCGCCACCGGGCATGGCGCCTGGGAAGCGGCGCTCGTCAACCTGTTCTCGCCGGGCGACAAGGTGCTGATCGCCGAGAGCGGCTATTTCTCGGTGAATTGGGGGATGCGGGCGGAGGCCTTTGGCCTTGAGGTCGAGACGTTGCCGAACGATTGGCGGCGCGCGATCGATCCGGCCAAGCTCGAAACCCGGCTGCGCGAGGACAAGGCGCACGAGATCAAGGCGGTGCTGGCCGTCCACAACGAGACCTCGACCGGCGTCGCGCACCCGGTCGCGGCGCTGCGGCGGGCGATCGACGCCGCGCACCACCCGGCGCTGTTTCTGGTCGACACGATCTCCTCGCTCGGATCGTTCGACGTCCGGATGGACGAATGGGGCGTCGACGTCGTCGTCGCCGGCTCGCAGAAGGGGCTGATGCTGCCGACCGGCATGGCCTTCACCGGGGTCAGCGCCAAGGCCCTGGCCGCCGCGGCCGAAGCCAAGCTGCCGCGGGTCTATTGGGATTGGCGCCGGCTGCTCGGCCAGGGCGCGCAGCAGGGCTACTGGAACGGCACCGTGCCGGTGCACTTCTTCTACGGGCTGCAGGAAGCGCTGCGCATGCTGGAGGAAGAAGGGCTCGATAATGTCTTCGCGCGCCACCACCGGCTGGCGGAGGCGACGCGCCGCGCGGTGCGGGCATGGCGCGGCAATGACGGGCCCGAGATTTTCGCGGTCGAGCCGAGCGCGCAGTCGGACACGGTGACCGCCGTCATGGTGCCCGAGGGCCATGACGCCGACCAGCTGCGGCAGACCGCGCTCGACCGGTTCAACGTGTCGCTGGGCGGCGGGCTGGGTGGGCTCAAGGGCCGGGTGTTCCGCATCGGCCATCTGGGCGACCTCAACGAGCCGATGGTTCTGGGCGCGATCGCCGCAGTCGAGATGGCGATGGACCTGACCGGCGTGCCGCACGGCGCGGGCGGCGTCGCGGCGGCGATGGACTACCTGAGCCGCGCCGCCTAGCAACCGGTTGCCGCGGCGCGGGCGCCTCGCTATATAGCGGTCGCGCCAGACGGCTCACCCGAAGGTTTTGAGCGATGAAAGAAGGCATTCACCCGGATTATCACGAGATCACCGTCGTGATGACCGACGGCAGCACCTATCAGACGCGCTCGACCTACGGCAAGGCCGGCGACACGCTGCGCCTCGAAATCGATCCCAAGTCGCACCCGGCGTGGACCGGCGGCCAGCAGCGCCTGCTCGACACCGGCGGCCAGCTCGCCCGCTTCAACAAACGCTTCGGCGGCTTCGGCCCGAAGAGCTGAGCCGGGCCGGGCGGCGCGGATCGCGCCGCCCGCGTCCCGGTGGCTGCGGCCCGGTGATCGTCAGACGATCGCGATGCGTCGCGGCATCGCCTCTTTGGCCTTCTTCAGCGTCAGGGTCAGTATCCCGTCCGCCAGTTCGGCACTGATCTGTTGCCGGTCGATCTTGCTCGACAGCGAGAATGCCCGAGCGAAATGGCCGACATTGTACTCGGTGTAGAGCGGCTCCAGCCCGTCGTAATGCCCGTGGTCGATCTTCGCCTCGACCCGCAAGGCGTCGTTTTCCAGATCGATCGCGATGTCTTCTTTCGCGACGCCCGGGATCTCCATCACGACAATGAGCGCGTCCTCGGTCTCGAAGATGTCGGTGTTGGGAACGAAGTAGCGGGCCGGAACGGTCTTTTCCTCCTTCGAAACCAGCTCCTTCTTTTCCTGGACTTCGAGGGCCTGCGATTTTGCCATCTCATCCTCCTTGGCGATGCGGCGGTTTTAACTGATCGCGATCGATTTCGGCTTGTCGCGCTCGGCCCGCGACAGGTAGAGCGCGAGGATGCCGTCGCGGCATTCGGCGCGCACCTTGTCGCCATCGATCTCGACCGGCACGCTTACCGCGCGGTCGAAACTGCCGGCCATGCGCTCGCGGCGGTGCACGCTCGCCTGCTCGCCGTATTGCACCGATTTCCGGCCGGCGATGCGGATCGTATTGCCCTTGACCTGGACCTGCAGGTCCTCTTTGCGCACGCCCGGAACTTCGGTGATGATGACAATGTCGTCGCCTTTGCGGAACACGTTGAGCGGTGGGTAGGCGCCGCCGCCGCTCGGGCCGGCGCCGAGCCAGCCGCTGGTGCGAAAGGCGTCGAGCGCCTGCTGAAAATTGAACAGCGCGTCGAATGGATCGGATAGCAACATAGCCATGGTGAACCTCCCGCCGGGAAGCGCCGTCGGCTCGAAGTTCGCCGGATGCCTCAGTCATCGACCGGGCGCCGCCGCGGCAAAATGATGGAACTAGAGGCCGGGAAAGATCCGCGGCCAGCTGGTCGGCGCCGGCTCGCGCTCGGCCTGCGCCGTCGCGGCGATTGCGTCCCTACGCGGGTCGGGCCGTGCTGGGGGAGCCGGCCAGGAGACCGGCGGGTGCGGCGGGGTTGGCGCGGATGGAAGCGGAATTTGCTCGACGGTCATTGCCACGTCCTCCTCTGAGCAACATGGGAATTTGGCGTCGCCGAGCCCCGAAAAGCGCTCGGCGGCCGTCGATGTAGTTCGCCCCCGCGCCACGTCAAGAGGTCAATTGGCACTCGATTGGAAAGAGTGCCAACAGGCCTCTTGAACCTGGCTTCAGACGCTGCCATCTAATTATTCGTGCGGTTGCCCGATGCGGGGGCCGCACTGGACAGCGAATGGCACCAGGCCTTTGGCGGGTGCCGAAACCCATGTTGCTCTTGGAGGATATGGTTATGGAACGCTTTGATTTTTCGCCCCTGTTCCGTTCGACGATCGGCTTCGACCGCCTGGCCCGCCTGGTCGATTCCGCGACCCGGGTCGACGGCGCCGCGGTCTCCTACCCGCCCTACAACATCGAGAAGACCGGTGAGGAATCCTACCGCCTGACGATGGCGGTGGCCGGGTTCTCGCAGGACGAACTCGACATCACGGTGCACGAGAACTCGCTGATCGTGAGCGGCAAGGCCCAGCAGGAAGACGCGAACGGCCGCTACCTGCACCACGGCATCGCCCGGCGCGCCTTCGAGCGGCGTTTCAGCCTCGCCGACCACCTCAAGGTCACCGGCGCGAGCCTCGATAACGGCCTCTTGCACGTCGATCTCGTGCGCGAGGTTCCCGAGGCGATGAAGCCGCGCCAGATCAAGATCGGCAGCGAGCCCACCCGGCCGCAGCCGCAGGTAGTCGAGCAGAAGGCCGCCTAATCCGGCCCGCTGCGCCGACAACATCGGGCGCGAAACGCCCCCGGGGCCTCCCCGGGGGCGTTTTTCGTCAAAGCCAGCCGCGCCATTTGAACCACAAAAGCGGCGCGATCGCGCTGACCGCGATCAGCGCCAGCCCGTAGGGATAGCCCCAGGCCCAGCTGAGTTCCGGCATGTCGTGGAAATTCATCCCGTACATGCTGGCGACCAGGGTCGGTGGCACGCCGACCACCGAGACGATCGTCAAGACCTTGATGATGTTGTTCTGCTCGACGTTGATGAGGCCGAGCGTCGCGTCGAGCAGCAGCTGCACCTTGTTGACGAGGTGGGCGTCGTAGTCGCTCAGCGAGAGGATGTCGTGCCGCAGCGTTTCGAGCCGCGGCTTTACCGATTCCGGCAGCCAGGTGCCGAGGCTGGCGACATAAGGCACGATGCGCCCGAGGCCCAGGAGGCTGTCGCGAATTTTCGAGACGAGGTCGCCGCCGGCCCCGACCCGGCGCAAGATCGAGCGCAGATCGGCCGCTTCGCGCGCCGGGCGGCGCGGCGCTTCGGCCTCGATGTGGCCGGAGCGGAACAGCCGATGCGACAACTCGTCGAGTTCGGCGGCGATGTGTTCGAGCACATCGGCGATGCGGTCGACGATCGCCTCGATGAGACCGGTGAAAACCTCGGCGGCGTTGCCGCCACGCGGCCCCTGGCTGAACGTGCCAAACGCGTTCAGCGGCTCGAATCGCACGGTGATCAACCGCTCCGCATTCAGCACGAAACCGACCGGGGTCGAGTGCGGATCGGCGGTAGTGGCGCGGTGGACGGCGGGCGCGCTGAGGTACAGCACCCCGTCTTCGGCCCTGAGACGGCTCGACGATTCGATCTCGCTCAGATCCGCGATGGTCGGCACGTGCAGCCCGGTTGTGCGCTCGACAAACGCCGTCTCGCTCGGGCTCGGCGTCAGAAGGTCGATCCAGATGACATCCGGCGGCAACGCCGCGGCGCTGAGGTCAGTAGGAGTGTCGCGCGCTTCGCCGCGGGCGGAATGGAGAACGAGCATGCCGCCGATTGTAGCGCGGTCGCGCCGTCAAAGCCCGCCTTGCGCGACGATGAAATCGACGACCGTCGCGAGCCCGTCCCCCGCTTTCAGGTTGGTGAAGACAAACGGCCGTTCGCCGCGCATCCGCCTCGCGTCCCGCTCCATGATTTCGAGGCTGGCGCCGACCAGCGGCGCCAGATCGATCTTGTTGATAACGAGCAGGTCGGAGCGGGTGATGCCCGGCCCGCCCTTCCTCGGGATTTTGTCGCCGGCCGCGACGTCGATGACGTAGATCGTCAAATCGGCGAGTTCCGGCGAGAACGTCGCCGCCAGATTGTCGCCGCCCGATTCGATCAGCACGATGTCGACCATGGGAAACAGCCGGGTCATCTCGGCGATTGCGGCGAGGTTGATCGAGGCGTCCTCGCGGATCGCGGTATGCGGGCAGCCGCCGGTCTCGACGCCGCGGATGCGCTCGGCCGGCAAGGCGCCGCTGCGGGTCAGGAATTCGGCGTCCTCGCGGGTGTAGATGTCGTTGGTGATCGCGACCAGCTCAAAGCGCGACCGCATACTCTTGCACAACCAATCCATCAGCGCGGTCTTGCCCGAGCCGACCGGCCCACCGATGCCGATGCGCAGCGGCTCGTTTGTTCTCCCAACGGCGGTCATGACCGGAAGAGCCGCGAATATTGCGTCTCGTGCGCCATCGACGCGAGGTCGGCGGCGAACGTGGCGGCGCCGAAATCGGCCGGATCGCGGCTCGTCGCCGCCGCGGCCGCTCGCGCGACGACCGGCTCCAGCGCCGCCAGGATGCGTTGCCCGTCGGTCTGGCCGATCACCCCGAGGCGCAACCCGGCCGACACGAAATTGCCGGCGAAGGCCTGCAGATAGCCGGTGAGCGCGTCTTCGAGCGTGATCCCGGCCCGCGCCGCGACGGCGCCGAAGACCGCGGCGTGGCAGGCGCTCTCAGCGAACGCAGCCCCCGCCTTGCCCTCCCCCGCCTGCGGGGGAGGGTTCAGTATGGCTGACACGGCAGACTCCCAAAGAAACGGCGACGAATTTGCGGATGGTGCCGTGTCCTGCCCCTCCCCCGCAGGCGGGGGAGGGTCGGGGTTGGGGTGGGGGTCAGCCCACGCGGCGACGAAGGTCTTCAGGAATGCGGCGCCCTGCTGCGCGCTTTCGAGCGCTAGCTCCGCGGTGGCCCGGTAGGCGGCGCCGCGGCGGTTGGCCGCCTCGAGCGCCGCGGTGTCGCCAGCCGCCGCCGCGCGGTAGGCGTCCCGCAGGATGTCGGCGTCCACCCGGCCGCTGCCGTGCGCGACGAGCGCCGCGATCCAGCCCTGGAGGCCGGCGCGGTCGCCAACCGCGCCGTCGGCGACGGCGGCTTCGAGGCCGTGCGAATAGCTGAAGGCGCCGATCGGGAACGCGGGCGACAGCCACGCCAGCAGCCGGTAGAGCGCCGGGCTGCGTGGCGCCTCAGTGCTCATGGTCGCGGCCCTGGGCGGCGCCGGCGTAGGCGCCGATCTCCGGGTCGAACGGCGCGTCGAGCCATACCGTGCGGCCGCCCAGCCCCTGCACCATCTCGGCGATGACATGGTCGGCGCGGATGCGCAGCCGCCCGTCAGCCACCTGCAGCGGCAAATGCCGGTTGCCGAGATGCCAGGCGATGCGCAGGAGATCGGCGGGGCTGTCGGCCGCGATCTCGACTACCGGCTCGGCGGCGGCGCGCACCCGCAGATAGCTGCCGTTGTCGAACTCGAGCCCGTCGCCGTCTGTCAGGTGCTGGGCGCGCGCCAGATCGAGCAGAAAGGGCGTGCCGGAATCGGCGACCAGGCGAATGCGGCGGCGATGCCGGTCGATAAACGGCAGGGTGACCGAATCGACCGCCGCCTCCTCCGGCCAATGGCCCTTCGTATGTACCGTGATCGCGCGCCGCATTCGGTCGCCCTTATTCACAATGAGGCAGTGAGGCAGTGAGGATTTTGATGATCCGCATCGGATATCCGCGCCCAGCGTAGCGTGAAGGGTCCGAATGGCGATATCCGGTGCGAAACGAAAACACCTTCCTCACTGCCTCACTGCCTCATTGTAAAAATTCAATACAGGAAATAGCGCTGCGCCAGCGGCAAAACCGTCGCCGGCTCGCAGGTGAGATGCACGCCGTCGGCGCGCACCTCGTAGGTTTCGGGATCGACTTCGATATGGGGGGTCGCGGCGTTGTGCACCATGCAGCTTTTGTCGATCGCGCGGATGCCGCGCGCCGGCAGGATCATGCGCCCGAGATGGAGGCGGTCGGGAAGGCCGGCGGCGATCGCGACACTCGGCAGAAACGTCACGCAGGAGGCCTGCAGCGCCCGGCCGTAGGCGGCGAACATCGGCCGGTAATGCACCGGCTGCGGCGTCGGGATCGAGGCGTTGGGGTCGCCCATCAGCGCCGCCGCGATCATCCCGGCCTTCAGCACGAGGTCGGGCTTGACCCCGAAGAAGGCCGGCGACCACAGCACCAGATCGGCGAGTTTTCCCACCTCCACCGAGCCGACATGCTCGGCGAGGCCGTGCGTCAGCGCCGGATTGATGGTGTATTTGGCGATGTAGCGCTTCGCTCGGAAATTATCGTTGCGCTCATTGTCCTCGGGCAATTTCCCGCGCTGGCGCTTCATCTTGTCGGCGGTCTGCCAGGTGCGGATGATGACTTCGCCGACCCGCCCCATCGCCTGGCTGTCCGACGACATCATGCTGAAGGCGCCCAGATCGTGCAGGATGTCTTCCGCGGCGATCGTCTCGCGCCGGATCCGCGATTCGGCGAAGGCGACATCCTCGGGGATGCGCGGGTCCAAGTGGTGGCACACCATCAGCATGTCCAAGTGCTCGTCGATGGTGTTGACCGTGTAGGGCCGCGTCGGGTTGGTCGATGACGGCAATACGTTGGGCAGGCCGCACAGTTTGATGATGTCGGGCGCGTGCCCGCCGCCCGCGCCCTCGGTGTGGAAGGCGTGGATGTTGCGGCCCTTGAAGGCGGCGATCGTGTCCTCGACAAAGCCCGATTCGTTCAAGGTGTCGCTATGGATCGCGACCGCGATGTCGAGCTGTTCGGCGACCCCGAGGCAGCAATCGATCGCGGCCGGCGTGGTGCCCCAATCCTCGTGCAATTTCAGACCGCAGGCGCCGGCCTCGACCATCTCGATGAGGGCCCGCGGCTCGGACGCGTTGCCCTTGCCGAAAAACCCGAGATTGACCGGCAGGCCCTCGGCCGCCTCGATGATGCGCGCGAGGTGCCACGGCCCGGGCGTGCAGGTCGTCGCCGCGGTGCCGGCGGCGGGGCCAGTGCCGCCGCCGAGCATTGTGGTAATGCCGCTGTAGAGCGCCTCCTCACACAATTGCGGGCAGATAAAGTGGATGTGGCTGTCGATGCCGCCGGCCGTCACGATCTTGCCCTCGCCGGCGATCACTTCGGTGCCGGGGCCGATGACGATGTCGACACCGGGCTGGATGTCGGGGTTGCCGGCCTTGCCGATGGCGTGGATGCGGCCGCCGCGAAGGCCGATATCGGCCTTGACGATCCCCCAGTGGTCGAGGATGACGGCATTGGTGACGACGGTATCGACCGCGCCCTGCGCCCGGCTCCTTTGGCTTTGCCCCATCCCGTCGCGGATCACCTTGCCGCCGCCGAACTTCACTTCCTCGCCGTAGACCGTGCGGTCGTCCTCGACCTCGATGACAATTTCGGTGTCGGCGAGCCGCAGCCGGTCGCCGGTCGTGGGGCCGAACATCGCCGCATAGGCGCCGCGCGGCAGTCTGGTTGCCATCGCCTATCTCCGACCCAAACCGCCGTCGTCCCCGCGAAAGCGGGGACCCAGGGGCAACCGCTCTTCGCCTGCCCTGGATACCCGCTTTCGCCGGTACGACGAGGAGAGGGAGGCGCAGCGGCGCTGCATCACAGCGCCCCGTTGATCCGGCCATTGAAGCCGACGACGCGCCGGGCGCCGGCATAGGCGACAAGCCGCACCTCGCGGCTTTGCCCCGGCTCGAAGCGGGTCGCGGTGCCGGCGGGGATGTCGAGGCGACAGCCCCTCGCCCGCTCACGGTCGAACTGCAGGGCCGCGTTGGTCTCGTAAAAATGATAGTGCGAGCCCACCTGGATCGGCCGGTCGCCGGTATTGGCGACAGTCAGCGTCACGGCCGCCCGCCCGGCGTTCAGCTCGATCTCGCCGTCGGCCGGAATGATCTCGCCGGGGATCATCGGATCGGCTCGTGTACGGTGACGAGCTTGGTGCCGTCGGGGAAGGTCGCCTCGACCTGGATCTCGGGGATCATCTCGGCCACCCCCTCCATGACCTGCGCGCGGGCGATCACCGTGGCGGCGTCGCGCATCAGTTCGGCCACCGTTTTGCCGTCGCGCGCGCCTTCCAGAACGTAATCGGTGATCAGCGCAATCGCCTCGGGATAATTGAGCTTGACGCCGCGCTCGAGCCGCCGCGCCGCCACCATCGCGGCGACTGCGACGAGCAATTTGTCCTTCTCGCGGGGCGTCAGGTTCATGCCTATTCCTTAAGCATCAAACATGCCACGTCAGACATGCCACAGGCGCGGCAGCCGCGCCGGCAATCCCATCGCGGCCTGCCGCAAATGGCAAGCGAGATCGGCATAGGCACGGCGTAGCGGCAGCGGGTCGGCGGCAAGCCAGCGCGCGACGAGGATCCCGTTGACCGCGGTGGCTCCAGCGCGCAGCTCATTCGAGGCGCATCGCTGCTGCACCACGCGGGCACCGTCGAGGAAGGGGCGCGGATCACCATCCGGCGGGGCCAGGACCAATGTGGCGCATGCGGCGGCGCCGTCGAAGCATGCCGGGTCGGCCATCAGCGCGGCGACGTCGCCCCCGTGGCGATCATCGAGGTGCAGCGCGTCGCCCCATACGAGCGCGCCGCTGCGGCAAACCTCCCAGTGCTCGTGCAAGAGGCCGTGCGTGAAGCTTTCGCCGCGCGCCCGCCGGCCGAAGACGATAATGCCGCCGCCGAGAAAGCCGGCGCCTGGCGCCAGATCGAGGATGGTACGGCGGCGCAGCCGCGCGCCGTCGAAGAGTATCGTCTCGGGCGGCAGGTATTCGAGCCAGGCGCCAGGGGCGACCGTGAGGCGTTGCACGATTGCGCTGGTGGCGCCGGTCGAGCGGTAGCACTTCTCGGCGGCCGAGGCGGTGACATGCGCGATTGCCCCCGCATCGAGGCGAACGTCGATCCGCAGCCGGTCGCCGGCGACGAGGCCGCCCGAGGTCGTGACCAAGACGGCGAGGGCCGCATCGCCCGGCTCGGCCGCCGGGAACAGCACGCGCAGCGGATCGTGCTGATAGAGATGGGCCAGCCGGCTCGCGCCGTCACGCACTGCAAAGCGGATCTCGGCAACGCCGCGAACGCCGCTGGCGCCGCCACTTTGACCTTCAACTGTCTCCAACCCCCACCCCGACCCTCCCCCGCTTGCGGGGGAGGGGGTGCACCGAGTTCGCGGAATGGATGCCGGCTTGAAGGGTAGGATGTCGGAAGAAGCCGCGCCTCCGGCCCCCTCCCCCGCAAGCGGGGGAGGGTCGGGGTGGGGGTCGCCGCTGTGGCTCAATACCCCAACGCCAAGCCGTCCTTGCGCGGCTCCGACCCGCCGATGAGGACGCCGCGGTCGCGGTCGATCCAGATTGCCTGGCAGCCGCCGAGCGGCACTCGCGCGACCTCGATCTCGTGGCCGCGCCGCGCAAGGTCGGCGACGATCGGCTCGGGCATCCCTTCTTCGACCCGCAGCTTGCCGCGGGAGGCGAAGCTGCGCGGCGCTTCGGCCGCCTGCTGCGGATCGAGGCCGCGGTCGAGCATGCGGTGGACGATATGGGCGTGTCCGACCGCCTGGTACTGGCCGCCCATGACGCCGAACGGCATCATCGCGCGGCCGTCTTTCGCCAGCATCGCCGGGATGATCGTGTGGAACGGGCGCTTGCCCGGCGCGATCGCGTTGGGGTGGCCGGGGATCGTGCGGAAGCTGGTGCCGCGATTGTGCAGGAGGACGCCGCTTTCGGGCGCCATGATGCCGGTCCCGAACGAGGAAAACAGCGAGTTGATGAACGACACCGCGTTGCCGTCGCGGTCGACGGCGCACAGATAGACCGTGTCGGTGTGCTCGGTGCCGCCGTGCCACTCCGGGCCGGGCAGCGCGCGGTCGAGCCGGATGCGCCGGCGCGCCTCGTCGGCCCAGGCGTCGGACAGAAAGCCCGCGACGTCGACGGCGACCTGCGCGGGGTCGGCGATGAAATCGTCGCGCACCCGGTAGGCCGCCTTGGTCGCCTCGGCGAAGAGGTGCAGCCGGTCGGCTTCGCTCAGCGAATCGTCGCCGAGCGCGAAGCCTTCGAGCTGCCGCAGGATCATCAGCGCCGCGAGGCCCTGGCCGTTCGGCGGCAGCTCGTAGACCTCGTAGCCGCGGTAGGAGGCGTGGATCGGCTCGACCCACTCGGCGCGCTGCGTCGCGAAATCCGCCGCCTCGTGCAGGCCGCCCAGCTCCTGGAGCCGGCCGAGGATGTCGCGCATGACGGAGCCGGCATAGAACGCCTCGCGCCCGTCGCGCCCGATCCGCCGCAAGGTCGCCGCCAGCGCCGGGTTGCGCATACGGTCGCCGACCGTGGGCGGTTTGCCGCCCGGCAGCATCACCTTGGCGGTGTGCGGGTCCTGCAGTTTCCACTGGTTGCGCGACCAATCCCAGGCGACGCGCGGGGTCACGCGGTAGCCGTCCTCGGCGGCGCGGGCGGCCGGTTCGAGCAGTTCGGCGAGCGGCTTAGTGCCGTGCTCGCGGTTGAGCAGGCACCACGCGTCGACCGCGCCGGGGATCGTCACCGCGTGCGCCGTCTGGGTATGGATTTCCAACCCCCGCTCGGCGAACCATTCGACCGTCGCCTTGCCCGGCGCCCGCCCGGAGCCGTTGAGCGCGACCGGCAGCCCGCCCTTTTTCGAATAGAGGACGAAGCAGTCGCCGCCGATGCCGGTGCTTTGCGGCTCGACGACGCATTGCACCGCGACGGCGGCGATCGCCGCGTCCATCGCATTGCCGCCGGCGCGCAATACGTCGAGGCCGGCCAGGGTCGCCAGCGGCGCCGAGGTCGCAACCATGCCGTTGGCCGCAACCGCCGCCGAGCGGCCGGGTACACTAAAATCGCGCATTTATGCTCCGACCCTTGCAAGTCCGCCGATGTCGTGCACCATTCCTGCCCTGTCCGCCGCTTCCGGTCAATTCGCCAACGCAGCCGGAATATACGGGAGGCTTCGATGGCAGTTTCGCGGCGCCGTTTCTTGCGTAGCTCGAGCGTTCTTGTTGGCGGTCTCGGCCTTGCCGGCCTCGTCGCCGAACAGGCACAGGCCAAGGTGGCGCCGAACCTGGTCGGCTATCAGACGACGCCAAAAGACGGGCACGACTGCGCCGGCTGCAAATTGTTCGAGCCGCCGGCGGCCTGCAAGTCGGTCGACGGCGTCATCAGTCCGAACGGTTGGTGCAAGTTGTGGCTCAAGGCCTAGCAGGTCGCGCGACCGGGCGCTATTTCGCCGCCTGTTCGAGGTAGGCGAGCAGATCGCCGAGCCGGCCCGGGTCGGCGATGCGGCAGCCGACGGAGCGCCCGGCGCGGGACGAGAATTTCCGGGGATTGGCGAGATATTCGCTCAGCGTGTCCTCGTCCCAGATGACTTTCGAACGCCGCATCGCCGGCGAATAGCGGTAGCCGGCCGCGCTGCCGGCCTTGCGTCCGAAGATGCCATGTAGGCTGGGCCCGGCCATGTTCGCGCCAGGGTCGAGGCTGTGGCAGCGCTGGCATTGCACGAACGCCTTGGCGCCGCGGGCCGGGTCGCCGAGCCGCGGACTGGCGACGAGTTGCGCTGGCGCCGCCGGCGCGAAGGCCAGTGTCGCGCCAAGCAGCATCGCTCGACATACCGCTGTGCCAAGAATGCCACGGTCGAGCGCCAACCTCATCGGCTCGGTTCTCCTTAACAACGCGCAGTTGATTTAATCCATGTTGGGCTGCACGCTAAAGGCCCTCGAACAAGCCCGGAAGAGAAGGTGCCCATGCACCTCGGCAGGTGGTGCAGCTCCCTGAAGGGGGTTGGCGGATCAAGGCGCCTGGCCGCGGCTTTGCTTGTGCTGCTGCCGATGCTTTGCATCGCGTATGCGCCGGTCGCCGAGGCACTCCCGAGCTACGCGAGGCAAACCGGCCAGCAATGCGCCGCCTGCCACAACGGCTTTCCCGAACTGACCCCCTATGGCCGCCTCTTCAAGCTGAACGGCTATACCTTTACCGGCGGTACGAGCAACTGGCCGGCGCTGGCGGCGATGGCGGTCCCGAGCTTCACGCACACCGCAAAGGACCAGGCGGGCGGCGCTGCGCCGGGGTTCGCCCCGAACGACAATTTCGGCTTCACCGGCAGCCTCTTTTATGGCGGCAAGATCGTCGACAATGTCGGCGCGTTCGCCCAGGTCACTTACGACCAGACCGTCAATCAGTTCACCTGGGATAACCTCGATCTGCGCTATGCCAATGCCGGACAACTGGCCGGGAAGGAATTGGTTTACGGGCTCAGCCTCAACAACAACCCGACCGTCGAAGACGTGTGGAACTCGACGCCGGCCTGGGGCTTTCCCTATGTCTCCTCGGGGCTGGCGCCGACCCCGGCGGCCGCGACGCTGATCGAGGGCGGCCTCGCGCAGCAGGTGCTCGGTCTCAGCCCTTACGTTTATTGGAACAGGCTCATCTATGCCAGCGTCAGCGGCTATCGGACGCTCGGGCCGTGGCCGCTCAGCGCGCTTGGCGTATCGCCGGTCGGCACCAGTGCGATCGACGGGCTTGCGCCGGCCTGGCGCGTCGCAATCGAGCCGCAATGGGGCAACAACACCTGGGAATTCGGCACCTTCGGCATGTCGGCGTCGCTGGTGCCGCAGCGTCTGACCGGCAGCGGCACCGACCGCCTGACCGATGTCGGCCTCGACACGCAATACCAGTTCCTCGGCGCCCGCGACAGTTTCTCGGTGCAGGCCCGCTACATCTACGAGGACCAGAACTTCGCCGCGAGCCAGGCGCTCGGGCTGACCACCAACTCGCACAACAATCTGCGCAGCTTCAATCTCAAGGGCACCTACTATTATCGCCAGATGATCGGCTTCACCGCCGGGTATTTCCGCACCGACGGCACCCCGGATCCGCTGCTCTACGGCCCCGTCTCAGCGACCAACAGCCCGAACTCGAACGGCTACGTCTTCGAACTCGATTATGTGCCGTACAATTATGGCGGACCGTCATTTTGGCCGTGGCTGAACATGAAGTTTGGGCTGCAATTCGTCCACTACACCAAGTTCAACGGTGCCAGCAGCAATTTCGACGGTGCCGGCACCAACGCATCCGACAACGATACGGTGTTTGCCTTTACCTGGCTGGCTTTCTGATGGACCGGGAGATGGCGATGTCGGCGGGAGCCCGGCGGCTGGGTGACGGCCTGCGGCACCGCGCCGGTAGCGCCGCCGTCGCGCTGGCCGCGCTGCTGCTGCTCGTCACGGCGCCGTCATTCGCGCAGGCGCCGGCCGCCTCGACGGCGGCCGCCGGGCCGGTCGACGTTGCCGGAACCGTGCATGTCTGCTCGTCCTGCCACGGCCCCGGCGGCCACAGCATCTCCTCGACCTTTCCGCGGCTGGCCGGCCAGCAGAAGGATTATCTCGAAGCCCAGCTCAGGGCGTTTCGCGACCACACCCGCGCCGATCCGCATGCGCGGACCTATATGTGGGGCATGGCGGCGCGGCTCAGCGACGCTTTGATCGCCGGCATCGCCGACTACTATTCGAAACAGCCGCCGGTGCCGGGCGCGCCGGAGAATTCCCCGGAGGCGCAGGCCGGCCAAAAGATCTACAGCGAAGGCATTGCGGCGCAAAGCGTGCCGGCGTGCAAGGCGTGTCATGGCGAGCACGCGGAGGGCAACGCGGTGATCCCGCGGCTGGCCGGCCAGCATCGCGCCTATATCGAACGGCAGCTCGAAGCCTTCGCCTCGAACGCGCGCGCCAACGAAGTCATGCACGACAATTCCAAGAACCTGACCGCCGACCAGATTCGCGACGTCGCGGCCTATCTGCAAACCCAGTAGTCAACCGGCCGAGGGCGCGGTCGACCGCCGCAGGCGCAGCAACGCAGGGCAGGGCGGCGATTGACTGCGCTTGCGCGAAAATCCCGCCCAAGCCACGTTAGGGGATCCCTTCGAGATCCCAGACAACATGGCTCCATCGCTGGATTTTCCGGTCACGACGCCGCCAAAGCCGGGCGAAATCATCGCGATCGCCCCGGGCGTCCTGTGGCTGCGCATGCCGCTCCCCTTCGCGCTCGACCACATCAATCTATGGCTGCTCGACGACGGGGCGCGCTGGACGGTGGTCGATTGCGGCTATGCCACCTCGCAGACGCAGGCGCTGTGGCAGCAGATCTTCGCCGAGCAACTGGACGGTCGGCCGATCGGCCGGGTCCTCGTTACGCATTACCACCCCGACCATATCGGGCTGGCGGACTGGCTCGCCCAGCACTGGGAGGCGCCCTTATGGATCACCGAGAAGGAATGGCTGCACGCCCGCATGATGACCGGCGACGGGGCCGACGACTACGCAAGTTCGGCGCGCCGCTTCGCGCAGCGCGCCGGGCTGTCGTCGGATGACAGCGAAATCTTCGCGGTGCGGCATGCCGGCTACCGGCGCGGCGTGCCGTCGGTGCCGCCGGCCTATCGCAGGATCGCCGACGGCATGGCGATCGAGATCGGCGGGCGCGAGTGGCGGGTCATCGTCGGCGAGGGGCACGCGCCGGAGCTGGCTTGCCTATATTGCGCGCAGACCGGCGTCTTGATCGCCAGCGACCAGATCCTGCCGCGGATATCGCCCAACATCAGCGTGCCGCCACATGAGCCCGACGGCGACCCGCTGGCGCGCTATCTGCGCTCGCTCGATAAGTTTCGCGGTGCCGTGCCGGCTGATACGCTGGTGCTGCCCTCGCACAATCTGCCGTTTCGCGGCGTCCATCTGCGGATCGACGAGCTTGCGGCGCACCACCGCGAGCGCTGCGGCGAGATCATCGCGGCCTGCGCTACGCCGCACAGCGCGGTCGAACTGATGCCGCTGTTGTTCAAGCGCCGGCTCGACAGCCATCAAAGCGCCTTCGCGCTCGGCGAGTCGCTGGCCCACCTGCACTACCTCGTCGGCCAGGGCGAGATCGAGCGCGTCGGCGGCGACAGCGTCGATCGCTTCCTGCGCAAGGCGGCGTGAACCGCCCCTCCGACAACCTTATTTGGCCGCCGGTGGCAGCGCGAAAAACGCCGGCGCGCCGGCGCGGCCGCGGATCGCGTCGATGAAAAATCCGGGCCGGTCGCCGGCCGGATCGGCGGGCGGGACGATGCGGCTCCATTCGCGGCAATCGACGAGCAGCATGTGCGCGCCGCCAGCTGGCGGCTCCGGGGGGCTGCAGCGCCCGGTGCCGGCAAACCATGCGGCCCGCTCGGCGATCGCGGCGGCGCTGAACTGGGCGTCGCCGCGGGCGTTCTGCCAGCGCTCCCAGCGGGTGCCGCCGAGTTCGCGGGTGAAGTAGAACCGCTCGACATGGTCGGCCGTCGCCGGGTCCTTGCCGCCGTAATGCTCCGAAATCAGCGTCGCCAGCGTGACCGGCGGCCCCTGGCCCGAGGCGGCGCGATAGCGGAACGGCACGACGCGCCAGCTTGTGTAAGCGGCATTGAAGCGGCGCGGACAGGTATCCTGCTGGACGCTCGTCAGATCGTTGAGGCGGGCGACTACCTCGCCGGCGAGTGGGGCGGGGTGAACCGGATCGAACAGGGCGACGATCCAGGAATGCGTCAACGCGGCGGCGGCGACGGGCCCGCGGCACTCGCCGACAAACAGCTGGAAGCCGGCGCCGCCGTCCTCGGTCGCGCCGATCGACACGGTGCCGGGCGACAGGATCGCAATGTCGCCGCCGTCGCTGCCGCCGTCGAAAACGCCGAAATGGCGGCCCTCGCCGGCCCCGAAATCGAATGAGTGCTCGACTACGGCGCCAAAGCCGGCGGTCTCTACCGGGAACGAATCATGACGCTGATAGCCGAGCGGCGCGCCGTCGCGGTTGGCCGGCGAGGGCTGGTCGTGCTTGTGGTAGGGCAAGGCTTCGCCCGGTCGCAGATCGCGCTCGGAGACGCAGCGCGGGTCGTCGTCGATCGGTGAGATCCCGACCGCCACCGCGCCGGCCGCGTCGAGGCAGACGTTCTGGATCATGAAATCGCGCAGCGCCGCCACATCGGCGACAATCGCCTGCTCCGCGGCGCGCGCGGCGGCGGTGCACGATAGCAGCGCCGCCGCAAGAACGAGCCCCACAAGCCTCAAAAATGGACCTCGTATTCGGCCTGCCAGCGCAGTGTCCGGCGCGGTTCGCCAGGGGTCAATCCGAACAGGATGCCGCCGTTCATCTTCAGGTTGCCGATGCCCACCCGCCCGACATCGGCGAACAGTTGCGGGCCGATGCGATGGTCCTGCTCGCTGATCGGGTAGAAATGGCCGAACGGGCCCGGCGTACCGTAGGCCTGGATGCCCGGCTCGATCATCGTGCCGAGGTCAAGCCGGCTTTCGAGCGCGTAGGTGAACACCGGCCGGCCCGAGGCAAAGCCGCCGATGTCCTTCTCGATGAACAGGTTGACGGTGTTGATCGTATGAAAGAATTCCTTGCGCAAGATCGGCCCGAACGTCGTTTCGTTGGGGGCGCCTTTTGTCAACACCTGGCCGTATTCCCAGAAGAAACCGGCATCGAGCCAGTATTCGCCGCGATCGGTAAACTGAAACTGGTTTTCCGAGGTAATCTGGGTGAGCTTGAGATGATTATGCGGCCCCGGCTCCCGAGAGGTTTCGAATTCGAGCTCGGTGTGCCAGAAGCGGGTCGCGCCGTAGCCGAATTCGGAGACGAAGCTCTGTTCGTTGTCCATGCCGTCGCGGCCGCTCATGCCGTAGGAACCGATCGGTTCGAATTCCCATTCGCCATACTCGGCATCGGGCATTTGGACCTTGAAATCGGCGAGCGCCGCCACCGGAGCCGCGGCGACGGCGGCGAGCAACAGCACGGCGCGAGCCAAGAGAACTCGCCACCAAAAAATAGGGCTCACTCGGCGGCTCGCAGCGCCGTGCCGCCGGCCTGGGTCGGCCGCCCGCCCGCACCAAGCAGCCGCATCAGACCGCCGATCACGCACAGCGTCGTCACGTAGAAGACGACCTGGATGCCGGCCGGCTGCGCGGTATAGCCGACCAGCGTATGCAGGACCCGGCCCGCCAGGCTCTGGTCCGACAACAGGAACGAGGTATCCCACAAATTGTCGCCGAGCGCCGGCAGCAGATTGGCCTGCACCAGAAAGGCGGCGCCCTGCGAGGCGAGCCCGGCCGCCAGCAGCAGCACCAGCCAGCTCGTCACGGTGAAGAGGTGGCGCATCGGAATGCTGACAAGCCCCCAATAAAGCGCCATCCCGGCGGCAACCCCGAGCCCCAATCCGAACGCGCCGCCGATCGCCATCGCCAGCGGGCCGCTCTGCCCGGCCAGTGCGATACCGTAGAGGAACAGCACGATCTCCGATCCCTCGCGCAGCACCGCCAGGGCCACCACAAAGCCCAGCGCCCAGAGCGGCCGCGCCCCCGAGCGCACCGCAGTGCCGAGCTGCACCGCTTGCCCCGCGAGTTCCTTGCCGTGGCGACTCATCCACACATTGTGCCAGCCGAGCATCCCGACCGCGGCGAACAGGATGCCGGCGTCGAACAGTTCCTGGCCCATGCCGGCGGCCGCAGCGGCGATCGTGGCGGCACCGAAGGCGACGCCGACCGCCCCCAGCACTCCGGCGGCGATGCCGGCGGCGACCCAGAGGCCGCGCCGCAGGGCGCCGCGGCTTGCCGCCAGCACGATGCCGACAATCAGCGCCGCCTCGAGAACTTCGCGAAAGACGATGATTGCAGTCGGCAACATCAGGTCACCTATTTGACGACTACAAAACCGCGGGTGCTGGGGTAGAAATCGTCGAAGAACTCGTAGCGGCCGGGATCGAGCGGGCCGACGTAGACGGAGATCGAAGCGCCGGGCGTCACGATCTTCTCGCGATGCAGCGAGGTGCTCTCGAATTCCGCCGGGGTCGCTTGCTCGTTGCGCACGATCAGCTGCGCCTTGACGCCGGTGGGCACCACGATCTCGGCGGGGACGAATTGGTGGTCGCGGATCGTGAGGGCAATGGAGGGCGGCTCCTGCGCTTGGGCGGGCGGAGCCAATGCTAATACGAGGAGGATCGCGGCGACTCGATAAAATTTCATGCGATTGATAATCGCTCGCAATTAAATTCAAAAACAAGCAAGTTTGGCGCTGGGCAGCTTTGCCAAATCGTCGCATCTTCTGCGCTCGCCGGGGGCCGGGACCCGTGGCCCCGCGCCGCGCTCTTCCGCTATAACCGCGCACGCGACTGATGCAACCGATGGCTGCAGGAGGGAAAACATGCTGGATCTGGGCATTGCCGGTCGCCGCGCGATCGTTTGTGCGGCGAGTAAGGGCCTCGGCCGGGCCTGCGCGATGGCCTTGGCGCGCGCCGGCGTCGAGGTCACGATCACCGCACGCACCGCCGCGACGCTGGAAGAGACCGCCGCGGAGATCCGCAGGGCAACCGGCGGCAAGGTGACGGCGGTCGCCGGCGACATCACCACCGAGGCCGGCCGCCAGGCAACGCTCGCCGCCTGCCCCGAGCCCGACATCCTCGTCAACAACGCCGGCGGACCGCCGCACGGCGATTTCCGCGAATGGGGCATCGAGGACTGGCAGAAGGCGGTCAACGCCAACATGCTGACCCCGATCATGCTGATCAAGGCGACGGTGGACGGCATGTCGGCGCGCCAATTCGGGCGCATCGTCAACATCACCTCGGGCTCGGTGAAATCGCCGATACCGAACCTCGGCATGAGCAACGGCGCGCGCGCCGGCCTGACCGGCTTTGTCGCCGGGCTGGCGCGTCAGGTGGCGCGCCACAACGTCACGATAAACAATCTGCTGCCGGGTCCCTTCCTGACCGACCGGCTGCGCTCCGGGATCGAGTTCGAGGCGCGGCGTCAGAATATCTCGTTCGACGAGATGCTGGCGAAGCGCTCGGCGATAAACCCGACCGGACGGGTTGGCGATCCCGAGGAATTCGGTGCGGCGTGCGCCTTTCTGTGCGCTGCGTCGTCGGGCTTTATCGTCGGCCAGAACCTGCTGCTCGACGGTGGCGCCTTCAACTCGACCATGGGATAGCGCGAGCCCGGGCGGTGGCCGCCGCCCGGGCCGTCTAAAAGCCCTGCAAGAATTGCAGGTTATTAGTCGCGCCGCGTCGTCGGCGTGGTGGCCGGCGCGGTCGAGCTGCCGGTCCGCTCGCTCGGTGCGGTGAGAGAGAAGGCCTGCGCCGACTTCAGCTGGGCCTCGGTCATGTCGACCGTGAAACGGGGCTTGTTGTTGCTGTCAGTGGCGATCTTGATGTCGTTCATCGGGATGGCGACCAGCTTGCCGCCCATGCCGAGCGTCGCACCGACATTCAGCACCACTTCGGCAACCCGGCCGTCGCGATCGAGGACGACATCCTTGATGTCCCCGATGCTTTTGTCCCCAGCACCATAAATGGTGGCGCCGTTCATGTCGGTCATGCGGATCTGCCCCGGCATCACCCGGCTTTGCGTCGTCAGGCCGTGCTCCACGGCCGTTGCCGAGTGGCTCGGCACAGTCGTCGTCTGGGCGTAGGCGATCGGTGCAGATGCCGCCAGAAGCGCTGCAAAAGCCGCAGTCATTGTTGTTTTGGACACGAGATTCCTCCAATCATGTGACTAATATCCCTTGCCGCTCAACGAATGGATTCGGAGCTTGGTTCCACCCCGATTGGCTGGTCTTTTCCAATTCCTCGCCAATCGATCGACAAGGCATGGAGTGTTTGGCGGCGATGCAATGTTTCCCTCTTGAAAGTCTTGCAATCTGGGAAGGGAAGCAGGCAATGGACAATCAATCGACATCCGAGATCGGCGCCACCGGCCAAACGACCGGCGACATCATCGAGCAGGGGAAAACGATGGCCCGCGATTTTGGCGAGCGGGCTCGCTCGGCGGCGAGTGAGGCCGGCACCACCGCCCAGGATCTCGCCGAGAAGGGGCGCGAGCAGGTGGCGGTCGCGAGCGACGTCCTCTATCAACAAGGTGCCCGCGCCGGCGAATATCTGACGCGCAACGTCACCGAGTATCCGCTGTCGGCGCTGCTCGTCGCCGGGGTGTTCGGCTACGCCATCGCCTATCTGATCCACCACCGCTAACGCGGGTCAGGCAGGGCGATTTCGATCAACCGATCGAGAAAATGCGCCATCGAGCGCTGCTGGTGGGTTTCGGCAACGCCCTGGTACAGCCTGGCGAGCAAGGCGGGCTCGTCGAGCAGGCGGGCAATCGCCGCGGCGACGGCTTCGGCGGTCGCCGACCGGGCTACCACCCCGGTCAGGTCCGGGACGACCTGCTCGATCAGGCCGCCCACCGGCGTGATCACGACCGGAAGCCCGGCGCCGTGCGCCGCGGCGACGACGCCCGACTGGCTGGCCTCCGTGTGCGACAGAACCACCAGATCGTGGCGCGCCAGGATGCCGGAAAACTCGCGGTCGTCGATCCACCGGTTGTCAACCTCGGCGCCGATCGCGGCGAGGCGCCTTTCGTAGGTGGCGAGATTGCCGCTGCCGAACACCCCGATTTCGATCCGCCGACCGGATCGCAGCAGTAGCTCGATCGCATCCATAAAGATCCCGAAGCCTTTGTAGCCAAGCAAGCGGCCGATGAAGAGCAGCCGCAGCGGCCCTGCCGGAGCGCGCCGCATCATCGGCGCCTGGCCGGGCGCTTGGTCGAAGGTGAACTCGGGATGGAATAGCGGGCTGACCTTATCTCGCGGAAGGCCGCGCAGTTCGGCCAGTCGTTCTGCGACGAAACGGCTCAGCGCGATCACGTGATCGCACTGGTGCGCCTCCCGCGCCAGCCAGCCGGTCGCCAATCCCGTGCGGTCGCCGGGATGCGGCTCGGCGTCATGCATCACGACAATGTGCCGCACGCCGGCGCTGCGAATAACGGGCGCGACGAGCGGCGACCAGATGTGAGGCATCAGCGACACGAAGGCGCGCGTGCCGTCAACGGCGAAGCGCTGCAACAAGCGCCGCCGCAGGCGAACGAGCCGCGGCAATGCGACAATGGGCGCCCAGTTCGATCGAAACGTGTCGACGACGCAAAGGCGTTCGCCGAGAGGGGCGAAGCGCGGCAGGCTTTCGTTTGCCGAGGAAAGCGAGAAGGTGACCCGTGGTTCGGCGCGGCTCAGCGCGGCGGCGGATAGCTCGAAAGTGAACTGGCTCAGGCCGCGCCGTCCCCAATAGGCGATCATCAGCGGTCGCGGACCGGACACCCGATCGAGCTTGGCGATCGCACCCCCCGACAAAGAGAATCCACCAATCGCTGTCGCCACCGTCCGCAGGGCGGACATACCGTCATCCCAGCACAAAACCGACCGCAGCGAAACGGCGGCGCCGCGATAAAGCCACGCGGTCCGGGGTCGGGGTGGGTTCGGGGGACGTGCTGGACGCCCCGCGACCCGGCGTGTTATAGGGCGGCCGGGACAGCACGGCGCGTCGGGCAGCGCGTTGCCGGGCCGTGACCCTTGAAATGCGTGCTCGGATTTGCGCATCGCAGCATCGTCAGTCGCTGAATTGACAGATAGCGAAACCGTTCTAGGCCCCCGCGCCGAATTAGCTGAATTCACCGCATCGCCGTCGAAGGTGGCGCTCGCGCTCGGTGATTTGGCCGAGGGGCTGCGGCGGTCCTGGCTGTGGGCGGCGCTGGCCCAGCAGGATCTCAGGCTGCGCTATCGCGGTTCCGTGCTCGGACCCTTCTGGCAAACTCTGACGACGGCGGTAATGATCGCCGGCATGGGCTTCATCTACTCGAAGCTGTTTCGTATTCGAGTGGATAGCTATCTGCCGATGCTCGCCCTCGGGTTGATCTTCTGGATGTTCGTCTCCGCGCTGGTCACCGAGAGCTGCACGACCTTCACCGCGGTACAAGGCATCATCCAGCAGGTGAAGCTGCCGTTTTCGGTGCATGTCTATCGGCTGCTCTACCGCAATCTGCTGACGCTCGCGCACAATTTCCTGATTGTCCCGGTTGTATTGTTGATCTTTCCGCAGCCGATCCAGTTCTGGCGCTTGCTGGAACTGGTTCCCGCCCTGGCGCTGATCCTGGTCAATGGCGCCTGGCTTGCCATTCTGCTCGGCATGATCAGCGCCCGCTTTCGCGACGTTCCGCCGATCGTCGCCAGCGTTGTTCAGGTCGTCTTCTTTGTGACGCCGGTGATGTGGCCGCTCGCCGCCCTCGGCGCGGCCGCGCGGTGGGTCGAGCTCAATCCGCTGTTTGCGATGATCGATGTGCTGCGCGCACCGCTGCTCGGGGTGTCGCAGGCGCCCTATTCCTGGACCATCCTGATCGGCATGACGGTGCTGGGGTGCGCCACTGCCTTCGCGTTCTTTGCGCGGTTCCGCCATCGGCTGGCGTTTTGGGTGTAGCGCCGGTGTCGCTGGTCCGCCTGCGCGACGTCTCGGTCGACTTCCCGATTTATCAGGGCGGCAGCCGCTCGCTGAAAAAGGCGCTGCTGGCCACTTCGACCCGCGGCAATCTGGCGAGCGATGGCCTCGACCGCATCACCGTGCGCGCGCTGCGGGAGATTTCCCTCGAACTCGTCAATGGCGACCGGCTCGCGCTGATCGGCGCCAACGGCGCCGGCAAGACGACGCTGCTCAAGGTGCTGGCCGGCGTTTACGAGCCGAGCCAGGGCACGATCACCGCGTTTGGGAAGGTTTCCTCGCTGCTCGACATCAACGTCGGCCTGGAAATCGATGCGACCGGCTACGAGAACATCATCATGCGCGGCATGTTCATGGGCATCCGGCCGCGCGAAATGCGCCGCATGGCGGGCGGGATCGCCGAGTTCACCGAGCTTGGCCATTACCTCGACATGCCGGTGCGGACCTATTCCGCGGGCATGATGGTTCGGCTGTCGTTCGCGATCTCGACCTGCGTCCGGCCGGAAATTCTGATCATGGACGAATGGCTGAGCGCCGGCGACGCGCAATTTCTCGGCAAGGCCCAGCGGCGGATCGAGGGCTTTGTGCGCGAATCGAGCATCCTGGTGCTCGCCTCGCACTCGATGGAGCTGGTCGAGGAATGGTGCAATCGCGGCATCCTGCTCGAGCACGGGCGGATCGCCGCGATGGGCCCGGTCAGCGAGGTTGTCGCCGCCTATCGCCGTCTCGTCGAGAGCGGCAGCGCGGCTGTGGCGCCGGCGGCCGCCGCCTGAAGGGCGGCCCTCAAGCGCGTCAGATCGGCAGCGCCGCGCTGCGTCCCGGCGGCATCGGCGATGCGATCAGCATCGAGCCGTGGAGGTCGACGGTGAACCGCACGCAGCGCCGCGCGCCGATGGCGCCTTCGAAGCCGGCGCGCCGCTCCGGCGGCACCACCAGCAACAGAAACCCGCCGCCGCCGGCGCCGCACAGCTTCCCGCCCAACGCGCCGTTGGCAATGCAGAAATCATAGAGCTCATCGATCTGCGGCACGCTGATGCTTGACGACAGACGCTTTTTCAGCCGCCACGAGCGATCGAGCAGGGCGCCGATGCGAATGGGCGCTTCGTCGACCCGAGCGCTGTCCTCGAGGATCCCCTGCGCCTCATCGACCAACAGCAGCATCTCGCGCAGCTCGGCGTCGACCGAATGCGATTTCGTGTTCGCGACCTGCTCCGCGACGATGTGCGTCGCGCGGCGCTTGATGCCGGTGTAGACGAGCACCATCCAGTCGCCGAGCACGGCGAGGTTGCGGCCGGAAATATTGATCGGCGTGATGCGGAACCCGTTGCCCGCCAGGTCGAAGCGGTTGATGCCGCCGAAGCTCGCATGCAGCTGGTCCTGCACCCCGACATTCTCGCGCAGCAGCACCTGCTCGGTATGGATCGCCTCGCGCGCCAACCCCATGCGGGTGCGCGGCATGCCCATCAGGTGCGAGACCAGGTTGACCATGCCGACGGTGAAGGCCGACGAACTGCCCAGGCCGACAGCCGCCGGCAGATCGGCCTGCACCGAGAAATCAGTGGGCTCCTGCCAGCGATAATGCTGCAGCACCGCGCGCACCACCGGGTGCTCGATCTCGTCGATGCTGTCGACGTTCTCGATCTTCGAATAGCTCAGGCGGTAGCGGTAATCGACCGTGGCGGTAAGCGGCAGGGCGCTGAGATAGATGTACTTGTCGATCGTGAAGCCGAGCACCGCGCCCGGCGAGCGGTGGAAATACGCCGGGTAGTCGGTGCCGCCGCCAAACAGGCTGACGCGCAGCGGGGTCCTCACCGAGACAAGCATTCAGCCCCCAAGCTCAGCAAACCCTCACACCCTTGTCTTCAGGTCGCGCACCAGCCGTTGTAACCCCTCGTCGAGACCGATGCGCGGCGACCAGCCGGTCGCCTCGAGAAAGCGCGTGCTGTCGAGCACCTTCCGGCTGGTTCCCCGAAAGGTTCCCTCGGGGTAATCAACGCTGGCGCGCCAGTCCAGCGCGCGCAGGATCCCCGTCGCAACCTCGTCTATCGAAACCGGGCGATTGGCGCCACAGTTGACGATCATGTTTTCGAAAAGGTTATCGGCGGCGAGGATCGCCTCGATCTGGTCATCGACGTAGAGGCATTCGCGGATGATGTCGGGGCTTCCCCACACCGTGAAACTCATGCGCCCCTCGCGCTGCTCGCGGATCGCCCGCGCCGCCATGCCGCCGATGAAATGCGACCGGTCGGTTTCGAGGTGATCGAACGGCCCGAAGGTGGTCGCGAGCACACAATGCAGCCATTTGAGGCCGTATTGCATGCCGTATGCCTCCGAGCCGACGGCGAGCGCCTGTTTCGCCAGCCCATAGGCCCGCACCGAATCGTGCAGCGGGCCGGCCTGGAACATCCGCTCGGGGATCGGCTCGTCATGTTCGGGATAAAAGCACGAGCTGCCGGTCGATATCAGCTTGGCTTGCGGCTGGTGCCGCGCCCAGGCTTCGAGCACGTTGAGGTGGATGCGCATGTTGGTGTCGAGCAGGTCGGCCGGTATCTCGTATTGCCGCTGCCCGGTGCGCTGGAAGGTCGCGACGTGCAGGATGCGCTCGACCCGCGGCAGGCCGGCGAAGAGGCGCAGCACCACTTCCCGGTCGCGTAGGTCTCCGGCGGCGCGGCCGATCGCGACAAACGGCATGCCGTTCCGGGCGAAATAGGCCGCCAGGTTGCGACCGAGAAAACCGTCGCCGCCGAGGATGAGGGTCGGCGGCTCAGCCGGCGTATTGGTCATAGTTGGCGGCATCGATAACGACGGGCTCCGGGATCGGTACGATGAAGGCTCCGCCGGCCGCGATGTAGGCGCGCTTTTTACGCAGAAATTCGGCCAAAAAATTCCACGGCAGGATCAAGAAGGCGTCGGGCGCCGAGGCCCTCTCCTCGTCGACGATCGGGATCCGTACGCCGGGAATGGTCTTGCCGATCTTGAGCGGGTTGCGTTCGACGGCGAGCGGTACGAGGTCGCGCGTGATGCCGAACGAATTGAGCGTCGTGGCGCCTTTCGCCGGGGCGCCGAAGGCGTAGACGGTTTTGCCGCGCCGCCGGAAATCGTCGAGGATCGCCAGCAGCCGGTCGCGGATCTGCCATACCCGCGCGGCGAACGCCTGATAGGTTGCGAGCTGATCGAACCCGCGCACCTTCTCCTCGGCGAGAAAGCGCCCGACCGATGCGTCGACCGGATGCGCGCCGGCCAGCCCAACCAATAGTTCGAGCGAGCCGCCGTGAATCGGCAGCAGGTCGGCGTAATAAATTTCCAGGCCATAGCGGGCGAACAGCCGGCTGATCGAGCCGACCGTCCAATAGGTCAGATGCTCGTGGTAGATGTTGTCGAATTCGGTGTTGCGCAGAATTTCGCCGAGATAGATCGCCTGGACGCAGAACGTGCCGCCGCCCTCAAGCAACAGCCGCACGCCTTCGGTGGCGCCGTGCAGCTCTTCGAGGTGGAAGAACACGCCGGCCGCCGTCACCAGCCGGGGCTGGCCGCGCGTCGCGATGATTTCGCGCGCGGTTTCGGCATTGAAGAACTGGTTGATCGTGTCGACGCCTTCGGCGTTGGCCTGCCGCGCCAGGTTGCGCGCCGGCTCGATGCCGACCGCGCGCAGTTGCCAGCGTTCATAGCATTTGAGCCAGGTCCCGTCGTTCGAGCCGATGTCGACGACGAGGTCGCCCGCAGCGAGCTTCAGGCGCTCGGCCAGCCGTTCGGCGCTGGCCTGGAAATGCCGGCGCAGCGTTTCGGTCGTGCCGGAGACATAGAGGTATACTCCGAACATCTCTTCCTTCGGCACGGTATGGTCGATCTGCACCGTCGTGCAATCGGCGCAAAACCATACCCGCAGCGGATAGCGCGGTTCCGCCCGCTCCAGGGCTTCGGGCAGCAGCAGGCTGTTGCAGTGCGGCTGGTCGCCGAGATCGAGGAACTGCTCGAGCCGGGCCCCCCGGCAGACGCGGCAAATCGGCATGCCTAGATCGTTTCCCGAGGCGTCTCAGACATTGGCAAAGCGCTGGTTGCGCAGCATGCGGTAGCCTTTCACCAGTTCACCGATGCCGCGCTCGAGCGGCCAGTCCGGCGACCAGCCGGTCGCCTCGATCTTCGCGTTCGACACGATGTAGTCGCGCTTGTCGGGATCCTCGCCGATCGCCGCCTCGACGTAATGAAACTGCGGCACCTGCTCCTTGATCTTGGCGCACAGTTCCAATTTCGACAGATTGGCGGTGGAGAGGCCGACATTGTAGGCTTGGTTGTTCATGCGCCGGTAATTCTCGATCGCGTGCATGAAGGCCTTGGCGATATCGCGAACATGGATGTAGTTACGCTTGAAGTGTCCCTGGAAGACGACGAGCGCGCGATCGGTCACCGCGCGATAGGTGAAATCGTTGACCAGCAGATCGATCCGCATCCGCGGCGACATGCCGAACACGGTGGCCAGCCGCAGGCTGACGCCGTTGCCGCTGTCGAGGATCGCGCGTTCCGCCTCGACCTTGCTGGTGCCGTACAGCGATACCGGGCGCAGCGGCGTCTCCTCGGTGCAGAACTGCCCCTGTTCGCCGACCCCGTAGCCGGAATTGGTCGTCGGGTAGATAAGGCGCTGGTCACGGCTGACGAGCTTGCTGAGCATGACGACCGCGTCGCGGTTGACCGTCGTCGCGTTGAACGGGTCCTGAGCGCATAACGGCGCCCCGACCAGCGCCGCCAGCGGCAGCACGATATCGGCCTGCGCCAGGAGCTTGCGCAGCAGCTTTTCGTCGCGGGCGTCGCCCCGGATCGGCGTGAAACCCTCGAACCGGCAGCATGGCGCCAAAACCGCGTCGCCTTCGCGGAAGAGATCGAGCACGGTGACGTCGTACCCGGCGTCGAGCAACAGCGGGGTCAAGACCGTGCCGATATAACCGGCACCGCCCGTGATCAGTATTCTCTCCTGCATTACCCCTCCCGAATGCCCAAAGCCGACCGGCAAGCCCTTTCCCGGCGGAGAAACTCGTTAGATAACACAGGGCCGCGGCCTGTCGTCAGATTTCCGGTCCCGCGCCGCGGGCTCTGCCGGCGTCGTTGCGCAGGGAGGGCTCGCTCGCTATGTGCTGCTGCGCTTGCCGGCGGCAGGGCGGCAGGCGCCTTCGGTCACGGCACACGCGGAGCTCCGGGGATGCAGCACAGGCGACGCGCGAAACCCGGTCATGGCCGCAGAATCGCCGTGATCGGGCTCGGCTATGTCGGCCTGCCGGTCGCCGCCGCCTTCGCCCGCCTGGATTCCGGCGTCATCGCCTTCGATATTTCCGAGGAGCGCGTGGCGGAACTCGTCGCCGGCTACGACCGGACGCGGCAGGTTGCGCCCGAAGATCTGCGGCAACCGGGTCTGCGCGTTACCGGCGATGCGACGCGATTGCGCGACGCCGATTTTTTCATCGTCACCGTCCCGACGCCGATCGACGGGGCTAACCGGCCGGATTTGCGCGCCCTCCTGGCGGCGTCCCGCACGGTCGGCCGGGCGCTCGGGCCGGGCGACATCGTCGTCTACGAATCGACGGTCTATCCCGGCGCGACCGAGGGCGACTGCGCCCCGGTCCTCGAGGAAGCGTCGGGGCTGGTCTGCGGCAGGGATTTCACGCTCGGCTATTCGCCCGAGCGCATCAACCCCGGCGACCGGCAACACCGCTTCCAGATGATCGCGAAAGTCGTCGCGGGCCAGGACCCCGAGACGCTCGAAATCATCGCCGCGGTTTACGGTTCGGTCGTCGCCGCGCCGATCCACCGAGCCGCCAGCATCACGACGGCGGAAGCCGCCAAGGTGATCGAGAACACCCAGCGCGATTTGAACATCGCCCTGATGAACGAACTCTCGTCGATCTTCCATGCGCTCGACATCGATACCGGCGACGTGCTCGAGGCGGCCGGCACGAAATGGAATTTCATCGGGTTCAGACCGGGCCTCGTCGGCGGCCACTGCATCGGCGTCGACCCCTATTATCTGACGCACCGGTCGGAAGAGGCCGGGTTTCACCCGCAGCTGATCCTGGCCGGACGCCGGGTCAACGACGCTGTCGGCGCCCGGGTCGCGCAGCAATGCGTGCGCATGATGTTGCAGCGCCGGGCCGGCGGGCCGGTGACGATCCTCGGACTGACCTTCAAGGAAAACGTGCCGGATATCCGCAATAGCGGCGTCGTCGGCATCATCCGCGAACTGGAGGGCTTCGGCGTCGCGGTCCAGGTGCACGATCCGATGGCGCTGCCCGAGGAAGCTGAACGCGAATACGGCTTGCGGCTGGCCGCGCGCAAGGCGCTGGCGCCGGCCGGGGCGGTCATCCTGGCAGTGGCGCACGACGCGTTCGTCGCGGAAGGCTGGGGGCTAATAACGGGGCTCCTGCGGAACCAGACCGGCATCGTCCTCGACGTCAAGGCGATCCTGCCGCGCGCCGAGCGTCCGGCCGGCGTCGAACTGTGGCGGCTATAGTGGCCGAAGCCCTGATCGGGCTAAACCGCCTGGGCTCTTCAAAATAGGGCGGAGCCGACGAGCAACGCCACCACCAGCAGGATCACGAAAGCGGCGATAAAGATGAAGAACAGAATCTTGGCGATCCCCGCCGCGGCGGCGGCGATCCCGGTGAACCCGAACAACGCGGCCACCAACGACACGACCAGGAAAAACAGCGCCAATTTCAGCATTCGTGCCTCCGCCGGTTCACCCCGATTAAAACGCGCGTTGGCGGCAAAAATTTCGCGATAAAATTTTCATGGGGCGGTCGCTGCCCGACCCGCCCTGCCGATCATCGCTTCCGCCCCGATGCCGCCTCCGATATAGGTGAGGCCGTGACTTCGACCGCGATCCCGTTCGCCAACCCTGCCGGCGATCTTAAGCCGTTTCGCCGGGAAATCGTCGCGGCGATTGAAGAGGTCATCGATCGCGGGCAATACGTGCTCGGCGAGGCGGTGGGCGCCTTCGAGCGGCGGATGGCGCAGCTTCTCGGCGTCTCGGGCACGGTGGGCGTCGGTTCCGGCACCGACGCGCTGGTTCTGGCCTTGCTGGCGGTCGGCGTCGAGCCGGGTCAGGAAGTCATCACGGTTTCCCACACCGCCGGCCCGACCGTGGCGGCGGTGCACATGGCGGGCGCGGTCCCGGTCCTCGTCGACATCGAAGCGGATACCTATTGCCTCGATCCGCTGCGCCTCGAGGCGGCGATCGGGCCGCGAACCAAGGCGATACTACCGGTTCATCTCTACGGACACCCGGCGGCGCTCGACGCAATTTGCGCGATCGCGGCCCGCCACGGCCTGGCGGTCGTCGAAGACTGTGCCCAGGCGCACGACGCGACGATCGAGGGGCGCGCGGTCGGCGCGATCGGCGATGTCGGCTGCTTCAGCTTTTATCCGACCAAGAACCTCGGCGCGATCGGCGACGCGGGCCTCGTGACCGCCCGCGATCCTCGCCTTGTGGAGCGCCTGCGCCGGCTGCGCACCTATGGTTGGAGCAAGCCGCAATTCTCCGAAATCGCGAACGGCCGATGTTCGCGCCTCGATGAGCTGCAGGCCGCCATCCTGTCGGTCAAGCTCGCTCATCTGACGCAGCAGACCGAGCGGCGGCGCGAGCTGGCCAGCCGCTACAACGAAGCTTTCGCGGGTCTGCCGCTGGTGTGCCCGATCGAACGTCTGGGCTGTCGCCGGGTCTTCCACCTCTATGTGATCCGCTGCGCCGCGCGGGAGGCGCTCGCCGCCCATCTCGGGGCCGCCGGGATCACGACCGGGCGGCATTATCCCTATCCGGTCCATCGCCAGCCCGGTCTTGCCGCGGGAGCGCGCATCGGTGGACCGCTGACGACGACCGAGAGGATCAGCGGCGAGATCCTGACGCTGCCGCTCTACCCCAGCCTGTCGGACGCTCAGCAAGAGCGGGTCATCGCCGCGGTCCATTCGTTCTTCGCGACAAAGCGCGCGCGATGAGGCTGCCGACCGTCGCGAGCCTGAAGCCGGCGGCATTGCCATCCTTTCGCGACGAGCACGGGGTTCTGGTGCCGATCGACCTCGCGCAAGCGGTCCCGTTTCCGGTCGTCCGCGTGTTCTGGGTCTGCGATGTCCCCCCCGGCACGATCAGGGGCGGCCATGCTCATAAGGCGTGCCAGCAATTCCTGGTGTGTGTCGCCGGCTCGCTCGCGGTCGAGGCCGATGACGGGGTGGCGCAGCGCTCGGTCCGGCTGAGTGCCGGCAGCGCGCTGCACATTCCGCCGGGGATTTTCGCGGCCGAGCGCTACGAGACGCCGGGCGCGGTGCTGATGGTATTTTGCGACCGCCCCTACGAGCCCGCGGATTATCTGAGCGACCGCGCCGCCTTTATCGCCTATCGGCGCCGGCTGCACGGCGCCGGCTGAACCTTGCGGGCGCTCGGGCTCGGACTGCTGCGCGGTCCGAGCCCGAGCTATCCCGATCAGCCGCAGGCGATGCAGTAGCTGTCGCGGGTGCCCTCGGGCAGCCGGCTTTCGCTCCAGCTCTTGCCGCCGTCCTGCGTGCCGAATACCTGGCCGCAGCGCGAGATCGCATAGACCTGGTTGGGGTCGGTGGGATGCGGGATGACGCCCATCATCGTCGCCTCGGCCTTGACGCCATGGTCGAACCGCGTCCACGTCCGGCCGACATCGTTCGAGCGGTAGACCGAGCCGTCGGTGCTGCGCGCCGCCGGGCTCAGCGCGGCGTACATGATTTTCGGGTCGAGGGGCGACGTACGGATGTCGCGGCCGTAGGTCAACGGCGAGAACTTGCCGATCTCCATGTCTTCCCAGTGCTGGCCCCTGTCGCCGCTGCGGAAGAGGCCCATGCGGTTGGCGAGAAACACGGTGCCGGGAGCGGCGGCGCTGCAGGCCAGCGCATGGCCGTCGAGCATGCCCTCGATCTCGGTCTGGCTGCCGATGCGGCTGCGATATTTCGGCTCCTCGCAGAAGCGGATCAAATCGGCGGTGCAGTCCTCCCAGCTTTCGCCGGCGTTGCGGCTGCGCATCGCGCCGTTCGCCTCCATCGTGGCATAGACGTCGTCGGGCGAATTGGGGTCGACGTCGAGCCGCATGACGCGGCAGGCAAACGCCATGATGACCCGGTTGGGCAGGCCCGGATCGGCGAGCTTTTTCCAATGGTCGCCGCCGTCGTCGCTGCGGTAGACCGCGATCGGCGTCGCGCCGGCATAGATCCGCCGCGGATCCTTCGGGTGAACCAGCACCGACCAGATGTCGGCTTCGGCGTCGGGCAACGGCAGGCGCTCGAAGCGGTCGCCGCGGTTCGTGCTGCGATAGAGCCCCTTGGTGCTGCCGACCAGCAGCGTGTCGCTGTCGGTCGGATGCACGGTGATCGCGTGCATTTCCGCGCCGTCCGGCAGGCCGTTGTTGAGGTGCGTCCAGCCTTTGCTGCCGACTTCCTGCCGAAAGATGCCTCCCAGCATGCCGCTATGCGTCGTGCCTACCGTGGCCGCCACGCCGGCGTACACATGTGTCGTCCCCGCCATCGTTCCCTCCTGGGCTGGAATTTCGCCGCGGATCATAGCGCGCCGCGCGGTATTGTCACACGCCAAGCGCAACGCGGCCGGGGCTTCGCGCGCCGCGCCGCGATCGGCTATACATGCGCCCGCCACAGCGGGGACGCACACGATGAACGACAACACGAAGCGGGAGCGGCGCCGGATCGGCCGCAACGGGCCGGAGGTACTGGCGGTCGGGCTCGGCTTGATGTCCTTGTCCGGGACCTACGGAATTAGCGACGACGAGGCCGCGATCACGCTCATTCACCGGGCGATCGACCTCGGGGTCGACCATTTCGACAGCTCCGACATGTACGGCTGGGGCCACAACGAAGAATTGCTCGGCCGCGCGCTGAAAGGGCGCCGCAACGGCGTCGTCGTCGCCACCAAGTTCGGCCAGACCCGCAACCCCGGCGGCGCCAATGGCGTCAACGGGCGGCCGGAATACGTGCGGCAGGCGTGCGACATCAGCCTGAAGCGTCTCGGCACCGACGTCATCGACCTCTATTACCAGCATCGGGTTGATCCCGACGTGCCGGTCGAGGACACGGTCGGCGCGATGAGCCGGCTCGTCGAGGACGGCAAGGTGCGCTTCATCGGGTTGTGCGAGGCGCGGCCCGAGCGGCTGCGGCGCGGCCACGCGGTGCACCCGATCGCCGCGGTGCAGAGCGAGTTCTCGCTGCTCTACCGCGAGGAGGCGAGCGAAACCCGCGAGGCGATCAAGGATCTCGGCATCTCGTTCGTCGCCTACGCGCCGCTCGGCCGCAGCCTCTTGGCCGGCGTCGTCCCCGATTTCGCCAATCTCGCCGAGGGCGACACGCGGGCCCGCCATCCGCGCTTCGAGGGCGACAATTTCCAGAAGAACCGGGCCCTGGTCGAGCGGGTGGAGGCGATCGCCGCCGACAAGGAGTGCACCGTCGCGCAGCTGTCGCTCGCCTGGCTCCTGGCGCAAGGCCCCGACGTCATCCCGATCCCCGGCACCAAGCGCATCGAGCGGCTCGAGGAAAACCTCGGGGCGCTCGCGGTCGAGCTGACGCCCGAGGATATCGCCAGCATCGCCGAGACGGTGCCAATCGGGGCCGCCGCCGGCACCCGCTACCCGGCGGGCGGCATGCGCGGGGTCTATCTGTAAGGCGGCGCGCCCGTTCAGCCCTGCCGGAAGTAGTGGACGCTGAAGAGTTCGTCGCGGTCGGTCCAGGTTTGCGCCGGCAGGAAGCCGGCGCGCCGGGCCAGCGCGTGAAATTCTGGAATCGCGTATTTGTATGAATTCTCGGTGTGGATCAGTTCGCCCTCGGCAAAGCGGAACGGCTGGCCGGCGATCGTCGCGCTCTGCTCGGCGAGGCTCTTGATGTAGAGCTCGATTCGGCCCTTCTCGGGGTTGTAGAAGGCGACGTGCGCGAAGCGGTCGACGGCGATGTCGCCCTCAAGCTCGCGATTGATCCGCTGCAATAGGTTGAGGTTGAAGGCGGCGTTGATGCCGGCCCGGTCGTTGTAGGCCGCATCGAGGATGGCCGGCGCCTTCTTCAGATCGACGCCGATCAGCATCTCGCCCTCGGGTCCCAGAAGCTCGGCGCAGTGCGTCAGAAAGCGGACAACCGCTTCCGGCTCGAAATTGCCGATCGTCGAGCCCGGAAAAAAGCCGACCCGCTTGCCGCGCGGGCCGGGCAGCGGCGGCAGGCGGAACGGCCTGGTATAGTCGGCGCACACCGCGACCACCGGCAGTTCGGGGAAGTCGGCCGCGAGCTGGGCCGCCGCCTCGCGCAGATGGTCGCGCGAAATATCGACCGGCACGTAGGCGGAGGGCGCCTCGAGCGCCTCAAGCAGGATGCGCACCTTGATGCTGGCGCCGCTGCCCAGTTCGATGAGGCGGGCATGCCGCCCGATCTGCGTCGCGATCTCTCCGGCGCGCTCGCCGAGGATCGCGATTTCGGTGCGGGTCAGGTAATATTCGGGGAGCTCGCAGATCTCCTCGAACAGGGCCGAGCCGCGCGCATCGTAGAAGAACTTGCACGGCAGCGATTTGGGCGTGCCGCCCAGCCCCGCCAGCACCGCGTCGCGAAAACTCTCTTCGCCCGGCAACAGATCGTGAAAGGCGAATTCGCCGCCATCCATCCTTAATCGTCCTCCGCGAGCCGCAGCCCCGAAAACGCCCAGCGCGCCGAGGGTGGGAAAAAATTGCGGTAGGTGATGCGCAAATGGTCCTTCGGCGTCACCGCCGCGCCGCCGCGCAACACCATCTGGTTCGACATGAACTTGCCGTTGTACTCGCCGATCGCACCGGCGGCCGGCCGGAAGCGCGGATAGGCGACATAAGGGCTGGCGGTCCATTCCCAGACGTCGCCGATCATCTGCCGCAAGGCGGGTTCGCCGTGGTCCACAGCGGTCTCGGGGCAGGGGTGGAAGTGCCCGTTATCGGCAAGGTTTCCGGCGAGCGGCACCGTCGCGGCCGCGAGTTCCCACTCGGCTTCGCTCGGCAGCCGCTTATCGGCCCAGCGGGCGTAGGCATCGGCCTCGTAGAAGCTGACGTGGCAGACCGGCTCCGACGGCTCGATCCGGCGCTCGCCGCAGAGCGTGAAGAGCCGCCATTCGGCGCCCTCGCAAGACCAGTAGAGCGGCGCCCGCCAGCCCTCGTGCTGCACCGTCGCCCAGCCGTCCGACAGCCAGAGTTCGGGGCGGCTATAGCCGCCATCGCCGATGAAATCGAGGTATTCGCCGCAGGTGACGGCATGCGTCGCGAGGCGGAACGGCTCGAGCCAGATTTTGTGGCGCGGCCCCTCGTTGTCGAATGCGAAACCGCGTCCGTCATGGCCGATTTCAATCAGCCCCCCGGCAAACGGGACCCAACCCTGCCGCGGCGTGGAGGCGGGCAGGGCAACCGGGCGCGGCAGCTGATAGGCGGGCAGCAGCGGGTTGACCGAAAAAACGTGCTTGATGTCCATCAGGATCAGCTCCTGATGCTGCTGCTCGTGGTGGCGGCCGAGTTCGACGAGGGGCGCAAGCCGGCGCCATGTCGCCTCGTCCGCCTGCTCGATCAGGCGCAGCATCGCCGCCGTGACATGGTCGCGGTAGGCGCCGACCGCGGCGACCGTCGGGCGCGACAAGAGGCCGCGCTGCGGCCGCGGATGGCGCGGTCCGGCGGCTTCGTAGTAGGAGTTGAAGAGATAGGCGAACGCGGGATCGAACACCCGGTAGGCGGGATCGCTCGGCTGCAGGATGAAGGTCTCGAAAAACCAGCTGGTGTGCGCGAGGTGCCACTTCGTCGGGCTGACATCCGGCGTCGACTGGATCACCTGATCCTCGGGCGACAGATTGGCGGCGAGCGCCGCGCTCTGGCGGCGGATTTCCGCGAACCGAGCGCGTTCGGAAACGCGGTCCGGGACGCCCGCCGATTGCTCTAGGGCCGTATCGAACACCTGAATTCCCCCGTTAGCGTTGTCACCGCTAAACGTCCGCAAGTCGGCTTTGTCTCCACCCGCGCCGGGCGCGATCGGCCGCGGCGCGTGACATATGGCCGGTTGCGCCGGGCCTGTAAACCGCCGGATCACCGGAAAGCGTCAGCCGAGATAGCGCTCGCGCAAATGGTGCTCGAAGGCGGCGGTGCCAAGCGGCGCGCCGGTCGCACTCTCGACGAGCTGGCTAGTCGACAAGAGCGATCCCTTGGCGTGGACGTTGGCGCGCAGCCAGAGGACGAGCGGGGCGAACTCGCCGCGCCCGATCTGCGCCGCGAGGTCAGGCAGGGCGGCGCGCGCCGCGGCAAAGAGCTGCGCCGCGATCAGCGCCCCCAGCGTATAGGTCGGGAAATAGCCCCAGGCGCCGTCGTACCAATGGATGTCCTGCAACACCCCGTCGCGGTCAGATGCCGGGACGACGCCGATCGCGGTCTTGAGCCCGTCGGCCCAGGCGAACGGCAGGTCGCGCGGCGCGAGGTCGCCGGCGATCATCGCCTGCTCCATCCGGTAGCGCAGGATCACATGCGCCGGATAGGTGATCTCGTCGGCGTCGACGCGGATCGGGCCGGGGCGCACCGCGATCTGCCGGCGGTGCAATGCCTCCGGGCGCCATGCCGCAGCCTCACCGCCGAAGATCGCCTGCAACAACGGCGCGGCGAAGCGCGCGAAAGCCGGGCTGCGGCAGACCTGCATTTCGAGGAACAAGGACTGGCTTTCGTGCACCGCCATGCCGCGCGCGGCGCCGACCGGCTGGCGCCGCCATTCCTCGGGAAGCCCGCGCTTATAGAGCGCGTGGCCGGTTTCGTGCAGCGTCCCCATCAGCGCCTTCGCGAAATCGGCTTCGTCATAACGCGTCGTCAGGCGCACATCGTCCGAGTGGCCGCCGCAGAACGGATGCGCGCTCTGGTCGAGCCGGCCATGCGCGAAATCAAACCCGATGCGCTCCATCAACGCGAGCGCTGCGCGCCGCTGCGCGTCGACCGGGAAGGGACCCGCCGGCTCGGGCAGCGCCGGGCGCGCCGCCTGGCGGGTCAGCGCCGCATCGAGCAGCCCGGGCAGGAAACCGGCAATTTCATCGAACAGGCGATCGATCGTCGCGGTGTCGCCGCCGGGCTCGTACTGGTCTAGCAAGGCCTGGTAGGGGCTGGTGCCGAGCGCCTCGGCCTTGGCTGCGGCAACCTCGCGGGTCAGTACCAGCACCCGCTCGAGCCCGGGCAGGGCGGCGGCGAAATCGTCGGCCGGTCGCGCCATCCGCCATACCGCTTCCGATTGCGAGCGGGCGCGCGACAGCGCCTCGACGAGATCGCCAGGCACCGCCGCCGCATGCCGCCAGCGCCGCCGCATCTCGCGCAGGTTGGCGCGCTGCCAGTCGCCGAGCGCAGCGGCGCCCTCCTCCGCGACGGCGAGAAGATCCGGAATTTCGGGCGCGCTCAGCAATTCGTGCGCGATGACCCGCAGCGTGGCGAGCTCTTCGGCGCGCGCCGCGGCGCCGCCCGCCGGCATGATCGCCGCCGCATCCCAATGCAGCATCGCGATCGCTTCCTCGATGATTCCGAGGCGGCGGAAGCGTGCTTCAAGTTCCCGGTAGGCGGTCATGGTCCAGGGCTATGGTCCAGGGCGATGGTCCAGGGCGACGGGCCGTTCGCCGCCGCGTTGCGACAGCAGATAGATCACCAGCGCCGCGACCGCGAGCGAAAACCAGGTGATCGCGTATTGCAGATGATTGTTGGGGAGCGCCGGTAGGCTTGCCCGTCCGAGGGGCCAGCCGCCGGGGTTCGGGGTGGCGTCGGCGTCGATGTAGAACGGCGCGACGTCGGACTGCGCGGCGGCGGCGCCGATCGCCGGCAGGTCGATCCAGAACCACTCGCCGCGCCCGGCGGCGTTGTCGGGCACGAACCAGCCGGGCTTCTCAGGCGGCGGCAGGCGCAGCAGGCCGGCGACATGCACGCGGCCGGTGGGCTCGCCGGCGCGGCGCTTGTTCCGGTCCGCGAGTGAGGTCGGGACATAGCCGCGATTGACGAGCACCACCCGGCCGCCCGCCTCGCGCAGCGGCGTCAGCACGTCGAAGCCGGCGCCGCCTTCAGGGCCGATGGCGTGGACGAGAATTTCCCGATCGTTGTCGAAGACGCCGTCGTCGACGACCCGGTGCAGGTCGAGCGCCTGCGTCGCCGCCAGGCTTTGTGGCGCCGCGACCGGCGCTGTCGCGAGCGCCGCCGCGCGCTGCGCGATCAGCCCCTCCTTCCAGTGCAGGCGCTGGACCTGCCAGCCGCCAAGCGCGAGGCACATCAGGACGACCGGGATCGTGAAGAGGGTCGGCCCCGGCCGCGGCTGGAACCGCCTCATGCCGGCCTCATGCAGCGGGCGGGCTGCGCAGCAGGTAATGGCGGTATTGCAGGGCGATCAGCGCGGCCTTCAGCGGCCGCAGCATCAGGATCGCGCCGCCGATAATGAGCGGCGTCCACAGCGCGAGATGCACCCAGATCGGTGGCGAGAAATTCAGTTCGACCCAGGCGGCGAGCCCGACCACGATCAGTCCGAGAAAGAGGATCACGAAGACCGCCGGGCCATCGCCGGCCGCCTCGGCGGAAAAGTCGAGGCCGCAGGCCGGGCAGGCCGGGCGCACCGTCAACAAGCCGGTGAAGAGCCGCCCCTCGCCGCAGCGCGGGCAGCGGCAGGCGAGCGCTGCCCAGGCAAGCGATACCGCTTGGTTGCCGGCTGAGCCCTCGCTCATCCGAACTAGGTTCCAGACTCAATCATAACCACCAGATAACGATGGCGGCGAGGGTCACCGCGGCGGCGAAGTTGGCGGCGAGCTTGTCGTAGCGGGTGGCGATGCGGCGCCAGTCTTTGAGGCGGCAGAACATGCGCTCGATCAGG
>DATGFP010000050.1:0-35515 GCA_035309005.1 Allostellaceae bacterium | reverse complement strand
CGCCACCGCGATCAGCGACTGGCCGCCGTCGCGCAGCACGATTTCGATGCGCCCGGCGCCGGCGTCGATCGCGTTCTCGACCAATTCCTTCAGCGCCGCCGCCGGCCGCTCGATGACTTCGCCGGCGGCGATGCGGTTGACGACGACAGGCGGCAGCTGGCGGATTTTCATGCCGCCCGAGTTTAGCGGATCGCGCGCCGCAACACGAGATCGCGATCGGCCGCGAGGCCAGCCATGCCCCAGCCGGCGCACCCCTGCCGCGGCAGCCGCCGCCGCGCCGCTTCCCGAGTCGGCACGGCCCCTCAGCCAGCCGCGATCGCAACGCTCGGCATCGGCCGGTCCGTGAACCGATCACCCCGCTTAATGCGGTTTCGAAGCGGTGAGCAGGTAGTGCGAATACCAAAGGCTCTTAATGAGGATCGGATGCTCAACAGACGCGCCCGCCTCGAACAACTCGCTTGCGACAATTGCAGGCCGCGTTGCATGTACCCATTCTCGGTTCAACACCAAGTCATGCGCCAGGTTGCATGTCGCCCGAATCCTGTGATCGCCGTTAATGTCCAAAAGAACAAGCTTTGCGCCCGGATCAATCGTCTCATAAATCCGATGGAGAAAGCCTCTCTGATCGGCGGGAGCGATGTGATGCAGGACGTCAATCACTGTGATTACATCGTAGCCTCCGAGATCAGGGAATTCGTTCGCACCGAGGCAACGAACTGCCATATTCGGAGTCCGCCGAGCCACTTGATTGGCAAAACCTATCGAGCATGCCGAAACATCGTATCCATGTGCAACCGCAGCTTGTCGCAAACGGACAGCGAGGAACAAGAACGAGCCACTTCCACAACCAATATCGAATAGCCGCGCACCAGCCGGAATTTCATTCAGCACGACATGCAGTGGACAGACAAGTGGTCGAAACCAGATCTTTAAGGCTGCTAGACCATTTATCTCCTGTGCAGCCTCCCGCAGCTGGCGTAATAGCATGATCTTGTTCGTCACAGTAGACGCATCCCAAGAGTTAAGGTCATCCGAAGGAAGTACCGCTCGCAAGGATGATAATTGCAGCCGCCGTTGCGGATGCGATCCAAGACACCCAGTCGCGGGCTGCGTAGAGGATCGGGTCGTCGAGCATGTCCCCGCGCGCCGTTGAGAGCCACAGGCGCAACTGCCAAAAGAGGATCAGTGGTACCAATACCCAGAGCACGGTCGGCGAACGATAGCGCGCTGCTACCTCGGGGCTCTGCACGAACAGCGCAAGCAGAACGCATGAGGCAAAGCTTGAACCGATCCCCATTATTGTTAGCACGATGAGATCCTGCGTCAAATAACCACGGCGGCTCATCTTCTGCGACTCTCGCTGAGCGGCGGAAAGTTCTGAAACGCGTTTGACGAACGCCAAGCCAAGGAAAAGAAACGCCGAGAATCCAAGCAGCCATAACGACAGGTGGAAGCCCGTTATCAGCCCGCCGGCGAACAGCCGAATAAGGTAGAGGAACGTCAAACAGAACACGTCAGCAAGCGGGAACTCCTTCACGCAAAAGGTGTACGCAAGCGAGACCACGACATAAGCGGCAAGCGGCGACAGCACTGCCCCTTCCCAAGCGATCATGAAGCCGGTCGCAATAAGTAGAGGGACGAGCACAAACCCGTATAGGATCGGTACCTTGCCGCTGGCGAAAGCACGGCGACGCTTTCGCAGGTGGCGGCGGTCTGCGGCCAGATCTGTGAGGTCATTTAGGACGTAAATGCCCGAGGCCGTGAGGCTGAAGGCAACAAAGACAACGAGCGCCGCCAACCAAGCCGTTCCGTCATACAGCTGATTGGCGGTGAGGATGGGTACGAAGACCAAGAGATTTTTCGCCCATTGGTAAGGTCGCAACGCATTAATCATGCTGCGAAAAGTTCCCCGTCGTCGGGGAATTTGTACCTCTACGATGTAATCAGACGCGATCCGCCGCTCTAATTCTTTGGACGCGTTTGCGATGCCCACAGTCTCGGCGGCCTTCCAAACCGCTATGTCGCTCTCATCGTTCCCCAAATAGGAGAAGCGGCCGAGTTCCTCATTCAGCAGCGAAGCTTTCTGTGACCCTTTGAGATTAACTCTAGAGTCGGTCGCAAATACGATATTAAATAAACCAAGATGATCCGCTACATCCTGTGCCTGCGAGCGGGTTGAGGCAGTTGTTAGAATTAGAGTCCGCCCATCTTTCTTTTCACTGTGAAGATAATCAAGCACGCGCTCGTCGTATGGCAGCAGCGTCGGGTCAAAAACGGCCCTATCGGCAATTTTTTTCTTGAGATGAGCGCGCCCTTTCAACCACCAAAATGGAATAGCGAACAAAAGCCAGGGGCTGGTCACGATCATTGAAGCAAAGTTCTCGTGCATAAGATCTGTGTGGATCAGAGTGCCATCTAAATCAACGCACAAGGGGGATGTAGTCTTTGATCGAACAACTTGTTCTGTCATTTTGAGCTAGCTCTATATAACTCAATGTTTCATCATAATTTTGTTACTTTGTAACCTGTTACTTAAGTGCTAAATATGGAGGTGCTATTCCAACCGGACGCCATCAAGATAAACGACGACGGCTGGGCGCATATGTTCTCAACACGCTACACCGACGCCAATTAACACCCCGTTGGCATGGCCTGCATCCGTGGTCGGCCGCATAGCAAAGGCGCGGCGGACCAACGCAGCGAATGCCAGCCACAGCACGAGCGCCCCGACCGGCAACCCGCCGAAGCGGAAAAACAGGTACATCAGGAGCGGCAATGTCAACAGCGCCAGAACGGTCAGGCGCTCCCACGGCAAAAAGCCGTCCCGCATCCCCTCACGCCCCAGCCAAGCCGCGGCGAAGATAAGGATCACCGTGTCATAATCCCACGCATAGGGTGTCGCGAGAAAGATCGCAACCGCCAATACGGCGGCTTTGATCTCGTCCGAGCCCGGACGGCGCCACACGACAACGCTGGCCGCGAACGCGAGCGCACCCGAAATCGCCTGTGCTGCATATGCGAGAGCGAGAGCCGCTCCGATCTCACGCGCCGCAGCGAAGACAGTCGGGAAGCGAGTTAAATCCGAGGCCGTCTCGATGATCTTTCTGTCCACGGCCATGTAACCAAGGAAACCCGTCCAAGCAGGAGTTCCGAACGCTATGAGGCTGGTAAGTATCAGTAGTGCGACCGTCGCTGCCGCTGCGGCAAAGGCGCGCCAGTGATTTGCAGCGAGTAGAGCGACTGGCAGCAATAAACCGAGATGTGGCTTATAGGCGAGGCAACCGAAACAGATGCCAGCAATCACCGGCCGCCGCTTCAGAGCCATCAGACCACCAGCGAGCAAGGCGGCGGTAAAGTAGCCATTCTGACCGAAGACTAGATCGCAGAATGCCACCGGAGCGGCCACCAACGCGAGTGAAGCCGCCGCCCAGCCAACCAGCCGCTGCAGCAGCGCGAAGGCCAACCCGACGCCAAGCATCGTCCAGACGATTAGTGCGGGCACATATGAAAAAAGAGCGAGCGGTAGCGACAACAGCAGCATCACCGGTGGGTAGGGGTAAATTCCCCCCGTGTACGCCTTCGGCCCGACGATCGTATGCTGAAGCGCTTGAAGCCACTGGATATCATATACGAATTGCGCCTGGCCAGCTGCCGCCGCCCGGGCGCCCGCAAAAAAATCGAGGAAATCGAAGGCCAGCGGCTGGCCGCTCGGGGCGGCGAGGCCGTTCGTCGTGAAGAATGCAATCAGCTTCAAGTAGCCATAAAGCAGGAGCGCCGCCCAGAGGATGCCGCAGACGAGCAGCGAGCGCCGGTTGATCCAGCGCGCCTCGCGCACGAGGTCGAGGGCACGGCGCAGCTGCAGGCTTTCGCCGGGGGCGAGCGGCGCGGCGCGGCGCACCGCTGCGAGGAGCAAGAGGAGCAGCGCCGGGAAGCCGAGCTGCACCCCAGTCAGCATCTGGATGGGCGGCATCAAGGCCGGCGCGAGCCAGGCGAAAAGGAGGATTTCGCGCTCGCCGCGGCGGAAGCCGCCCTTCATGCCGAGGAGCGCCAGCCAGGCGATCGCCGGCGCCGCCCACAGGAGGTCGTAATAGAAGAGATAGGGCGAGACCAATAGCGAGCCGGCGAGGAAGGTCGCCGCCTTGGCCTCGAACCCGCTGTCCGGGCGGCGCCAGGCGCGCCACACGCAGACCGCGGCGAACAGCGCCACCGCCCCTTGCAGCACCGACGCCGCCGCGACCGGCGCGCCGAGCGACAGCGCAAAGGCAAAGGCGCTCGGCATCTTGCTCAAGGGCGCGCCGCCATTTTCGGTCAGATGCTGGATCACCGGCAGGTTGTCGAGGAAGGTCCGGGCGAGCCCCCAGCCGAAGGCCGCGATGCTGGCCGCGACAAAGAGGACGACGGTCAGCGCGGCGGCGGCGATCGTGCGCCAGCGCCCCTCGGCGACGAGCGCCAGCGGAAACAGCACCGCGAGATGCGGCTTCACCGCCAACAGGCCGATCAGGATGCCGGCGACCAGCGGCCGGCGGTCGAGCCAGATCAGGGCAAACCCGGCGAGCGAAGCGGTGAGGAACGCGTCCTGCCCAATGAGGAGGCTGATCAGCGCCGCCGGGGTCGCGGCGGCGACGATCCAGCTGCGCCGGTCGGGCAGGATTTGGCGAACGAAGGCGGCCCACAGCGCCGCCGTCCCCAGCATGAACAGCGCCACCGCGGCCGGATAGGGCAAGAGGCCGAACGGCAGCACGACCAGCAGAAACGTCGGCGGGTGGAACCACGCGAAGAAGAGGCCGGGCGCTTCCGGCAGCGCGGCATGCTGCACCGCGCTGATCGCGGAAAAATCAAAGGCGGCCTCGGGCCGGCCCGCAAGCGCCAGCCGCGCCGCGCTCCAAAACCCCATGAAATCGTAGCCGATCGGCTTGCCGTTGGGGTCGACGAGGCTGGGCAGCGAGAGCCCGATCCACGCGACGAACAGCACCGCGGCGAGCACCACGATGATCCACGAATAGCCGCGCACGCGCTGCGCGTTGAGCCAATGACCGGGGCTCCCCGACGCTGCCCCGCCCGCCGGCGCTCGCTCGCCTTGCATGTCCGCCGTCGTCACATCGCCCCACCCGAGCCGCCGATCGCGGCGCGAGCCTAGAGCGCGATGGTTGCGCTGTCGTTAACGATACCGGGAACCATATCGGGAGCAGCGGCTTCTCCCAGGAGCCGGCTTGACAGGGCGTGCGGTTCGGGGATGGTGTGCGGCGCAAGCCTGCGCAGCGAGGAAACCTCGAATGTCACGAACATCGGGCGCGTCGTCACCGGCCTGGGCGCCGCCCGAGCCGGCTCCGCGGGCCGCCCAGGACTATCTGGCGCGGGTCGGCGACATCGCGCCGCTGCTCGCCGCCGCCGGCCCCGAGATCGACCGCCGGCGCGAGCTGCCCGAGGGGGTTGTCGCGGCGCTCGTCGAGCAGGGCCTCTTCCGCCTCCTCTTGCCGCGCCCGCTCGGCGGCGCCGAACTGTTGCCGACCGAATATGTGCCGATCATCGAGGCGCTGGCCAAGATCGACGCCAGCATCGCCTGGTGCGTCAACCAGAATTCCGGCTGCTCGATGACCGCGGCGCATCTCGCGCCCGAGGTCGCGCGCGACATCTTCGGCGGGGAGCGCGGCATCCTCGCCTGGGGGCCGGGACCGGGCGAGGCGCGGGTCGCGCCGGGCGGCTACCGGGTGACGGCGCGCTGGAGCTTCGCCAGCGGCAGCCACCACGCGAGCTGGCTCGGCTGCCACGTGCCGGTGGTCGAGGCGGACGGCAGGCCGCGCCAGCACGCGGACGGCAGCCCGGTGGTGCGCACGATGCTGTTTCCCAAAAGCGCCACCGAGTTCACCGACATCTGGCACACGATCGGGCTGCGCGGCACCGGCAGCGACCAGTATTCGGTCAAGGATCTGTTTGTGCCAGAGGCCTATTCGATCGACGTGCTGTCGCGCCGCGAGACGCCCTCGGGCGAAAGCCGGCTGCTCTACCGCTTCAGCAGCCTGTCGCTCTATGCCGCGGGCTTCGCCGGGGTGGCGCTGGGGATCGCGCGCAGCACGCTCGGGCACTTCATCGAACTGGCGCGCGACAAGATCCCGCGCGGCGCGCGCCTGACGATGCGCAACAACAACGTGACCCAGCGCGAGACGGCCCAGGCCGAGGCGCGGCTGGCTTCGGCGCGGCGCTACCTCTTGGGGTCGCTCGCCGACATCACCGCCGCGGTCGCCGAGCGCGGCCATATCACGCTCGACGAGCGCATGACGATCCGGCTCGCCGCGACCTTCGCGATCCACACCGCGCTCGAAATCGTCGACATCCTCTACCAGGCGGCCGGCGCCACCGCGATCTTCGACGAAAACCCGTTCGAACGCCGCTTTCGCGACGTCCATTCGGTGGCGCAGCAGCTGCAGGGAAGGCAGCAGCATTTCGAGACGGTCGGGCAATACCTGCTCGGCCTGGAGGCCGACACCGGCTGGCTCTAGGCGCCTTGGGCGGCGCCGGAGTGAGATGCCTGGGTTGCGCCGGCGGCGCTAACGCGACACACTTCGGCCGATCAGGTCGGTTGCGGACGTTGTTAAAAAATGACGGCGGTGTGCACCGCCGACGGCGAACCGAGGCCGGCGCCCAGCCGCCGGCCGCAAGCAAGGTGGCGAGATGGCGAATCCGCTGAAGACATTGCAGGAATACGGGCAGTCGGTGTGGCTCGACTTTGTCAGCCGCGACCTCCTGAAGAGCGGCCAGCTCGGCCGGATGATCGACGCCGACGGCCTCAGGGGCGTCACCTCCAACCCCTCGATCTTCGAGAAGGCGATCGGCCACGGCGACGATTACGACGCGCTGATCGCCCAGGCCGAGGCCGCGGGCGACCTCGACCCGGGCGCGCTGTTCGAAGATCTGGCGGTGCGCGACATCCAGGAAGGCGCCGACCAGCTCGCCACGGTCTACGAGCAGACGCAGCGCCGCGACGGCTACATCAGCCTCGAAGTCTCGCCCTACCTGGCGATGGACACGCACGGCACGATCGAGGAGGCGCGCCGGCTGTGGCGCCAGGTCGACCGGCGCAATTTGATGGTCAAGGTGCCCGGCACCAAGGCCGGCATCCCGGCGATCCGCACGCTGATCGGCGAGGGCATCAACGTCAACGTGACGCTGTTATTTTCGCAGCAGGTCTACCACGAGGTCGCCAACGCCTTTGTCGCCGGGCTGGAGGAATACGCCGCCAAGGGCGGCGACCCGCACCGGGTCGCCAGCGTCGCCAGCTTTTTCGTCAGCCGCATCGACACCCTCGTCGACGAGGCGCTCGACAAGCGGATCGCGGCGACCGCCGACCCGGCGCAAAAGCAGCGTCTGGCGGCGCTGAAGGGCAAGGTGGCGATCGCCAACGCCAAGCTCGCCTACCACCTCTACCAAGAGATCTACGGCGGCGAACGCTGGCAGCGCCTGGCGCAAAAGGGCGCGCAGACGCAGCGCCTCTTATGGGCCAGCACCGGCACCAAAAACCCGGCCTACAGCGACGCGCTCTATGTCGAGGAGCTGATCGGCCCCGACACCGTCAACACGATGCCGCCGCCGACGATGGACGCGTTTCGCGACCACGGACAGGCGCGCGCCAGCCTCACGGAGGATGTCGCCGGGGCGCGCGCGGTGATGGACACGCTGCCGGCCGCCGGCATCGCGTTCGACGAGGTTACCGCGAAGCTGGTGGCGGACGGGGTCAGGCTGTTCGCCGACGCGGCCGACCAGCTTTACGCCGCGGTGCAGAAAAAGCGCCGCACCGTCTTGGGCGGCAAGCTCAATGCGATGAGCTTCAAGCTCCCCGAGGCGATCGACGCCGAAGCTAAGGCGGCGGTCGAGGACTGGCGCAAGGAGGGCAAGATCCGCCGCCTGTGGCATGCCGACGCCTCGCTGTGGACCGAAGAGGACGAAGCGAAATGGCTCGGCTGGCTCGGCATTGTCGACGAGCAGCTGAAGGGCGTCGCGGCGCTGGAGAATTTCGCCGCCGATGTGCGGCGCGCCGGCTTCAAGGACGTGATGCTGCTCGGCATGGGCGGGTCCAGCCTCGGCCCCGAGGTGTTCGCCGAGACCTTCGGCTCGAAGCCCGGCTATCCCAAGCTGCACGTGCTCGATTCGACCGACCCGGCGCAGCTGCGCACCTTCGAGAGCCGCATCGACCTGAAGAACACACTGTTTCTGGTGTCGAGCAAATCGGGCAGCACGCTCGAACCCAATATCTTCAAGCAATATTTCTTCGACCGGGTGACGAAGGCGGTCGGCGCCGAGGAAGCGCCGAAGCGCTTCGTCGCGATCACCGACCCGGGCTCCGCGGTCGAGCGGATGGCGCGCGGCGAGGGCTTCCGCTCGGTGCACCATGGGCTCGCCAGCATCGGCGGGCGCTATTCGGTGCTGTCCAATTTCGGCATGGTCCCGGCCGCCGCGATCGGCGTCGAGCCCAAGGCTTTTCTCGAAGCGACCGCCGAAATGGTGCGCTCGTGCTCGGCGAGTTCGCCGCCGCTGGAAAACCCCGGGGTAATCCTCGGCGCGATCCTCGGGGTGTGCCAGCGCCACGGCCGCGACAAGGTGACGGTGCTGGCTTCGGCGGGGATCGCCGATTTCGGCGCGTGGCTCGAACAGCTGCTCGCCGAATCGACGGGCAAGCTCGGCCGCGGCATCGTGCCGGTCGACGCCGAGCCGGTCGGACCTCCCGCGGTCTACGGCAGCGACCGGCTGTTCGCCTATCTGCGGCTTGCCGCCGACCAGGATGCCGCCCAGGACGCCGCGGTGGCGGCGCTTGAAGCGGCCGGGCAGCCGGTGGTGCGGATCGTCGTTTCCGACACCCTGCAGCTCGGCCAGGAGTTCTTCCGCTGGGAAATGGCGACCGCGGTCGCCGGATCGGTCATCGGCATCAATCCGTTCGACCAGCCCGATGTCGAGGCCAGCAAGATCAAGACCCGCGAATTGACCACGGCCTACGAGAAAACCGGGGCACTGCCGCCGGAAGCGCCGTTTTTCACCGGCGACGGCATCAAGCTGTTCGCCGACCCGCGCAACGAAGCCGAGCTGAAGCCCAAGGCCACCAGCCTCGTCGCGGCGCTGCAAGCGCATCTCGGCCGGGCCGGCGCCGGCGACTATGTCGCGCTCCTCGCCTATATCGAGCGCAACCCGGCGCATATCGAAGCGTTGCGGCGGCTGCGCACGGCGATCCGCGACCGCAAGCGGCTGGCGACCTGCGTCGGCTTCGGCCCGCGCTTCCTGCATTCGACCGGGCAGACCTACAAGGGCGGCCCCAACAGCGGCGTCATCCTGCAGATCACCTGCGACGATGGCGCGGATCTTGCGGTGCCGGGGCAGGCCTACAGCTTTGGCATCGTCAAGGCGGCGCAGGCGCGCGGCGATTTCGACGTGCTGGCGGAACGCGGCCGGCGGCTCCTGCGGGTGCATCTGCCGGCCGATGTCGACGCCGGCCTGAAACAGCTCGGCCAGGCGATCGAGCAGGCGCTGAGGGCGTAACGCACAGATTTCCGCTTCGTCATGGCCGCTTCAACCGGCCATCTCGGAGCGACGGCACCTGGTCCCCGGGGCGAACCCGGGGACGGCGAAGTTGAGGCAGGAGGGTTTGCCATGCAGCTCGGGATGATCGGCCTCGGCCGGATGGGCGGCAACATCGTGCGGCGGCTGATGCATGCCGGGCACAGTTGCGTCGTCTTCGACAAGAGCACCGCGGCGGTCAGCGGGCTTGCCGGCGAGGGCGCGACGCCGAGCCGCGACCTCGCCGACTTCGTGCGCCTCCTGGCCAAGCCGCGAGCGGTCTGGGTGATGCTGCCGGCCGGCGCGATCACCCACCAGACGATCGTCGAGCTGTCCGGCCTGATGGAGCCCGGCGACACGCTGATCGACGGCGGCAATTCGTTTTTTCACGACGATGTCGCGCATGCCGAGATGCTGAACGCCAAGCGCATCCGCTATCTCGATGTCGGCACCAGCGGCGGGGTCTGGGGGCTCGAACGCGGCTATTGCATGATGATCGGCGGCGACAAGGCGGCCTTCGAGCACCTCGACCCGATCTTCTCGGCGCTGGCGCCGGGCATCGGCACGATCGACCGCACCCCGGGCCGCAATGGGCTCGACCCGCGGGCCGAGCAGGGCTACCTCTATTGCGGTCCGGCCGGGGCCGGGCACTTCGTCAAGATGGTGCACAACGGCATCGAGTACGGGATGATGCAGGCCTACGCCGAGGGCTTCGACATCCTGCGCAACGTCAACACCCCGGCGATCCCGGCGAACCGGCGCTACCAGCTCAACCTGCCCGACATCGCGGAAGTCTGGCGGCGCGGCAGCGTCGTCGCCTCGTGGCTCCTGGATTTAAGCGCGATCGCGCTGGCCGAAGATCCCGAGCTCAAGGAATTTTCCGGCTTTGTCGAGGATTCCGGCGAGGGGCGCTGGACGATCGAGGCGGCGATCGAGGAGGCGGTGCCGGCCGATGTGTTGTCGGCGGCGCTCTACACGCGGTTCCGCTCGCGCCAGGACCACACCTTCGCCGAAAAGATCCTGTCGGCGATGCGCAAGCAGTTCGGCGGCCACCAGGAACCGCCGAAGGGATAACACACATGGACAGCTCGAACGGGCCGCACGCCGCCCGGTCGCCGCGCAGCCACCGCGCGCCGCCTTGCGCGATGGTGATTTTCGGCGCCAGCGGCGACTTGACGAAGCGCCTCCTGATGCCGGCGCTCTACAACCTGGCGCGGGCGCGCCGGTTGTCGGAAAATTTCGCGGTCGTCGGGGTCGACCGGTCGACCTGGTCGGAAGAGGATTTCCGCGCGCATCTCGGCGAAGGGGTGCGCAGCTTCGTCTCCGACACCGCCAGCACCGGCGCCGCCGAGCCCTTCGATCCCGACACCTGGGGGCTGATCGCCTCGCGGATGAGCCACATCGACGGCGACGCCACCAGCCCCGATATGATGCAGCGCCTCGCGCAGCACCTGAAGGAGGTCGAGGCGGCCCACGGCACCGGCGGCAACGTGCTGTTTTACCTCGCGGTCGCGAGCGCGCTGTTCGGCCCGATCGTCGAGCGCCTGGCCGAAGCCGGCCTGACCACGGAAAAGGACGGAAGCTGGCGCCGCGTCATCATCGAAAAGCCGTTTGGCACCGACCTCCCCTCGGCCCGCGATCTCAACAGCCGCCTGCTCAAGGTCGTCGAGGAGTCGCAGATCTTCCGGATGGACCATTTCCTCGGCAAGGAGACGGTCCAGAACATAATGGTGCTGCGCTTCGCCAACGGAATTTTCGAGCCGCTGTGGAACCGCGACCATATCGACCACGTGCAGATCACGGTCGCCGAGACGGTCGGGGTCGAGCGCCGCGGGTCGTTCTACGAGGCGACGGGCGCCTTGCGCGACATGGTGCCGAACCATGTCTTCCAGCTGCTCAGCCTGACCGCGATGGAGCCGCCGATCTCGTTCGCCGCCGATGCGGTCAGGACCGAGAAGGACAAGGTGCTGGAGGCGCTGCTGCCGCTCGGCGACGAGGACGCGCTGCGCCATGTCGTTCGCGGGCAATACACCGCCGGCATCGTGCGCGGCCACCCGGTCGACGCCTATCGCAGCGCGGAGGGCGTCGCGCCCGACAGCCTGGCGGAGACCTATGTCGCGATGCAGCTGGCGATCGACAATTGGCGCTGGGCCGACGTGCCGTTCTACCTGCGCACCGGCAAGGCGATGACGCGGCGCACCACCGAGATCGCGATCCAGTTCAAGCGGGTGCCGTTCGCGCTGTTCCGCGACACCCCGGTCGAAGCGCTGACGCCCAATGTGCTGGCGCTGCAGATCCAGCCCGACGAGGGCATCTCGCTGCAGTTCGGCGCCAAGCAGCCCGGCCCCGAGATCCACCTCGGCGGCGTGCGCATGGACTTCAAATACCGCGACTATTTCCACACCGAGCCGAGCACCGGCTACGAAACCCTGGTTTACGACTGCATGATCGGCGATGCGATGCTGTTTCAGCGCGCCGACAGCGTCGAAGCCGGCTGGGCGGTGGTGCAGCCGGTGATCGACCGCTGGAAGGCCGACAAAACCGTGCCGCTCGAATTCTATCCGGCCGGCACCGCCGGCCCCGACGGCGCCGACCAGCTATTGGCGCGCAGCGGCCGCAAGTGGCGGCCGATCGGCTGATGCGATGAGGCCGCTCGTCGTCGCGCCGTCGATCCTCTCGGCCGATTTCGCGCGGCTCGGCGAGGAGGTGCGCGCGGTCGAGGCGGCCGGCGCCGACTGGATCCACGTCGACGTGATGGACGGCCGCTTCGTGCCCAACCTGACGATCGGCCCGGTGGTCGTCGAGGCGGTGCGCCGGGTCACGACAAAGCCGCTCGACGTGCATCTGATGATGGTCGAGCCCGAGCGCTACCTCGACGCCTTCGCCGAAGCCGGGGCCGACCACATCCTGGTGCATTGCGAGCCGAGCTCGACCATCCACCTGCACCGCACGCTGTCCCACATCCGCGACCTCGGCAAAGTCGCCGGCACGGTGCTCAACCCGGCGACCCCGATCTCGCAGATCGAGGAGGTGCTCGAACTCTGCGGCATCGTGCTGGTGATGACCGTCAACCCGGGGTTCGGCGGCCAGAAATTCATCGCGTCGATGCTGCCGAAAATCCGCGCGCTGCGGCAGCTGTGCGACGCGCGCGGCCTCGACACCGTGATCGAGGTCGATGGCGGGCTCAGCGGCGCCAACGCCTGGCAGGCGATCGAGGCCGGCGCCGGCGCGATCGTCGCCGGCTCGGCGGTGTTCGGCGCGCCGGACTATGCCCAGGCGATCGCCGCGATCCGCCACTCCGCTCCGCAGAACCATTAGCGAATGCAAACCGTGGATCGCGATCACCTGAAGCAGGCCGCGGCGCGGCGCGCCGTCGAACTGGTCGAGAGCGGGATGATTCTCGGACTCGGCACCGGCTCGACCGCCGGCTTCGTCGTCGAGGAACTGGCGGCGCGCATCCGCGGCGGCCTCAAGGTCACCGCCATTCCGACTTCCGAACACACCGCGGAGTTGGCGCGGCGGCTTGGCATCCCGCTGGCGACGCTGGGCGAGCACCGCCGGCTCGACCTGGCGATCGACGGCGCCGACGAGGTCGAGCGCGGCAGTACCCGCAACCTGATCAAGGGGCATGGCGGCGCCCTGTTGCGCGAAAAGATTGTCGCGGCGGCGGCCGACCGCTTCATCGTCGTGGTCGACGTTGAAAAAATGGTCGACCGGCTCGGCGAGCGCGCCGCGGTCCCGGTCGAGGTCGTGCAGTTCGGTTGGCAGGCGACCGCGGCGGCGATCGAGAAGCTGGGCGCGGTGCCCGAACTGCGCCAGACTGACGGGCGGGCGTTCGTGACCGACGGCGGCAATTTCATCCTCGACTGCCGGTTCGGCGCGATCGACGACGCGCGGCGCATCGAATGCGCGCTGAACATGACGGTCGGGGTGGTTGAAAACGGGTTGTTCGTCGGACGCACCTCGATGGTGATCGTCGCGTCGGATCAGGGTGTCGAAATTTTGCCGCGCGGCGGGGGAAATTGACGATGAACAAGGTGTCTCTGGTCATCACCGATGTCGACGGCACGCTGGTGACGCACGACAAGAAGCTGACGCCCGGCGCGATCGCGGCGGTGCAGCGGCTGCACGCGGCCGGCATCGGCTTCTCGATCTGCAGCAGCCGGCCGCCGTTCGGGCTGCGCATGATGATCGAGCCGCTGCAGTTGAAGCTGCCGTTCGGGGGCTACAATTCGGGCGCGATCGTCGAACCCGATCTGAGCGTCGTCGAGCAGAAGCTGATCCCGCCCGAGGCCGCGAAGCAGGCGGTCAGGGCGTTCCAAGAGCACGGCGTCGATTGCTGGGTCTTCACCGGCAACGAATGGATCGTCGCCAACCGGCAGGGCGCCCATGTCGACCACGAGACCATCACGGTGCAGAAGCCGCCAACCGTGGTCGCCGCCTTCGAGGATGCGCATTTCACCGCGGTCGGCAAGCTGGTCGGGCCGAGCGACGACCATCCGCTGGTCGCCCGGTTGACCGATCAGTTGCAGGGCGCGCTCGACGGCAACGCCACCGTCGCCCGCTCGCAGGCCTATTACTGCGACGTGATGCCGCCCGGCATCAACAAGGGGCGGATCGTCGAATACCTCGCCGGGCGGCTTGGCGTGCCGCTGTCGGAAGTGCTGGTGCTCGGCGACATGGAGAACGATCTGGAGATGTTCCGCGCGGCCGGGTTCGCGGTCGCGATGGGCAACGCCAGCGACGAGGTCAAGCGCCTCGCCAACGCGACGACGCTGTCGAACGAGGAAGACGGCTTCGCCGCCGCGATCGACCGCTACGTCTTTGGCCGATAATTGCAGTGAGCGGCGAAGAAGCCGCCCGGGACAGCGCCCGGGGCGGCCTCTTGCCGATCAGCCGCAAGTCTTGGCCTAGCGACCGTAGGAATTACGGTAGCGGTAACCCCACGGCGCCTGCGAAGAGCCGTACATCACCGGCTCATACTGCTGGAAGCTGGCGAGGCACTGGTCGCGCAACTGCGGATCGCCGATCGGGCCGCATTCCTTGCGCTCGCGGAAGTGCCGGAACCCCATGTTGGTCTGCAGCAGCCGGTCGTAATGCGCGCTCTCGATGACGTTTTCGCGCGCCGACCAGTCGCCGTAATCGCCGCGGCTCGCCTGCGGCCCGTTGGTCACGAGCTGGGGCGGACCGGGCTGCGGCGCCGGCTGCGAATATTGCATGTAGGGCTGCGGCTGCGGTTGCGGGTAGTACTGCGCATGGGCGCTCGGCATCGCGCCGAAGGCCAGGGCGCAGCCGGCCACGAAGGCCAGGCTTGTTACTGTTCTGCTTGTCATGACCGGGGGACTCCCTTTCGAGGATGGCCATTGGTAGAACAAGCGGAAGTTGTGCGCGGTTCCCGCGAGCGGCAGGTTATCGCGTCAGACCCCGAATGCGGCCGGTTCGGGCAGGCCGCGTCGCCGGCAGGCCGCCAAGAGCGTATTGTGCAGGAGGCAGGCGATCGTCATCGGCCCGACCCCGCCGGGCACCGGGGTCAGCGCCCCGGCGACGTGCCGCGCCGCGGCGAAATCAACATCGCCCACCAGGCGCGCCGCGCCGTCGGCGGCTGTGGTCCGGCTGATCCCGACATCGATGACGGTGGCCCCCCTTTTGATCCAGTCCGCCCCGACGATCCCCGGCTGCCCGGCGGCGGCGACCAGGATGTCGGCCCGCCGGCAGAGCGAGGCGGCGTCGCGGCTCCGGGAATGCACGATCGTCACGGTGCAGTCGGCCGCCAAGAGCAGCGCCGCGACCGGCCGCCCGACGATCCGCGAGCGGCCGAGCACCACCGCCTCGGCGCCCGCGATATCGCGGTGCACGCTGCGGATCAGCGTCATGACGCCCTGCGGGGTGCACGGCACGAGGCTCGCTTCGCCGCTCCACAGCCGCCCGACATTGAGCGGATGAAAGCCGTCGACATCCTTCGCCGGGTCGAGCGCCGCCAGCACCCGCCGGGGGTCAATGCCGGCCGGCAACGGCAGCTGCACCAGGATGCCGTCGACCCGCTCGTCGGCGTTGAGCGTCGCGATCAGCTGCAGGATCGTCTCCGCGCCGGCGGCGGCCGGCAGCGCGTGCTCGAACGAGGCGAGGCCGATTTCGGCGCAGGCGCGCGCCTTGCTGCGCACATAGATCCGGCTGGCCGGATCGTCGCCGACCAGGATCGCGGCGAGGCCCGGGGTGACGCGATGAGCCTGGCGCAGCGCCGTCGCCGCCGCCGCGGTGCGCGCCCGCAACCCGGCGGCGATCGCCTTGCCGTCGATCAGTCGCGCCTCTGGCATCATCCGTTACCGCGTCGCTCGGGCAGGATCATGGCCCGGGCGCGGCGCGAAAGGTAGGGTGAGATGAGCCCCGTCGCGAGCTACCGCTGCCCGGCCTGCGGCGCGAGCGTCGCGGCCGACCGGCTGCTTTGGCGCTGCGCCTGCGGCAGCCACCTCAACCTCGCGCCGGGGCCCGGCCTCGCGCGGGGCGACATCGTCGCGGCCGACGCATCGCTGTGGCGCTACCGCGCGGCATTGGCGCTGCAGGGGCCGCCGCCGGTGTCGCTCGGCGAGGGCTGGACGCCGCTCGTCGAGCGGCGCTGGGCGGGCGCGGCGGTGCTCTTCAAGCTCGAATCGCAGATGCCGACCGGGTCCTTCAAGGACCGCGGCACCGCGGTCATGCTGAACCACTTGATCGAGGTCGGGGTCGGCCCGATCCACGAAGATTCCTCGGGCAACGCCGGGTCGTCGATCGCGACCTACGCGGCGGCGGCCGGCCTCCCCTGCCGCATCTACGTGCCGGCGAGCGCCCCGCGCGGCAAAATCGTGCAGATCGCCGCCGCGGGCGCGGAGGTCTGCGCCATTCCGGGCACGCGCCAGGCGGTGACCGAGGCGGCGCTGGCGGCGGTCGAGACCAGCTTTTACGCCAGCCACAACTGGCAGCCCTTTTTCATCGAGGGCACCAAGACGCTGGCCTACGAACTGTGGGAGCAGCTGGGTTTCGCGGTGCCCGACAACATCCTGGTGCCGACCGGCTACGGCAGCAACATCCTGGGGCTCGAACGCGGCTTCGACGAATTGGAAGGGCGCGGCGAGATCACCCGGCGGCCGCGGCTTTTCGCGGTGCAGGCGGAAAACTGCGCCGCCCTCGCCGCCGCCTGGGCCGCCGGCGCCGCGGGGTATGTGCCGTTCATCCCCGGCGGCACGATCGCCGACGGCATCGCCACGGTAAAGCCGGTGCGTACCGTGGAAGTGCTGAGCGCATTGCGCCGCTCCGGGGGCGGCGTCGTCGCGGTGCCGGAAGCCGAGATCGCCCCGGCTCTTAAGGCGCTCGGCCGCCTCGGCCTCTTCGTCGAGCCAACCGCGGCCACCGTCGCCGCCGCATTGTCGATTTTATTGCGCGACGGCACGCTCCCCCCCGGCGAGACGACGGTCGCCGTGCTGACCGGCCACGGTCTCAAGGCAACCGACAAAATCGCCGAACTGCTGGGAGTGTGAAAAGAAAACCCCCTCTACCCCACCGGGGGAGAGGGATGGGGTGAGGGGGCGCGCGCCGAAGATTCCCCGCGGGCACCCTCACCCGGCCGCCGCTGACGCGCCGGCCACCCTCTCCCGCGATGCGGGAGAGGGATTTACGCCGGCACGGCGGCGAGGTCGAAGGCGGCGGCCATCAGCGCCTTGGTGTAGGGGTGCTCGGGCGCGTTCAGCACCTGCTCGGCGCTGCCGGCTTCGACGATCCTTCCGTCCTTCATCACCAGGATCTCGTGCGCCATCGCGCGCACCACCTTGAGGTCGTGGCTGATGAAGAGGTAGGCGAGGCCGTAGCGCGCCTGCAACTCGCGCAGCAGGTCGACGATCTGCGCCTGCACCGACATGTCCAGGGCCGAGGTCGGCTCGTCGAGCACGATAAAGCGCGGCTTTAACACCAGCGCCCGGGCGATCGCGACGCGCTGGCGCTGGCCGCCGGAAAATTCGTGCGGGTAGCGGTCGGCCGCCGTTGGGTCGAGCCCGACTTCTTCGAGCGTCGCCGCGATCAGCTGCCGGCGCTCGGCCTCGCTCGCCGCGAGCTGGTGGACCTTCAGCCCCTCGCCGACGATCTGCCCGATCGAGAGGCGCGGCGAGAGGCTCGAATAGGGGTCCTGAAAGACCACCTGCATCTCGCGGCGCAATGGCCGCAGCCGCTTCTGCCGCTGGTGCGCGATATCGTGCCCGGCGAAGCGGATGCCGCCTTCGGCGTCCAAGAGGCGTAGCAGCGCGAGGCCGAGCGTCGTCTTGCCCGAGCCGCTCTCGCCGACGACCCCGAGCGTCGTCCCCTCGCGCAGCGCCAGCGAGACCCCGTCGACCGCTTTCACGTAATTCCTGACGCGGCGGAAGAGGCCGGCGCGGACCGGAAACCACACGCGCACGTCGTCGCCCTCGACCAGCACCGGAGCGGTGGGGTCGGCCGGCGCCACCTTGCCCTTCGGCTCGGCTGCCAGCAGGCGGCGCGTGTAGGCGTGCTGCGGCCGGGCGAAAATATCGGCGGTCGGGCCGGCTTCGACGATCTCGCCCTGGGTCATCACGCAGACCCGCTCGGCCATGTGGCGGACGATCCCGAGATCGTGGGTGATCAACAGCAGGGCCATGCCGAGCCGGTCGCGCAATTCGCGCATCAGATCGAGAATCTGCGCCTGGATCGTCACGTCGAGCGCGGTCGTCGGTTCGTCGGCGATCAGGATGTCGGGCTCGTTGGCGATCGCCATCGCGATCATCACGCGCTGGCGCTGGCCGCCCGACAGCTGGTGCGGGTAGGCGTCGAGCCGGCTTTCGGCGTCGCGGAGGCCGACCAGGCGCAGGAGGTCGAGGGTGCGGGCGCGCGCCGCGGCGGCGCCCATGTGCTTATGGATCAAGAGCGTCTCGGCGACCTGCTTTTCCAGCGTATGCAGCGGGTTCAAGGAGGTCATCGGCTCCTGGAAGATCATCGCGATGCGGTTGCCGCGGACTTCGCGCAGCCGCGCCGGCGGCGCCCCGACCAATTCCTCGCCGGCGAAGCGGATGCTGCTTTCTTGCGTGTGCGAGGCGGCGGGGTAAGGCAGCAATTGCAGGACCGAAAGCGCGGTCACCGTCTTGCCCGAGCCGCTCTCGCCGACCAGCGCCAAGGTCTCACCGCGGTCGAGGCTGAACGAGGCGCGCTTCACCGCCGCGACCGGCGCGGCGCCGCGCCAGCCGCCGAAGGTGACGCTGAGATCGCGCACTTCGAGGAGGCTCACGAGGCGCTACGCATAGTCTCCCCGTCACCCCCGCGAAAGCGGGGAGCCAGGGGCAAGCGACGGGATCGGCGGCCCTGGGTTCCCGCTTTCGCGGGAATGACGGAAGAGGTGGGGCGGCTCACGGGGTCGCCTTGCGCGGGTCGAAGGCGTCGCGCACCGCTTCGCCGATGAAAATGAGGAGGCTCAGCATCAAGGCCAGCACGGCGAAGGCGGTGAGGCCGAGCCACGGCGCCTGCACGTTGGCCTTGCCCTGCGCCAAAAGTTCGCCCAGCGAAGCCGAGCCGGGGGGCAGCCCGAAGCCGAGAAAATCGAGCGAGGTCAAAGTCGTGATCGAGCCGTTGAGGACGAACGGCAGGAAGGTCAGCGTCGCCACCGTCGCGTTCGGCAGGACGTGCCGCCAGATGATGACCGGGTCGGAGACGCCGAGCGCGCGGGCCGCGCGCACGTAGTCGAAATTGCGCGCGCGCAGGAATTCGGCGCGCACCACCCCGATCAGCGCGGTCCACGAAAAGAGCAGCATCAGCCCGAGCAGCCACCAGAAATTGGGTTCGACAAAGCTCGCCAGGATGATCAGCAAATAGAGCACCGGCAGGCCGTCCCAGATCTCAATGAAGCGCTGGAAGCCGAGATCGACAAGCCCGCCGAAATAGCCCTGCACCGCGCCGGCGGCGACCCCGATGACCGAGGAGAACAGGGTCAGCGTCAGACCGAACAGCACCGAGATGCGGAAGCCGTATATGAGGCGCGCCAGCACGTCGCGGCCCTGATCGTCGGTGCCGAGCCAGTCGGCGCGCGAGGGCGGCGCCGGAAAGGGCCCGGGCGCGCTGGTGATCGTATTGTAGCTGTAGGGGATGAGCGGCCAGACCGTCCAGCCCTTGGCGGCGATCAGCTTGGCGACCTCGGGGTCGCGGTAATCGGTCTCGGTCGGGAAATCGCCGCCGAACGCCGTCTCGGGGTAGTCGCGCAGCACCGGGACGTAGAAGCTGCCGTCATAGCGCACGACGAGCGGCCGGTCGTTGGCGATGAACTCGGCGAAGAGCGTCGTGCCGAACAGCGCGAGGAAAATCCACAATGACCAGAAGCCGCGCCGGTTCGCCTTGAAATTTTCGATGCGGCGGCGGGTCAAGGGGGTGATGCGGCGGCCGAGGAATACTTCCCCCGCCGCCGCGCTTAGCTCACCGGGCTGCGGCAGGTCATTCATCCAGGTGGCCAGCGTCGCGACTTGGTCCGGCGGTTGCCCCTCACCCTCCCAGCCCTGCGGGCCGGGTCCCTCCCTCTCCCCGCTTGCGGGGAGAGGGTTGGGGTGAGGGGCGCCCGCAACGATGAACTATCCCGTCTTCCGGCGCAGCGGCTCGACCTTGGGGCGCGCGCCGCGGCGGCCGCCGAGGTAGTCGGCGGCGAGGATCTCGGCGATCTGCACCGCGTTCAACGCGGCGCCCTTGCGCAGATTGTCGCTGACCACCCACAGATTGAGGCCGTGCGGCACGGTCGGGTCGCGGCGGATGCGGCTGACGTAGACCGCGTCCTCGCCGGCCGCCTCGGCCGGCGTCACATAGCCGGCGTCGGCGCGGTGGTCGAGGACGATGACCCCTGGCGCCTCCTGTAGCGCGGCGCGCGCCTCATCCTCGGTGATCGGGCGAGCGAACTCGATGTTGACCGCTTCGGCGTGGCCGATGAACACCGGCACGCGCACGCAGGTCGCGGTCACCGCGATGTCGGGGTCGAGGATCTTCCGGGTCTCGACCGCCATCTTCCATTCTTCCTTGGTGTCGCCGTCATCCATGAAGACGTCGATATGCGGGATGACGTTGAACGCGATCTGCTTGGTCAGCTCCTCCGGCTTTACCGGGTCGTTGACGTAGATCGCGCGGGTCTGGCTGAAGAGTTCGTCCATCGCGGCCCGCCCGGCGCCCGACACCGACTGGTAGGTCGAGACGACGACCCGCTTGATCCGCGCCAGATCGTGCAGCGGCTTCAGCGCGACCACCATCTGGATCGTCGAGCAATTGGGGTTGGCGATGATGCCGCGCTTTTCGTATTGCGCGATCGCCTGCGGATTGACCTCGGGCACCACCAGCGGCACGTCGGGTTCCATCCGCCAGTAGGAGGTGTTGTCGATCACGACGGCGCCGGCCTTGGCGGCGCGCGGCGCGAAGGCGGCCGAGATCTTGCCGCCGGGCGACGACAGCACGATGTCGGTGCCCCTGAAGTTGAAGGTGTCGAGCGCCCGCACGGTCAGGATGTCGTCCTCGCCGAACGAGACCTCCCTGCCCTCCGATTGCGAGGAGGCCAGCGCGACGACTTCGTCGGCCGGGAAATTGCGCTCGGCCAGCGTCGCCAGCATCTCGCGACCGACATTGCCGGTCGCGCCGACCACCGCTACGTTGAAGCCCATCGATAGAACTCCCCAGTGAACGCCCCAATCGATGATCGGGGGTTTGGAGTCGGGTTGGGAATGAGGCTGGACGCTGACTTACGATGCCGGCCGGCGCATTACAAGCGGCCGGGCGCCGCGCCCTGCGCTTTATCGCGATGAGCCGCGCCGAATTCTGGTCCTATTACCTGGCCGCCCACCGCGACCCGCGCAGCCGCGCGCTGCACTATATGGGGACGCTCGGCGCGGCGGCCCTCCTCGTGCTGGCGGCGCTCGGGCGGGACTGGCGGTGGCTCGTTGCGGTGCCGTTCGTCGGCTACGGACCGGCCTGGCTCGGCCATCTGGTGTTCGAGCACAACCGCCCGGCGACCTTTGCCCATCCGCTGTGGTCGCTGGCGAGCGACATTCGCATGCTCGCGCTGTTTCTCAGCGGCCGGCTCGCCGCCGAGCTGCGGCGCCAAGGGATCGGGAAACCGGCGATTATTGGGAGGTAGGCATGGCGATTGTTCCGCTGATCGAGGAGCAGGCGGCGAGCGCCGATGTGCGCGCCGTCTTCGACGACATCAAACAGAGCCGCAACACCGACTGGATCAACAATTTCTGGCGGGCGCTCGCCAACCACCCGCCGACGCTCAAACGCACCTGGGAGAGCCTGAAAGAGGTGATGGCGCCGGGCGCGCTCGACCCGCTCACCAAGGAACTGATCTACCTCGCGGTCAGCATCACCAATTCCTGCCAATACTGCACCCATTCGCACGGCGCCGCGGCAAAGCGGCTCGGCATGTCGCAGGAGATGCTGGGCGAACTCGTCGCGGTCGTCGGCATGGCCAACGAGACCAACCGCCTCGCCGACGGCTATCGCGTGCCGGTGGACGAGCGCTTCAGCAAGCTGTTTTGATAAGGCTGCACTGATTTCGGCGCTTCCGCCGAGCGCCTCGGGCGCAGCTGGGGAAGCCCCTGGTAAATCCGGCATTAGGGAGGCTGCGCATGCAGACCGGCACCTACCGCTTTCCGCCGATGGAGAGCGTCATCTACGGCCGCCCGTTCGCCGCGGCGCTCAAGGAAGAGGTCGAGGCGAGCGGCGCCAACTCGGTATTCCTGTTGGCGAGCGGCACGATCGAGCGCGAGACCGACATGGTCGAACAGGTGCGCGCCGCGCTCGGCAACCGGCTGGCCGGGGTCTTCGCCAAGATCGGCGCGCACACGCCGCGCGTCGATGTCGTCGCGGCCGCCAACGCGGCGCGCGCCGCCGGCGCCGACCTCTTGGCGACGCTCGGCGGCGGGTCGGTCACCGATGCGGCGAAGACCGTCGCCTTCTGCCTCGGCAACGATGTCAGCGACCCGGCGCAGCTCGACAACTACCGCGCCACGGTCGGCGCCGACGGCAAGGTGGTGCGCCCCGCGGCCCGGCCGCCTTCCGTCCGCACGGTGGCGATCCCGACGACGCTGTCGGCCGGCGAATACACCGCGCAGGCCGGCGTCACCGACACCGCGCGCCACGTCAAGGAGAGTTTCGGCCATCCGATGATGATGCCGAAGAGCGTCGTGCTCGACCCGCGCGCCACCGTGCACACGCCCGAATGGCTGTTCCTCTCGACCGGCATCCGCGCCGTCGACCACGCGATTGAGGACATCTGCTCGCCCGAGTGCCAGCCGATCTCGGAGGGCGCCTCGTTTCACGCGCTGAGATTGCTCGGCCGCGGCCTCTCCGGCGTCAAGGACGACCCGCTCGACCTCGACGCGCGGCTCGAGGCGCAGCTCGGCGCCTGGATGTCGATGATCGGCTCGCAGACCGGCGTGCCGAAGGGCGCCAGCCACGGCATCGGCCACGTGCTGGGCGGCACCGCGCACGTGCCGCACGGCTATACGTCCTGCGTGATGCTGCCGCATGTGCTGCGCTTCAACGCTTCGGTCAACGCCGAGCGCCAGGCCCTGGTCAGCGAGGCGCTCGGCCGCCCCGGCCAGCCGGCCGCCGATGTCGTCGCGGGCCTCATCGCCGGGCTCGGCCTGCCCGCCCGCCTGCGCGATGTCGGGGTCAAGGAGGAGCAGCTCGACCGCATCGCCGAACTTTCGATGCACGACCGCTGGATCCACACCAACCCGCGCAAGATCGCCGGCCCGCCGGTCATCCGCGAACTGCTCGACGCGGCGTGGTAGGGTTTACATCTTCACATCAATATGCATATATGCGTCAATGCGTACAACCGTCGACATCCCTGACGAATTGCTGCGCCGCGCAAAATCGGAGGCGGCGCTGCGTGGGCGCAAGCTCAAGGACCTCATTGAAGAAGGATTGCGGCTGATGGTCGACCAGCCCCCCGGCGGCGACGAAGCGGGCAAGCCGGTTGCGGCCAAGCCAAAGCCGTCGGCGCACGATCTGCTGAAGGACCTGATCTTCGACGACGACTGTCCCGCGGACCTCGCCACCAACCCGAAATACTTCGACGATTTCGGCCGATGAGGTCGGGTGTCCTGTTGGATACCGGACCGCTCGTCGCGTATCTCTACCGGCAAGAGGCGCACCATAATTGGGCGCTCGAACAGTTCACGACGCTGGGGCTGCCTTTTGTGACCTGCGAGCCGGTATTGACCGAAGCCTGCTTTCTGGTCGCTCGCAATGGCCAATCGCCGACCCGCGTCCTCGACATCTTCCGGCGCGGCGCGGTTCGCATCGGCATCGAAGTGCAGGATGAACTGGGGCCGATCCGAGCGCTGATCGAGCGCTACGCCAATGTGCCGATGTCGCTGGCCGATGCGTGTCTGGTGCGGCTCGCCGAAACGACGCAATTGCCGGTCTGCACGCTCGACGTCGATTTCACCATCTACCGCGCGCAAGGGCGACGCCCGCTCGACCTGATCATGCCCGACCGGCGTTCGCTGCACGAGGCGTGAACCCGCCTGAAGGGAGGCTGTGATGAAGCTGAATGGCGCCAACATTCCCGACGAGATCGTCAGGCGCGTCGTCGAGCGGCGGGGCAGCGAGCATTGCTTTGCCGAGCTCGATCCGGCGCGCACCGCGCTGGTCGTCATCGATCTGCAGCATGCCTTCATGGACGAGGCGGTCGGGCACGCCGTGGTGCCCTCGGCGCGCGACATCGTGCCGGCGGTCAACCGGCTGGCGACGGCGGTGCGAGAGGCCGGCGGCGGGGTATTTTGGGTGCGCATGACGCATGACGAGCGCTGCCTCGACGACTGGTCGGTCGCCTTCGAGATCACCACGCCGGCGATGCGGCAAAAGCGCATCGCGGCGTTGACCGCGGGCTCGCTCGGGCACCGCTTGTGGCCCGAGCTCGACGTGCGGCCGGCAGACGAAATCGTCGACAAATACCGCTACAGCGGCTTTCTGCCCGGCACCTCCGACCTCGCCGACCGGCTGCGGGCGCGCGGCTTCGATACGCTATTGATCACCGGCACGGTCACCAATGTGTGCTGCGAGAGTTCGGCGCGCGACGCCAGCATGCTGAATTTCCGCACGGTCATGGTCAGCGACGGAAACGCCGCCAACAGCCAGAGCGAGCACGACGCCTCGCTGACCGCGTTCTACAACGTCTTCGGCGACGTGATGGACACCGACATGCTGGTCGCCGCTCTCGGCCGCGCCGCCGCGGCGAAGGCGGCCTGACGCCCTTGCGAACGGCGCGGAATCCGACAGTGGCGGCGCCGGCGAGCGGGCGGGTAACCGGGTCGATCCTTGTCGCTGCGGCTGTCGTCGCCGGGACCGCAGCCGCCCATGCACAGGCGCTTTATCAGGGGCAATTTTTCAGCCCGACGCCGGTCTACCGACCCACCCAGCCGCCCTATCGGGCGCAACCCTCTTTTCCGCCCCCGCTCTATCGGCAGGTGCCGGCGGCGCCGCCATCGTGGAATTATGACCCTTATACCGATGGCACGGTGCCGACGCCGCATGGCGGCAGCGGTTGACCTCGGACGCCGCTAAGCCGCCTTTTCCAATTCCTTGAGGATCGCGTCGCCCATGACGCGGGTTGCCACCCGCGGCGACCCCGGCGGCGCGATGTCGGCGGTGCGGACGCCGGCGGCGAGGGTGCGGCGCACCGCGCTTTCGACGAGCTCGGCCTCCTCGGCGAGGTCGAAGGAATAGCGCAGCATCATCGCGAAGGAGAGGATGCACGCGAGCGGGTTGGCGACGCCCTTGCCGGCGATGTCGGGGGCGCTGCCGTGCACCGGCTCGTAGAGCGCGCGGCGCCTTCCGGTGGCGTCTGCCGCGCCTAGCGAGGCCGAGGGCAGCATGCCGAGCGAGCCGGTCAGCATTGCCGCGCAGTCGGAAAGAATGTCGCCGAACAGATTGCTGGTGACGATCACGTCAAACTGCTTCGGCGCGCGCACCAGCTGCATCGCGCAATTGTCGGCGTACATGAAGGAAAGCTCGACATCGGGGTAGTCGGCGTGCACCCGGCGGGAGACCTCGCGCCACAGGATGCCGGACTCCATGACGTTGGCCTTGTCGACTTCGGTGAGGCGGTGCTGGCGCTTGCGCGCCAAATCGAACCCGGCGCGCACGACGCGCTCGATTTCCGCCTCGGTATAGACTTCGGTATTGATGCCGCGGCGGGTGCCGTCGGGCAAGGTTTCGATGCCGCGCGGGTCGCCGAAATAGATGCCGCCGGTCAGTTCGCGCACGATCATCAAATCCAGCCCGGCGACGAGTTCGCGCTTCAAGGCCGAAGCGTCGGCCAGCGCCTCGAACACCACGGCCGGGCGCAAATTGGCGAAGAGATCCATTTCCTTGCGCAGGCGCAGGAGGCCGCGCTCCGGCTGTAACTCGAACGGGAGCGTCTCCCATTGCGGGCCGCCGACCGAGCCGAACAGCACGGCGTCCGCTTGCATCGCCTGGGCGAGCGTCGCCTCGGTCAGCGGCACCCCCGCAGCGTCGTAGGCGCTGCCGCCGACCAGCCCCTCGCTGACGTCGAAGCGGGCGATGCCGCGGCGGTCGAAGAATTCGACGACGCGCATGACCTCGGCCATGATTTCGGGGCCGATGCCGTCGCCCGGCAGCACGAGGACTTTGCGGTTGGAGCGGGGGTCGGCCATGGCGTGGTTCATTCCTGTCGTCGCGGCGGCGGCACCATAGAGAACGGGTGAGGCCGGGCCAAGCCCGCGCGGCCTAGAATTCCGCCGAGTAGCCGCCATCGACCGGCAGCGCCGCCCCGGTCACGAAATCGGAGGCCGGCGCCGCGAGGAAGACCGCGATGCCGGCGAGATCCTCGGGCCGGCCCCAGCGGCCGGCCGGGGTGCGGCCGAGGACGCGCTCGTTGAGGCCCGGCACCTGGCGGCGCGCGTCTCGCGTCAATTCGGTGTCGATCCAGCCCGGCAACACCGCGTTGACCTGGATGTTGTCCTTGGCCCAGGCGTTGGCGAGCGATTTGGTCAGCTGGACGAGGCCGCCCTTGCTCGCCGAATAGGCCGCCGCGTAGGCGGCGCCGAACAAGGACATCATCGAGCCGATATTGATGATCTTGCCGCCGCCCTGCCCCAGCATCACCGGATAGGCGGCTTGCGCGCAGGCGAAGGCGCCGGTGAGGTTGGTGTCGAGCACCGCCCGCCACTCAGGAATCGCATAATCCTGCGGCGGCTTGCGCACCGACATGCCGGCGTTGTTAACGAGGATGTCGAGGCGGCCGAAGCGCTCCACTGTCTGCCGCACGAGGTCGCGGCACGAATTGGGATCGGCGACGTCGAGCGCGACGAAGGCGCTGTCGACACCCTGCGCCTGCAGCGCCGCCACGGCGGCCGCGGATTTCTCGCGGTTGCGCGCCGCCACCACCACGCTCGCCCCGGCAGCGGCGAGGCCCTGCGCCATGCCGAGCCCGATCCCGCCATTGCCGCCGGTGACGACCGCGACGCGGCCCTTGAGGTCGAACAGGCTCATCGGCTCTCCCCTCGCCGCGCATGGCGCTGCGGCCCACTGTGTGGCAGGGAAAGCGGCGGCGCCACGCTAAATGCAGCGAGCCCGGCGGGGATCGCCGGGCTCGGGCAAATTCGCGCTCCAAGGGCGCGACGGCTAGCGGCTGAACCCCGGCGGCATGGTGCCGCCGTTCCAGCCTCGGCGCTTGCCGTGGCTCCAGCCCGGCGGCATGCCAGCGCCATTCCAGCCATGCTTGTTGCCGTGGGTGAAGCCGCGCGGCAGGCCGGTACTGCCGAACCCGCCATGGCTGCTTCCGGCAAACCCGGCGCCGCCGTCGCCGGCAAACCCGGCATGACTGCCGCCGGCGAAACCGCCACCGCCACCAGCACCGCCGCCACCGCCACCACGGGCGAACGCCGGCGCCGCCGTCATGGCGATCAGGCTCGTCACCGCAATCGCGATCAGAATTTTGCGCATGGTGCCTCGCTTTCCGGCCCACCGTGCCGTCCGAAACATTAGGAAACGGTTTACGCGCCATTAACGCGGGGCGCCGGGGTCGCGTTGCTGGGCCTGGGAAAAATCAGCGGTTTCATGCGACAGTCGCGGCATGAAAGAGCGTGGCGGGACAATGCAGCGGCGAACGATGCTGGCCGGCGGTGCGGCTTTGGCGGCGGTGGCGATGCTGCGCGCCGCGGCCGCGGCGCCGGAGCGGCCGGTGCTGGTGTTCGCCGCGGCCAGCCTGAAGAACGCCCTCGACGCGATCGCCGCGAAATGGCAGGGCGAGACCGGCGGGCGCGCGACGATCTCCTATGCGGCGAGTTCGCTCCTGGCGAAGCAGATCGAGAACGGCGCGCCGGCGGACCTCTTCATCTCGGCCGACCTGCAGTGGATGGACTATCTGCAGCAGCGCAAGCTGATCGACCCGAAGAGCCGGGTCGACCTGCTCGGCAACCGCCTCGTGCTGATCGCGGCGAAGGACAGCGCGCTGGCGGTGACGATCGCGCCGGGCTTTGCGCTCGCCAGGCTACTCGGCGACGGGCGCCTCGCGATGGCCGACCCGGCAGCGGTGCCGGCCGGCATCTACGGCAAGGCGGCGCTGGAAAAGCTGCGCGTGTGGCCGGCGGTGGCCGGGCGCGTCGCCGCGGCCGAGAATGTCCGCGCCGCGCTGGCGCTGGTGGCGCGCGGCGAGGCACCGCTCGGCATCGTCTACCAGACCGATGCGGCGGTCGAGCCGGGGGTCAGGATCGTCGCCGCCTTCCCGCCCGACAGCGTCCCGCCGATCGTCTATCCGATGGCGCTGACCCCGGCGGCGCCCAAGGACGCCGCCGCCTTCGCGCTTTACCTGCGCGGCCCGCTCGCCCGCGCGCTGTTCGAGGCGCAAGGCTTCAGCGTGATCGACCGCCCGGCGTGAGCGCGCTTGTCGCCTTCTCGCCGGCGGAATTGACCGCGATCCGGCTGTCGCTGCTGGTTGCCTTCTGGGCGATGCTGGGCAGCCTGCCGCTCGGGGTCGCGGTCGCGCTGTTGCTGGCGCGCGGGCGCTTCTGGGGGCGCTCGCTGCTCAACGCGGTCGTGCACCTGCCGCTGGTCATGCCGCCGGTCGTCACCGGCTATCTGCTGCTGCTGCTGTTGGGCCGGCGGGGGCCGCTCGGCCGCCTTCTCGCCGACAGTTTCGGCATCGTCGTCGCGTTTCGCTGGACCGGCGCCGCCTTGGCCTGCGCGGTGATGAGCTTCCCGTTGATGGTGCGCTCGATCCGGCTGTCGGCCGAGGCGGTCGACCGCCGCCTCGAAGCCGCCGCCGCGACCCTCGGCGCCAGCCGCTTCTGGGTGTTCGCGACGATCACCCTGCCCCTGATCCTGCCCGGTATCCTCGCCGGCATGATCCTCGCTTTCGCCCGCGCGCTCGGGGAATTCGGCGCGACGATCACCTTTGTCTCCAACATCCCCGGCGAAACGCAAACCCTGCCGACCCTGATTTACACGCTGATCCAGGTGCCGGGCGGCGACCTCGCGGCGTTCCGCCTGACGCTGGTGTCGATCGCGATCTCGCTGGCGGCGCTGTTTGCTTCGGAAGCGCTGATCGAGCGCGCGACCCGCCGGGCGCTTGGCCTCTGAGAGCATGCTGAGCGTCGCGCTCACGCATCGCCTGGGCGCTTTCGTGCTCGACGCCGCGTTCGACAGCGGCGCCGGCCTGACCGCCCTCTTCGGGCGCTCGGGCGCCGGCAAGACGACACTGATCAACATGGTCGCCGGGCTGATCCGCCCAGACCATGGCCGCATCCTCGTCGACGGCGAGGCGCTGACCGATACCGAACGCGGCGTCTTCGTGCCGCCGCGCCGCCGCCGCATCGGCTACGTCTTTCAGGAGGGGCGGCTCTTTCCGCATCTGACGGTGCGGCAAAACCTGCTTTACGGCCGCTGGTTCGCCGCGAAGCGCGCGCCCGCCGGCGATGTCGACCAAATCGTCGAGCTGCTCGGCATCGCCGCGCTGCTGGGCCGCCGCCCGGCCAATCTGTCGGGCGGCGAGAAGCAGCGCGTCGCGATCGGCCGGGCGCTCCTGGCGCGCCCGCGCCTTCTCGTCATGGACGAGCCCCTGGCTTCGCTCGACGAAGCGCGCAAGGCCGAGATCCTGCCCTATATCGAGCGGCTGCGCGACGAAGCCCGCGTGCCGATCCTCTATGTCAGCCACCTGGTCGGCGAAGTGGCGCGGCTCGCGACGACGCTCGTCGTGCTCAGCGAGGGCCGTGTCGCCGCGGTCGGGCCGGCGGCGGCGATCATGGGCCGCATCGACCTCTTCCCGCTGACCGGCCGCGCCGAAGCCGGCGCCATCCTCGCAACCCGCGTCGCCGGCCACGACAACGCCTTTGGCTTGACGATTCTGCGCGCAGCCGCGGGCGAATTGCGCGTGCCCGCGCTCGACCTCCCGGTCGGCGCCGCGCTGCGGGTGCGCATCCGGGCGCGCGACGTGATGATCGCGCTGACGCCGCCCGCGGGCCTCAGCGCGCTCAACGTACTGCCCGGCACCGTCGCGGAAATCGGCCACGCCGAGGGCGCGATCGTCGAGCTGCGCCTCGATTGCGCCGGCGAAGCGCTAGTGGCCCGGCTGACCCGCCGCTCGGTCGAGACCCTCGGCCTCGAACCGGGCCGCCCGGTCTACGCCGTCATCAAGAGCATCGCCTTCGACCACCACGCCCTGGCCGGCGCGCTGGCGCCCTCAGCCGGCGCCGACGCCGAGACGCGGCACGGCTGAACGCAGATTGCGGCGCGAGATTGCGTCGTCGCTCCGCGCCTCGCAATGACAACCCCATTTGGTGTCATTGCGAGCGCAGCGAAGCAATCCTGCATGGGCCGGCGCTGTTGCTTAATCCACCTGCAGCAGCTCGACGTCGAAGGTCAGCGTCGCGTTGGGCGGGATGGCGCCGGGGGCGCCGCGCTGGCCGTAGGCGAGACCGGGCGGGATGATCAGGGTGCGCTTGCCGCCGACCTTCATCCCGGAGACCCCCTCGTCCCAGCCGCGGATCACCTGCTTCGCCCCGAGCGTGAAGCTGAAGGGCTGGCCGCGGTCGAGCGAGCTGTCGAATTTCTTCCCCTTGGCGCCATTCACATAAAGCCAGCCGGTGTAATGCACGCTGACCTTGTGCCCGGGGGTCGCTTCGGCGCCGGTGCCGACCGTCGTATCGGTGTATTTGAGGCCGTCCGCCAGTTCGGTCATCTTGCTTTCTGCTCCTTGGGCCGCGCCAAACGACATCGGCAGCGGCGCGATCAGCGAAAAGAGAATGAGCGCCGCGGCCGCGGCGCCAGAACGCATCAGTTTCATGGCTAGGCGATTGTGCTGTATCTGTTGCGCGAGAAGGGAGGGAGGCATCAATTGTCCAGCGCCATCCTGAACGAGACGATCGCCCGCGTCACCGACATTCTCGGGCGCGAGCTCGATAGGATTACGGTCGAGCGGGCGGTGATCGGCCTCTTCTTCACCGGCGTCAAGCTGACGGGCGACCCGGGAATCGCAGTCGCCGGCGCCTGCGCGACGCCGCGCGAGGCGGCCCCCGGCGACATCGGCTGCCCGGTCGGGGCGCACGGCGCGCCGTTCCGCCGCATCGCCGGCCGGCCGGCGGCCGAAATCATGCGCGACGCATTGGCGGCTGACGGGCTCAGCCGGGCGGTCGGCATCGCCGCGCTCAACGCGCTCGCCGAATTGTGCTGGCGTCGCCGCCCCGCTCCCGGCGTCGCGCTGCTGCCGGGGGCCGACGCCTTCGACGCGACCGAGTTGCGCGACGGCGAGCGGGTCGTGCTGGTCGGCGCCTTCATCCCGTTTCTGAAGGAGCTGAAGCGCCGCCGGCAGCCTTATCTGGTGCTCGAGCGCAGCCCCGCCGTGCTGAAGCCCGAGGAGCTGCCGTTCTACCGCACGGCCGAGCTGGCGCCGGAGATCGTGCCCGGCGCCGACGTTCTGCTGATCACCGGCTCGACGCTCTTGACCGACACGCTCGAAGATCTGCTGGCGCTGGCGCGGCCGACCGCGCGGGTCACCGTGCTCGGCCCGACCGTCGGCATGCTGCCCGACCCCTACCTCGCGCGCGGCGCCGACATCTTGGGCGCGGTGCGCATCACCCGGCCCGACGAATTTCTGGATCTCCTGGCCGAGGGCGGCTCGGCGCCCCATTTCCTCGGGGCCTCGGCCGAGAAGATCGTGCTGGCGCGCAAGCCGGTTGCCGCCGGAAAGGTGGCATGAAGGCAGATGATCCGTCATCCCGGCGAAGGCCGGGAATGGGAAACCGATGATAGGATAACTGATCAGCGCGGGAGGAAAGCGATGGCGGAGCGGCTCGGGGCGGGCGAGTGGATTTTCGAGGTCAACGAGAACTGGGCGAAGATCCCGGACGAGATCGTGCTCGGCGATTGCGCCGCGGTCGGCGTCGACAGCAAAAACAACGTTTACGCCTTCAACCGCGGCGACCACCCGGTCGCGGTCTTCGACCAGGACGGCAATTTGCTGCGCACCTGGGGCGAGGGCGTCTTCACCCGGCCGCACGGGGTCCATGTCGCGCCCGACGACACGATCTGGCTGACCGACGACGGCGACCACACGGTGCGGCACTGCACGCTCGACGGCAAAATCCTGATGACGCTCGGAACGCCGGGCAAGCCGGCGCCCTTTATGTCGGGCGAGCCGTTCCACCGCTGCACCCACACGGCCCTCTCGCCGCAATGCGACCGCCTCTACATCTCGGACGGCTACGGCAACGCCCGCATCCACAAATATTCGATCGACGGCAGGCTGGAGAAATCGTGGGGCGAATCCGGCACCGACCCCGGCCAGTTCAATATCGCCCATAACATCTGCTGCGACCCCGACGGCTGGGTCTATCTCGCCGACCGCGAAAACCACCGCGTCCAGGTGTTCGACGGCAACGGCAAATGGATCACCCAGTGGAACAACCTCCACCGGCCGAACGGCATGTGCCTCGGCCCCGCGGGGGCCCATGCCGGCGCACACGGGGCTGATCCACTGTGCTATATCGGCGAGGGCGGGCCGGCCGGCGAGATCAACAAGGATTGGCCGAATATCGGCGCGCGGGTCTCGATCCACACGCTGCGCGGCGAAGTCCTGGCGCGGCTCGGCAAGCCGCATGGCGGGATGCTGCCGGGCCAATTCACCTCGCCGCACGGCATCGCGGTCGACAGCCACGGCAACATCTTTGTCGGCGAACTCTCCGGCCGCTCGTGGTCGCGTTTCTCGAAGGACCCGGCGCCGAAGAAGCCCCGCGTCCTCCACCGCCTGCGCAAGGTCGCGGCGTGAAGGACGTAGTAAACAAACGACATCCGCCAAAGAAGGCGCCCATCGCGGACGCAGACACTCTTACCCGACCCGATAACGTCAAACCGCGCCGGTTTACGCTCGAGGAATTGCTCGAAGGTATGACGCCCGATAAGAAGCCGCGATCCGAGGACGATTGGCCGGTGGGCGAAGAACTTATCTGATGGAATTCAGCACCTTCCTTGTCTATTTGCCGGATACCGGGCGCCAGAGGCGGTGCTCGAGGAGATCAACGCGCGATTGGCGCCGCTATTGAGCTTGTGAGAAGCCCCATGACCGCGCCCGTCGCGTGGCGTAGGATGGCGCGTTAACCAAACAATCCCCTGTCCCCCCTGGAGGATGCGCCATGATCTACGAAGTCCGCACCTATACGCTGCGCCCCGGCACCCTGCCCGAGTTCGAGGAGCGCTATGAGAAGCGGCTGCCGTCACGCCTCAAGCATTCGCCACTGGGCGCCTTCTGGCACACCGAGTTCGGGCCGCTCAACCAGGCCGTCCATGTCTATCCCTATGACGACCTCAACCACCGCACCCGCGTGCGCGCGGCGATGGCGAACGACGCGGCCCGCAACGCGATGCCCGGCGGCCAGGATCTGATCGTCGAGCAGCAGGCCGAGATCGTGATCCCGGCGCCGTTCATGCGCCCGTTGGGCAGCCGCGACTACGGCACCGGCAACGTCTACGAGATGCGCACCTACACCTACGAGCCGGGGGCACTGCCGAAGGTGCTCGACGCGTGGGCCAAGGCGGTGCCGGCGCGCGAGGAACTCTCTCCCTTGGCGGCCTGCTGGACCAGCGAATTGGGCGGCCTCAACCGCTTCACCCACATCTGGGTGTACAAGGATCTGAACGAGCGCACCCGCATCCGCGCGGCGTCGCGCGCCCCCGGCAAGGCGTGGCCGCCGCAGGCCGGCGTCCGCCCGGTGCGCCAGGAAAACAAGCTCTTGATCCCGGCCTCGTTCTCGCCGGTGAAGTAGCCGGCATCACGGCGGATACCCTCTCCCGCAATGCGGGAAAGGGAGGGACCCGTCGCGCAGCGATGGGAGGGTGAGGGTGAAGCCGCCCCCTCACCCCAACCCTCTCCCCCGGTGGGGGAGAGGGAGCATCAAGCGTCAGCGTACCGGCGCATCTCGATGTTGCCGTAGCCGTCGAGGCGCGCGGTCCAGCCGGGCGGGACGAGGCCGGTCGCGTCGTATTCTTCGACGATGCAGGGGCCGGCGCGCGGCGCCGCGAGGGCGCTGCGGTTGATGATTTCAGCCTCGATCCAGCCGCGGGTTGGGCCGAAATAGGCGCGCCGCCGCGGCGCGGCGATCGCGATGTCGGGGGCGCGGCTCGCGGCGGCTGCCGAGGCGGCACGCGGCTCGTCGGGGACGCCGCGGCCGACGATTTCGAGGCTGACCAGTTCGACCGGCTCGTCCGCCCCGGCGCGGTGGCCGTAGGTGCGCTCGTGCTCGGCGCCAAAGGCTTCGTCGATGGCGCCGAGCGCCGCCGCGTCGAGCCGCCCCGCCGCTAGCGGCACGCGCAACTCGAAGGATTGCCCCTGGTAGTGCAGGCTGGCGCTGCGGCGGATTTCGATCTGGCCGGGGCCGAACCCGTCAGCCGCGAGGCGGCCGCGCGCTTCGGCTTCGAGCGCCGCCAGGATCGCTTCCAGCGCCGCCGGGCTGGCGGCGCGTAGCAGCCCTTTGGCGGTGCGGGTGAAATAATATTCAACTTCGGCGTAGAGCAGCCCGAACGACGAAAACACCCCCGCCGAGGGCGGGATCAGCACCAGCGGGATCGCCAAAGCTTCGGCCATCCCGGCGGCGAAAATCGGGCCGTTGCCGCCGAACCCGACCAGCGCGTATTCGCGCGGGTCGCGGCCGCGCTCGCTCGACACGGCCTTCAAGGCGCGGATCATGTTGGAGGCGGCGATCAGATGCGCGCCGTAGGCCGCCGCTTCGAGGCTCATGCCGAGCGGCCGGGCGATCTTGTCGGCGATCGCGGCGGCGGCCTTCTCGGCGTTGAGCTTGACGGCGCCGCCGACCAGCTGCCCCGGGTTGAGGTAACCGAGGACGACATTGGCGTCGGTCACGGTCGGCTCCTCGCCGCCCTGGTCGTAGCAGACGGGGCCCGGCACCGCGCCGGCGCTCTGCGGCCCGACCTGCAAGGCGCCGCCGGAATCGATCCACAGGATCGAGCCGCCGCCGGCGCCGACCTCGGCCAGGTCGATCGCCGGCACCTTGAGCGTATAGCCGGCGCCCGACAAAAGCCGCGAGCCGAGCACGATGCCGGCGCCGACCTGGTACTCTGCGGCGCGCGTCACTGCGCCGTTTTCGATCAGCGAGGCTTTCGCGGTGGTGCCGCCCATGTCGAACGAGATCGCGTTCTTGACGCCGATCCGCCGCATCAACGCCTGCACGCCGATAACCCCGGCTGCCGGGCCCGACTCGATGATGTGCATCGGCGTCACCGCGGCGGCCTTGGCGGTGGTGAGCCCACCATTCGACTGCATCAGCAGCAGCGGCACATCGATGCCGATGCGCTGTACCTCGCCGATAAGACGCGACAAATAGCGCTCGACGATGGGCCGGACATAGGCATTGATCACCGTCGTCGAGCTGCGCTCGTACTCGTTGATGACCGGCAGCACCTCGGCGCTGATGCACAGCGTCGTCGCCGGCGCGAG